>NZ_QFAY01000005.1:20228-130719 GCF_017884005.1 Streptococcus panodentis
TCACCGAAGAACTTGAACGACCAAATTTTAGGGATTTGTCTGAAATCCTGATTTCAGAAACAAATCATCTAAATTTCAAGCTTTTAGGTCGTATTCCATTCCTCTCTTTAAATTTTCTGAACTTATACTGTGCCAAGACTACAAAGGATACCAAGGGCGTTTAAAACGACTGAAAAATAGGAGATTGACGAAGCATTCGATGAATGCTAGGAAATCTATCTTTTTTCCGAGTTTTTAGCCCGGGTTCCATTCCTTTCTCTATTCTATCACCGAAGAACTTGAACGACCAAATTTTAGGGATTTGTCTGAAATCCTGATTTCAGAAACAAATCATCTAAATTTCGAGCTTTTAGGTCGTATTCCATTCCTCTCTGTAATTTCTCTTTTAGTTCAATTTCTTGCGCAGCAGCCAGTCTGTATCCACTGTCTCGCCAGTGATATAGTCGTGCTGGCTGAATTTTTCAAAACCATACTGAAAGTAAAAGTCCTGAGCTCTAAAGTTCTTTTCCCAAACGCCCAGCCAGGCCCAGTCAAAGCCGCGCTTTCGGGCTTCTTCCAGGGCAAAGTCAAACAGTTCCTTGCCCAGCCCCTGCCCCTGATGAGAGGCCAGGACATAGATGCGCTGGATTTCAAAGGCATGATCCAACTCATGCTCAGTCTGGGCCTGTCCCCAGTTGAACTTAAGGAAGCCAGCGATTTTCTGGTCCGCATCCAGCACGAAATAATGCTCCGACTCAGGGTCGGCCAGTTCCGTTTCGATGGTCGCCAGCGACAGCTCATGGGCAAAATAATGGGCCATATCCGCTTCCTTGATGAAGGGTCCGAAGGTCTCCTGATAGGTCGCAACTTCCAGCTCCCGCAAAATAGGAGCTTCCTCTCTGCTTACTCGAACTAGCATGGGCTTACACTTCCTTACTTAAACTGCTGAGAAAAACGAACGTCTCCCTGATAAAAACCGCGAATGTCATTGATACCATAGCGCAGCATAGCCACCCGCTCCTGGCCGAGACCAAAGGCAAAGCCAGAGTAGCGATTGGCATCAATGCCGCTCATTTCCAGAACGCTTGGGTGAACCATGCCGGCACCAAGGATTTCAATCCAGCCGGTATGCTTGCAAACATTGCAGCCCGCCCCACCGCACTTAAAGCAGGAAACATCCACTTCCACTGACGGCTCTGTAAAGGGGAAATAGGAGGGGCGCAGACGAATACTGCGGTCTGCACCGAACATCTTCTGAACAATCAGCTCCAAGGTCCCCTTTAAATCAGCCATGGAAATCCCTTGACCGACAACCAGCCCTTCAATCTGATGGAACTGGTGGGAATGGGTCGCATCGTCCGTATCCCGGCGGAAAACCCGCCCCGGAGAAATCATTTTCAGCGGTCCCTTAGAGAAATCATGGGCATCCATGGCCCGCGCCTGCACTGGGCTGGTATGGGTCCGCAGCAGAATCTCCTCTGTAATGTAGAAAGTATCCTGCATATCGCGGGCAGGGTGGTCCTTGGGCAGGTTCATGCGCTCAAAGTTGTAGTAGTCTGACTCAACCTCAAAGCCGTCCACGACCTGATAGCCCATACCGATGAAAATATCCTCAATCTCCTCGCTGGTCTGACTGAGAATGTGACGGTTACCGGCCGGAATCTGACGGCCGGGCAGGGTCACATCCAGCGACTCTTCAGCCAGTTTCAAAGCGACCAGCTCCTCTTCCATTTCCTGGGCCGTCTTTTCAAAAGCTGCTGTTAGAATATCCCGGGCTTCATTGACATGCTTGCCGATTATGGGCCGCATCTCTGCTGAGATGTCCTTCATGCCTTTCAGCACTTCCGTCAGAGAGCCTTTTTTCCCCAAGACCGCCACACGCAAGTCCTGCAGTTCCTTTTGGTTTTCAGCCTTGAGCTCCTTGAGAGCAGCCAGGGTCTCTTCACGCAGGCTTTTCAGTTGTTCTTCAATCGTTTTTGTCATCTTTCCTCCAAAATAAAAAGCGCGCCAACACCCACAAGCGGAGCGTTGACACGCGGTACCATCCGTTTTTTATCCGGTTGCCCGAATCTTAATTGGTCAGTCCCTGTGCAAGTGAATTCGCTCAATTTCCATCTGAAAGGCTCTCAGTCATAACCTTTCTCCCTGTTAAACTTCCCTTGAGTTACTAGTCTTGCGGACTTCTATTCAATTCTCATCCATTCTACCAGATTTTACAGACTTTGGCAAGCCACTTCGATGGATTTTGGCAGACGGTTTCGCACGGTTTTTGCAATTTCTGCGAGCCTTGATTTAAACTTTCGGCCAAATCTTACAAAAATGTAAGATGGCGGGGGCAAAATGTAAGATTCATCGATTGTTCCTAAGTCAGGAGATTGCTACAATAGAAAGCATACTGCAAGAAACAAGGAGAAGAATTTTTATTCCGAAACAGATTAACGCACTGGCCCAGACCGCTGGTGTCATCCTCACTCTCATCGGGATTTACATCTTGAGCCTGCTCATCAGCAGCTGGATGACAGCTTCCATCATTTCCCTCCTCGATCTTTCCCAGCAGGAGCTGACCCAGCTTCCGATGGCAATGCTGGTATTGGTGCCCGGTTTCCTGACCAATCTTCTGCTGCTCTTTGCCTGGGTCAGATTGGCCGAAAAACGACCGCTGCAAGCACTGGGCCTGCCCAAAACAGGAGCCTAGAAAGACCTGCTGCAAGGCTGCCTAATTGCACTTCTGATGAACAGCGCCCTAGTTGCAATTCTGATGGCACTGGGCCTTGTCAGATTTCAAGGAATCGGCCCGGCATCGGTTCAGCTCAGAAACTTGCTCCTGCTTTTTGCCGCTACCTTGCTGCAAGGCGCAAACGAGGAAATCATTTTTAGAGGCTGGTTTTTCCCTGCCCTCAGCCGGCACTATGGCAAGTGGTTCGGCCTGGTAGCTTCCGCCTGTCTTTTTGGTCTCCTGCATATCCTATCCGGCTATCAAGATGCCGGGTTGGTCCTCAACATCGTCCTATTTGGCGCCTTTCTTTGTCTCTATGTCTGGGAAAAAGGCAGGATCTGGGGCGCTATCGGTATCCACGGCATGAACAATTTCCTCCTGACCGGTGTCTTGGTTCTCGACACGGCAAATCCTGCTGCCCAGACCTTTGGTCTCTTTGTCTTTGACAGCCCAAGCCCAGCTCTATCTGCCGGATTGATGGGAGCTGGCAGGCTTCAGTCCTGTACGGAGGCCTGGTCCTCCTGATGGTCATCCGACGGCTGAGGAAAGATTGGAAGAAAGACCAAACAGCAGGCAGGAAGCAATCAAAGAAAACTTTAAAACAGTTTTAGGACTAGCCTTTCATCCCCTTTTTGAAAAACCAGACAGAGGGCAGGAAGAAGACAAAGCTATAGCCAAGAATCCAAGGCAGGGGGGGCGATTCTGGGACAGACGCCCCCGAACCGCTGAAGCTGCAGCGGTCTGTGACAGTTTTGCTACTGAAAGGATGATGTTCAATAGTAAAATTTAGTGTAAGAGCTACCGCCCATTGGCCTGACTTTTATCCCTTGTCAACTTTTGATTTTCTTTGCGTATCAAAAGAAGCCTGCCGAAAGGTCAGACTTCTTTTCATTTTATTCAATCACCTGTCCGGCATCTTTCAGGACATCCTCGGGGATGGTGATGCCCAGCACTTGGGCGTTTTTCTTGTTGATGACGGATTTTCCGGTATTAAAGATTTCCACTGGTGTGTCAGCCGGTTTGGTACCTTTGAGTATCTTGGCTGCCATTTTTCCTGTCGCTACGCCTAGATCATACTGATCCACGACGACAGAGGCCAGGCCGCCTTCTTCAACCATAGCTGTCGCACTGGGATAGATGGGCTTTTTGGCTTCCTGATTGCTGGAGACAACCGTCGCAAAGGCAGAAGCAATGGTATTGTCAATCGGAATCCAGATGGCATCCACCTTGCCGGTCATGACATTCATAGTTGATGCAATCTCATTGGTCGAAGGCACAGAATATTCCTCAACTTTGTAGCCGGCTTTTTCAGCCAGAGCTTTAAACTCTTCGACCTGCGTTTTGGAATTGTCCTCGCTGCTGGAATAGAGGGCTCCGATGGTCTTGACATTTGGCGTCAGCTTTTGAATCAAATCCAGCTGCTGCTGAGCAGGGTTATGGTCAGAAACGCCGGTGATATTGCCGCCTGGCTGCTCCAGATTTTTGACCAGATTGGCCCCGACAGGATCGGTGATAGCCCCCATAACGATGGGCTTGTCCTTAGTCGCTGCGGCCAGACCCTGAGCCGACGGAGTGGCAATGCCCACCAAAACGTCATTGCCATTGGACACCAGCTGCTTGCTCATGGTAGAAACCTTGCTCTGATCCCCCTCAGCATTCATAAAATCAATCTTGAGCTGGTCGCCCTTGTAGCCTTCTGCAGCCAAACCATCCTGGATCCCCTTGTAAATCAAGTCCAGCGAGGGATGACTGACATACTGGAGAACACCGACCTTGGCCGTCTTGCTGCTGCCCGAGTCAGAACTGCTGCCCTTGCTGCCCAGACTGGAATAAATCGCAGCCCCCACTGCCAATACTGCTAAAAATCCGAGAATTACTGCTAACCGTTTATTTTTCATTATTGAAACTCCTTTTGAAATAATATTTTTCTGTCTGCATGTCTTTGCATCGCCATCGCTGAAACATCCTATCCCTCCTCAAAACAAAAAAGCCCCACACAGCTAAAAACTGCGTGAGGGCGTAAATCGCGGTGCCACCTCATTTATGGAAAAACAGACACTTTTTCCATATCTCTATCTTGTCATCAAACAAGCTGCACGGTAAGGTGTGCGGACCGAATTCTTATTGTTTCAAATTCCTTTTAATAGCATTAGTCCAATTTCACAAATGCCCCCTGCCTGCTTGCACCGACCGCAGGCTCTCTAAAAACAAAGCAAGTGCTACTTTCTAATTAATTTTATTTTAAGGTTTTCTGACAGGATTGTCAAGAGCTTTTGAAAGAAAATCACGCTAAACTTTTGAACAGAAATCAATCCTGTCTGCATTACACTATTCTACGGAAAAGATAAATATAGTCTTTTAGTTTGCTTTTAGTTCTTATACGGTATCCTCTAAAAGATACATCCCTCTGTGGGTGAGGGCGCAGCCATCATGGGCGTCTGTCCCACCGCCTTTGAGTCGGCAGATAAAGCTTCCGTGAGGAAGACTCAAAAGTACGGCAAGGCGAGCTAACAAAGTCATAAAAGATAAACTAAATAACGAGACCTGACAAAGCAGCAGACAGATTCGGCATTAAGATAAGGCAAGTACAGATTCTGCTCAAGGATATTCAGTTTATGAACGCCTCACTTATTAAATTGGCCTATAGCTGTTCCCGCTCCTCTACCTTTTTCTCTCATTTTCTGTTATAATCATCTGTAGCAACTTTCAAGGAGTCAATCATGTCTTTTGACGGATTTTTTTTACATCATATGGCGGAGGAGCTGAGGGAAAAACTGCTCTGCGGCCGCATTCAGAAAATCAACCAACCCTTTGAGCAGGAGCTGGTCCTGCAGATTCGCGGCAGGGGCAAGAACCACCGCCTGCTTCTGTCGGCCCATTCGGTTTTCGGCCGAGTGCAGCTGACCGAGACCGTTTTTGAGAATCCTCCCATTCCCACTACCTTTATCATGGTCATGCGCAAGTACCTGCAGGGAGCCGTGATTGAGGCTATCCAGCAGGTGGACAATGACCGGATTTTGGAAATCAGCGTGTCCAACAAGAATGAAATCGGCGACAGTGTGGCCGTGACTCTGGTCATCGAAATCATGGGCAAGCACAGCAATATCATTCTCTTGGACAAGGCCAGCGGCAAGATTATCGAGGCTATCAAGCATGTAGGCTTTTCCCAGAACAGCTACCGGACGATTCTGCCCGGCTCTGTCTATCTGAGTCCTCCCCAGACTGACAGCCGCAATCCTTTTACAATCAGCGATGAAAAGCTCTTTGAAATCCTGCAGACCGAGAATTTGGAAGCCAAGCGGCTGCAGCAGCTCTTTCAGGGACTGGGCCGAGATACAGCTGCCGAGCTCAGCAGCCGTCTGACTGCTGACAGGCTGAAAAACTTCCGGGCTTTCTTTGCCAGTCCGACCCAACCCAGTCTAACCGAAAAATCGTTCTCTGCTCTGCGCTTTTCTGACAGCAAAGAAGCATTTGCCAGCCTGTCCCAGCTGCTGGACTTTTTCTATCAGGATAAGGCCGAGCGTGATCGGGTCAGTCAGCAGGCCAGCGAGCTGATCCGCCGGGTGGAAAATGAGCTGGATAAGAACCGCAAAAAGCTGGGCAAGCAGGAAGCTGAGCTGGCCGCCACCGAAAATGCCGAAGCATTCCGCCAAAAGGGCGAACTGCTGACGACCTTTCTCCATCAGGTCCCCAATGACCAAGAGCAGGTCGAGCTGGATAATTACTATACGGGGGAGAAGATTGTCATTGCTCTGGACAAGGCTCTGACGCCGAATCAAAATGCTCAGCGCTACTTCAAACGCTACCAGAAGCTCAAAGAAGCCGTCAAGCATCTGACCGGATTGATTGAAGAAACCAAGGCCACTATCCTCTACTTGGAAAGTGTGGAGACTGCCCTTGCTCAGGCCAGTCTGGCTGAAATCGCTGAAATCCGTGAGGAGCTGATCGAGACCGGCTTTATCCGCCGCAGGCAGCGGGAGAAAAGCCAGAAACGTAAAAAGCCAGAAAAATATCTGGCTTCTGACGGCAAAACCATCATTCTGGTCGGCCGCAACAATCTGCAAAATGAGGAGCTGACCTTTAAAATGGCCAAAAAAGATGAGCTTTGGTTTCATGCCAAGGACATCCCCGGCAGCCATGTCGTCATCACAGGCAATCTTCAGCCCAGCGACGAAGTCAAGACGGACGCTGCGGAGCTGGCAGCATACTTCTCTAAGGCGCGCCTGTCCAATCTGGTCCAAGTCGATATGATTGAGACCAAACGGCTCAATAAGCCAACTGGCGGCAAGCCCGGCTTTGTGACCTACACTGGTCAGAAAACCCTGCGGGTGACACCAAACGAAGAGAAGATTAAGAGGATGAAAATGTAAAATCGCTCTCTAAAACTTGTCGTTTTCCAGCAGGTGCCAGCGATTCCTACGGAAATATCAAAAAAGAGATGAGAACCGATGTGCTCTCACCTCTTTTTCTGCTTTTATCGCCCTTTAGTTTATCTTTGATTAGGCCGTTAGCTCGTCTTTCCGTACCCCGGTACAGCTGACACTTCCTAGCGGAAGCTTTATCTGCCACCCTGTGTTTCAAGCGATAGGCTGAAACTGTCCCTCGGACAGTTCGTAAACTAAATGACTATATAAACTTCTGCTGGTTTATCGGAAGCAGTTTTGAAAATCTTAGTCTTCTGACTTTTTCTTTCTTTTGGCCAATCCCAGCAGGCCCACGCCTGCTGCCGCTGCCAGCAGTCCGGAAGCCAGATGGCCTCTTTCTTTTGTGCCCGTCTCAGGCAGGGCTGCCTGTTGGGCCTGCGGCTGAGGCTGACTGACAGCGACAGCTGGCGATACTGACGCCAGAGCCGGCGGTGCCGGTCTGACAGGCATTTCTGACGGCTGTTCAGGCTGGTCGGTAACCGTCGGACGATAGACCGCTGAAAGGATATTGCCGTTGCGATCCTTGCGGATGACTGTCACGCCGCTGGCCACCCCGACAAAGTCTGCTTCCGGAATGAAAGTGACCGTGCCGTCAGGATCAAGACTGTAAGTCCCCTGACCAGAAACCGTTTTTTGAGTGCTGCCGTCATCAAAAGTCGGCGCCACAGCCAGATCAAGATCCCCCTCAAAGACTGGTCTGCCAGTCTGAGGCTGGCCTTTGCGGCCGACCGATGTTTGGTCTTGGCTCACAGCCGAACCCAGAACCGTCGGTGTGTAGCTGGCAGTCACTGCATTGCCGTAAATATCCAGACGTTTGACAATCACGCCGCTGGCCACCCCGACAAAGTCGGCTTCCGGCACGAAGGTAATAGCCCCCAGAACCGCAAAAGTGTAAGTCCCTTCACCCGGAACGACTTTTACGGTGCTGCCGTCATCAAAGGTCGGATCAACTGTCAGATCAATAGCTCCCTCAAAGGTTGGGCTGCCTGTTTGAGGCTGACCCTTGCGGCCGATTGAGACCGTATTCTGACTGCTTGCTGCCTCGACAACTGTCGGCCGATAGTGAGCACTGGCCGCCGTGCCGTTTACATCTCTGCGGACCACTGTCACACCGGTGCCCTGACCGACAAAGTCTGCTTCCGGAGCAAAGGTTACCTGACCTGCTGCATCGACACGATAGGTTCCTTCGCCGACAATCCTTCTCTCCTTTGTCCCATCATCAAAGCTTGCGGCTGCTGTTTCATCCATCGGTACAGCTGGGTCACCGGCGGTAAAGACCGGTTTGCCCGTCTGCACCAGCCCTCTGATATTGGTAGATGCCGCATCTTCACCTATCGGAGTCACCTTCTCAACTGTTGGTGTGTAAGTCGCCGTCACTGCCGTACCGTTCTGATCCACACGTCTGACCGTGACTGGATCCGGCGTTCCGACAAATTGCTTGTCTGGCCTGAAAGTAACTGTGCCATCTGCTGCCAGCTCAAAGATACCGATATTCGGCACTTCCTTGCGGCTGCTGCCGTCCTCAAAGGTCGCTGGAATACTGCTGTCCAGTTGGATGGCTGGATTTCCAGCGGTGAAGTCTGGCCGACCAGTCTGCACCTGGCCTTGCTTGCCGGTGGATGTCGCATCCGTTGCACTTGGAGTGACAGCTGTCACTGTCGCTTGGTAGGTTGTCTTCGCCACTGTTCCATTCACATCCGCCCAGCTGACTTCGATTTCTGCCGTCTGGCCAGTGAAAGTTTTAGCCGGGGTGAAAGTGACCTTGCCTTTGGCATCCACTTCAAATCTGCCGACATTTTCCACTTCTTTGACATTCGTACCAGTGTCAAAGATTGGTGTGCTGCCGCTTGGGAAGCCGATGGAGGAAGCGCCCGCTGTGAAAGTCAGCTGGCCTGTTTGGACTTGACCCTGCAGGCCTTCTGTTTTAGCACCTGTTGCGCTTGGAGTGACAGCAATCACTGTCGCTTGATAGGTCCCTGTGGCTGGTGTCCCATTCATATTGACCCATCGTACAGTGATTAAATCTGTCGTACCGACAAAGCTTTTGTCTGGAATGAAGTCAATTCTTACATTCCCATCTGAAAAAGTAATGAACCGACCGACATTTTCTACAGTGAGAGTGGTGCTGTTACTTTCAACAAAGACCGGTGGGACTGATCTGTCCATTCCCAGACCGGATCCGCCATTAAAATAAAGGCTAACTTCTTGCATCTGACCCTGAAGTCCCGTAGTTGATTTGTGGTCTCCTGTGGGAATGATTGGTCTAACAATTGCTTGATAAGTCGTTACCAGCTCATCAGAAATGAGATCTTTTTGATGCAGGACATCAAGCTTATATACAACTTTGATTTCAGCTGTCCCGACATAGCTCTTAACCGGTGTAAAGGTTATTTTCCCTTGACTGTCTATTTCAAACTTGCCGACACCTTCTCTGACAACCTCGGTCACTCCTCCTTCAAAGCTGATACTGGATAGCGGAACGGCTGGATTTTCTTCATACCATAATTGAGCTTTTTGAACGGATCCCTGCTCACTGGAAGAGGAAGTATCATGCAGAACTGGAGGAGTATAGATAACCTCTGGCTGATAGACTGCTTCCGTCACATTGCCGTTCTGGTCAACTGCTCGAACAACAGCCGGTTCCGGCTTACCGTAATAGTCAGGATTCCATGCAAATGTAACATCCCCATTTTGATACAGGGTATAGGTTCCAGCAATTTTTCCCGGAAGCCAATGGGGAACCTGCAGGGTATTTCCTGTCTGCACCTGCCCATTGACTACAAACTGCAGCTGACCGACAAAAGGCACTCTTTCTGTCTGACCATAAATTGTCGCTTCTCCCGGAATAAATTCAAGATTGCCAACGCTGCTGCCTACATATTGATCTTCCCGCGTCTCAGCTCCTTTAGAGCTAGGGAGGGCCTGCTTGACCTCAGCCTGATAGGCCGCTGAAGCTGCCGTGCCATTGATATCCACCCGAGTGACGGTCTCAGCTGCTGGCTTGCCGCTGTAGCTAGGATCTGGCTGGAAGGTCACCAAATTGTTATTATCAATAGTATAGGTCCCGACACCAGCCACCGTCTTGGTCTGGCTGCCATTGTCAAAGGCCGGCAATTTGCCTGTATCAATCGGAATGCGGGCATCCCCCTCAGTGAAGACCAACTGACCAGTCTGAACCGCCCCCTGAATCCCCTCGCTTTTAGCATCAGTTCCGACAGGACGTACAGCTGTCACAGTCGGCTGATAGCTTGCCCGGTGACGAATGTTTCCTGTATCCAGCACCTGCAGAGTGACAGCATCTGCAAGCCCGACAAAGTCCTTATTAGGCTTGAAGGTCACGCGTCCGCTGGCCCCATCAAGCTCATAGGTTCCGACAGTCTGCCCATTTGAAGTAGCAGCAACTGTATTGGAGTTAAGCGGCTCGCCCGCAGCATCCAGGAACTGAGCCGGTCTGCCCGCATCAGGATTGGTCGGAATATTGTTCTCAGAACCATCATTAAAGACCAGCTCTTGGACCTGCTCCAGCCCTTGGATGCCGCTTGAAGTGTAGTGAGACGTTTCCAGAACAGTCGGTACAAAGCGGCCGTCCATATTGTGCAGCTGATCGTTGACATTGTCAGCTGACTGCCAGTCAGTGGTCAAACCATTTGAGTCAGAGCGGCGGATACTGATTCCTGCTGCTTGACCTGTGAAGTCTGCTTTAGGCTCGAAGACCACTTTCACATTGGCGCCGTCTGCCGTCACCTGGTAGCGGCCTTCTGAGCGTTCATACCAGCCTTGGGCGTCTTTCTGCAGAGAATGTCCTGCATCGTCCAAAACCAGCGGTTGGCTGCTCTCGTCAATAACAGCGGCTCTATCATAATCTTTCTGGTCCGCACCCTGAGCTGTGAAGAAAATGGTGGTTTCCTGTCTCTGCCCTATACCACCGACAGTTTCTTTCCTTTCCCCCTGAGGCGGGAGAGGCCGCAAGATCTGCAAATCCTCTACTTCTCCGCTGAAGGCTGTTCCAGTTGGTTTTTCGATGTCACCTGCATTGAGAGCAATCCGCAGGCGGACACCTAGTTTATCCAAAGTCTTATCATAGCTGACTGCGGTCGGTCCAAAGGTCAGAGTGTAGTCTCCTGCAGTTGTGACCTCGGTAAGAGCACTGGCTTCGCCATCATCAAACTGCCCGTTGTTATTAAAGTCAATCCAGGCCCTCATATAGGCTTTTTCATTGCCATTGGCCGAAGCCTTGACCTTGAGGGTATAGCTGCCATCCTTGAGTTTGGCAAAGTCAAAGAGATCCTTGGTCTTGCTGATCTGGTCGTCTGTCAGCAGCTGGGTCAGCCCTTCGTCTGCCAGTTCATCCTTGTCATCAAAAGTCCAGTCATTGCCGTCGGAAATATCAATATCGGCCTCATGGTCTCCCAAGTAAGGCTGCTGGATTGAAGCATTGGTCAGGGCGTCCTTTGTGGAGACGGTATGATAGGCCCTGCCGTAGCTCTCCGGTGCATCGCCTTCGTCCACTACCATAATCCCCATCATGGCCGCCTGCTGACCTGAGGAAGCCACATAGAAACCAACTTCAGAAGCACCGCGGGTCATCACGATAGGCACTGTTCTGTCTTTAGAGACATTCGGGCCAAATACCTGACTGCCCAATCCTCCAGTGACTTGATCCGGACTGAGAAAAGCCAGCCAGTCAACAGTTGTATCCTTAAAAATAGAGTTACCAGTAATCCATTTATCAGTTGTCTGGTAGGTATCTGTGATATTACCGCGTTTCCATTCAGCTACATATTCCCAGCCGGATCCGTTGGTGGTAAAAATAGCAAATTCTGCCGGATTAGCCTCCTCGCCGTCCGCCATGACAATGGTCGGCTGCACGGGCTTACCGCGGTAGACAGCTTCTACTTTGAACTCCACTCCGTAGTTAGCAGAGTCAGTAGACACCAGGAGCTGGGTCTTGCGGCCCTGAGTGTCAATCCCCTGCGATTTAATAGCAGACCACTGATTCTGAGCCTCGCCTTTGATTTTTGGACTTGTTCCTTTTCCGTAATGGTCGCTGATGGTCAGCCAGCTGTTAGCCGCATCGGCCTTATAAGTTCCGGCAGTATCCTTTCCTTCCACCCGTTTCTTATAAATTTCGGTGGCATTAAAAGGGCGCAGCGCTGTTACTGTTAAGGTCAGCTGATAGCCCGGAGAAATCTCCTTGCTGAAGACTGTTCCAACCTGAAAAGCACCGTCCGCATCCAAGTTTGTCAGAGCGTTGGTATCTCCAAAATCCAGCCAAGTAATCTGCTTCATCAGATCTTCCGGCCGTTTCTTTTCTGAGTCAGCCAGAGTCGGCTTGGCTGCTTTCGGACTGGCAGTCGCATCTTCTATCTCCGAGCTGGCAGATGGAGCCGCTGCTGCTGAAGCTGCTGGTTCAGCTGAAACCGCTGCTGGACTTGTCTGATTTTCAGCTGCCGGCTGGGCCTGCGTTTGGGTCTGACTGACTGAGTCAGCAGACGGAGCTGCGGCTTCAGTCTGACTTGCAGGCTGCGGATTTTCCTGAAGCTGCGCTGCTGCAGATGGAGATTCTGAAGCCGCCGGCTGGCTGCTTTCTGCACCACCAGAGCCCTGATCTCCACTCTCTGCTTGGGCAGCGGGACTTGCAGCCGTTTCAGCAGGGACAGCCGGACTGCTGGTCAGCTCTTGCTGATCTGCTGAAGCTGCGGCTATCTCATCTGCACTGGCAGCAGCTGCTGTCCCTAAAAGAAAAAGGGTCGACAGCAAAACAGAGCAGACTCCGACATTGAGCTTGCGAATTGAAAACTTTCGCACATGAGGGTTAAATAAGTCTTTTCCCATAATAATCTCCTAAACCATAAATTATTAGTAATTCTTATTATACACTATTTCATTTTAGTTAGCTATATAAATGACCAAAATGACTGAGAATTTATCAAAAATTAGACAGATTGTACAAATGCTCCATTTTTCCCAAAAAGAAAAAAAGATTCGCAATGAATCTTTTCTCTTTGATACTGCTCCTCAATGAACAGTATCAACAAACAAGACAGGAGCAGGCGAAGTTTGAAGAGAGCTTCCAAGAGCATGAAATCAGACTATGCTCAAAAGCTCCTCTGTCCACCGCCATCCTCTCCTATTTTCCTGTTGTTATACAATCCGCTTGGAGGAAGTTTTGGAGCTGCATTTCAGTCTTCTGCCCTTTTCTTTCTCTTCTCCAGCCCAATCAGTCCCAAAGCAGCTGTTCCTGCAAGCAGGCCTGCAGCTAGGTAGGAAGTTTCTTCTGTACCGGTCTGCGGAAGTGCTCTTGGAGCCGCGCTCTTACTCAGCGCTGGTGGTGCAGGCTGAGCCGGCTGGCTTGGACGGTCCGGAGCTTCTGCTGGTACAGAAAGCTCTGTCACGGTCGGGATGTAAGCTGCGGAAATGGTATTTCCGTTGCGGTCTTTGCGAACGACTGTCACGCCTGTCGCTTGGCCGATAAAGTTCGGCTCTGGCCTGAAGGTCACCGTGCCGTCAGCTGCGATGGTATAAGTCCCTTCGCCTGGTACGACTTTTTCTGTACTGCCATCTTCAAATGTCGGCGGCACGATTGGGTCCACGTCGCCTTCAAAGATTGGTTTTCCAGTCTGCGGCTGACCTCTGAAGCCTGTACTTCCAGTATCTTCTGTAGCCGTACTTCCTAAAACAGTCGGAGTATAGGTCGCGGTCACGGCATTGCCATAAATATCCAACCGTTTGACGACAACTCCGCGGGCGGTTCCGACAAAATCGGCTTCCGGCACGAAGGTCACTGCGCCCAGCATCGCGAACTTGTAAGTTCCCTCACCTGGCACAACCTTTTCGGTGCTGCCGTCGTCAAAAGCCGGAGCCACTGTCTGGTCAATCGCTCCCTCAAAGATTGGCGTGCCGGTTTGCACTTCTCCCTTGCGGCCGACTGATGAAGTGTCTTGGCTGCTGGATGGCGCCACCACTGTCGGCAGATAGCGAGCGGTGACTGGTGTGCCATTGCGATCACGGCGGACAACGGTCACACCGCTGCCCTGACCGATAAAATCAGCTTCTGGCCTGAAGGTCACCGTGCCGTCGGCTGCGATGGTGTAAGTACCCTGACCCGGAATCGTTATTTCCTTGCTTCCGTCATCGAAGGCCGGCTCGGCTGTTTCGTCGATTGGCACCAACGGATTGCCTGCTTGGAAGATAGGTTTGCCCGTCTGCGCAAGGCCTTTGATATTGGTAGATGCCGCATCTTCACCTATCGGAGCCACCTTCTCAACTGTCGGTGTGTAAGTCGCCGTCACGGGCGTACCATTTTTATCTACACGTTTGACCGTCACTGGATCTGGCCTGCCGACGAACTGTTTGTCTGGCGTGAAAGTGACGGTGCCGTCGGATGCGATGGTATAGGTCCCCTGACCTGCAATAGTTTTCTCCTTCGTGCCGTCGTCAAAGCTTGGCTCTACGCTCTCATCGATTGGAACCAGCGGGTCACCGGCTGTGAAGCTTGGCTTTCCTGTCTGCGGAACTCCCTGCGGGCCGCTGCTGGTCACATTGGTACCTGCAGGAACTACTTCTTTTACTGCCGCTTGATACTTGACTGTCACTGGGGTGCCATTAGTGTCGATACGAGTCAGCTCTATTGCCGGTGTTTCACCCTTGAACTGCTTATCTGGCGTAAAAGTGACATTGCCTGCAGCGTCGACCTCAAACCGACCGACCTTGGCAATCTCTTTCACATTGGTTCCGGTATCAAAGACCGGCGTACTGCCAGCTGGGAATCCGACCTGCGGATTTCCAACTTCAAATGTCACCTTGCCATTTTGCACCTGGCCTTGCAGGCCTTCGGTCTGATCCCCTTTGCCAGTCGGAGTGACCTTGGTAACCGTAGGCGTGTAAGTCGCCGTCACCTCCGTGCCGTTCTTGTCCACACGTTTGACCGTGACTGGATCCGGCGTACCGACAAACTGCTTGTCCGGCGTGAAGGTGACAGAGCCATCCGGCGCCACCTCAAAAATACCGACATTCGGCACTTCCTTGCGCTTGGAGCCGTCATCAAAGGTCGCTGGAACATCATCATCCAGCGGCACAGTCGGGTCTCCGCCTGTGAAGCTTGGCGTACCCGTTTGCGGCTGGCCTTGAGGTCCTGTACTGGTTGCAGTCGTTCCGTTTGGCACGATTTCCTTCACCACCGCTTGGTATTTGACGGTCACTGATGTCCCGTTGGTGTCGAAGCGAGTCAGCTTCTGCTCTGGCGTTTCACCCTTGAACTGCTTGTCTGGTGTGAAGGTCACATTGCCCTCCGCATCCACTTCAAACTTGCCGACAGTTGGCACTTCTTTGACAGCTGAGCCATTGTCGAAAAGCGGGGTCGTGCCTGATGGGAATGGAACAGAAGCATGGCCTGGTGTGAAGGAAACTTGGCCTTTTTGCACCTGGCCTTGCAGACCTTCGGTCTTAATGCCTTTTCCGGTCGGAGTGACTTTCTCAACCGTAGGAGTGTACTGAGCTGTCACCTCCGTGCCGTTCTTGTCCACACGTTTGACCGTGACTGGATCCGGCGTACCGACAAACAGCTTATCTGGCGTGAAAGTGACAGAGCCATCTGGGTTGATGGTGTAGATACCCTGACCTGGGATTGATTTTTCTTTTTTGCCGTCAGAAAAAGCCGGTTCAATGGTTTCATCAATCGGAACCAGCGGATCGCCGCCAGTAAAGATTGGCATACCAGTTTGCGGAAGGCCTTGTGGACCGGTACTGGCTGCACTGCTTCCAGTTGGCACAACTGCTTTCACTATGGCCTGATACTTAACAGTCACCGGAGTGCCATTCGCATCAAAGCGAATGATTCCTAACTCTGGACTTGCACCTATAAATTGCCTTTCAGGCGTGAAGGTCACTTTGCCGTCCGCATCCACTTCAAACCTGCCAATGTTCGGCACTTCTTTGACTGCCTTCCCATTACCAAAGAGCGGAGCGGAGTCCGCTGGGAATGGAATAGAAGCATGGCCTGGTGTGAAGGAAACTTGGCCTTTTTGCACCTGGCCTTGCAGGCCTTCGGTCTTGGCGCCTTTTCCTGTTGGAGTAACAGCTCTTACAGTCGCCCGATAGGTCGCCTTGGCTACCGTGCCATTGCTATCTGTATGGCGGATTTCCAGCTCTGGTGTCTGGCCAATAAATGTCTTGACCGGTGTGAAAGTCACCTCGCCCTCCGCGTCGACTTCAAATTTTCCGACCTTGGCAATTTCTTTCGTATTGGTGCCGGTATCAAAGACGGGCGTTTTGTCTGATGGGAAGCCGACCTGCGGATCTCCAGCTTTAAAGGTCACCTTGCCTTTTTGAACTAAACCTTGCGGTCCGTCTGTCTTAGCGCCAATTCCTGTCGGCGTGACCTTGGTCACGGTTGGCGTGTACGCAGCTGTGACCGGCGTACCGTTCTTGTCCACACGTTTGACCGTGACTGGATCCGGCGTACCGACAAACTGCTTGTCTGGCGTGAAAGTGACAGAGCCATCCGGCGCCACCTCAAAAATACCGACATTCGGCACTTCCTTGCGCTTGGATCCGTCATCAAAGGTCGCTGGAACATCATCATCCAGCGGAACGTTTGGATTGCCTTCTGTAAAGCTTGGCGTCCCCTTTTGCGGCTGGCCTTGCAGGCCTGTACTGGTCGCCGTTGTGCCGGTCGGTACAACGGCTTTCACCACCGCTTGGTACTTGACAGTCACTGGAGTGCCATTCTCATCCGCTCGGATCAGCGTTATTTCAGGAGTTGTTCCCTTGAATTGATTGTCCGGCGTAAAGGTCACCTTACCATCCGCATTCACTTCAAACTTACCTACACCGGCCACTTCTTTGACAGTTTGGCCATTATCAAAGAGCGGAGTTGTTTCAGATGGAAATGGGACTGATGCATGGCCTGGCGTGAAGCTGACTCGGCCTTCTTGAACCTGCCCCTGCAGGCCTTCTGTCCGATCACCAGTTCCAGTCGGGATAACAGCTTCTACAGTCGCCCGATAGGTCGCCTTAGCCACCGTTCCATTGACATCGGCATAGCTGATGTCAAGTTCTGGTGTTCTGCCGACGAAGGTCTTATCCGGCGTAAAGGTCACCGTGCCATCGGCAGCCACTTCGAATCTACCGACTTGGTCAATTGCTTTGACATTGGTGCCGGTATCAAAGATAGGCGTTTTGTCTGCCGGGAAGCCGACTGATGGCGCCCCAGGGGTAAAGGTTACAGTGCCTGTCTGTACTTGGCCTTGCAGGCCTTCTGTCTGCGCACCTGTCGCTGTCGGAGTCACAGCCACCACAGTCGCCCGATAGGCGGCCTTAGCTACCGTTCCATTGACATCGGCATAGCTGATGTCAAGTTCCGGTGTTCTGCCGACGAAGGTCTTATCTGGGGTAAAGGTTACCGTGCCATCGGCAGCCACTTCGAATCTACCGACTCGGTCAATTTCTTTGACATTAACGCCGGTATCAAAGACGGGCGTTTTGTCTGCCGGGAAGCCGACCTGCGGATTTCCAGCTTTAAAGGTCACCTTGCCTTTTTGCACCAAGCCTTGCAGACCTTCTGTCTTGCCGCCAGTTCCTGTAGGAGTGACCTTGGTAACGGTTGGGGTATAGGTTGCCGTGACCGGTGTGCCGTTCTTGTCCACCCGCTTGACGGTGACGGGATCCGGCGTACCAGAATAGGACTTGTCCGGCGTAAAGGTCACCGTGCCGTCTGGCGCCACCTCAAAAATACCAACTTTGGGTACTTCCTTACGCTTGGATCCGTCATCAAAGGTCGCTGGAATATTATCGTTTAATGGCACATTGGGGTTGCCGCCCGTGAAGCTTGGCGTGCCCTTTTGCGGCTGGCCTTGCAGACCTGTCGAAGCAGCGTTCGTGCTGGTTGGCATCACTTGGGTCACCTTTGGCTGATACACCGCTTCAGCTCTTGATCCGTTCTTGTCCGTCACACGCAGGCGCGCTGGCGTAGGTATTCCATAAAAATCCGGGGCAGGTTGAAAATGAATTTCGTCATTTCCCTGCAGCGTATAGGTCCCTTGAAGCTTGCCGTTTGTATCATAAACCAGCAGGCTGTTTCCTGGCTGGACTTGCCCATCAACCACGAATCGTGGTCCTTCTGTTGCTAGGGGGACAGTCACCTTCTGTCCATTCACAGTTGCCTGTCCTGGCATAAACTGAAGGCTGCTCTTTTGCAACTGACCTTGAAGCCCTGTCGTCTGTGCATCTTGGCCTGTCGGAGTCGCGGCTTTGACATCCGCCTGATAGCTAGCGGTCACTTCTGTCCCATACACATCCACGCGCTTGACAGTCTCTGCATCTGGACGGCCGGTATATGCCGGTAACGGGGTAAAGGTGACCAACCCTTGCTCATCCACCTGATAGGTCCCTACACCTGCCACCGTTTTGGTCTGACTGCCATTGTCAAAGACTGGCAGCTTACTACTATCTATCGGTACACGCTTATCACCCGAAGTGAAGGTCAGCTGGCCTGTCTGAACTGCCCCTTGAATGCCTTCACTGCTAGCGTCTTGAGCAGTCGGTTTGACTGGCCTTACCTTTGGCTGATAAACCGCTTGGTGGAAAATACCATTGGCATCCATCATCCGAACAGACACCGGGTCAACCGTTCCGACAAAGTCCTTATTTGGCTTGAAAGTAATCTTACCAGTAGCCGGCTCCACTTCAAATCGGCCAACTTCTTGACCATTTGATATTGCCGGAAGACTTCCATCATCTGTTGTCGTGCCATCAGCCTTCACGAATTTCACAGGATGCGCTGCGCTTGGACTCGCTGGAGTTCTAGTAGCATCGCCATCATTAAAGACCGGAGTCTGTTCCTGATCAACTCCTTGGATATCGGTCGTTTCATACTTGCTATAGTTGAGAACTGTTGGAACATAGCGCCCATCCATGGTATTCAGCTGGTCGTTGATGGCCCTTTCAGCCTGATTTTTCGCAGTCCAGTCTGTGCTGGCGCCATTGGTATCAAAGCGGCGGATATTGATCCCCTGCGCCGTGCCGATGTAGTCCGCCTTAGGCTCAAACACCACCTTCACATCTGCGCCGTTCGGCGTAACCTTATAGCGTCCCTCAGCCGTGCTGTACCAACCCTCTGCATCAGCCGTCAGCTCATTTCCTTTCGCATCCAAGACCAAAGGAGCTTTCGTCGTGTCAATGGCTACTTTCTTACTTTCATCGTTTTGATCGATGCCCTGAGGTGTAAAATGAAGAGTGGCCGCTTGCTGCTGGTTGCGGATGCCGACGCTTTCTTTTTTCTCACCCTTTGGCGGATAAGTCAGTTCGACCTGCAGGTCTTCAACTTCACCGCTAAAGGCCGTGCCTGTAGGCTTTTCAATATCTCCTTTATTCAGAGCAATACGGACCCGCATCCCCAGCTTGCTCAGAGCCGGATCAGTCATGGCAGGATTTTTCTTGAAGCTGACAGTATAGTCACCCGCAGTCGTTACTTCGGTAAACTCACTGGCTTCATCTTCATCAAAGACGCCATTGTTATTAAAATCTATCCAAGCGCGGACATAGGCCTTTTCGTAGCCATTCGCCGAAGCATGGAGCCGCAGAGAGTAGTCTCCGTCATGAAGACGGTTTACTCGGAAAAGGTTGTTGGTTTTTCCGACCAAATCATCAGACAGCAGCTGATCCACCCCTTCATCGGCCAAATCTGTTTGCTCATCATGCTTCCAGTTATTCCCAGACGTGGTGTCAATGTCCGCCTCTACTCGGCCTAAAAACGGCTGTGGGTTTGGGCCTCCTGTTTCAGCATTATACCTTGAAATCGCATGGATGGCCTTGCCATAAGAGTCCGGCGCATCCCCCTCATCTACTGCCATGAAGCCAATCATCGCAGCCTGCTGACCAGAGGAAGCAATATAGATTCCAACCTCTGAGGCACCGCGCGACATCACCAGTGGAATGGTATTGTATCTGGAAACATTCGGACCGAATACCTGACTGCCCAGTCCGCCGGTCTTTTGATCCGGACTGACATAGGCCTGCCAATGAACGCCACTGGCGTCCTTCCCAATATACTGGCCTTCAGTAGTCGGCTGCATAGGCTTGTAGGTTTCTGTGATTTCCGTCGTCGCACCGTTCGTGTCTATGACAGTCCGCTTCCACTCTGCTAAGTGCTCCCAGCCCTGTCCATTTGTCGTAAAGATGGCATACTCACCTGGGTTGGCTTCTTCTCCATCCGCCATGACGACTGCAGCCTTGACCGCCTTACCGAGATAGGTGGCTTCAACCTTGAATTTCACACCATAGTTGGCTTCATCTTTAGGAACCTGCAGTTGGGTCTTACGTCCCTTGGTGTCAATCCCCTCTGACTTGATAGCCGACCATTGATTCTGCGGAGCTCCTACGATTTTAGGACGATAGTCATCACCGTACCAATATTGATAGGCATAATTTGTGCTGTTATTATACTGCAGCCAGGTATTCTTGGCATTTGGATCATAGCTGCTTTCATATTCTGTCCCTTTTACCCGGTCACGATAAATCTCTGTCGCATAGAAAGGTTTCAGCTCGGTTACCGTCAGCTTGATACGATAGCCCGGTGAAATCTCTTTTTCATAGACTGTTCCAACCTTAAGAGAGCCATCGGTGTCTAGGTTTTTGAAAGCATTGGTATCCCCAAAATCCAGCCAGTTGACCTGCTTCATCAGCTCATCCGACCGCTTCTTCACGGACTCTTCCAGCGTTGGCTTAGACACAGCAGGGTTTGCCGTCGCATCTTTCAAACCAGAAGCAGCAGTTGCTGTTCCTGCAGCATCGGCAGCGCGGAAGGATGTTCCTGTCTCCATGGGCTGGCCGTTGCGCTCAGACCTTGGCATCGCCGCAGTAGCCGGCTTCGGTGTGACCTCTGCTCTATATGAGCGAGGCTGAGCTGGTGCGGCAGAAGTCGCTTCATTAGCGGAGACAGCTGTTTCTGCCGCCGGAGCAGCCCTTGTTTCAGTGTCTCTTGCGTCTTCAGTCGGTTCAGGTGCTGCCTGCTCGCTAGCTGCAGTTGGACTCACTGGCTGGTCCTGCCCCTCCCCAATTTCTGGAGCAGGGGCCTCAGAAACAGCGGCTGCGAATGTGTCAGCAGCCGCTGGCTGGCTGACGGCTGCATTCAGCCCGCTTTCCGGCAGCGATATGCTGTCATCCGCTGATCCGCTGGTACTTTCATCTGCACTGACCGTAGCCGCAGTCCCCAAAAGGAACACGGTAGATAACAATACCGAACAAACTCCAATGTTTAATTTTCGAATCGAAAACTTACGCAAATGGGGGTTAAATAAATCTTTTCCCATAGAATCTCCTAATATAATAAATTATTCGCAATTGGTATTATACACTATTTCATTTGAGTTATCCAAGTATATGACTGTAATTTCGGACAATTCTGTACAAAAATAGACAGATTAAAAAAAGGCTCCAATTTTCAGCCATAAAAAAAGATTCGCGAAGGAATCTTTTTTCTTATTTGTCCGCAAGGAGCTTCTCCAATTTCTGCTGCAGAGGCGCCAGCTCCCAGCCCTCAATCTCTTGCAGTTCATAATTGGTGACCGCCAGTCCCTGGTATTTAAGTCCGTAATTGCGACAGAAACGGTGCATGGCATAGTCCAGCATTTCAATCTCCTTACTGGGCTGAGAACCCTGCAGGAGAAAGAAAAGCTGCTTGCCCCTGAGAGCCTCCGGCGGATAGGGGATGTCAGCAACCCTGTCTAAGAAAGTTTTGAGCAAACCCGAAAAAGACCACCAATAGATGGGGCTGGTAAAGACCCAGACATCGGCCTCTGTCAGTTTTTCATAAACCTGAAAAAACTGGTCCTGCTCTGCTTTCTGACCGTACTGCTCAATATGAAAGTCCACCAAATCCAAGGTCTCATATTTTCGGCCTTTCAGAAAGAGGCGGGCTAACTGCACACTATTGCCGTTTTTGTTGGGGCTGGCATTGATTAGATAAATCATGGCTTCTCCTATCTTGGATTTATTCCTATCGTTATTATAGCAGAAAAAAGCTCAGCAAACAACGGCTGACAAAAGAAGCTGGGACAACCCTACCCAGCTTCGTCTATTTCTATCGTTTGATTGCAAGTTGCAGTGGTTGGGGGGGAGATTTTGTTGACTTTGGTCAACCAACATCTCCCCCTGCACAGTTCATCAAGCGCTTTAGCGCCATCACCCCCCTGCTGAACAGCTTCTCATTCGTTGATAAATCAGCTCTTACAAGCCGCTGTTTTGACAGCATGCTTTGTTTGGCTGTATTCACCAGCTCAGACCATCATTCCCTGATTGATGAGCTGTGCGGAGGGGGAAGACCAACTCTTTTGACTTGTTTGGCGTTCTTTCCCACTCCTCCGGACTGCCAGAGCAAGGCGGCGCTGGCCTGATTTGCAGAGTTCTTGAGCAGTATCAGCCCGATATTCTTCAGCTATCAATGCTATTCAACCCGATCAATATCTTCTCTCATCTCATCCATATTAAACTTAGCAAACAGATACTTGCGGTCCTGCACCGGAAAGCGCTGATCCAGCTGATCAACCGCTCCCAGCTCGACAATGCCTTCTCTGATGACAAAGTCCATGACATGACCGCCAAAGGTCAGGTCATCGGATACAAAATGCAGATGATAGCCCGCCAGACTGACCCCATGGAAAATTTCCGGTGTCCAAATGCCGACAATGGTCCCCGACACATTGTCCTTGCTGTATTCAGGCTGGTTGACGGCCACTTCCGCAAATTTTCGCTCAGTGGTTGACTTCGGAATCATCCGGACATGCATATGGGCAAAATCTCCGTGAATCTTGATAGAGCGGAAAAGATTTTCTCCGTCATAGTAAGACTCAATCCGCTTTTCCAGCTCCTGATCATCCATCTCAAAGCGCTGGCGGAAAATAACCTCGGCTTGATGAGGCACTACAGCTGCATAGGGAACCGTCACATCGTCTGCCAGCTCGACCACTTCCAGCTGGTCGCCTGACCCCTTGGCCTGATAGGCCTTGCCATCCAGCACAATCAGCTCACCATCAATGGAGTCCAGAGTCCCCAGGCCCAAATCTCCGTACTGCAGCAGCTCACCAATCGTCATGCTGCCGTCATAAAGCCCGGCCATGAGAGCTCCCAGAGTATTGTATTGAAATAATTTTACTGGCTCTGCCATTTTTTCTCCTTTTCTATCAACCTTTTTCTAACTAATAAAACTCATCCGGCAAAATAGTCTCTCCCAGAGTGCTGCTGTCCTTGTAGTCAACCGGCAGGTCAATGATGACCGGCCCCTTTTCCTCAAAGGCAGCCTGCAGCAAATCTGCAAACTCCTGCTGAGAAGTTGCACGGAAGCCTTTGGCTCCAAAGCTTTCTGCGTATTTTACAAAATCAACCGGACCAAAGTCAACACCGGACGAACGGCCGTATTTCATCTCTTCCTGAAATTCGACCATATTGTAGCGGCCGTCATTCCAGATAATGTGGACAATGGGCAGCTGAAGGCGGACAGCTGTTTCCAGCTCCTGGGCCGAAAAGAGAAAGCCGCCGTCTCCGGATACTGAGATAATCTTGGTATTGGGACGGACCAGAGCTGCGGAAATGGCCCAAGGCAGGGCCACCCCCAGCGTCTGCATTCCATTTGAAAAGAGCAGATGTCTAGGCTCATAGCTCTTAAAATAACGGGCCATCCAGATATAGTGGGTTCCCACATCCACTGTCACCGTCATGTCATCCTTGGCATTTGCCTGCAGGACCTCAATGATGTCCAGCGGATGCAGACGGCCGGGCTCGGTCTGACTGCGGTCAAACTTGACATCGCCATCCATCTTATTGCGCAGGCTCTGCAGGTATTCTCTGGAGCCTTCCGGCAGCTGGTAGCCGTTGACTGCAGGCAGCAGCAAATCCAGCGTATTGGCAATATCCCCAATCAGCTCACGCTCAGGCTGGAAGTAGGTATCAATCTCAGCCGGCTCCACATCAATGACAACAATGCGGGCAGAGATTTCAGCATTCCAGTTGCGGGCTTCATATTCAATGGGATCGTAGCCGATAGCGATGACCAGATCCGACTTCTTCAGCAGCATATCGCCCGGCTGATTGCGGAAGAGCCCCACCCGTCCAAAGAAGGTGTCTTCTTCCAGCTCCCGGGACACAATGCCGGCTCCTTGGAAGGTTTCCACCACTGGCAGCTGGACCTGCTCCAAAAGCCGGCGGAGTGCAGCTGTTACGGTAGCATTGGAAGCGCCGTTGCCCAGCAAGAGCACCGGCAGGACAGCGTTTTTAATCGCCTGAGCCAGATAATTAATATCGGCTACTGAGCTGGAGCCCAGCTGAGGATCCGTCAGCGGCTTGATAGCCTTGACCTTGACCGGGCTGTCAACTACATCCTGGGGGATAGAGATAAAGCTGGCTCCCGGCATTCCAGACTTGGCGTGGCGGTAAGCATTGGCAATAATTTCCGATAAGGTATTGCCGTCCTGAACCTCTACCGAATACTTGGTAATCGGCTTAAAAAGGGCCGCATTGTCCATAGACTGGTGGGCCCGCTTCAGCAGGTCCGAGCGCTTGACCTGACCAGCCAGTGCCAAAACAGGGTCGCCCTCTGCCGTTGCCGTTACCAGACCTGTCGCCAGATTGGACGCACCGGGTCCGCTGGTTGCGATGACGACCCCCGGCTCTCCGGTAATCCGGCCAATCCCCTGAGCCATAAAGGCAGCATTCTGCTCATGGCGGGCTACAATCAGCTCCGGTCCCTTGTCTTCCAAGGTATCAAAAACCCGGTCAATCTTGGCACCCGGGATGCCAAAAACATAGTCTACCTTGTGATTGATTAAACTGTCAACAATCAGATCTGCTCCAAATTTTTCTGTCATTTTCTCATTCCTTCCTGATTTTCATGACAAACATTATAACACAGGTGACTTAAAAGATTCTAAGAAAGCGCTTGTTAAAGATTTTACAAACTGTCAAGCACATCCTGCATCCCGCCGTCATCCGGCACCAGCTTGAGATATTTCTGAGCCTGAACTTTCGCCTCTTCAAAGCGGCCCAGCTCCCGCAGCAGATAGGTATAGCTCTCCAGAAATTCTGGATTTTCCTGCAGATCACGGGCCAGCCCGTCGTAGGCTTCCGCTGCCCGGTCCAGATTTTCCAAGGCCTGATAGGCACGCGCCAGATTCCATCGTGTCAGGACATTGTCCACATCCTGCCCCTCAAAAGCCAGAACCTCGTCATAGCGTTCCTGCTCCAAGTAAAGAGTGGTCAGGCGCAGAGCTGCCTCTTCTATGTCATCCGCATTTTCAGCGGCCTGCAGAAGATAGGCTTCCGCTGCCTTCTCATCATGGAGCTCATAGGAGAGCTGGGAAGCCAGCAGCAGGAGGCGGGTATCGAAGGGATTCTTATCCAGACCCTGTTTTGCTATAGCCAAAGCTGCTTCTGTCTTGTGCTCAGCATGCAGAGACAGGGCATAGCCGTATTCATAGCCTTCAAAATCCGGCGAAATCGTGTCCAGCTGCTTAAAATAGAGACTGGCTTTTTGGTATTCCTCCTGCTCGCAGAGCAGGCTGGCCAGTTCATAGACTGCCCTGTCATCATATTCCAGCTCAATAGCCTTTTCCAGAAACTCAATGGCTGCTTCAAACTTCCCCAGACTGGCATAGCAGAGACCGATCCGCTGGTAGGTCGAAACCCCAGTCTGCTGGTAAACGGAGCGGTTATCCAGACTGGCATATTCCTGAATCGCCTGCGAAAAATTCCCCAGCTCCAGATCTATCTCCGCCAGGCCAAAAGTCACCAAGGGCTCCTCGGTCAGCTGTGCTGCAGCGGCCAGTTTCTCTCTGGCCACATCGGGCAGGCCCTCCATTTGATAGAGATCTGCCTTGGCCAGAAGAGCCGCAGGATAGAGCGGACTGTCTGGCTCAATCTCCTCCAGATAGGCAAACGCTTCCTCCAGCTCCCCGTCATCGCTGGCAATGGCTGCCAAGCTGATATAGGACTCAGGATAAAGAGGGGCCAATTTTTCATAAATCCGCTTGGCCTGCGGGAAAAAACCGATACTTTCCAAGTAATCGGCTAGATCCAATAATTCTTCCTGACTGTCACTGGCCAACGCCGCTTCAAAATACTTGTCCGCCTGGACCAGATCTTGATGCTGCAGGGCTTCCAGCATGTTCTGACTATTGCTCACTGGCTTCTCCTATTTCTGCTGCTTGCTGAGAATCATCCTCATAGAGACCGCTGACCTTTCTGTACCACTTAAAGAGAGCGGCAATGGCTACCTTGGCCGAGGCATAGACCGGTATTCCCAAGAATACCCCCCAAATCCCAAACATGGATCCCGATGTCAGCAATACGAATAAAATCGTAATGGGATGAATGCTGAGCTGACTGCCCAGAACCAAGGGAGAAACGAAACGGCCTTCGATGGTCTGCTCAATGATGAAAACAAGGATTGTCTTAGCCAACATGATGGGCCCGCCGGCAATAAGGGCGATAGCCAACGCCGGCAGCATGGCCAGAAAACTTCCCAGATAAGGGACCAGATTGAGGATGCCCGCAATCACGCCCAGCGTCACCCCGTAGCGCAGACCGATAATCTTGAAAAAGATGATAAACATGACCGCCACAATAATAGCAACCGTCACCTGACCGCGTACATAGTTAGCCAGCTGGGTATTGACATCGGTCATCACCTGACCAAAAGAATCGCGAAACTTGGTCGGAAGGAACTGCACCACATAGGACCGCAGATTTTTACCGTCCCGCAGGAGATAAAAGAGGATAAAGGGCATGATAATAATCGCCACCACAATCTGCGAGGTGGTGCTGATGAGATTGCTGGCCCAGTTGACTGCCCGCGAGGAAAAATTGCTGGCCCAGTCTGTAATCTGGCTGGACAGATTGCTGGTAAACTCCTCCAGCTGCGGCTTGACATCCTCCGAGATATAATTTGTCAGCACATTGTCAATAAACCGTTCCGCTTCTTTCAGATAGGCCGGCACATTCTTGACAAAGGTCATCATCTGGTGCTGCAGGCTGGGAATCGCCACAGCCAGCCCCCAGACAATCAAAAAAGCTATCAGCACAAAGACAAGGGTAATGGCCACCAGCCGATTGATTTTATGCCTTTCCATAAAGTCCACAATGGGATTGAGCAGATAATAAAGCAGCCCGGCCAGAATGACCGGCAGCATAATAACAGTCAGAAATTCAAGAATCGGGGTGAAAATAAAGGTGATTTTACTGAGAATAAAAATATTGAGTCCCAGCAGTAAAGTCACTAAAAAGACTGTAATTGCTTTGTTATCTAAGAACCATTTAAAAAACCAAGACAGGCTGAAATCTTTTTCTTTGTGTTCCATATCCTTCTCCTTTACCATGTCACTTCATTGTAACATTTTTTTCAGAAAAATTCTCAGCTCATACTCAAATGCTGTCTATTCCTGCCTAATTGCAGAAGATTTTCCTGGAGATGAAGAAGCAAAAAACGAATGATAAGGGCAGGTGACAAGGGCTCAGCCATCATTCATTCGTTTTCTATTTATTTTGAATCCTTCTCACTGCAGGCAGGCTGTTACAGTTTCGAAGCGCTCTGCTTTGCTGCAGTCCCAGCCAGTCAGCACCCCCCGCTCTCTTCACTATCAACCGCAGCATCCGTAACTCTTGCATCCAAGAGCCTATGAAACTCCTCTTCAGGAATAGAGCTGCTTATAGCCGATGAACATCAAAAACCAACAAGCTAAGGAAGGGCAGCACAGGCTCAAGCACTGCTCTGATCTTGCGGATAGAGCTGCCGCCAAGAAGTATCGTCTGAGGTTTTGGCAGAGGGTTAGCTCTCCATGGACGGCAGAAAAATAGTGAACCGCATGGCTTTCAGATCCACAGCCTCAAACAGATAGCTCAGACCATGCTTGTCCAAAATCTGCTGAACGATGAAGAGTCCCAGACCAGTGCCGCCATCCTTGCGGTTGCGGCTGTAATCCGGCCGGTAAAAAGGCTGAAAAATCTGCTGAATCTGAGTCTGATCCAGTACCCGCTCCGCTTCATTTTCGATGATTAGCTGTCCGCTTTCCAGCCGGAGGACTATCTGTCCGCCCGCCACTGTATAATGAAAGGCATTGTCCAGAAGATTCTTGATAGCCTTGAGCAGGTAAGTCCGATTGCCCTTGACCCTTGCTTCTGCCAGCTCCACCTGAAAATGGTAGTGCCGCACATCCGCTAAAATCCGGTAGCTGCCTAGGTTTTCCTCCAGCAGCTGCTTGAGGGAGAAGACTTCCTGCTCCTTTTCTGTCTGCATCTCCAGCTTAGAAATGGCCAGGATGGATTGGACCAAGTCCGACTGCTCTTCCAGAATTTCCCGGCACTTCTGCAGATAGCGGTCACGGTCCTTGAACTCACCGACTCCGTATATCATGCCGTCAACCATGCCCATCATGCTGGTAATAGGGGTCTTGAGCTCGTGCGAGGTCATGCGCAGAAATTCCGCCTTCTCCCGCTCGCTTTCGGCCACCTTTTCATTTTCCTGCCGCAGGGCCTCCATACTGGTCAGCAGATTGGCGTAGAGGCGATTGATATCATCAGCCAGCTCGGCAATTTCATCCCGGCCTTTGACCGGACAAACCACATCCGGAGCCAGGCTGATCATCTGCCGGGTACTTCTGGAAATAGCCTTGATCCGCTGACTGGAGGCACGGCTGTACAGATAGGCAGCAATCCCCCCCAGACTGAGCGACAGCAGCAGCACAAAGGGGTAGAGATTGAGCAGAATGCGGCTGGCATCCGACACCGGCTGCAGGGAATACTCACCGTTCAGAGTCAGCTCCTGACCATCTGCTGCCGCAATCGTTTCCGTCAGAGTTTTGCTTTCATAGTCGCTGTTGGCAATGGTCGGAACAATGGTCAGCTGCAGAGAATCCTCTGCACCGCTCTCCACAGAAGGATAAAGAATGGTATTGTCCTTGGCCAGCAGCGTGAACCAGATTTGATTGCTTTTTTTGCTGTAGTCCGTTAAGAGTTCACCGATTTCCTGACGGGACTTTCCCTTTATCTGCCGGGCAACCTGATCAAACTCCCGCCGGGCTTCACTGCTTTTGACCTGCTGGTAGTAGAGCGGCATGGCAAAGTAGAGAGAGGCCAGCACAACCGTCACCACGACAAAGATGATAGAGGAGGTCAGAAGAAAATTCTTTTTGACAATTTTCACTCTTCTTCTCCTCCCAGCTGGTAGCCCATGCCGGTGATGGTTTTAAGCGGCAGCCCCGGGATTTTCTTGCGGATATTCTTGATATGGTTGTCCAGCACCCGGCTGTCCAGCTCGCTGTAGCCCCAGATGCCGTTCATCAGTTGGTCGCGCGTCACCAGATGTCCCTTGCGCTTAGCCAGAGCCTGCAGGATTTCAAACTCCTTTTTGGTCAGGGCCATCTTCTGCTCCTGCCAGTAAACCGTACAGTCATCCAGAGAAACCCTTAAATCACCGATGATAATTTCTGAAGGAAGCGCATTTCGGCGCAGGATATTTTCAATCCGCTTGACCAGAATCAGCGGTGAAAAAGGCTTGGTAACATAGTCGCTGATAAGATGGTTAAAGCTGACCAGCTGAGTATACTCATCATCCAGCGCTGTCAGGATCATGACCGGAATCTGTGAGGTCTTGCGGATTTCTTTCAGCACTTCCAAACCGCTTTTAGTAGGCAGCATCATATCCAAAATCACCAAGTCAAAGGACTCTGACTCAAAAGCCTGCAGGGCTTCCCCGCCGTCAAATACCGGCTTAACCTCGTACCGGCTTTCCTTTAAAAACTCGCAGATAACCTGATTGATGGTGCTATCGTCTTCCACTACTAAAATTCTGTGCATACGTTCTTTTTCTCCTTGTACTTGTTTGGCCTTTCCAGCAGCTGGTCCAGCACGCCTGCTCCTGATCTGCTTTTGTGCTCTTGCCGGCTCATTCTCAAACAATGGGATTCACAGTCCCGGCAGCAGCAGACATGAGGGCAGACTCTGATACTCTTTTTATTTTTAGCTTCGCATCCTTCTCTCAAGCGGCGGCAGACGGCAGATTCTTTGAGAATCCACGCCAACCGTCGTTCGCTCCAGCAGCCCCACTATTGGAGCTTGCAGCATGTGGGCTTATTCAAATCGCAGAGCCTCGATCGGATCCAGCTTGGAGGCCTTGACAGCCGGCAGAAGACCAAATACTACTCCTATTATACAACAAAAGAGCAAACTGACAAAGACCGAAAAGAGGGATAAAATATAAGGATAGGCCAGCGATTGCGTAATAGCAAAGCCCGAGGCAATACCAGCAAGCACGCCAATCATCCCGCCCATGAGAGTCAGGATGACCGCCTCAATCAGAAACTGCTTGAGAATGATCTTGCGCCGAGCCCCCAGAGCCTTTTTAATCCCAATCTCACGGGTCCGCTCAGTCACCGACACCAGCATGATATTCATGACACCGATACCGCCGACCAGCAGGGAAATACTGGCAATGCCGGCCAGCAGGACAAAGTTGGACTGATTGAGATTATCCAGCTGGCGCTCAAATTCCTGCAGATTGAGCACACCAAACATATAGTCTGACGGCGGTATCTGCTGGTTGAGATAGTCACTGACTTTCTTGGCTGCCTTCTTCAGATCATCGGCCTTGTGGGTCTGGACTGTCACTTCCGGATTGACATTGATGGTATCAAAAATCCGGTGCCACTGCTGCAGAGGGATATAGGCTGTTTTTTCAGCTCCTGCTGTTAGGCCGCTTTGCTCCTTGGACTCAAAAACCCCGATGACCTTAAAAGGATTGCCCAAAACCTCCACATACTTACCGATGCCGTCTCCCTGAGGAAACAGGCTGTCGTAGAGACTCTTTTCCAGATAGGTCACCTGCTCTTGATTTTTAAAGGCTGCTGACTCAAAGCCCTCTCCTTCCAAGAGGCGCAGCTGCATGATGTCTGCTGCTGTCTGCGAAACGGCCTGGACCTTGCCGGACGACTTCTTGCTCAGATAGTAAAGTTTCTCGTCTGTCCCGTAAGTCATCAGGGCATTTTTGACTCCAGAGATTTCCTTGATCTTGCTTAATACCTCCTCTCCCATAAAAGGGATATAAGAGGGCTTCTGAGCTTGGGCTTTCTCTGGGATAGAGGGATCGATGGCACTTTTCTTGTCGTAGACGACCTTGATGGTATTGTTGCTGCCGCCAATCAGCTGGCGCTTGGTATTTTCCGTATTGCCCTCAATGATGGAAAAGATTGCAATAATGGCCCCAATCCCGATGATAATGCCCAGCATGGTCAGCATGGAGCGCATTTTATGCGACAAGATTGAATTCAGGGCTACAAAAATATCTTCCATACAGCCTCCTCTCTATCCGATGGCCTTGGTCTCTATATTGCCATCCCGCAGGACCACCGTCTCCTTGCATAGCTGGGCTACTTCGGGCTCGTGGGTAATGATGACAATGGTTTTGCCCTCGTCATTAAACTGCTTGAAGAGATCCATAATCTGAACACTGGTCTTAGTATCTAAGGCCCCAGTCGGCTCATCACCCAGGATAAAGCTGGGATTGGTGACCAAGGCCCGCGCAATAGCCACCCGCTGCTTCTGCCCGCCGGACAGCTCCATGGGCTTAAAGCCGCTCCGCTCTTCCAGACCGACCAGCCGCAGCATGTCCATGGCCCGCTCCCTTCTTTCCTTTTTTGAGATTTTCATATAAGTCAGCGGCAGCTCTACATTTTGGCAGGCTGTCAGCTTGGGCATGAGGTTGAAGTTCTGGAAAACAAAGCCAATCTTCTGATTGCGCAGATCGGACAGCTGATTGTCCGACAGCTCAGAGACATCAGTCCCTTCGATATGATAAGAGCCTGAGCTTGCCTTGTCCAGACAGCCGATGATGTTCATCAGGGTGGACTTGCCAGAGCCAGACGGCCCCATGATGGCTAGAAAATCCCCTTCCTTTACATGCAGATCGATGCCTTTTAAAATCGGGAACTCCTGACTGCCCTGCCGATAAGACTTGTGGATGTCCTTAAGCTTTAACATGCTGACCTACCTCCATCCCTTCTTCCATACCCTTTCGCGGTGTCGAAATGGTGTCCTGCAGGCTCAAACCGTCCGTGATCTCTACCAAACGGTCGGAGACTTTTTTGGTCTTGACTTCCTGCATCTTCAGGGTCTTGCCCTCTACCTTCCAGACATAGGTCTTGCCGTTTTTGCTGAAAGTATAGGACTGATTGACCACCAGCTTACCGGCTTCGGGAGCATTTTCCATGATATTGACGTAAGAGTGAGAGCCGACCAGCGGCATATCGCCCCCCTGATCCAGCTCGACAGTATAAGGGTACTTGCCTTGGTTGGGGTTTTCCTGTTGTTTATTCCCACCATTATTATTGGAAGTATTTTCTGCTGTCAGACTGCCGACCTGGGTCACCGTGCCGCTCCAGCGCTTCTTAGGATCTTTGCGGTCCACGACTTCCACTTTCTGGCCCACGCTGAGCTTCTCACGGTCAAATTCGCTGACCGAGCCCTTGACCAGAGTCTTGGACTTATCCATGATTTCGATGAAGTTTTCTTCTTCCTTTTTGGCCTTGGACTGGGTCGGCAGGTCTTCGTTCATAGAGGTAATTGTTCCGGCAGTATCGGCCGTGACGGTATCATACTTCATTCGGTCTGACTCTGTCTGGGCTGTCACCTGAGCCTTCTCAGCCTCGATCTGGGCTGTCGTCACCTCATTGTCCGCAGTCTTGGCATCGCTGAGCGCCTGAGCCAGCTCATCTTCGGCGGACTTGATCTGCTCCAGCAGGGACTCGTCCTGACTGGCATTGTACTGGTCCTTGAGAGCATTGAGGCTGGCCAGCTTGCGGTTATAGGTTTCCCACTTGATGGCAGCGCTGTTTTGAGCCGCCGTAATGCTGTTGGCCTTGGACTGAGCGTCGTATTGAGCCGATTGGGCTGTCAATTCCTGCTCTGTCACATAGGAAAAGAGGGGCTGCCCCTGTGTGACGGTGTCGCCATTTTTGACAAAGACTTCCTTGACTTCCCCCTTAGAAGGGTCAATCTTGACCTTACTGCTATTGTTAGCAACGACTTCCCCAGATAAAACCAGGCTTGTTTTTTTGCTGTTATAGACAGCTTCCTGGACCTTCAGCGAATCAATCTTCCTGTCTGCCATTTGCATGGCCTCCTGTTGATTGACCTGTCTAAGAAGCAGGTAGCCTCCCAGCCCAGCACAAGCGAGAATGACCGCGCTGCCCAATAGAATGGTCTTACGATTCATTTTTTTTCTTCGAAACATATTGCCTCCAGCCTACACGTCTTATACTTTATTTATCAGCTGATCCAGATTCGTCTTCTGGGATTTCCTCACCATCAGCTGGAATCTGAATGACATTGCCGTCTGGCATGGTGTATTCTGTGACTTCCTTGCCGTCAACGGTCTTGGTTTTCTGATCGACCGCGTCTTTTTTAAAGTCCACTTCTTTGCCGTCCATTACTTCCTTATTGTCGGCATTTTTATTGCCGCATGCGGCTAAAAAGAATCCAGACATTCCGATAAGGGCTACAAGCATCGCAAATTTTTTTGAGTTCATTTGTCTTCTCCTTTGTTTGAGCAAGCAGGAAGATGAAAGCTTCCTGACAGTTATTATAGTCTTTTAGTTTGCTTTTAGTACGAGGCAGCGAGCTGCAGACAATACTGGCGTACAGCAAGACGAGCTAACAAAGTAATAAAAGATAAACTAAATGACGATATTTTTTGAACAATTCTATTCTAACAAAGCCATCTATCCCCTTCCTACCCGCTATCTGTTTTTTGTCTGTTTTTTCCTGCTGATACTATCCTTTTGAAAAGCAGGCATATCCTCTGCAAGCAAACCCGCTTATCTGCTTTTATGGTATAATAAGAATAAGTCCAATCTAAAAGAGGTAATGCAATGACACAAACGATTTATTTCGGAACCTATACCCGCAGAGATTCCAAGGGGATCTACAAGGCAGACTTTGACCCCTCCAAGGGAGAACTGGCAAACCTGACCTTGGTCGCCCAAGAGCCCAGCCCCACTTATCTGGCTTTTGATCAGGCCGGCCATCTTTACACGGTAGGCGCAGAAGACGGAGCTGGCGGGATTGCTGCCTACGACCAAAAAGCTCAGCTGCTCAACCATGTCGTCCAAGAGGGGGCTCCGCTCTGCTATGTAGCAGTCGACGAAGAGCGCAGTCTGGTTTACGGGGCCAACTATCATAAGGGACAGGTCTTGGTCTACAGACGCTTGGCTGACGGCCGGCTGGAACTGGCTGATTCTGACACCCATGAAGGCCAGGGACCGCATGCCAACCAAGCCTCCGCCCATGTCCACTATGCAGATCTCACCCCAGACCAATACCTGATTACCTGCGACCTAGGAACTGACCAAGTGACTACCTATGATGTAGCCGAAGATGGAAAAATAACTCCCCTAGACACCTATAAATGCGCCGCTGGCGCTGGAGCCCGCCATATCGTCTTTCATCCTCACTACAAGATAGCCTATCTCATCTGCGAGCTCAACTCAACCATTGAAGTCTTGATTTACGATGGAGTTGGCCACTTTGAGCACCTGCAGACCATCTCCACTCTGCCAGCGGACTTTGACGGAGCAAACGGAACAGCTGCTATCCGCCTCTCTGCTGACGGCAAGTTTCTCTACGGCTCCAACCGCGGCCACGACTCGATCGCTGTTTACAGCATCTTGGCCGACGGCAGCTTGGAGCTGGCTGACATTGTCCCAACTAATGGCCAAAATCCGCGGGACTTTAACATCACCCCAGACCAAAACTATATCATCGCAGTTCACCAAGACTCTGACAACGCTACAGTCTTCAAACGCGATGCCGAAACAGGGAAACTGACCGAAATCTCACATGACTTCTATGTTCCGGAAGCTGTTTGCCTGACCTTTAAATAAACTGCTAAGTCCCGTCACTGCTCCTAGCAGCAAATAATGAAACCTGCATCATGATTCAAAAGACTGCAAAATAAGAGCCCCTGAGAAAACAACTCAAGGGCTCTTATTTTCACTATCTTCTACGAGAATCTCTCTCCTTCATAAAATCTTTTAATTCTTCTAATCGTTCTCTTGTTAGCGATTGAGCAAGAAAAGCTTCTTCGTTAACATCTTTACCTTCATTAAATTCATGCATAGGAACATTATCATACTGCTTTACATTTACTGGTATAAGTTTCCCTTCGCCATAAGTTATAATCTCTATATTACTATCACTAAAAAAAGCTCCATAGTAGTCTTCTCGAACCACTACCGTCTGCCCTTTTTCCTCAAGATAGGCATAATGGCTTACTGGAACATAAATTGTAAAAAATAAGCCAATTATTGGAGAAACTGCCAACAGCAACAAACCTAAAGCAAGAGCAGGATAAAGAACCCATTTGTATCTTTTAATCAATAAATAGAAAGCGAGGAATAAAAAGAGAAAAGCAAGCCACGGACTCAACTGAGGTTTCCACAATATACTGGTAATCAAAAAGAATAAAATAACCACCAAAGGCGCCAGATTCCTCGACTTCCATCGATTAGATACAAGAAGTCCAACAACCAAGAGAATAAGAGCTGGCAACTCTCTGCTTAGAATATAGAGAAGAAAATAAATCATCTCCCGAGTCTCCCTTTACTTTATTCAAAAATCCCTCAAGTCAAGCTTGAGGGACCCTTAATTCATTCAATCTGAATGAATTATTTTTTCAAGTTGTAGAAAGCTTGAAGACCTTTGTATTGAGCAACTTCACCAAGTTGATCTTCGATACGAAGCAATTGGTTGTATTTAGCAATACGGTCTGTACGTGAAAGTGAACCAGTCTTGATTTGACCTGCGTTAGTTGCAACGGCAATGTCAGCGATGGTTGAATCTTCAGTTTCACCTGAACGGTGTGATACAACTGCAGTGTAACCAGCTTCTTTAGCCATTTCAATCGCTTCAAAAGTTTCAGTCAAAGTACCGATTTGGTTCACCTTGATCAGGATGGAGTTAGCAGCACCTTCTTTGATACCGCGTGCAAGGTAGTCAGTGTTTGTTACGAAGAAGTCGTCACCAACCAGCTGTACTTTCTTGCCAAGACGTTCAGTAAGAGCTTTCCAGCCATCCCAGTCGTTTTCATCCATACCGTCTTCGATAGTGATGATTGGGTATTTGTTGACCAATTCTTCCAGGTAGTCGATTTGCTCTGCAGATGTACGAACAGCAGCGCCTTCACCTTCAAATTTAGTGTAGTCGTATACTTTACGTTCTTTATCGTAGAATTCTGATGACGCGCAGTCAAATCCGATGAATACGTCTTTGCCTGGTACATAGCCAGCAGCTTCAATCGCAGCGATGATTGTTTCTACGCCATCTTCAGTTCCTTCAAAGCGAGGAGCAAATCCGCCTTCGTCACCAACGGCAGTTTCCAGGCCGCGTGATTTGAGGATTTTCTTCAGAGCGTGGAAGATTTCAGCACCGTAACGCAGCGCTTCTTTGAAAGTTGGAGCGCCAACTGGCAGAATCATGAACTCTTGGAAAGCGATTGGAGCATCTGAGTGAGAACCGCCGTTGATGATGTTCATCATTGGAGTTGGAAGAACTTTTGTATTGAAGCCGCCAAGGTAGCTGTAAAGCGGAACTTCAAGATAGTCAGCAGCAGCACGTGCTACAGCAATAGACACACCAAGGATTGCATTGGCACCCAGTTTTCCTTTATTAGGAGTACCGTCAAGAGCAATCATTGCACGGTCAATAGCTTGCTGCTCACGGACATCGTAACCGATGATTGCTTCAGCAATCACATTGTTTACGTTGTCCACTGCCTTTTGTGTACCAAGACCACCGTAACGGGATTTATCTCCATCACGAAGTTCCACAGCTTCATGTTCACCAGTAGAAGCTCCTGAAGGAACCATACCGCGTCCGAAAGCACCTGATTCAGTATAAACTTCTACTTCAAGTGTTGGGTTTCCGCGTGAGTCGAGGACTTCGCGAGCGTAAACATCAGTAATAATTGACATTTCTTACTCTCCTTATTATTTAAAATTATTTACTAGTCTATGATACCCTAAAAACGCCTTTTTTTCAAGGAAAAATAATGGCTTTGCATAAAAAATCACAATAATTTGCTTGCAAGCGATTGCAACTCCCTGATAAAAAGGGATTTGCAGATTTCCAAAGAGAAAAATCAACATAATTATGTTATACTGGAAGCATGACAGACATCGATAAAGTAATTATGGAAAAAGCAAACGGCGGCGCTAAATGCAGCCCTGATGAACAGCGGAAATACTTAGAAACATTTGAAGAACGCGTCATTGCCGACTGCTCAGTTGAAGAAGCCAACAGTTCGCTGATTCGCAGTCATTTTAAGGAAATGCTGGTGAAAATCATAGAGGACTACAGCCCTGTGACCGTCAAAATCTCTCCCCAAGTGGAATCCAGCAATCAGATTTTCTATCTGAAAACAGCCAAGGAACTGGGCTGCCAGGCCAGCATCGTTTCAGCTGACTGCCAAGCCTCTCCTTTCGGTCTGGTCATTCACAGCGACCAGCCGGTGGAGGTGGACGAAAAAGAAATGCTGCGGCACTTTGCCGGCCTCCTCCATACCGAGGAAAAAGCGGCCCTGCAGCAGAAAAAGCCTTCTTTCTGGGAGAAATTATTTAAATAAATGAAAAACATTGACAGACTGCTGGCCTTTTTTGAGGCCGAAAATCAGCGAGACTGGGACACATATCAGACTTTTCTGGCCGAGCAGGTTGTCTGGGAACTGCAGAGCGACAGTCTTGAGGTCATCTGTGGGAAAGCGGACTATCTGGCTAGGATCCAAATGGCCTACCGGAATAACCCTGTTCAATTCCAATGCAGCCATTATCATCTCAGTCCTGACCAACATCAGATTGTCACCATTTTGAAGAATAATCTCGGTGACCTCTCGTGCGACATCTTCTATTTTGAAGACGGCTTGATTGTCAGAGAAAGGGAATATGTACTGAAAAAAGCGGACTAACCGCTTTTTTTCATCTTCAGTACATTGCCAATGTTTCTGGCCGTTCGAATCAGGTTGACCTCAGCCTGCGCCAGAACGGCGGGCAGGCTGTCGGCCTGAGCCATGATGGGAAAAGCCGCCGCTATATTTTCTGCCGGAAAAGCTGGCAAATCTGCTGCTAAACTGCCGCAAACAGCCAGTACCGGTATGCCTTGAGGCGTTCTCCGGGCGATACCGACTGGAGCTTTCCCGGCCAAGGACTGACGGTCCATCCGTCCTTCACCCACGACTACCAAGTCTGCTTTTTTGACTCTTTCATCAAAATCCAGTAAATCTAGGCAGGTTTCAATGCCTGAAACGATTTTTCCGCCGGCAAAAGTGACCAGGCCCGCAGCCATCCCGCCTCCGGCGCCTGCTCCTGCCAAACCGAAAACAGCTGGATTGGCCAACTCATAAAACTGCCTCATAGCCTGATCGGTCTGGGCGAAGAGCAGATCCGGCAGCCCCTTTTGGCCGCCGAACATATAAGCTGCTCCCTGAGGACCGCAGAGAGGATTGGTCACATCCGTCAATATTTCAATCTCCAGCTCTTTCAGGACGGCAGGGACATGCTGAGCAGAAATCCGGGCAGCCCGGCCCAGAGAAGAGCCGACCGGCCGCAGCACATGCTGATCACTATCGTAAAACTCATAGCCTAGGCCTGCTGCCAACCCGATACCGCCGTCATTGCTGGCCGAGCCGCCGACCCCGACCAGCATCTTTCTGACCCCTTCACCCGCCAAATGGAGAATCAGCTCTCCCAATCCTCTGGTCTCAATTACTAGGGGATTTCGTTTTTCCTGCGGAATGGAGGCCAGACCAACCAAATCAGCCATTTCAAAAAGAGCCTGCTGACCTTGTCTGGCATAAGTCATCTTGACCGGCTGGCCAAAGGGGCCGGTCACCGTATGATAAAACTCAGCCCAGCCCAAAGCAGCTGCCAGCGCAGCCATGGTCCCCTCACCGCCGTCGCCAATCGGCAGCAAGTCAAAAGTCGCATCCGGCAGCGCCTGCGAAAATCCCTCCTGTAAAGCCTGCGCTGCCTGCGGAGCCGACAGGCTTTCCTTGAAAGAATCCGGTGCAATCAGAATATGCATACTTGCCTCCTATTGCTCTCTCTGATCCAAGAGGTCAATCACCCGATAGAGATTGCACTCCTCAATCCGATAAGGCGCCTGCTCGCACACAATCGGCTTGGCCATAAAGGCAATCCCCAGTCCCGCCGCCTGAATCATGGGCAGGTCATTGGCTCCGTCTCCCATGGCAATCGTTTGATTTAATTCCAAATCATTTTCTGCTGCCCAGGCCTGCAGCATAGCCAGCTTGGTTTCCTTGGTGACAATCTCCCCTAATACCTGACCGGTCAGGCAGCCTTGTTGGATTTCCAGACGATTGGCCTTGACATAGTCAATCCCCAGCTGCGCAGCCAGACTGTCTACCGTTTCGTGAAAACCGCCCGACACCAGACCGACCTTATAACCGCGTCTATGCAGCTCATTGACCAGCTCCTGAGCCCCTGGCGTGAAGTGGATACGCTCCGCAATCCGAGAAAAGATGCTGTCTGGCAGGCCTTTCAGCAGAGCAACCCGCTCACGCAAGGCTGCCTCAAAGTCCAGCTCTCCTCGCATAGCCCGCTCCGTAATAGCTGCAACCTGAGAGCCGACTCCTGCTTCCTCTCCCAGCAAGTCAATTCCTTCTTCCCTAATCAGGGTACTGTCGACATCCATGACCAAGAGACCTTTTACCTGTCGCATCATTTCACCTCATACTTTCCATGTTTGTTGTATTATACCGAAATTTCTGATACAAGACAAGCCCTGACTTAACGCTCCGTACTGCAAAAGAAAAAGCTCCCGCAGGAGCTTTTAAAAACGAATATTTTCGCGTGTTTTCTCATAAGAGGTCACAAAGCGCTCTGTAACGCCTGGCTCTACAATATCCAGAGCTTTGGAAATCACATCCAAGGATTTGGCATAGTCAAAGTTATGCTCAAAAACATAGAGCGATTCATTGAAAGCTTCCTGAACATTATCGTCAAAAGAACGATAGCGATTGGAGTATTGCAGCAGCTGCTCTGTCAGCGTCGCATTCTGAACGATACGGTAGGTTTCTGTTTCCAGCTCGTGCATATCATTGGTCAGAATTTCCAGCCAGCGGTTAACCGATTCAATGTTCACCTGCTTGGCTTCCAGCTCGCCCACCAGTTCTTCAATGTTATTGCTGGTCGCAAAGAAGATTTTCAGGAAGGACTGAGGAATGCCCGGTAGGTTGCGTTTCTCCATGTAGCGCTTGATTGTATGCAGTTTATTAGCATAGATATTGACCTTCTGACGGGCATTGGCGTCGTCTTTTTCAATTTCAGCCAATTCGTCTCCCAAAGAGATTTGCTCGTCTTCAATTTCTTTCAGGCGCTCTTGGATGGCTTCCAGCTCTTCCTGCAGGACAGAATAGGCCTGCTTACTGTCAGAAGAGTCTTCTACTGCTCCCAGCACTACATCTTCCTGAGCAGACAGCTCAGCCTGCAGCTCCTTGACATGTGACGTTTCAGGTTCAGTCAGAAGGAAGGTCTGAGACAGACGGTCCATTTCCTGCTGCAGCTGCTGGTTATTTTCCTTAGTATGAGCCAGATAGCTGGGGAGATTTTTAATCAGTTTTTCAACGACCTTATGCGCTTCGATTTCCTTAGTGAAAACAGCATAAAGGGCGTTGATTTCTTCCTGAGCCTGTTCATTTTCATACTCAGCATTGTCCAGCTCTAAGGCAGCAATATTGCTTTCATTGCGCTTGAAGCTGGCATGCAGCTGCTGAAAACGTGATTCCAGATCTGTTTCAATGAAATGGTAGCCAGACTCCAGTAATTTGCGGTGGCCGGACTCCAAGTCTTCCAGCTGATCAGGCAGTTTGACCGTCAGCTCTTCGACGATGGACGGCACTTTCTCTACGATATGGGTCAGTGCCAGAATATGATCCTCTGCCTTATCTAAGATTTCAGCCGCCTCAACTGGGTCACCCGAAGAATTGAGGGTGACAAACTGAGAAAACTCTGACTGAATATGCTCCAGCTGCTTTTCAATCTCAGGCAGGGCCTGACCATAAGAATCTGAATGGTCAGCCACCCGAACCTGCAGTTTGTCAAAGAGATCCAGAGCGTGCAGCACGCGGCCGCTGTTCTTAGACTCCTGCTTTTCCAAGTCTTCCAGAGCCCGGCGAATGAGCTTGATATCCTCATCAATCAAGTCAATCTGACTTTCGATATTACCAATAGCATGCTTGGCTTTCATGAAACGGAAAGAATTATTATAGCCCTCTGCTTCAAAGAGATTATTTTCAATATCCGCAAATGAATTGAGAGACAGGTCCACCCATTTCTGATTCCATTCCCGGAAAGTCACCTGACTCTGTCCAATCAAGTGCATATTTTTTACAGCTTCCACTTCATCGTTTACAGGAAGATTGTAGAGTTCTTCTTTTCTATCTTCCAATTTTTGAAGTAGAGCTTCATTTCTTTTTCTCATCAAAACTGCAGTAAAGTACCCTAGAATCAAAAGCAGAGCTACCACAATAATGAGAATAATTAGTCCAATAGACATACAAAACTCCTTCATATTGTTACTATAGTCATTCAGTCCGGCTTTTATGCTGTTTTCAGCCCAGCTTCGCTAAGTCTGAGAATGCCTGTGCTTGGCTGCGGCAGCATGCCCTTGACCAGATGTTTTCAAGGCCGCTCTTCTGCTCTTGTTTCAGCCGCCTAAAAGCAAACCATAAGACTATATATAGCAAACATACTGATTATATCATAATTTTGTCAGTAATGGTTGATTTTTCTGATTTTTTTAGACATCAAGTGTACTGTACACTGCATTTTCTTCGATAAATTCTCGGCGCGGTTCGACACGGTCGCCCATGAGCATATCAAAAATCCTGTCAGCCTCTGCGGCATCATCCACAGAAACCTGCGCCATTAAGCGGTGTTCAGGATTCATAGTCGTCTCCCATAGCTGGTGGTCATCCATTTCCCCCAGCCCCTTGTAGCGCTGAATGGTGGGTTTGGAACGGCCCTCGCTGTAGCGGGCCAAAGCAGCCTGCAGCTCTTCTTCCTGATTGGCCCCGGGCTGGATATACTCTTTGACATCGCTTCCGACCTTAACGCCATAGATAGGCGGCTGGGCGATATAGACAAATCCAGCTTCCAAAACCGGCTTCATATAGCGGTATATCAGGGTCAGAAGCAGGGTCCGGATATGGGCACCGTCCACGTCGGCATCGGTCATGATGACCAATTTCTGGTAGCGGGCCTTGCTGACATCAAAATCAGCACCAAAGCCTGTTCCCATCGCTGTAAAGAGACTGCGGATTTCTTCATTGGCCAGGATTTTGTCCATGCTGGCCTTCTCGACATTAAGAATCTTACCGCGAATCGGCAGGATGGCCTGAAATTCCCGGTTGCGGCCGGACTTGGCTGAACCGCCGGCTGAATCTCCCTCTACGATAAAGAGTTCGGTCTCTGCCGGATTATTGGACGAACAGTCGGCCAGTTTGCCGGGCAGATTGGAAATTTCCAGACCGGACTTCTTGCGGGTTACTTCCCGGGCCCGCTTCGCTGCGATACGTGCCTTAGAGGCCAAAATCCCTTTTTCTACGATTTTCTTAGCAACCGCAGGATTTTCCAAGAGGAAGTCTGAAAAAGCTTCACTGAAGAGACGGTTGGTAATCTTGACCACTTCGCTGTTGCCCAGCTTGGTCTTGGTCTGTCCCTCAAACTGAGGATTGGGGTGTTTGACCGAAATAACAGCTGTCAGGCCTTCCCGGACATCCTCACCGGTCAGATTGTCCTCATTTTCTTTCAGCAGCTTGTTTTTCTTGGCATAGTCATTGATGACCCGCGTCAGGGCAGTACGGAAGCCTTGCTCGTGCGTTCCGCCCTCATGGGTATGGATATTGTTGGCAAAGCTCATAACCGTTTCATGGTAGCCGGTCGTGTACTGCATGGCTACTTCCACGGTGATATCGTTCATCTCCCCGTCTGTATAAATAGGCGTTTCAAAAATGACATCCTTATTTTCATTGATGTACTGGACATAGCTGGCAATTCCGCCCTCATAGTGGTAGTCCTTGGTCTGCTCCAGCCCTTCCCGCTTATCAGAGATAGAAATTCTGAGGCCGCGGTTAAGGAAGGCCAGCTCCTGCACCCGCTTGTTGAGCTTTTCAAAATCAAATTCGACTGTTTCAGTGAAAATTTCCGGATCCGGTGTGAAATGGACCGTGGTACCGGAGCGGTCTGTTTCTCCGATAATCTCCAGATCAGCCACGACCTGACCGCGGCGGTACTCCTGAAAATGAATCTGACCGTTTTTATAAACGCGGACATCCAGCTGGGTCGAGAGGGCATTTACAACGGAAGAACCAACCCCGTGCAGACCTCCTGAGACCTTGTAGCCGCCGCCGCCGAATTTGCCTCCGGCGTGAAGGACGGTAAAGACGGTTTCCACAGCCGGCCGGCCGGTCTTTTCCTGAATATCGACAGGGATGCCGCGCCCATTGTCCACAACCGTGATGGAATTGTCTTTTTCAATAAAGACCTGAATGTGACTGGCAAAACCAGCCAAAGCTTCGTCAATGGAATTGTCAACAATTTCCCAAACCAAATGGTGCAGACCTTCCTTGGAGGTCGAACCGATATACATGCCCGGACGCATCCGAACGGCTTCCAAGCCTTCTAAGACCTGAATCTGACTGGCGTCATATTCCTGCGCTTGTATGTCTTGTTGCTTTTCTTCTGTCATAGTGTTCCTTTTCTAATCAATGGCTATAAATTCTTCAAGATGCTGCATACTGTCAAAAAGATAGGTGTCAAATCCTGCTGCCTGACCAGCCTCCATGTCCAGAGGACGGTCTCCAATCACTAAACCCGCAGCAATCCGGTACTTGTCTTTTAAATAGAGCATGGAGGCCGGACTGGGCTTTCTCTCAAAGCCATTATCCGCTGTGACCACCTCAGTAAAAGCAGCAGCAATGCCGGTCTTGCTCAGAATTTCCCAGACCTGACTGCCTCGGTGGGAAATCAGGAAATTCCGGCCGCCCTTGGCCACAATCCGCTCGAGCAGCTCTGCCGCCCCGTCAAATAAGACAGGATGTTCCAGCTCTTCTGCTTCGCTGGCCTTATAGAGCTGTAAAAAGTCCTTTTCTTGGGAAGCAAACTGCTGAACGGCATAATCCGTAGAAACCTTCAAGGCCCGATAAACCTCATCATGGCCGGCTGACTTGCCAAACTTCTGCAAAGTATGGACAAAGGCTGCCGTCGAAGTTTCATAATTATCCAAGAGCGTTCCACCTAAATCCCAGATGTAATCTTGATAATTCATACCTTTCATTATATCATATTTTTTGCAAAAAAGGTGCGAATATTTACCAGAATCTGCCTGTTAAAGCCATTCTTTCAAAAGAGATTTCATACCCATTTAAACTTAGATTCATATCCTTTTTCTCAAGCAAGAGCGGACGGCAGCTTCAGCACTCCACTCCCCCGAAGGGGAACCGTTTCAGCCTATCATCTTGAAATAAGAAAATGAAAGGCTGCGAGCTGCTCAAAAGATAAAGCTTCCGTTAGGAAGTGTCAGCTGTACTGGCCTACGGCAAAGTGAACTAACAAAGCAATATAGTCTTTTAGTTTGCTTTTAGTACGAGGCAGCGAGCCGCAGACAGTACTGGCGTACGGCAAGGCGAGCTAACAAAGTAATAAAAGATAAACTAAAGGACGATATAAAGATAAACTAAATAATGATATCGTCCCAAGCTCTTTGCCTCGCTTGCTCATTTCCAGGATTGGGCGGTTGGAGCAAGGCGGAGGATGACAGTCTAAACAGCCTGACGAGGCTCTTTGACTTTCGCTGTTCTTGCTTGGCAGGCAAGCCCCTGTGCAAAGCGCCTCTTCAGCAAAAAACACCTCCAAAAACAGGAAGTGCCCTTTGCTGGATTCGGCCAGTAGTATCTAGTCTTTTAGTTTACTCTTATACTAAATTCAAACCACGTCAGCAATCCTCATGCTGTACTGATATACGGCAAAGTGAACTAGCAATATAAAGATAAACTAAATGGCGGTAGAGTCTATATTAAACTGATTCGGAAATGTTCTCTTTTCCCCAGATTGCCTTCTGCCGCCAACAGTGCCAAAATCGGGCGATGGGCAGTCTCCCACGATGGCTGCGCCATCCTTCCAGACCATTGGAAGCTCGCAGTATCATCTTTTTCAAGATGCAGGCAAGGGGTTCGGGAATTGGCTGCTGTCTCTTCTTAGCCAAGAAATGCAAAAGAAGAAGGCGGATCCGTTTCCGAACAGGTCTCTTTGATAAATCGCTTTTGCCATGAAAGGCCTATTGGCCAAATAGATCTGTATAGAGCATGGCAGCGGCCAGTTGGTCTGCATCTCCGCCCAGCTGGCGAACCAGCTCATAGGCAAAGGCCAGAGCAGTCGAGGGACCGCGGCTGGTAATCAGGCTGCCGTCAACGACTACGGTCTCTTTGCGGTAGTTTCCGTCCTCAATCCCTTCCTGAACACCGTCATAGCAAGTGAAGTCCTTTCCTTTGAGCAGGCCTGCACGGCTGAGGGCAATCGGTGCTGCGCAGATAGCTGCTGTAAACTTCCCCTTTTCCTGGAAGCTGCGCAGTTCCTGCATCAGCCGGTCATCATCGCGAAGATTGGCTGAGCCCGGCATGCCGCCCGGCAGAACAACCATATCATAATCCTCCAGCCGGCCGCTCCATACTTGGTCTGCCTGAACGGTAATACCGTGCGAACCAGTCACGGTTGCTGCAAATCCAATCATGTGGCAGGTCATTCCTGCCCGGCGCAGGACATCAACTACCGTCAAGGCTTCAATTTCTTCAAAACCGGGAGCTAAGAGTAATGCTATTTTTTTCATAAGCTTTCCTTTCTAAAATGAGGGCTGGCAGCAGCCGCGCACCACGGCTGCTGACTGTCGGCCAAAAACATTGGCTATTTTAATTTTTTCAGCACCACTTTCTTGCGGACCAGCGGCAGCTTCTCTTTCCTTTCATCATGGAGAGTGTTTTGATAAGAGAATGACAGCAAGAGACCAACACCAATGAGATTGCTGATGATGGAGGACCCCCCCTGAGAAATAAAGGGAAGCGGAATCCCAGTCAGCGGCAGAATACCAGTGACCGCTCCGATATTTTCAAAAATATGAAAGAGCAGCATCATGATAAATCCCGTTGAAATATAGGTGTAGAACTGATTATTGGATTTAATGGTAATTTTCAGCATCCGGTAAATCAAGAGCAAATAGAGAACGATGACCAGCGTTGAGCCCAGAAAGCCAAAGTCCTCAGCTATGACCGTGAAGATCATGTCGCTTTCACGAACCGGCACCAGAAGATTGGACACATTGAAACCTTGGCCTGTCAAGCCGCCGCTGCCGATAGCAATCTGTCCCTGAGCCTGCTGATAGGTTGTTGTCTGGGCATAGTCAAAAGGATGCAGCCAAGCTAGGATACGGTTGATTTGATAGGTTGGCATGCCCAGAGTATTGTGGAGAAAGGCCCGCCCGCCGTCCGAGATGAAAATAAAGAGAAAAGCAGACAGCAGCACTGCTCCTGTCAAAAAGACAGGCAGGATGATTTTCCAGGAAACACCTGACAGGAGGATGATGCCGCAGTAGATAGCGACAAACACCAGAGCCGTTCCCAAATCGCTCTGCAGCGCCAGCAGCAGCAGCACCGGCAGGGTCAAGAGACCCAGTTCAAAAATCAGCAGAAAATCCAGTTTCAGCGTGCGCACTTCCTTCTTGTGCTTCTGCAGAAACTGCACCAACAGCCGGGACAGCATGAGGATGTAGGAAATTTTCATAAATTCCGACGGCTGAAAGAGTGTGACACCGCCGACTGCAATCCAGTTTTTGGCTCCTGTCGAAGCAACCAGCGAATCATTGTAAAAAATCAGCGGCAGCACCATCAGGCCCAATCCTAAAACATAAAGATAAGGCGTCATCTGCCAGAGAAATTTGGTATTGAAAAACATGACGATGAAGCTAATCAGAAAACCGACTGCAATCCAGGCAATCTGCTGACCGACAATATTCCAGACATTGTCAGGATAGTCGTGGCTGACAGCAATATAAATGGCTAATACGCCGATAGCCAGCAGAATCAGCACCGGCAGAATCAGGCTATAGTCAATTCGGGACTCAAAAGTCCGCCTTTGGTAAGACATATTCCCTCCTTGTTAGAAAAAATACTGAATCAGTAAGCTGGAAAGAGCGACACAAAACCAGGCAAAGGCTCCCGTCAGCAAAGGGGCTGCGCCAGCCTCCCTAAACTGTTTGAAGGAAACTTTGGATCCGATGGCTGCCAGAGCCATGGCCATGAGCCACTGGGACAGCAGTTTGCTGTAGGGAAGCAGGGCTGCGGGCAGGATACCCCAGCTGCTGACGAGCGAAGCCAGCACAAACCACAAAATAAACCATGGAAAAATCTTTTTCAGCTCTACCTTTTTAGCAGCCTGCTTTGAGCGAGCATAGCGGCAGCCGGCAAAAATCAGGCAGGCCGGCACAATCATCAGCGCCCGGCTGAGTTTGACAATCGTTGCCAAATCACCGGCCGGCTGGCTGTAAGTATAGCCGGCAGCTACAACGGATGAAGTATCGTTAATGGCCGTCCCTGCCCAGGTCCCAAAGAAAGCATCCGGCATTTGCAGCAGGTGTCCTAAAAAAGGAAAGATAAAAACTGCCAAAATATTGAAGAAGAAAATCGTTGACATAGACAGGGCGATGTCCTCTTCTTCTGCTTCTAAAATCGGAGAAGCCGCTGCAATAGCAGAGCCGCCGCAGATTGCTGTTCCAAAAGCAATCAGCAGGGTCAGCACCTGCTTCATTCCAAAAAATCTGCCAGCCAGACCTGCTGCACAAAAAGCAATGAGAATGGTTAAGATGCTGACTCTGAGCGAAGTAAATCCTGTTTCCGAAACCTGACCGATTGACAGGGAGAAGCCCAAAAAGATGATGGCATACTGCAGAAGTTTTTTGCCGGAATAGCCCAGACCTGCCTGAAAGGCAGCTGGAATTTCGACAGTATTGCTGCAGACCATTCCCAATACAATAGCAAAAACGCTGGAGCCAATCAGGGGCAGCTGGCCGCCCAAGAAAATAGAAAGAGCCGCCAGCCCAAAGGACAGGAGCAGACCGGGCAGATATTTTTTCACGAATAAACCTTCTTTCCTATTCTTACCATTATAACAGATTTTGAAAAGAGTAACTGAGTCAATCTGCAGAATTTTTAAAAAAACAGCCTGACTGGCTGGAAACTTTCCAAATCAGTCCGACTGTTCCTCGTCAAAAAAATCCGCTGCTTTCTGTAATATTTCCGGCTGAGACAGGCTCTCAAAAGAAGCCAGCTGGCTCAGATGATGCTGAATCTGCTTGCCGTAACGCTTGGTCAGGATGCGGTTGTCCAGTAGAATGACTGCTGATTTCTGGCGCTCATTGCGGCGCGTCCTGCCGATAGCCTGCTTGAGACGCAGAATAGCCAGCGGCAGCTGATAGTCATAGAAGGAATTTTTGCCGTCAGCTTTCAGATAGCTGTTGATTTTCTGCACAAAAAAGTCCTTGGGATTGTCAAAAGGAAGCCGCGTAATCACCTGGACAATCTGCTCCTGCTCGGCAAAATCCGCTCCTTCCCAAAAGCTGCCCGAACCCAGCAAGATATTGGCTTCTGCTCTGTCAAAACGCCGTTTGATATTGCTGGCATCGCCGTTTTTGTATTGGGCCAGATGAGGAAGGGACAGCTGCTCAGAGGTCGCAAGCAGAAGGTCTCTGGAAGTGAACAGCGCTACGATAGGCCGGCCCAGTGCTGCCAGCTCCTGCAGAGCAACTGCAAGCTGCTGGGCAAAATCCTGGCTGGACAGGTCGGTCACATTCGGAAAATCTGTATTTAAAAAGAGCTTCTGCAAGGGCCTTTTTCTGTTTTTAAGCTTATAGAAATGATAGGTTTCAAAGCCCAGCAGCTGGGCCAGGTTGACCTTGGAGCTGATTTCCAGCGTGGAGGAGACCAGAATGACCTTGGCAGTCTCCGGCAGAAACTCTGTAAAGCGCAGGAGGTCCGAACGCCCAGCATGCAGCTTTTTCAGCCTGTAATCCGCTCCCGCTTCGTCTGTCAGCCAGTAATACTGGTATTTGGGGCTGAACATGGCCTGAAGCTCTGGCAGCAAGTGCTCATCCAGTTCGGACACATCCTGCCGCAGTTTCTCAACAACTTCCGTCTGCAGCTCAGAGTCCCGTTTTCTCTGCCGCTCCGCTGCATGGGCCAGTTCAAACTGGATGCTCTGCAGCAGCCTTTCCTGCACCAGACGCTGCTTGGTCTGCAGCAGCTGGCTGATCTGCTGCAGGAGCTTGGTCAGATTCAGGCTGGCCTGAGAAAAGCTCTCTAAGGCAAAAAACAGCTTCTGGGCCTCATCTACCACTAAGATCCGATTGTCCAGCAGTGACTGGTCGTCTTCCAGGCGGGTCAAAAGATAGGCATGATTGGTAATCACCACCCGGCTGACAGCTGCTTTGACCTGCCCCTGCCGCCAAAAGTCCTCCTGATAAAAAAGTGATTTTCTGCTTAATTTTCCGTCATGGCGAATCTCACTGAAATAAGCCGAAAAGCGATGGGCCTGACCGATTTCATTCAGGTCTCCGGTCTCGGTCTCGGTCAGCCAGACCAGAAGCTGCATCTTGCAGCGATTCGTCAGACGGTTATCGTCCTGGACAGCCAGACTGTCGTAAAAGCGGTCCAGCTTCAGATAATTGTCCGGACTCTTGAGACTGTGGAAGGTCAGCCCAAACACTTCCTGCAGAATCCGGCCTTCCTTTTGCAGGAGCTGGTCCTGCAGCACCTTGGTCGGCACTGTTACCAGCACCCTCTCCTTTCTCCGAGCCAGGATTGGCAGCAGATAGCCAAAAGTCTTGCCCAGACCGGTCTGAGCCTGCAGAAAAGATGGTTCCTGCTGGTCCAGAGCTTCCTCCATAAAATGGGCAAAGCGGAGCTGCTCCGGCCGTTCTTCCAGTCCCAGCAGATAGAGATTGGTCAGAAAATCCTGCGATAATTTCTTTTCAGAGCCCCTGCTTGCAGGCTTTTTCAGAAAAATTCCCTGACAGTCCTGCAGGCCCTTGACCCGCCCATTCGGCAGGCTCTGGTAGACTTCCTCAATGGCTAGGCGCGATTCATAAATCAAACTGTCTCCGAAATCCAGAATTTTTTCGACCAACGCCTTGGGCAGGCCTCTGATTTTCTCCTGTATTTTCAAAAAAAGCTGGGCAGTCGCCTGGGCATCTGCAAGGGCCGTATGGGCATTTTCCAAGGGAATGGCCAGCGTCCGGCAGAGCTGTCCCAAAGAATATTTGTCCAGGCTGGGATAGAAAACCTGAGCCAGCTCAACGGTATCCACGCGGGGAGTCAGCAGTTCAAATCCTTCCCAGAAAAGCGCCTCCGCCAGAAAATTGGCATCAAACTTGACATTGTGCGCTACAAAAATGGCATCGTGAATCAGATCATAGACTTCACGCGCTACCTGCGAAAATTCCGGTGCCTTTCGAAGCCGTCTGTCATCAAGCCCTGTCAGCTCTTTGATATGCTCATCCAGCTTCTGATGAGGATTGACATCGGTCTCATAGATCTGCGTCACCGCGCCGTTTTCGATAATGACAATGCCAATCTGAATAATTTTCCCACTGCTATTGGCCCCCGTGGCCTCCAAATCCACGACGGCATACTTATACTGTTTGTCTGTCATACTGCTATGATTATATCATAAAAGCGTCTCTTAGACATCTGAAAATTCCCTGCTGCGGCTGAATTAATTCTGTGCAAAATCTGCATTTTTCTGTTACACTCAGTAACAAGAAGAATTTTGCGAGGAAAGCCAATGAAAATTCACCGAATCATCAATATCGTTGCCTTTGAAAATACCTATATTCTGGAAAATCAAGACCATGTTCTGGTCATTGATCCCGGCAGCGAATGGAAAAAAATCCAAAGAACATTAGAAGAAATCGGCAAGCCTCTGACGGCTGTTCTTTTGACCCATACCCACTATGACCATATCATGAGTCTGGACAAGGTCAGAGACAGTTTTGCCCAGCCGCCGGTCTATGTAGCCCAAAGCGAAGCCAGTTGGCTCTACAGCCCTGCAGACAATCTGTCCGGTCTGGACCGACATGCCGACTTGGACGACATCATCTGCCGGCCGGCGGAGGAATATTTCAGCTACCATCAAGACTATCATTTAGACGGCTTCCGCTTTTATGCTGTTCCCACACCCGGCCATTCTATCGGCGGCGTCTCCTTTGTCTTCCCGGAAGAACGCATCGTCCTGTCTGGTGATGCACTTTTCTGCGGCAGCATCGGACGGACGGACCTGCCGACCGGAAATCTCGACCAGCTTTTAAACAGCATCCGGCAGGAACTCTTTATCCTTCCCAAAGATTATCGAGTCTATCCCGGTCATGGAAATGAAACGACTATCGCCCACGAAAAAAACTTCAATCCTTTTTTTCAAACTCAATGAAAATCAAAGACCAGACTGGGAAGCCAACCGCAGGCTGATATTCTTCGGAAATCCATACCAACTATCCCTCATTTCGACTTATCGTCATTTAGTTTATCTTTTATTACTTTGTTAGCTCGCCTTGCCGTACGCCAGTACTGTCTGCGGCTCGCTGCCTCGTACTAAAAGCAAACTAAAAGACTATATCATCTGCCAGCTGAAGGCGAACTGACTCAACAGACGGTTTCCCAACAAGACTAAAGGCTAAATCGCTGACGGCCGGCTGTGAAACAGAAATTTAACAGACACTGCAAAAAAAAGAGTTTGAGGCTGGACCTCAAACTCTTTTTTGCAGCTATCTGTGCATACAGCTGCTAAACTGTTGGTTCTTAAATCTTCAGGAAACGCCTCATAGAGAAGACCGAACCGATTGAGCCGATTAAGATTCCCAAAACAAAGAGGGCAGCAATCATAATCGGAATGAAGAGGGCTGGCTCAATCATAGAAAGCCCCTGAGCAACCAAACCTTTGTTCATCGATTGGAAAACCATGGTGTAGACAAAGTAGACCAAGGCTGCCGGAACGGCTGCACCCAAAAGACCAATCCAGGCGCCTTCAAAAAGGAAGGGGCCGCGGATGTAGCTGTTCTTAGCCCCCACCAGTCGCATGATTTGGATTTCACGGCTGCGGGAAATAATAGTAATCCGGATGGTATTGGAAATCAGGAGAATGGCAATAAAAATCAGCAATCCTGCACCGACCAAGCCCCAGGTCTGGATAAAATTGGACAGCTCAAAGAGACGTTTGGTATTGGCACCGCCGTTTTGGACCTCGGAAACACCGTCTATTTTCTTGGCTTTGTTTGTGACGGATTCCACATGTTTAGGGGAAGTTGTGTCTACAATATAAGCGTCATAAAGCGGATTCGAGTCGCCTTCAAAGACCTTCCACTCACTTCCCATCGTTTCGGTCAGTTTTTCATACTGCTCTTCCTTGCTGGAAAACTCCACCTTGGCTACATTTTTCATGGAAGACAAAGCATCATAAACCTTGTGGTAGTCCTCATTTTGGACCGTCTGTCCTTCTTTGACAATGGTTTCGCTATTATCAGCGGTATCCTTGCGCATGTATACCATGACGCGGACATTGTTGGAAATATCGTTTGCCAGCTTGGCCGTATTGAGGATAACAGAGGCAAAGATAGCCACCAAACCCAGAGTAATCATGACCGAGCTGATAGCTGCTACAGTCATCCAGCCATTTCGCTTAAGGCTCTTAAGCGATTCAATCAAATGGCGAAAAAATCTACTAATCATCGTATCCGTATTCTCCTTCCGCTTCATCACGCACCACACGGCCATTTTCGATGGCAATGACGCGGTGACGCAGAGTATTTACAATCTGGCTGTTATGGGTCGCCATCAAAACTGTTGTACCTTGGAGATTGATGCGTTCCAACAAATTCATAATTTCCCAAGAATTATCGGGATCCAAGTTCCCTGTCGGCTCGTCTGCAATCAGCACTTTGGGATTGTTGACAATGGCCCGGGCAATGGCAATCCGCTGCTGCTCTCCCCCAGAAAGTTCATTGGGGAAAGAGCGGACCTTGTGTTTGAGACCGACCAGATCCAGAACCTCCATGACGCGCTTTTTAATATTGCGGCGGCGCTCGCCGATTACTTCCATAGCATAGGCAATGTTTTCATAAACGGTCTTTTTGGGCAGCAGCTTATAATCCTGGAAAACGACTCCGACCTGACGGCGCAGCATGGGAATGTCCTTCTTTTTAATCTTGGCCAGATTAAAATCAGCCACATTCAGACTGCCCTTATCCAGCTTCACTTCACGGTAAAGCAAGCGGATAAAGGTTGACTTGCCGGCGCCTGAAGGTCCTACAATGTAGGCAAACTCTCCCGAATCTACCTTGATAGACACACTGCGCAGGGCAGTGGTCCCGTTGTCGTACTTCTTGACAACATCTTTCATTTCAATTATTGACATGTATTGAAAAATCCTTTCAATCTGAATTCTAATCCTTTTAATTTCCTAGTTCAGCCGCCATTTGAGATAGGCATCAATAAAGCCATCCAAATCCCCGTCCATCACCTTGTCAACCAGAGCAACCTCATAGCCGGTCCGATGGTCCTTGACCATGGTATAAGGGGTGAAGACGTAGGAGCGGATTTGGCTGCCCCAGGAAATTTCTTTCTTATCTCCTTTAAGCGAGTCCACTTCTGCTGCTTTTTTTTCCTGCTCCAGCTGATAGAGCTTGGCCTGCAGCATTTTCATGGCCCGGTCGCGGTTGCCGTACTGGGTCCGGTCTACTGTCGACTGCACGACAATTCCCGTAGGGATATGTGTCAGCCGCACACCGGTCGAAACCTTATTGACATTCTGCCCGCCGGCTCCGCCTGAGCGGAACGTGTCCATTTTTATGTCATCCTCGCGAATCTCTACTTCAATCGTATCATCCAGCTCTGGCATGACTTCTACTGAGGTAAAAGACGTATGCCGGCGCTTGGCTGAGTCAAAGGGGGAGATCCGCACCAGCCGGTGGACGCCCATCTCAGACTTGAGGAGACCATAGGCATGCGGCCCTTCAAATGATAAGGTCACCGACTTGATACCGGCTTCATCGCCCGCCTGATAGTCCAAGACTTCCACTTTGAAGCCCTTGGCATTGCCGAAGCGCGTGTACATGCGCAGCAGCATATCGCCCCAGTCCTGTGCTTCCGTACCGCCCGATCCTGGGTGGATTTCAAGGATAGCATTGTTATTATCATAAGGCTCAGACAAAAGCAGGGTCATTTCATAGCTGGTCATCATTGCAGACAGTTCAGCCAGCTTTTCTTCTAATTCTTCCTGCAGCGTATCATCTTCCGCTAAAAAATCAAGCAGAATTTCTGATTCATCAAACAGGTCTGTCATCTGATGAAAATTCTCGTAGGTCTGCTTGAGTTCATTCAGTTCCTGAGATGTCTTTTGGGCAGCTATATTGTCATCCCAAAAATCAGGCTCTGTCATCTTATTTTCTAAGATAGCAATTTCTTCTTCCAGTCCCTCTAAGTCAAAGAGACCCCCTGAAAGAAGCTAATTTTTCACGATTTGCGTCAATCTTCTGACGAATTTCTGAAATGTCCATAAATACCTCTTTTCATATATCGTTTAATTATAACATAAATTCATTTTTTTGACTAATCTCAAAATAAATGCGGGTTTCATTGTAACCAATTTTCCGCTGAGAGGCAAGAAAACTGCTCCCTTGTCACGGAATTGTTAGATAGACCAACAAAAGACAGCAATCCGCAAGCAGCAATCAGACAAGAGGCTGGAGAAAAACGGCAGCGATTAGGATAAGATTTTCTTTTCAATGACTGTGAGAACGCCTGACTGGTCATTGCCGGGTGCTTGGTACTTGGCCTTTGCTTTGACAGCCGGAGAGCCATTGGCCATGGCATAGCTCTCACCTACATAGCCCAGCATTTCCAAATCATTGCCGCCGTCTCCAAAGGCCATCATCTCCTCAGGCTCAATCTGCAGATACTGGCTTAGATAAGCCAAAGCCGCTCCCTTGTGAACGCCTGACTGAATCATATCAATAGAACCGTGGCCGCTGGAGACCGCCGTCATCTGCTGACCAGCGGCCTGATTGAGCAGCTCCAGCAGACGGCTAGTCTGCTCAGGCGGAACCAGCAGAGCCAGCTTGACAAAATCATCAGCCGGCAGATGATCAAAATCCGGCACTTCTGTCAAAGCGTGGTAATAAATACCGATTTCGTCCTTATAGCTCTGGGGAGCCGATGCAAGCAAATAGGCCGAATGCAGGCCGCAGAGGGTCGTCTGCCGGTCCAGGCCTTCCATTTTCAAAACCCGCAGAACCTTGGCAATAAGCTCCGTCGCTATTTTTCTTTCCATAAGCAGACGGCTGCCTTCAAAAATCAGGGCACCGTTCTCAGAAACGATGAAGAGCTCCTCCTTATACTGTGGAAAAAAAGAAGCCAGCTGGGCATATTGGTTGCCGGAAATGACGGTCACTTTGATTTCCTTTGCTCTCAGCTGCTCATAAACAGCCTCAAAACGTTTCAAATCATAAGTATTGTCCGAGCGCAAAAAAGTACCGTCCATATCAAAAGCAATGAGTTTTATCATGGCATTCCCCTCCTTCTCTCTATTTTACAATAAAAGTCTTAAAAAATTAAGAAAAGCAGCAGGAAAATTCAAGACTGGCTCTGCAGCGGACCGCAAAAAAGTTTTCCAAGTCGGCTAAAATATGCTAGACTAAGGTCATGACAAAAATCGGATTTATGAGCGATCTGCACTTGGACTCCAATCAGTTCGGCGCCTTTGAACGGCAGACACTCCAGCACCTTCTACAGGAGCAGGGACTGGAGCATCTGCATATCGCAGGCGACCTGTCCAATGACTTTTACGGCATCAGCCTGCCTTTTATAAGAGAACTAGAGCAAGTCCTGCCTGTTTCTTTCAATCTGGGCAACCACGACATGCTGGGGCTGTCAGAAAGCGAGATTGCGGCCACTGATTTTCAGGTTCAGCAGTTTGGTCAGACTAAGCTGATTAGCTTTTCCGGCTGGTATGACTACAGCTTTGTCCCTGAAAAAAGCAAGGAAGAGCACCTGCGGACTAAAAATAATTTCTGGTTTGACCGCAGACTGCAGCGGGACTTGGACGACTCGGCCATCACCCAGCAGCTGGTGCAGCGGCTGGATGCACTCCTGACCAGTCTGCAAGGGCCTTTGATTGCCGCCCTGCATTTTGTCCCCCACAGGGATTTTCTCTACGACCACCCCTATTTTCAGCGCTTCAACGCTTTTTTAGGCAGTCAGACCTTTCATCAGGTCTTTCAAAAGCACGGCGTTCAAGAGGCTGTCTTTGGCCACCTGCATCACCGCCATCAGAGCCGGAAGATTGACGGCATCCGCTACCACATGCGGCCGCTGGGCTATATCCGTGAATGGGAGCTGACCCGAACATTTTTTGAGGACTTCCCCCAATACCGTATCTCCCAGCACTACCGACTGCACAAGCGCTACAATGCTGTCAAAGACCTGCCGGAATTTCAGGATTATAAGAAAAAGCACCTGGCAGCCGAACTGCGGGATGCTTTAACGGTGATTGAGGTTCAGTAATGGAAATGTTGAATAGCAGTTCTCAGCTCATCTGAGAGCTGCTTTTTGCTGTCCAGCTGCACATAGACTTCTAATAAACAGGAGCGAAAATTGGAAAATGCGATGAAGTCTTGCTTGCTGTCCAATGGAAAATTCAGTGACTGCAGCCAGAGGCTGAGTTCATGCTGTGACAGTTTTCCCTTTAAGACCGCTTGATAGAGCACCTGCGCTAAGCGCCAGTCCTCGTCATTTCCGAAGCGGATGGAAACTCTTTTAAAAACTTGCTGAATGACCTGTAATACTTCTGGCATCTTACCTGAAGGAAAGTCTGGATGACAGGCTGCTTCCGTCAATAAATCTGCTCCATGAGCGAAGGCGTGGACCCAACCGTATTCCTCTGAGTAACCGCTTGTATCTTTTTCTGTTAGCAAGTAGGCTAGCCCGTTATCCAGTAGGATTTTTCTTTCTTGCACTGATAAAGCCTGATAATACGAAGAGTTTGGATTTCCATCACAGTTTAAGAGATTCGCATAAAGCAAAGCTGTAAAAGAACGCGTTAAAGCAGCTTGACCATTTTCATCGTTCTTGTAGAAAAGTCCCTGTCTTTTGACTGCTTCTTGAGCCAAGAAACGAAACTGTTCAGCTGAAAACAGGTCAGCCTGAAGTCCCCTTGCTAAGGACGAAAAGACTAACTCATCACGGATTGTCGCTTCTGGATGACCAATATGATCCAGTAACCATAAGATTTCTTCCTCATAATATAAAGGAGAAGCTTCTTCCAACTTCTTTCGTAAGTTTTGATACATACTTTCACCGGCCTTTAGAGTTGATTTCTTTGAATTTGATTATACCGCCTTGTACGCAAAAAAGCCATCCGTAGATGACTTTTTCTGTTAAATAGCATTCTTGTCCATCCCCAGTTTGCGCTGAATGAACTTGACAATTTCAACAATAACAATCATGGCAAAGCTGCCAATCAGAACAGCCAGCCATTGCGACCAGTCAAGCTGGGTCACATGGAAGATACCTTCCAGCGGCTTAATCAGAATCGTTGCAGCCAGCAGGACAAAGGACACCAGAATGGACCAGTTAAAGGTCTTGGACTTGAAAGGACCGACGGTTAGGATAGACTGGTAAACAGACTTGACATTGAAAGCGTGAAAGAGCTGGATAAGCCCCAGAGTCGCAAAAGCCATGGTCAGGGCATCAGCGTGGATTGCTTTCAAATCACCGACATGGACCGGATTGGCAATAGCATAGCCATAGACAGCCAGCACCAAGAGTCCCTGCAGAACTCCTTGATAAATGATTGAGCTCAAGACACCGCCTGAGAAGAAGCTGGACTTGCGTCCGCGGGGTTTGTGGTTCATCACACCAGGCTCTGCAGGCTCAACACCCAGAGCAATCGCAGGGAAGGTATCGGTTACCAGATTGATCCAAAGCAGATGGACCGGCTGCAGCACGTCCCAGCCAAAGAGCGTAGCCAAGAAAATGGTCAGCACTTCAGCCGTATTAGCAGACAGCAGGTACTGAATTGTCTTTTGAATATTGGAGAAGACCTTGCGTCCTTCCTCAACAGCCACGATAATGGTCGCGAAGTTATCATCCGCCAGAATCATGTCAGAAGCACCTTTAGATACCTCTGTGCCTGTAATTCCCATGCCAATACCGATGTCAGCAGTTTTCAGAGCCGGCGCATCATTGACCCCGTCTCCAGTCATGGCCACAACCTTGCCTTGATTTTGCCAGGCCTTGACAATCCGCACCTTGTGCTCAGGTGATACACGCGCATAGACAGAATATTGGCCGACCACTTTTTCAAACTCTTCATCTGACAGTTCATTCAGTTCTGCACCAGTCAGGACATGGTCTTCAGTATCTCCTTCTTCGATGATACCCAAACGCTTAGCGATAGCTTCAGCTGTATCTTGATGGTCACCAGTAATCATAATCGGACGAATACCAGCTTCCTTGGCTACGCGAACCGCTTCTCCTGCTTCGGCCCGCTCAGGATCAATCATCCCAATTAAGCCGGTAAAAATCAGGTTATTTTCCAGATCTTCCGTCGTCAGCTCTGCCGGAACAGCGTCAATTATCTTATAGGCACCGGCCAGCACCCGCAAGGCTTCATGGGCCATAGCAGAGTTGTTGGTTTTAATCAGCTGTGCCGTTGCTTCATCAATGGCCGCAATGTCACCGGCCTTATCGCGGGAGACACAGCGCTTCAGCAGCTGATCTGGTGCACCCTTGACGGCTACCAAGTATTGGCCGTTCGACAGAGGGTGAACCGTTGACATGAGCTTGCGGTCTGAATCAAAGGGCAGCTCAGCTACACGTGGGTATTTTTCAAGGAAAGCCTTGACATCATAGCCCTTGTCCAGGGCATACTGGATAAAGGCCGTTTCTGTCGGATCCCCAATCAGCTTGCCTTCTTGGTCAATCTTAGTATCGTTGGCCAGAACAACTGAACGCAGCAGCGGCAGCTCTAGTCCCAGCTCAATATCCTGACCGGCTTCTCTGAGTTCGCCGTCATAAAAAACCTTCTCAACCGTCATCTTGTTCATGGTCAGGGTACCGGTCTTGTCAGATGCGATAATCTCAGTTGAGCCCAGTGTTTCAACAGCCGGCAGCTTGCGGACAATGGAATTGCGCTTGGCTAAAACCTGAGTTCCCAGAGCCAGCACAATGGTCACAATCGCCGGCAGTCCTTCCGGAATAGCGGCAACTGCCAGAGCAACAGAGGTCATCAGCTCTTCCAGAGGCGCCTTTCCTTGGATAAAAACACCCACGACAAAGGTTACAGCTGCAATGACCAGAATGACATAGGTCAGCACTTTTGAGAGACTATTGAGATTCTGCTTGAGCGGCGTGTCCGTTTCGTCGGCATTTTGCAGCATACCGGCAATATGCCCCACTTCGGTATACATACCGGTATTGACCACAACCCCAACTCCGCGTCCATAGGTCACATTGGAATTTTGGAAGGCCATATTGACCCGATCGCCGATGCCGGCATCTTCAGAAACTTCCACTGTCAAATCCTTGTCAACCGGAACGGATTCACCTGTCAGCGCCGCTTCTTCAATCTTGAGGGAGTTGGCTTCCAAGAGGCGGATATCCGCCGGAACGACATCACCGGCTTCCAGTCTGACAATATCGCCGGGCACCAATTCTTTGGAGTCCACTTCCGTCACATGGCCGTCCCGCAGCACACGCGCTGCCGGACTGGACATGGACTTAAGTGCTTCGATTGCTTCTTCAGCCTTGCCCTCCTGATAAACACCAAAAATGGCATTGATGACCACAACGGCCAGAATGATAATCGCATCTGCAATATCTTCGCCGCCTGAGGTAACAACGGAAAGGACCGCTGCTACCAGCAGGATGATAATCATCAAATCTTTAAACTGCTCTAGGAATTTCATGAGGAGAGATTTATTTTCTCCCTCATCCAGTTCATTGCGGCCATAGTCAGCCAGACGCTGCTGGGCTTGACTGCTGGACAGACCCTGATCCGAAGTTTCCATTGCCTGCAAAACTTCTTCAGGACTTTGAGTATAAAAGGCTTGGCGCTTTTGTTCTTTTGACAATTTTTCCTCCTTTGCGCTGTAAGGCCCGTCAGAAAGCGAGAGCTAGAGGGAATACCAGACTAGCAACTCCTCACCTTCTTAGGACAAACACCTTGGTCTCTCTTTGGATAAACAAAAAGAGACCTGTTGATTAACAAGTCTCGCTATTTCATACAAGGCCGGAAATTTCTTTCGTATTGACGACCTTGTAACGGTGTTACCGTTAGCTACTCCCTTGAGTGTTTTATATTGTATCAAAATTCCCCCTGTTTCGCAAGAGCCAGTCTCTTGATTTTTGAAAAAAATTCAGGAATTTTCAACACCAGCACCAGATGTCGGCTGATAAAGCCCTCCCCTATAAACAGATAGGCAGTGAAAATCATCAGCAGACCAGGCAGGAGCAGCCAGAACGGCAGAAACGCTTGAATTGAAAATAATGGCTCCCATGCAGTCAGCGGCGGAGCTAACCGCTCAAACTACTGTTTTGAGGCTGCGGATGGGGCTTCCCATAAGAAGCTATAAAAGCCCTCCCCCTCACCGCATCTTCAAACTCTAAATGATGATGGCCCCACCCGCAGGCGGTGGGACAGACTCCCAGATTTTCGGCTAAGATTCTCTTTGAAATGGCCTGATGGTTCCTGTCCAAAAACAACTATTCAAACCAGTATTCATGAAAAGAGCCCTCATACTTTGCTCAGAAAGAAAAAGGAGACACTGGCTGACCTGACAAAAGGGCTGCAGGTTTTTCCTATTTAACTCCAAGAAATTTCCAGTCGATAGCGGGCAAAAGTCTGCACGCTGTCCGGTGTTTTCAGCTCATAGCGGAGCTGAATGGTCTGCTCTTTCATGTCCAGCTGATAGTGCTCTGTCTGGGTGATGAAATGCTGCAGGCCAAGCGGAGTAGGAATGCTGACCGGAGCCTGTCCGCCTTTGATAAAACGCATGATGGATTTAGGGGTGGAAAAACGAGTCATGACCAGCTCCTCCTCCTGAAATTTCAGGACTGCTTTTTCTCCTTCTTCATTTGTGTAAATCAGGTAATGGCTGCCGCCTTTCTGGGTCCAGTCCGCCTCGTAGATCTGGTCAATGATTTCTGTCTGGTCGTCTATTTGAATCTGATTCCTTAGTCTGATTTGCATTTACTTATTCCTTTACATTGATTACTTTCTATTGTACCAAAAATCGGGACATTCTGTTCAGCTGGCTTTTCATTTTTATCAGACTCTTTCACTTTTCTTTTTCCTTTTCTGTCTATCCTGGATTTATGATATAATGGACCTATGATTGAAAAAGTATTTCGCGATCCTGTGCATAATTATGTCCATGTAGACCATCAGGTCATTTATGATTTGATTAACACCAAAGAATTTCAGCGGCTGCGCCGCATCAAGCAGCTGGGAACATCTGGCTATACCTTCCACGGCGGGGAGCACAGCCGCTTCTCCCACTGTCTGGGAGCCTATGAGATTGCCCGGCGGATTACCAAGATTTTCAGTGAAAAATATCAGGATAGCTGGGACAGCCACGAAAACCTGCTGACTATGGTGACCGCGCTCCTGCACGACGTGGGCCACGGGGCTTATTCCCACACCTTCGAACGTCTCTTTGATACCGACCACGAGGAGCTGACCCGGCAGATGATTACCAATCCTGAAACTGAAATCCATCAGGTCCTAGTGCAGGTGGCACCTGACTTTCCTGATAAAGTAGCCAGCGTGATCCATCACACTTATCCTAATAAACAAGTGGTGCAGCTGATTTCCAGTCAGATTGATGTAGACCGGATGGACTATCTGCTGCGGGATTCATTCTACACCGGAGCCTCTTACGGTCAGTTTGACCTGACGCGCATTCTGCGGGTTATTGTCCCAGTGGAGAAGGGCATTGCCTTCAAACGCAACGGCATGCACGCAGTAGAGGACTATGTCGTCAGCCGCTATCAGATGTATATGCAGGTCTACTTTCATCCGGCCAGCCGGGCCATGGAGGTCCTGCTGCAGAATCTGCTCAAGCGGGCTAAGTTTCTCTATCCTGAGCAAAAAGACTATTTTGCCCTGACTTCGCCCAATCTAATCCCTTTTTTTGAGAAACAGGTGACACTGCAGGACTATCTGGCTCTGGATGATGGGGTCATGAACACCTACTTTCAGGTCTGGATGACCAGCCCCGACATCATTCTGTCGGATTTGGCCCAGCGCTTCATCAACCGCAAGGTCTTTAAGTCCGTCATCTTTTCTCAGAAAAATGAAAAACATCTGGGAATCATGCGGGATTTGATCAGTCAGGTTGGTTTCGATCCTGATTATTACACAGCTATTCATCGGAATTTTGATTTACCCTATGATTTCTACCGGCCTGATGCTGAGAAACCACGGACCCAGATTGAGATTCTGCAAAAAGACGGCAGTCTGGCAGAACTGTCCAGCCTATCTCCTCTGGTCCACTCTCTGGCCGGAACCAGGCAGGGTGACAATCGTTTCTATTTCCCTAAGGAAATGCTGGCGGAAGCCGGACTCTTCAGTGAAAAAAATCATGCCTTTATGAATTATATACAAAACGACTACTTTATCTATGGAGAAGCAAATGACTGTTAAATTAGTGGCTGTCGATATTGACGGCACCCTCTTAAACAATAAACGCGAAATTACTCCGGAGGTCTTCAGCGCCATTCAGGACGCTAAGGCGGCCGGGGTCAAGATTGTCATCGCAACCGGACGCCCTATTGCCGGTGTGCAAAAGCTGCTGGAGGAGCTCCGCCTAAGGGAGCCGGACAACTATGTCATCACCTTCAACGGCGGTCTGGTGCAGGATACGGCTACTGGACAGGAGCTGATAAAGGAAACGCTGAGTTATGAAGACTATCTGGAGCTGGAATTTCTCAGCCGCAAACTGAATGTTCACATGCATGCCATCAGCAAGGACGGCATCTACACGGCTAACCGCAACATTGGCAGGTATACGGTCTATGAAGCCAATCTGGTCCATATGCCGGTCTTTTACCGGACGCCAGAAGAGATGGCGGACAAGGAAATTGTCAAAGTCATGTATATTGACGAGCCGGAGATTCTGGATGCGGCCATCGCCCGCCTGCCTCAGGAACTTTATGACAGCTATACCTTGGTCAAGTCTGCTCCCTTTTACTTGGAAATTGTCAAAAAAAACGTCAATAAGGGCGCCGCAGTACTGCATCTGGCAGAAAAGCTGGGGCTGACCAAAGATCAGACCATGGCCATCGGAGACGAAGAAAACGACCGGGCCATGCTGGAAGCCGTCGGCCATCCGGTTGTAATGGAAAACGGCCGGCCAGAGCTGAAAAAGATGGCCGAATACATTACCAAATCAAATGAAGAATCTGGTGTGGCACACGCCATTAGAGAGTGGGTATTAGATTAATGTACAGCTATAAAATTGGAATTTCTGCCCAAGAGCATGATGATTTTGTCACAGACAGTCCGCTGGCCAATCTGCTGCAAAGCTCGGCCTGGGCACAGATCAAGGACAACTGGGCCAATGAACGGCTGGGTTTTTATAAGGATGAGCAGTTGGTCGCTGCTGCCAGCGTTCTTATCAAGCCGCTGCCTCTGGGCTTCACCATGCTCTATATCCCCCGCGGCCCCATTATGGACTATGGCAATAAGGAGCTGACAGCCTTTGTACTCAGCTCTCTCAAGCAGTTTGCCAAGCAGAAAAAAGCCCTCTTTGTCAAGTTCGACCCCAGTCTCTTTCTAGCGGAAAGCAAGATTGGACAGGATTGGCAGAACAAGGAAGAGACCCTGGCCTTGATTGCCGAACTGCAGCAGGCCGGAGCCCTTTGGGTCGGCCGGACTGAATCGCTGGATGAGACGATTCAGCCTCGCTTTCAGGCCAACATTCACCGGGAAGATTTCAGCGAGGAGCTCCTGTCCAAAAGCACCCGGCAGGCTATCCGTACAGCCCGCAATAAAGGTATTAAAGTACAGTTTGGCGGTGCTGAACTGCTGGATGACTTTGCCGGCCTGATGAAAAAGACGGAACAGCGGAAAAAGATCTCTCTGCGTGGCAGGGATTATTACCAGAAACTGCTGGATACCTATCCTCAGCATTCCTATGTCACCCTTTCCAGCCTCAATCTGGAACAGCGGCTGCAGGACCTAGAGGACCAGCTGGCCAAAGCTCAGCAAGAAGCAGCGAAATTTACAGAAAAAACCAAGCCCGGCAAAAGAGACAACAACCAGCAGGAGCAAAAACGCCTGCAGGAAGAAATAGACTTCCTCCAAGGAAAAATCAGTCAAGGGGCTAAAACAGTTCCTCTGTCCGGAACCCTGACCTTAGAATATGGAGCCACATCCGAAAATATCTACGCCGGTATGGACGAGGAATACCGCCGTTACCAGCCAGCCATCATCACTTGGTATGAAACAGCTAAGCATGCCTTTGAGCGCGGCGCCGACTGGCAGAATATGGGCGGTATCGAAAACAGCCTTGACGGCGGTCTTTACCATTTCAAGTCCAAATTCAACCCGACCATTGAGGAATTTGCCGGTGAATTCAACCTGCCGACCCATCCTCTCTACCACCTGTCCAACCTTGCCTACACTGTCAGAAAAAAACTGCGCAGCAGGCACTAAGAGAAAGGAACAAGATGACTTTCAAAATTCTCAGCCAGAAAGAATTTACAGAGCATGCTGCAGCCTGCTCCCAGCGCTCTTTTATGCAGACCGCTGAAATGGCGGAACTGCTGCACAAGCGAGGCTTTCACTGCCAGTACATCGGCTATGCTGATCACGAGGGGCAAATCGCTGTCTCTGCTGTCCTGTACAGCATCCCCATGACCGGCGGCCTCCATATGGAGATCAACTGCGGCCCGCTCTCAACCAAGCCGGAATACCTCACGGCCTTCTACCAAGCCCTGCAGACCTATGCCAAAGAAAATGGGGCTCTGGAATTGATTGTCAAGCCCTATGAAAGCTACCAAAGTTTTGACAGCAGCGGTCAGGCAGCTTCTGCCGAAAGGCCGGAACTGATCAAGCAGCTGACAGACTTGGGCTTTGCCTTTGACGGCCTGCAGACCGGCTATCCCGGCGGCGAGCCCGACTGGCATTATGTCAAGGACCTGGCAGGACTGACCGAGAAAGACCTGATCAAATCCTTCAGTAAAAACGGCAGGGCTACAGTCAAAAAAGCCAATACTTTCGGCATCAAACTGAGAAAACTAAAACGGGAGGAGCTCAACCTCTTTAAAGACATAACCGCTGCTACCTCTGACCGCCGCGAATACGATGACAAACCGCTGGACTACTATGAAGATTTCTATGATGCTTTTGGCAATCAGGCTGATTTTATGATAGCCAGCCTGAATTTTCAGGATTACCTCAGCCATCTGGAAAACGACCAACAAAAACTGGGGCAAAGAATCCAAAAACTGGAAGCAGACTTGGAAAAAAATCCCCAGTCCGAGAAAAAGAAAAACCAGCTGCGGGAGATTTCCAGTCAGTTTGCCACTTTTGAAACCCGCAAGACTGAAGCACAGGATTTGATTGCCAAGTACGGCAATCAAGACCAGATTTTGGCTGCCAGCCTCTTTATCTATAGCCCTCAGGAAGCTACCTATCTTTTCAGCGGCTCCTATCCGGAGTTCAACAAGTTCTACGCTCCGGCCCTGCTGCAGGAATATGTCATGACCGAAAGCATCAAAAAAGGCATTCCCTTCTATAATTTTCTGGGAATCATGGGAATCTTTGACGGCTCAGATGGGGTGCTGCGCTTCAAACAAAACTTCAACGGTTACATTGTCCGCAAAATGGGCACCTTCCGCTACTACCCAAACCCTCTGAAATTTAAAGTGCTCAGCCTGCTGAAAAAGCTCTTAGGGCGTTAACACTACCGCTCGAAGCACTGCTCTGAGTTTTCGCAACATAAAAAAGACTGTAAAGAAAACAACCAAGCAAACACTTGGTTGTTCAGAACGTAGACAAATTCCATTTTCTTTGTAAAAATTTTCTTAATTCTTACAAAGAATTAAGAAAAAGCTCATTGCTATAATTAAAACAAAGATCAACCAAGTCTTTCCGCTGTGAGAAAAGCGCCTGAAACTCTTTAGTTTCAGGCGCTCGGAAGATTTGAGACTTTAGGCTCAAATCTTAGGTATGGAATTCCGAAGGAAGTCGCTACCGTCCGCACTCACTTAAGGAAAGACTTTGGATAACTTTGTCTTCAGTCTCAACAACCAAGCAAACACTTGGTTGTTTTCTTTATTTGTAACGCGGAGTTGCGAAGCCGCGGATATTGCCATGGCCAATCCGGTAGGTATTGCGTTTAACCTGATTGTTGCTGTTGCCCTCAATGGTATGGATAATGCCGTTTTCGACCTTCTCCACAATACCGATATGGTCGGCCCAGCCGTTATTCTGCTGGCTGTTTTGGTCCCAGTTAAAGGTAATAATATCACCGGCTTTAGGAGTTGTGTTGCCATCCTCATTCCAGATGCCCAGATTTTTAAAGATCTGAATATGGCGTTCCACTCCGCACTCACGGCCGATTAAATCGCTGAGGCCTTCCCTTTGGAAAACAACCGTCGTGAAAACATCGCACCAGTCATCGGTATTCTTAACAGCATAGCCGACAGGCAGCGGACGGACACTGTTGTAATCATTGACCAAGCGCTGGTGCTCAGCACTGCCGCCGCGCACTCCGACCAGAGCCGCTGCTGCTGCAAGGACACGGTCGCGCTGACTGGAAACCGGCTGCGGACGGTTGACAGAGATAGCAGTCGTTTGCATACCAACTCCCTGTAACTGCCCCTGATTATTCAGGTAGTACAAATGAATATTGTACTCACCAGCAACATTCTTGTGCTGATTAGCATGGACATGCTTGCGGTAGCTGCCATCACCCTGACGTTCAGCAGTGTACCACTGCACATCATCCTGACCGTTAGCCGTTGACCAGGTCGGCAGGTAAACTGTCTTCAGACCTTCCGGCGCCACAATGCCTGAAACAACAATGTCAAATTCACCGGTATCATTATTCTTATTCTGAATACTGATCTTGCCCTGCGGCTTACTGATGGTCACTTTTGTTTTGGCAGAAGCTACACCGTGCAGTTTACCGTCATTATCAGCATAATACAAATGGATATTATAGTCACCCTGTCCATTATCATGGTTGCTGGCTGAGACATGCTTCTTGTAAGTCCCATCGGCCTGACGCTCAGCTACATACCACTGCACATCATCCTGACCGCCCGCTTCTGACCAAGTCGGAAGATAGACCGTCTTCACGCCGTTTGGAGCCGAAATTCCTGAAACAAGGATCTCAAAATCGCCATTGTCCTGATTCTGATTCTGAATGCTGATTTTGCCTTGAACAGCTCTTGGAGCAGCTGCCTTGGAGACCGTTGTCTTCTCCATAGCAACTCCCTGCAGCTTTCCTGCATTGCTGAGATAATAGAGGTGGATGTTGTACTCACCCAGAGAATCCTTGTGATCGCCGGCCTTAACATGCTGTTTATAAGTACCATCAGCTTGGCGCTGCGCTTCATACCATTTGACATCATCCTGACCGCCTGCAGTTGACCAAGTCGGCAGATAAACCGTCTTCAGCCCCTCTGGTGCGACGATGTCTGAAACCACAATGTCAAACTCCCCGGAGTTCCTATTGTTGTTTTGGATGCTGATTTTGCCTTGGGGTTTATTGATTACAACCTTGGTCTTTTCAGCTGCAACAGCCTGCAGCTTATTCTCAGCTGTCACATAGTAAAGATGGACATTGTAGTCACCAACAGAATTTTTATGGTCGCTGGCCTTGACATGCTTCTTGTAAGTCCCATCGGCCTGGCGTTCAGCAGTGTACCACTGGATGTCGTCCTGATCATTGACCGTAGACCAAGTCGGCAGATAGACCCGCGCCAGACCCTGAGGGGCATGAATTTCGGAAACAACGATATCAAATTCGCCGCTGTCCTGATTCTTATTTTGAATGCTGATTTTGCCCTGAGCTGTTTTTGACTGGTTTTTAGCAACTGTCGTCTTCACAGACGCTACGCCCTGCAGCTGATTGGCACTGTTGACATAATAGAGATGGATATTGTACTCACCCAAAGAATCCTTGTGATTGCTGGCTGAGACATGCTGCCTGTAAGTACCGTCAGCCTGACGCTCAGCGGTGTACCACTGAATATCATCCTGACCGCCCGCAGCTGACCAGGTCGGCAGGTAAACGCGCTCCAGACCTTGAGGAGCCACAATCCCTGAGACCACAATATCAAATTCGCCCGTACTGTTGTTTTTATTTTGGATACTAAGCGTGCCTTCAGGCTTTTTGACAGAAACGGTTGTCTTCGTGCCGCTCACACCGACCAGCTGACCGTCATTGCGGACATAGTAAAGATGGACATTGTACTGACCCGTCGAGTTCTTGTGTCTGCTTGATTCAACGGTTATCTTATACGTCCCATTAGCCTGTCTGCCAGCCTCATACCAGATGATATCATCTTGGCCGTCTACCTCAGACCAGACCGGCACCTTAACAGCAGATACTCCATAAGGAGCAGAAACATTTGAAATGACTACATCAAAGCTTCCATTGGCAGTATTGTTGTTTTGAATGCCGATGTCGCCTTTCAAAGGCTGATTGGCAAGAGCCGATTGCTTGGTAAACCGCCCGGTATAGTCAATGCTGTGATCAAAGACATGCTTGCCAGCCAGCAGCTGGGCCTGAGAAGTAAACTGCCATGCCCCTGCTCCGCTGTTGTATTTGAGAGACTTGGCGCTGTCCAGTTTTAGATTGGCAGACGGATACTGAGCCACCCAGAAATTGCTATAACCAAACTGAGCAGTATTGACCGGTCCCTTGCTGCGGAGATTATTCTGATCCAGCCAGCTGGCGCTGGTGTAATACATGAGATTGGCATAGCCAAGCCTGCGCATTTCATCTGCCCAAGCCTGCGTATGCTGGTTAATCCCATTTTGCATCTTAGGATCTTCCATATCATTGACCATGACTGTGCTTTTCGATAAGCCGAGCCGATTGGCAACCGATACATAATAACGCGCTTCTGCTCTTGCTTCTTCATCACTGGTATAGTGTGAAAAAGCATAGGTAGACACCTGCAGACCGGCACCTTGGGCGTTTTTCACCTGCGATTCAGCAAAGGGATTGGTATAGGTTGTGCCTTCAGTCAGCTTCACCACGACGCCTCCCACGCCTTGCTGGGCCAGTTTGCGATAATCCTCAACGCTGATCTGGCCATTGTGGCTGCTGACATCCACAAAGGAAGAACCCTTGATTTCCGCCTGCGGATTGCTGCGAGCGGTCTGGGCATTAGCTGCTGCATTGTAAAATCCGGACTGGCCCGCTGAACTTGCACTTGCAGCAGACGGCTGTGTTTCCACATTGGCTGCGGGAGCTTTTGCAGCTTCTTTTTCTTGGCTGGCTGCTGCCGCTGGATTTGCAGCCATGCTTTCCTGAGTGGCTGCCTGCTCTTTCTGGCCTGCAGCTGGCTCTTCCGGCTGAGCTGGCACTTCCGTTGCAGCAGAGGCAGAGGGTTGAGCTGCTGAGCCTGCCTGAGTCTGACCAGCCGCTGCTGTCTCCGACGCTGTCACAGTCGGCTGTGTTTGCACAGCGGGCTGACTGTCTGCTATACCTGTCTGATCGGCCCTTTCATCGGCAGCAGACACCGCTGCTTCTTCGCCTGCTGCTTGGCCCTGCAGACCGGCTGGCTGCTCCGTTACGAGTATCCCGGAATCAGCAACTGTCTTTTCCTCAGCCTGAGCCACATTTGCTGTTGCGGCCAATAAGATGGCCGTACTCGCTAAATAAACTAATTCTTTCGATTTCACCTTTTCTCTCCAATTTTTAAAAAACTTGTCACCTTTGAGAAGACAAGTCTTTTGATAAAATGTTATTTTACAAAATCAAGCAAGGCCAAGAAGCTTTCTGCTTCAAGGGATGCACCGCCGACAAGCGCTCCGTCCACATCTGGGCAAGCCATATACTCTGCAACGTTTTCAGGTTTTACAGAACCGCCGTACTGCACACGAACTTTATCTGCAACTTCCTGACCGAAGTCAGCAGCCACGACATCACGAACCGCTTTACACATCTTTTGTGCATCGTCCTGAGTCGCAGATTTGCCAGTACCGATTGCCCAGATTGGCTCGTATGCAATAACAGTTGAAGCAACTTGTTCAGCTGTCAATCCCGCAAGCGCTGCTGATACCTGAGCACCTACAAATTCAGCAGCTTTACCCGCTTCATAAGTCTCAAGTGATTCACCACAACAAATAATTGGAAGCATACCATTTGCAAAGATTGCTTTTGCTTTTTTGTTGATGTCTTGATCTGTTTCATGGAAGTAGTCACGGCGTTCTGAGTGACCAATAACAACGTAGTTAACACCCATTTCTGACAATACTTTTGGAGAAGTTTCACCAGTAAAGGCACCCGCATTCTCAAAATAGCAGTTTTGAGCTGCAACTTTCAATTCTGAATCTTTTGCAAACCAAAGCAAAGCATTCAAATCAACTGCAGGAGCAGCAATTGCTGCTTCAACAAGGTCTGAAGATGGCAATTTACCTACTAAAGCTTCCACAAAAGCTTGAGCCTCTTGCGGATTTTTATTCATTTTCCAGTTACCGGCAATAAATGGTTTACGTGACATTTCACATACCTCTTCTATTTTTATTTATAGCTAGTATTGTACCACAGTTCCGCCAATTAATAAAGGTTATCCACAGAATTTCATCAAATTGAAACATCTTTATTTTCACACACCCTGTTCCTGTTGATAAGCAGTGATTACTGCCGGGTCTGGGCTGTTGGGGCACGAAGGTCTGCTCATTCAATTTTAGGTTCATCTTCTTCTAACATCAAGAGCAGAAACCCTTCGGCTCGGCTGGCTCCAGCAGTCCGCTGCAGTGACGCTCAGCCGCAAAAAAGCCCCGCCGAAGCGGAGCTTAGTGTCTGATTATAATTGTTCATCTGGGAACGGAACCGAATTAAGCTTCGATTTCTGTAACCATACCTGAACCAACGGTACGTCCACCTTCACGGATAGAGAAAGTAGTACCTTGTTCAACGGCGATTGGGTGGATCAATTCAACTTCAATTGTAACGTTATCACCAGGCATTACCATTTCAGTACCTGCAGGCAGTTCGATTGAACCTGTAACGTCAGTTGTACGGAAGTAGAACTGTGGACGGTAGTTGTTGAAGAATGGAGTGTGACGTCCGCCTTCTTCTTTAGTAAGGATGTAAACTTCGCCCTTGAATTTAGTGTGTGGGTTGATTGAACCTGGTTTCGCAATAACTTGTCCACGTTCGATTTCATCACGTTGGATACCACGGAGAAGCACACCTACGTTGTCCCCTGCAAGACCTTCGTCAAGCTGTTTACGGAACATTTCCACACCAGTAACAACTGCTTTTTGGATTTCTTCCTTGATACCAACGATTTCGATTTCGTCGTTGACTTTAACAATACCGCGGTCGATACGTCCTGAAGCAACCGTACCACGACCAGTGATAGAGAATACGTCTTCGACAGGAAGGAGGAGCGGTTTGTCAGTATCGCGTTCTGGTTCTGGAATGTACTCATCAACAGTATCCATCAATTCCATGATGATGTCTTCGTATTTAGAGTCGCCTTCAAGAGCTTTCAGAGCTGAACCTTGGATAACTGGAAGATCGTCACCTGGGAAGTCGTATTCTGACAAGAGGTCACGGATTTCCATTTCAACCAATTCAAGCAATTCTTCATCGTCAACCAAGTCAACTTTGTTCATGAAGACGATCAAGTGCTTAACACCAACCTGACGAGAAAGCAGGATGTGTTCACGAGTTTGCGGCATTGGTCCGTCAGTTGACGCTACTACAAGGATAGCTCCGTCCATCTGAGCGGCACCGGTGATCATGTTTTTAACGTAGTCCGCGTGTCCTGGAGCGTCGATGTGAGCGTAGTGACGCTTAGCAGTTTCATACTCAACGTGCGCAGTGTTGATGGTGATTCCGCGTTCGCGTTCTTCTGGAGCAGCATCGATTGAAGCGTAGTCTTTTGGTTGGTTCACTGAACTTGGAAGACGACGAGCCAATACAGTTGTGATTGCTGCAGTCAGGGTAGTTTTACCGTGGTCAACGTGTCCGATAGTACCAATGTTAACGTGCGGTTTACTACGATCGTATTTTTCTTTTGCCATTTGAGTAAAAGCCTCCAATAAAATATATTTTATAGATAGACAGTAGGCAATACAGTCTAACTTTCCTTACTATTTTATCAAATTTTAATGAAAAAGCAAGCCTTTTAGCATTTTTTTGTGAATTATTCCCTGTCTAATTGATAATAAGGTTGATTGGGTGCAGAGGCTCCGATACTGGAGGCATAAATCCAGTCTTTCCCCTCTAACTGGGCGAAATTCTCGGCCTTGCCGGTCAGGATAATGCCGGAAAATTTGCACTCCTCTGCTGTTTGATAAGTCTGATTAAGATAAGCTAACTCTTTGTCCGTATTGTAGACCTCTCCCTGAGATGTTTTAACGCTAAGAGACTGTATAACAAAAAAACCGGGAAGAACCCGATTTTTTTACAGCTATTTCTGGGTTTCCATCAGCCAGAGTTCCGAAGTCCGGTGGCGATTCCGTTGATGGTGATATGAATCAGTCTTTCCTGCTCTGGTGAGAGTTCGCCGCGGCGCTGGCGCTTGATCAGCTCCAGCTGGATATAGTTGAGAACATTAAAGTAAGGCATGCGGTAGTCCAGACTGTCCTTGAGATAGGTATTTTCTGCCAGCAGTTCCTCATGGCCCTCAATCTCCAAAATCACATTTTTAGTCAGCTGCCATTCATCCAGGATGATAGTGAAAATATCCTGAACTTCCTGCTCCTCACAGAGCTGGGCATACTCAAAGGCGATGTTCATATTGGACTTAGAAAGGACCATATCGACATTGGACAGGAGAGACTGGAAGAAAGGCCAGCGCTTATACATAAACTGGAGGAAGGCCAGATTCTTTTCTGGATCCTCGTCAATAAACTCCTTGAAGCTAGAGCCGACACCGTACCAGCCTGGAAACATGACCCGGCTCTGAGACCAGGAGAAGACCCAAGGAATGGCCCGGAGACCGCCTATTTCGGTGATGGTCTTGCGGGCTGCCGGACGGGAGCCGATATTAAAGCTGGAAATAGCCTTGATTGGACTGGATTCAAAGAAATAATCATAGAAGCGCTCGTCGCCAAAGACCAGATCGCGGTAGATTTGGTAGCTGCGGCCGACCACTTGGTCCATGATGCGCTCGTATTCATTGGAAGTATGAGTATCGCTCTTCTTATGCGTCACCATCCGGTTGATGGCGGCCGATACCAGCATTTCCAGATTGTAGTAAGCAGCATCTTTATTGCCGTATTTGTTGCCGATGACTTCGCCCTGCTCAGTCAGGCGGATGCGGTCATTGATACTGCGCAGAGGCTGAGAAGTGATAGCCTCATAAGTCGGACCGCCGCCGCGGCCCACGGTTCCCCCACGGCCGTGGAAGAAGGTAATCTTAACCCCAAACTTGTCTCCAATAGCGGTCAGCTGCTGCTGGGCCTTGTAAAGAGTCCAGCAGGATGACAGGTAGCCGCCGTCCTTGTTGCTGTCTGAATAGCCCAGCATGATTTCCTGATAGTTGTCCTTGGATGCAATCCACTTCTGAGCGATAGGAAGAGACAGGTATTTCTCCATGGTATCACAGGAATTATCCAAATCCTCAATGGTTTCAAAAAGTGGTACAATCTGCACACGGGCACCATTTTCATCAATCAAGCCCACTTCCTTGAGCAGAATGGCCAGCTCCAATAAATCCGATACACTGGTTGAATGTGAGATGATATTTTGCTTAATCACTTCTTCACCAATCGCATCCTTAAGCTGACGGGCTGTCCTGAAAATTTCCAGCTCTTTCTGCAGCAGATCCGATTTCGGAACATGGGTTGCAGACAGAATCCTAGGATCCTCCAGCAGCTGCTGGAGCAGAATCTGGCATTTTTCCTCTTCAGGCAGGCTGCTGTAATCTTTCACAATGTTGGCTGAGGCCAGAAGTTCAGCCACACAGGCTTCGTGGACACTGGAATCCTGCCGCATATCAATGCTGGCCAGATAGAAACCAAAAATATCCACAGCCTGCAGCAGCTCCGTCAAATCACCCGTGACCAAAGCTTCCCCGTGGTGCTCAATCAAGGAATCGCGAATAATCAGCAGATCGTCTTTGAACTCCTGAGCCGTCTTATAAGAAGGAGTGTCCTCCTTCTTCAGCTCTGTCAGGGTTTCATTGATGCGGGACTGGATATAGTTGGGAATGATCTCCTTGCCCTTATTGCTGACGGCAAGACTGTTCTGGCTGTCCCGATCTGCCCCCGGTCCGCCTGCCTTATGGCGGCCGCTGCCGGAAAAGTCGCCTTCTTTCAGATAGAGCAGAGTCTGAATCAGCTTGGACTGGATATAATGAAAGGCACGGCGGTAGGGTTCATTTTCACGGTAAACAGATGTATCGCTGGACCGAGCCGCCAGCTCAGCTACTGCCTGACTGGTTTCTGACAGATTGGTCGACAGGGAAAAGGTGCGGTAGAGGGTGTAAACCTTGTCGATATAATAGTTGAGAATGACCTCACTCTGCACGGTAGCCGATAATTTCAGGGTTTCAGCCGTTACAAAAGGATTGCCGTCGCGATCGCCGCCGATCCACATTCCCATGGTAATGGGCTTGGGATTTTCCAGCTGAATCCCCTTCTCTTCAGCCAGCCGCCTGTACTCTACCATAAAGTTGGTGATAGCCTGCAGGAAGGAGCTGTTATAGTATTCCATGACATTGGTAATCTCATTGGTCACTTTCAGCTTCTTCTCCCGAATCATGTCCGTCTGCATCATGAGCTCAATATAGCGGCGCAGATTGGCCAGCCATTTCTTTTCATTGACCAGACCCGCTTTGACATCGCGGTGCTGGCGCAGCAGGCTGTGGATATGATTGGTCAGATCCAGCATGGTCTTGCGCTGTACCTGAGTCGGATGAGCTGTCAGAACCGGCACAACATTGAGGTGTTCCAGAATGTCCTGAGCATTGTCCCGAGTGGAAATCAAATCAATGGTCGTGGACAGCTTCCCCAGATAATCGCGGTTGATATTATTCTGATGATTGATTTCATAAGCTAAGTCGACATCTTCGGAAATGTTAATCAAAAGCGGCAGAATGGAGAAATAGCGGGAAATATAAACCATTTCGTCAGTGGTCAGCTCTTCTACAATGGCTTTTAGTTCCTGATAGTTAGAAGCCATTGCCAGCTCTTCCATGACAGAAATTTTTTCAAAGGTTTCTGGACTGAGAATGTTGCGCGTAATATCAGAGAGCAAATCCGTCAAAATAGCAACTTCTTCGCGGATGACTTCTTTATTGCTGTAGCTTTCTAGTTTCTTAAAGGACATGTTTTCACCTTTCAATTTTTACATAGACTATTCACACTAGTTTTCTTCCTGCTCCTTCTCAGCCCGCAGCTGCTCATAAAGAGCATCTCTGCGCTCATTGGCATCGATATTCAGCACAAAAGCTATGGCCACTGACAGGACCAAGAGGCTGTTTCCTCCCTGTGATAGGAAAGGGAAGGTCACTCCTGTTGAAGGAATAAGGCCGGAAATGCCGCCGATATTGATGAAGGTCTGCATGAGCATCATACCTCCGATGCCCAGAGCCATCATGGAGTTAAAGGGATCCTTGGCCCGAATCCCGACCAAGATAATCCGCAGAATGAGAAAGAAAAGCAAGGCCAAAATCAGACTGGCTCCGAAAAAACCAAACTCTTCAATGACAATGGAAAAAACAAAGTCTGTATGAGCCTCCGGCAGATAGCCGCGCTTTTCAATGGAATTTCCCAGCCCCAGACCAAACCAGCCACCGTTGCTCATAGCATAGTAGGAATTGGCCAGCTGGTGCCCCGAACCTGACAGGTCTTTGAAGGGATTAAAAAAGGCACTGAACCGCTTGGCCACATAGCCGAAAACAGGAATCTTAGCGACCCGCTCCACTCCAATCAGCCAGATACTGGCTAAGATGATCGTGGAAACCCCGACAATCGAGCCCAGCATGGTAGAAAACCAGCGGTAGCCGATCCCGCTGACAGCTATCATAATGACAACAGTCAGCATCAGAATGGTCGCATTGCCCAAGTCAGGCATGATCGCGACAATCCCTATCAGCAAAGCTACAATGACCCGCCAGTCATTAAAGGCCCGCGGGATCCAGCGGTTGAGGGTCAGGGCCTGGTAATCATAAATGCCAATCTCCTCCTGCTTTCTGGAAAAACGATAGGCCAAGAACCAGACAAGGATAATCTTCAGATACTCCGCCGGCTGCACACTGAACGCTCCGATTCTCAGCCAGCCGTGAGCCCCGTTGATGGTCCCTGATACAAATCGGGACAGGAGCAGGAGAATGATTTCGATAAAAATAATCAGAGTGATAAAGCTCCCTTTTTTTAAGAAATCCAAGCGCATCCTGTACAGGAGTGCAATCGCACATAAACTCGCTATCCAGAAAATTCCCTGGTTCAAGACCATCCCGAAACCATTTCCCCCAGCTTGAATCGAGGTTGGACTTGTCGTCGAATAAACCACTATCAGCCCCAAAACAGAAAGAATCATGTAAGGAATCAAGATGGAATAATTCAGCAAGTGCTTCTTATCAATTTTCATACTTCACCATCAAACTTCTAAAAATTCAACTCTCATTATACCACCTTTTGGCCTGAAAAAAAAGCATTAGCAGGAGCCGGAAGGCAACTTTTGGCATGAAATCTCAAATAAAATATGATAGGATAGAGAAGATATAGAAGGAGGTTAGGATGACAACGATTTACCAACTCCCTGTCAGGAAACAGGACGGCAGCGAGCAGACACTGGCAGACTATCAGGGCCGGGTACTGCTGATTGTCAATACAGCGACCGGCTGCGGACTGACTCCGCAGTATCAGGAACTGCAGGAGCTCTATGAGCGCTACCACGAAGCCGGGCTTGATATTCTGGACTTCCCTTGCAACCAATTTGCCCAGCAGGCACCAGGAAATGCTGACGACATCAACAGCTTCTGCAGCCTTACCTACGGCACCAGCTTTCCCCGTTTTGCCAAGGTCAAAGTCAACGGCCCCAAGGCAGCTCCGCTCTTTCAGTGGCTGAAAAAGGAAAAAGGCGGGCTGTTGAGCCGGGACATTAAATGGAATTTCACAAAGTTTTTGGTCGGCCGGGACGGACAGGTCGAACAGCGCTTCTCTCCCCAAACCTCTCCCCGGACCATGGAAGAAACAATCCAAAAACTGCTGAACAAAAAACTTTGAGCTTTCAAAATAGGTCTCCTGCTTTTCTTATATTTCAGTTGTATTACATTTTATCTATTTTCATGCAAAATTAGAGATATTTTTTGCTTTTTTATTTATTTTAAGTTAAAATGAATCAGTATGAGGAAAAGGATTAAACCGCTTGCAGTCCTGATATTTTTTAGCTGTTTTATTGCATTTATTTTAATTAGCAAGCAGTTAACAGACTCTCAGGAGCGGCAAGTACAAGCACAAAATTCAGACCCTAAGACAACATCGTCCAGTTCCTCAAAGGAAGGAACTCAGGATTTGGAGTTAGATGAAGAATTCATTTCCAGACCGATTATTGATATTTCTGGCTGGCAGCTGCCCAGTGAGATAAATTATGATGTATTATCACAAAATATCTCAGGAGTTATCGTCCGTGTCCACAGCGGCGCTCAGGCCAAAAAAGAGAATGCCGCTACTCATTTGAACGGACTTGACAAGGCCTACGAGACGCATATCAAGGAGTTTCAGAAGCGCAATATCCCGGTGGCTGTTTATGCCTATGTGGCTGCCAACAGCAAGAAAGAAATGGAAAAAGAGGCGGAAAGTTTCTACAAGGCTGCTTCAAAATACAATCCAACCTACTATTGGCTTGATGTTGAAGAAAAGACCATGTCTGATATGAATGCAGGAGTCGAAGCCTTTCGGGCCAAACTCGCATCCCTAGGTGTCAGCAATATCGGAATCTATATCGGAACCTACTTTATGGAAGAACACAGTATTTCTACTGACAAGTTTACAGCCATCTGGATTCCGACCTACGGCAATGACAACGGCTATTACAATGCCGCTCCAAGTACCGATCAGGATTACGATCTGCACCAATACACCTCTCAGGGACAGCTGACTGGTTTTTCACATTATCTGGATTTGAACCAGCTGTCTACCTTAAAAGACAGCCTGGCAACCTATCAAAAATTATTCTCCGTACCTAAGGCCGAGGAATAAACGAATAAAGCGACAGCAGGCACCTGAAATGCCACTGCCGCTTTTTTGTTGCAAATCCTTTACTTTTCACTTATTTTCCCAAAAAAGACTGTCGCTATCAGTAGACTTTATGGTATAATAATTTAATTACTACTTAATGAAATCATCCTTCTGATTCTCAAACTATTTTAGACTTCCCGATAAAAATCAACAGCAAACAAGGGTTCAGCGGAACACCAATGGCCGATAAATCGTCTCAGGGACTTACGAGACTGGGACAGAAGCAGCTATCTTCCTATCGTGATTGCTTTTGGTGTACAGGATGCAGCAGCGGGGAGTCTGTCCTGCTGCCTGCCCGACTCCCTCTCTTGTTTCTGGCTGCAGGCTGAAGCACCTTCCCCAGCCTGCCCCGCTCTGGAATCAGATCTGCCGGATTGGGCTGTTGAAGGCTGCCTGTCAAAAATGAGGGTTCTTTAAGTAGAAAATATGAAATGATAAAAAAGGGAGAAATTATGGTTTCTTGGTTTGCAAGAGTATTTAAAGGCATGGTGATTGCTCTGGGCTTTATTTTACCAGGAGTTTCAGGCGGTGTTCTGGCTGCTATTTTGGGTATTTATGAGCGGCTGATTCATTTTCTGGCTCATATCAAGGAAGATTTTAAAAAAAATGTCCTCTATTTTTTGCCGGTGGGCATTGGTATGGTTGCAGGGATTGCGGCTTTTTCCCTGCCAGTCGAATTTTTGCTGCGGCATTATAAGGTCATTGTCCTTTGGGGCTTTGCCGGCGCCATTATCGGAACCATTCCCAGCCTGATTCGGGAGTCTGTCCAGAAAAGCGAGCGCGACCGCGTGGACATAGCCGTCTTCTGGCTGACTTTCATCCTCTCGGGAGTCTTTCTTTATTCCCTAAATGGAATCACAGGAACCCTTCCCGCCAATTTCCTTTCTTTCATTCTGGCCGGCGCCTTAATCGCTCTGGGCATACTCGTCCCCGGACTCAGTCCCTCCAATCTGCTCCTGATTTTAGGTCTTTACAGTCCTATGCTGATTGGCTTCAAGCATCTGGACCTCTTGGGGACTTTCCTGCCGATTGCCATTGGCGGAGCGCTGGCTCTGGTTCTCTTTTCCAAGGCGATGGATTATATTCTGAATCGCTACCATTCCCGTGTCTATCACTTTATTATCGGTATTGTCCTGTCCAGCACGCTTTTAATCGTCATCCCTCAGACTGGCAACAGTGAAAGCATCCATTACAGCGGTATCTCCGTCTTTACCTTCGTTCTCGCTGTCTTTTTCTTCGGACTGGGAACTTGGCTGGGACTGTGGATGTCGCAGTTAGAAGATCAGTACAAATAATGGCTAAAAAAACAAAAATGAAAAAGACCTTGGTTGAGCAGATTCTGACCAAGGCTGAGATTCCGCATCAGGGCCTGCAGCTCAATGCCTTAGAGGATCAGGAGCTGCCAGCCTGCAACCGCTCAAAAATATATAAAACACTGGCCCTGAAAGGTGACAAAACCGGGACAGTCATTGGCATCCTGCCCATTACAGAACACCTTTCTGAAAAGAAACTGGCGAAAATTTCCGGCAATAAAAAGGTCAGCATGATTCCGCAGAAGGACTTGGAAAAGACGACCGGTTACATTCACGGAGCCAACAACCCAGTGGGAATCCGGCAAAAGCACAGCTTTCCTATCTACATTGACCAGCAGGCTTTGACTGAGGACAGGATTATTGTCTCTGCCGGCGAAGTCGGCCGCAGCATTGCCATTCAGGCTCAGGAACTGGCCGATTTTGTACAGGCCAGCTTTGCTGATTTAAAAGAAGAAAGACAAGAAAGCCCGATTTCCTATTGAAGATTGGGGCTTTTCCGTTTATAATGGACTTAGAAGAGAAGAAAGAGGCAAGGATTAACAATGAAACTCTATTTTATCCGACACGGCAAAACGGAATGGAATGTGGAAGGACGTTTTCAGGGAGCCGGAGGCGATTCACCCCTGCTTCCTGCGGCTATCGAAGAGCTGCACCTGCTGGGCAGGCACCTGGCCCGCACCCGCTTTGATAGGATTTACACCAGCGATTTACCGCGGGCCGTCCGCTCCGCCCAGATCCTGCAGGAAGAAAGCTGCTTCCCCGCAGAAATTATCCAGACGGCAGCACTGAGAGAATGGCGGCTGGGCAAGCTGGAAGGGGCCAAAATTGCGACCATTGAGGCCATCTATCCTCACCAAATGACGGCTTTCCGTCACAATCTGGCAAAATTTGATCACAGCATGTTTGAAGCAGAATCGGTCTACCAGACCACCCACCGGACCACCTCTTTTATCAAGAGTCTCAAAGATGAGGACTGCAGGAGGCTGCTTTTTGTCGGCCACGGTGCCAATCTGACAGCCAGTATCCGGACCCTGCTGGGATATGCCACTCCTCTGCTGCGCAAGAAAGGCGGCCTGGCCAATGCCAGCGTGACCATTTTGGAAACGGAAGATTTCGACAGTTTCCAGCTGCTCACCTGGAATAATTTGGATTACCTGTATGAGGATGAAACTGCCATTTCCCGAAAATAGCAGTTTTTCTTATTTTCTGACCAAATATAGGTGAATTTCCACACTTTTTATGATAGAATAGTAAGGCGATTTATACTCAAACTATGAGAGTTCTATCATTTGAGAATTATAACCTTTAGGAGGAAAAAATGACCACCGAACATATGGAAGAATTAAATGACCAGCAGCTGATCCGCCGGGAAAAAATGGCTGCGCTGGCTGAACAGGGAATTGATCCTTTCGGCAAACGCTTTGAGCGCACTGCAGATTCCGCACAGCTAAAAGAAAAATACAGCGATAAAAGCAAGGAAGAACTGCACGATTTAGCGCAAACCGCTACTATCGCCGGCCGGCTCATGACCAAGCGCGGCAAGGGCAAGGTTGGCTTTGCCCACATCCAGGATCGGGAAGGCCAGATTCAAATCTATGTCCGCAAAGATGCTGTCGGAGAGGAAAATTACGAGATCTTCAAAAAGGCTGATTTAGGCGACTTTCTCGGTGTAGAAGGCGAAGTGATGCGGACGGATATGGGGGAGCTGTCCATCAAGGCAACCCACATCACGCATTTATCCAAGGCTTTGCGGCCGCTGCCTGAGAAATTCCATGGTCTGACGGATGTGGAGACTATTTACCGCAAACGCTATCTGGATTTGATTTCCAACCGCGAGAGCTTTGAGCGTTTCATTACCCGCTCAAACATCATCTCTGAAATCCGCCGCTATCTGGACGGTCAGGGCTTTCTGGAAGTGGAAACGCCTGTCCTTCACAATGAAGCCGGCGGTGCAGCAGCCCGCCCTTTCATCACCCACCACAATGCCCAAAACATGGACATGGTGCTGCGCATTGCGACTGAGCTCCACCTCAAGCGCCTGATTGTCGGCGGTATGGAGCGGGTCTATGAAATCGGCCGTATCTTCCGCAATGAAGGAATGGACGCCACCCATAATCCGGAATTCACTACGATTGAGGTTTACCAAGCCTATGTGGACTTCCAGGATATCATGGACCTGACCGAGGGCATCATCCAGCATGCGGCTATCGCTGTCAATGGAGACGGCCCTGTCAACTACCAAGGTACTGACATCAAAATCAATGAGCCTTTCAAGCGTGTTCACATGGTGGATGCCATCAAGGAAATCACGGGCATTGACTTCTGGCAGGACATGAGCTTTGAGGAAGCTGCTGCTTTCGCCAAGGAAAAGCATGTACCGCTGGAAAAACACTTCACTGAAGTGGGCCATATCATCAATGCTTTCTTTGAAGAATTTGTCGAGGAGACCCTGATTCAGCCTACCTTCGTCTACGGTCATCCTGTCGCTGTGTCTCCGCTGGCTAAGAAAAATCCAGAAGACCCTCGCTTCACCGACCGCTTCGAGCTCTTTATCATGAGCAAGGAATATGCCAATGCCTTCACCGAGCTCAATGACCCCATCGATCAGCTGAGCCGTTTTGAAGCTCAGGCAAAAGCCAAGGATCTGGGTGACGACGAAGCCACCGGCATTGACTACGACTATATCGAAGCGCTGGAATACGGCATGCCGCCAACCGGCGGACTGGGCATCGGCATTGACCGTTTGGTCATGCTGCTGACCGATGTCACCACCATTCGCGACGTCCTGCTCTTCCCGACCATGAAGTAAATCACAACCTAGACAAATAGAAGAAGATACATACCGCTGGAAATCCGGCGGTATTTTTTTGGAAATGCTGGAAAAATATTGATGACTGGTGGATAGATGGCGCACCATCAAATACAAAAAAGCCTGGTCTCCCAGACTTTTTGCTGCTATTATTCATACCTCAGCGCTTCAATCGGATCCAGCTTGGAGGCTTTGTTGGCCGGCAGGATGCCAAAGACAATACCAATGCTGGCTGAAAAGAGAAGGCTGACGATGCTGACTGTCAGGGAGACCGTCACCGGTGTTCCTTCCAGCATTTGACTCATAGCGGAGCCCAGTAGAGAGGCGAGGCCTGCAGCAAGGATCAGTCCAATCAAACCTCCAATCAAGGTTAAAATCATAGACTCGATCAAGAATTGCATCAGAATATTGCCGCGTGTCGCCCCTAGAGCTTTGCGCAGGCCGATTTCCCGCGTCCGCTCAGTGACAGACACCAGCATGATATTCATGACACCGATACCGCCGACAAAGAGCGAAATTCCTGCAATAGCCCCGATAACGCCGGTCATGGCACCATAGATGTTCTGCACTTCCTGATAAATAGCACTGTCATCCGTCACTTGGTATTCTCCCTGCTGAGGAGAGGCCAGCTCTGTCAGTTTCTTAGCAACCTTAGGGCCCAGCTCGGGCACCAAAGAGGTATTGTTGACCCGGACGGTAATATCGGTAATTTCATCTAAGCCAAAGTTGGCTGCCAGCAGGGTATTGGTGGTAATGGCATTTCCTCCGTAGACCTGCGCCATGCTGCCGGCTGAATTGTCCGGATTCTTATAGACACCAATGACACGGTAGTTGTAATCTCCTACCATGACAACTTTGTTAAGTGCTTCTTCAGGGGAGGAAAATAGATTGTTGGCCAAGCCCTCATCTAAGAGAACGACACTGGCAAAACCTTGATAATCCTGCGGTATCAGAGAGCGGCCGGCAATGATTTTGTAGTTCTGCACCTGAATGTAGGTCAGATTGGCGCCGATGAAGTTGACCCGCTCAGCCTTTTTGGACTCATAAGTAAAGGTTTCCATGGCAGAATTATTGACATAATAACCATCTACACCCGGAATTTCAGCCAATTCCTTAATCCAGGCTTCCTGAACCTTAGGCGGCTCTACAGTTGCTTCATCGCTTTCTTCGCCCAAGTCAACGGCATATAGATCAGCAGTCTGGGTATAGGAGCCATCCTTGCTCTTTTTCGGAGAAAAGACCAGACGCATATTTTTCTGATTCTTGGTAAAGCTCTCATTGACCCGCCGAGTGATAGAGTCTCCCAAGGCCATAATCACGACAACCGAGGCCACTCCGATGATAATGCCAATCATGGTCAGGAAAGACCGCATCTTGTGGCCAAGAATGGAACTGATGGCAAATTTCCAGTTTTGCATTAGACCTGCCCTCCTTCCTTAGCGCTGTCCGATGAGATGACACCGTCCCGGATGATAATCTGCCGCTTGGCATAAGCCGCAATCTCCGGCTCGTGGGTGACCATGATAATGGTCTTGCCCTCTTTATTCAGCTCGGTCAAGAGTTCCATGATCTGCTCGCCGGTCTTGGTATCCAGGGCTCCAGTCGGCTCATCTGCTAAAATGATAGAAGGGCTGTTAACCAAGGCACGCGCAATGGCGACCCGCTGTTTTTGACCGCCGGATAATTCCGAGGGCAGATGGTGCATCCGTGTGTCCAGCTCGACCTTGGTCAGAAACTGCTCAGCCAAAGCCTTGCGTTTGGATTGGCTGACTCCGGCATAGATGAGCGGCAGCTCGACATTCTGCAGGGCATTGAGCTTAGACAGCAGAAAGAACTGCTGGAAGACGAAACCGATTTGCTGATTGCGGACCTTGGCCAGTTTTTTATCACCCAACTTGGCAACTTCTTCGCTGCCCAGATGATACTCACCAGTCGTCGGCCGATCCAGCATACCGATAATGTTCATCAGAGTGGATTTTCCCGATCCGGACGGCCCCATAATGGCGACAAATTCTCCTTCTTCCACTTCCAAATGGATATTTTTCAGAACCTGAAGCTCCTGATCACCATTTCGATAGCTTTTGTTGATGTCTTTTAACTCAATTAGCTTCTTCATAGGATTTCACCTCTTGACCGTCTTTCAGGCTATCTGTCGGATTGGTGATTACTTTGCTGTCTTTTGTCAGACCGGATGAGATTTCTTGATTTTCAGCATCAGCATTTCCAAGGGTTACCTCTACTTTCTTGGCAATCCCTTTTTCCAGAGTCCAGACATAGTTTTTGTCTCCATCTGCTACCACGCTGCTGGCTGGCACCAAAATTCCCTGCGTATTGTTTTTCACTTCCAGATTGACAGAAAAGCCTTGCTTGAGCTCGCCGATTTCACTGGTAATATCCACTGTGTAGGGATATTTGGAGGAAGAAGCTGTTCCCGTTCCGCTGCTGCCTGCCGCCGGAGCGGCTGTTGCCTGCTGGCCGTCTTTGGGATAGTTGGAAATATAACTGATTTTGCCGGTCCATTTCTTATCCGGATAAACCTTTGAGGTAATCGTGACCTCCTGACCGACAGACAGGTTGGCCAGATTGTACTCTGACAGCTCCCCTTTGACCTGCAGATTGCCATTGCTGACGACATGGACCAAGGTCTGAGTGGTGCCGGTTGTTGATTTGGAAACATCGCGGTTGACTTCTACTACGGTGCCGTCGGCTGTACTGGTAACCGTCAGAGCGTTCAGCGCAGCCTGTGCCTTGTTCATATTGTCAACGGCATCAGCCCGGGCGTCGCGGAGATCAGCAGCCTGTGAGTCAGCAGAACGCTGAGCCTGGGCCACTGATTGGCCGTCCGTCTCTTCATCGCCAGTCGTATTGACAGTCACACCATTCGTCTCTAAATCATGGAGCTGACGGTCGGCCTTATTGACAGCGCGGACAGCCGCATCATAAGCAGCCTGAGCTTCTGCGCTCTTATAGGTTACCAAGGCCTGACCTGCAGCTACTTGGTCGCCGACATTGACCAAAACGCTGTCCAAGTCACCTTTGGTACTGTCATAGTAAATGTACTGCTCATTATTGGCTGTCACATTTCCTGTCAGCAAAACAGACGAGGCTATGGAGCCTTCCTTGGCCTGCTGAACATATGGTTTCGATTCTGCTGCTGTTTCAGAGGAATTTCCTCCATTTAAAAACATGAAGAAAAGTGCACCGACTACAACCGCAAGGCTGGCTCCAATAATGCTAAATAATTGCCACTTCTTTAACTTTCTCATCTTTTTTCCTCCTCTTGATGAAAACGATTTTCTTTTGTTTTATTATATCATAAGCCTATCATAATTTTCGTAAAAAATATCACAGATTTCATAAATGGTCGCTATCTCATCCTCAATGGTGGTTTCGGGCAATCCGTAGCAGATTTTTGCAATCACCTGCTAAAAAGGGTACAATTACCTCATATAAAAGAAGGAGATTACCAAGACCATGAAAGAATTTGATATCATTGCGATCGGCGGGGGGAGTGGCGGAATTGCCACTATGAACCGGGCTGGCGAGTACGGTGCCAAAGCAGCTGTCATTGAAGCCAAAAAGCTGGGCGGTACCTGTGTCAATGTCGGCTGTGTGCCCAAGAAAATCATGTGGTACGGAGCTCAGATTGCCGAAGCTATTCAACACTATGGACCTGATTATGGCTTCACATCAGACAATCAGCAGTTTGACTTTGCCACCCTGCGCAGAAACCGCGAAGCCTACATCGACCGGGCCCGCTCTTCCTATGACGGAAGTTTTAAGCGCAACGGAGTAGAGCTGATTGAAGGTTATGCCCGCTTTGTTGATGCAAACACTGTCGAGGTTGACGGTGAGTTGGTCCGAGCCAGCCATATTGTCATCGCAACGGGAGCCCACCCCGTTATCCCCACTATTCCAGGAGCCGGTTTCGGTGAAAATTCCGATGATGTCTTTGCCTGGGAAAAGCTGCCTCAGTCTGTAGCAATTGTCGGAGCCGGCTATATCGCCGTTGAGCTGGCCGGTGTCCTCCATGCTCTGGGGGTCCAGACAGACCTCTTTGTCCGCCGCGACCGTCCCCTGCGCAACTTTGATTCTTATCTGATTGACGGTTTGGTCGAAGAAATGGCCAAGTCCGGTCCAAGCCTGCATACCCACAAAATCCCGCAAAAGCTGGAAAAACTAGCAGACGGCCAGCTCAAGCTTTACTTTGAAGACGGCAGCAGCCACACCGCTGAGCGCGTCATCTGGGCGATCGGGCGCCAGCCTAATATTGCGGGACTCAACTTGGAAGCAGCCGGTGTGACCTTGAATGAGCGCGGCTTCATCGCTGTTGACGAATACCAAAATACCTTTGTCCCGGGCATCTACGCTCTGGGCGATGTCACCGGTGAAAAAGAGCTGACTCCTGTTGCCATTAAAGCCGGACGGACCTTGGCAGAACGCCTCTTTAACGGAAAGTCAGATGCCAAGATGGACTACAGCACCATCCCGACAGTTGTCTTTTCCCATCCCGCTATCGGAACGGTCGGTTTGACCGAAGAACAAGCGGTAAAAGCTTATGGTGCGGACAAGATTCATGTCTACACTTCCAGCTTTGCCTCCATGTATTCGGCTGTGACCCAGCACCGCCAATCAGCTAAGTTCAAGCTCATCACCGCAGGGAGCGACGAGAAAGTCGTCGGCCTGCACGGTATTGGCTACGGGGTGGATGAAATGATCCAGGGCTTTGCCGTTGCTATCAAAATGGGGGCCACCAAGGCGGACTTTGACGCCACGGTTGCCATCCACCCGACTGGTTCCGAAGAATTCGTGACCATGCGGTAAAAAATCAGAAGAGGTTTGGAATCCCAGCCTCTTTTTGACTTCTGCTGCTATTTTATAATAAATATCCTGCCCATTCCATAACCTAACCTTTCATTTTGCCGACGAATCTTACATTTTTGTAAGATATCGTCTTTTCGTTTGCTTTTAGCAGTGAGGCTGAAGGACTTTTATACAATATCTTCCAAAAGATCCATCCCTCTGCGGGTGAGGACGCAGCCATCATGGGAGTCTGTCCCACCGCCTTTATCTCCAGCCTCCGACAGTCCTTCTGGACTGTTGGAGCAAGGCGAGCTAGGGACGGAATAAAAGAAAAACTAAATGACGATAAAAACACAAGTCATTTCGAATGGTTCCACCACCCCCTTTTCTATAATATTTTAAGAATACATGTTCAGATTTTTATCAGATTATAAACATCTCTATTCATTATTCTAAAGCAAAAATATCAAGAATTTCTAAAGAAATTCTAAAATATTTCTAAAGAATAGGAAGTCAGACTGATGGGGCTGATGCGGTTTGAAGAGAAGTTCAACGAGTAAAAGCATAAAAAACAATAACAGCAGACAAAAACCACCCTCTTCTATTTTCAGAAAAGACGGGTGGTTTCTTTGATGGATTGGCTAAGGCAGAATTGCCAGAGCACGTACCGGCGATCCTGTCGCCTGCTCCCAATTTGGAAATGCAATGGAAATCAGAGCACCGGTTGCCGGCAGCTGGTCTAGGTTGGCCAGCACTTCGACTTGGTAGATATCCTGCTCTAAAAGATAATATTCATTGACCAGGCCAGATGCTGCCGCCGGAACTCCGGCATCGGTGTCAAAGGTTTCATGGCCGACCGCCTTAACGCCGCGTTCATGGATCAGAAATTCCAGAGCATCACGTCCCCAGCCCGGGGTATGCTGAATATCCTGCTCATCCAGATTGCGCATCTGCTCCTGACTGGGCCAGCGCTTGGACCAGTCCGAGCGAAAGGCCACGAAAGCTCCCTCAGGAACAGCACCGTGCTCCGCTTCAAAATCCACAATATCCTGCTTCCTCAGAATGTAGTCTGGATTTTCAGCCACTTCCTGCGACTTGTCAATGACTACTAAAGGCAGCAGCAAATCCTTCAAATCCAGCTCCTCCAGCCAGCGGCCGCCTTCCACAAAGTGAATGGGAGCATCAATGTGGGTGCCGTACTGGCCAACCACAGAAAACTGCTGGACATGAAAACCATCTGCCAAGGTGAAAATATCTTTTTTCTCCAAGGCCGGCAAAGCCGGAAAACGCGGGCTGTCCTCTTTGATTTGATGAGAGAGATTAACCCATTTTTTGCTTTTCAGCTCCTTGCATAATGTCAGTAAATCCGTCATCTGTTTCTCCTGCTCCTCTTCTAATCGCCCCAGACTTCTTTAGCAATTTCTGAAATCAGAGCGATTTTTTCCCATTGATTTTCCTCAGTCAGAATATTGCCTTCCTCTGTGGAAGCAAAGCCGCACTGAGTAGACAGATAGAGATTTTCCAGCGGCACATACTGACTGGCCTCCTTGATGCGGGCAATCACCTCTGTCTTATCTTCTAGGTCTCCGCTCTTGGAGGTCAAGAGGCCCAGAACGACCTTTTTGCCCGGTGTGACCTTGGCCAATGGCTCAAAGCCGCCGGCCCGCTCCGTGTCAAATTCCAGAAAATAGGCATTGACCGCTTCTTTTTCAAAAAGCTCTTCTGCGATAGGAGCATAGCCGCCTGACGAAGCCCAGGTAGAATGATAATTGCCGCGGCAGACATGGGTATTGAGGGTCAGACCAGCCGGAATATTCTCGTAGACATCATTATTAAGGGTCAGGAAAAGCTGGGCCAATTCATCCCGCACCTGATCCTTGCTTTTCCCCTGTGCTGCTCCCCAAGCAGTCAGAAACTGATCATCTACCAGCACTCCCCAAGTACAGTCATCAGCCTGCAGGGTCTTGAGTCCCGCATCCACCAAATCCTGAATGACTTGGAGATACGCTTCCTTGATGTCCCGGCGAAGCTCAGTAAAATCTGGATAAATCTGATTGAGTTTTTCCACATGCTCTGCATCGCGTATAAGCTCAAAATAAAACTGAGCCGGAGCAGGAATCGTGTACTTCGCTTCTACTTGGTCCTGTTCAGCCACCAAATCCCGCAGAAATTTATAATGCTCCACAAAAGGATGCTGCCGGCCGGAAATTTTGCCGGCAATGAGAGCCGAGTCAGCCTTGGTCGTTTCTCCGTGAAAGTGATAGCCCTCTGCTGCCTGCACATGGTCAATGCCTTGGAAGCCCCAGAAAAAGTCCAGATGCCAGTAAGCCCGGCGGAATTCCCCATCTGTCACGCTTTTGAGCCCAGCTTTGACTTCTTTGGCCACCAAGTCGCGAATAGCCTTGTCCTCCGCTGCGGTCAGCTCCTCACGGCTAAGTTTGCCCTCCGCATAGGCCTCACGGGCTTCTGCCAACTCCTGAGGGCGCAGAAAAGAACCAACATGGTCCACTCTGAAAGGTGCATGTGTCTGTGTCATAAAATATACCTCTTTTGTATCATATCTTTAATCCGGTTATAAGGTTTGAAACCCTTATCGGATAAAAAACATTATATCAGCCAAGCCCTGTCTTATCAATCATTTGGAGCAGTTTCAGCTAATCTCATTTCATTGATAAATCTATAGTTTATAACTATAGCAACGGTTTGATGGTTCTTACTATTCAAGATTGATTAATTTTGATATGATAGAAAAAAGACTGCAGAAATGAGGATTTCTTCTGATGAGTAAGACAAAAAAGGTTCTGGCCGCTTCGGGCATTCTTTTCTTTAATATTTTTGGCCTTATCGCCTTTATCATCCTGCTGATTAGAAGCAAGAAGCGGACAAAATAAGCAAAAACTGTCTAGTCTGATGCAGCCGGTCTTGACTTTTTTGAATTTTCTTTTTAAAATAGTTACCATAAATAACAATAGAGGTTTACTATTTTATGAACAAGACATTTTCCTTAGTGCTTCCGGCCATCGGAGCGGCTCTGCTGGCTGTTCTGTCACAGCTCAGCTTCAGTATCGGCCCAGTGCCAATCACTCTGCAGACTTTCGCTGTCGGCCTGCTTGCCACGGTCTTCAAAAGCCGAGAAGCAGTTTTGTCTGTCGCTCTTTATCTGCTGCTGGGAGCTTTGGGTCTGCCGGTTTTTGCAGGCGGAAGCGGCGGCTTTCAAGCTCTGCTGGGTCCAAATGCAGGCTACCTCTGGGCCTACCTGCTCTTCGCCTTGGTCACTTCCAGCCTGACTCATAAGGACCGGCCTTTTTATGTGACCTTTGCAGCCAATCTCTTGGGCGATGCTCTGGTCTTTGTCGGCGGCGTACTGGGACTGCACTTGCTCGGAGGCTTTGAATGGTCTTATGCCTTTTCCGTCGGCGTCACTCCTTTCATCCTGCCTGATCTCTTGAAAATTGCGGCCATCACTCTTATCAGCATCCCTCTTTTTAAAAGCCTCAGCTTTCACCCTTATTTTTCAAGGAAATAAACCGATGCAGTCATCTTATTTGACTGGCTGCCTGGTGTGAATGCTCCTGATGTCCGTAGAGGGCAGACCGGCAAAAGAAAGCTTTATGAACTATTCCATATAAAAAAGGCGGTGGGACAGACTCTTCAGAACGTATACAAATTCCATTTTCTTTGTAAAAATTTTCTTAATTCTTACAAAGAATTAAGAAAAAGCTCATTGCTATAATTAAAACAAAGATCAACCAAGTCTTTCCGCTGTGAGAAAAGCGCCTGAAACTCTTTAGTTTCAGGCGCTCGGAAGATTTGAGACTTTAGACTCAAATCTTAGGTATGGAATTCCGAAGGAAGTCGCTACCGTCCGCACTCACTTAAGGAAAGACTTTGGATAACTTTGTCTTCAGTCTCAAACTGATAGATCGAATCTATCAGTTTTTAAATGCTTTGACCAAGGTGTCAAATTCTTCATTGGACAGGGTGATGCCCTTGCCCATCTTGCTATGGTCTGGGCTCCAAGTGCGGATATCATACTTGGCTGGTGCGCCGTTAAAGCTGACGCGGTTGAGCTCCTTGGTCCAGCCCTTGTCATTTTCCGACAGGACCAGCAGCTTCTCTTCGATTTCAAATGTAAATTCTGACATGTTTCACCTCATTTTTTACTTTCCACCTACATAATTCGTAAAAGATTTTACTTTTTTGTAGATTTTATTATATAATGATTGTATCAAGTTATGGAGATTTTAGCTATGAAAAAATATCTCGAAATGATTTTACAAAGAGCCAATGAATTTATCAACTCCAAAAGAATGGACAGGGATTTTGAGGACAACAGCCGTATCCTGCGCACCATTGAGCTGGCACTGCGAAAAAAATCCGGTGTGCATGTCATCTTTCTGGATAAAAGCTTTACCGGCGATATTGTCAAATATGACCGCGACCGTCAGCAGCTCATTATCAAGAATTTCAAGAAAAGCATGACCACAATTATCCGTGTGCAGGACATTAAGCGCATCAGTCTGGTCCCCAATAATATCCGCGAGGCTCAGAAAAAGGATATCCGCCTCAACAGCCCCAAGATAAGAAGATAGCTCCTCAGCCCATAACGCTGAGGAGTTCTTTTTCTCTGCTTCTTCGTAAATCCAGTCTAATACTCAATGAAAATCTTCAGCAAAGCAGGCAGGAAAACAGACTGTTCAACTAGTCCGGGAGATTATTTGAGGTGGCAAATAGAACTCCGATAGGAAGCATCAAAAATATGGCTCTTTGACCTGCAGCCTCCCACTCCCTGCCTCACTATCTCGTTTCTGAGTTCGGGCTGAAAAGGTCTTCCGAGTCTTCCCTGCTTTCGAATTTTCAGGCAGGGCTGACACGATTTGAAGTGATTTTCGAAGAGTATGAAAAGGCAGGGCTTGAGAGGCTGAACAGATTGCCATCTTATTCAAACCTGCTGTCTGCCTGAAAGTAAATGGCAGCATGTGCCTTGCAGCCGGGATTAAAAGAACGGCTGCAGACAGGGCAGGCAGCTGCACTGTTCAAATACTGGGCAATGGTCAGCTCACTCCGGCAGCCGCCGCACAGCACTACCTTGTCTGCAGACCGGCTCATGGGATAGGGCACATAGGTATGCCTTTCATAAGTATCATGGCAGGCGAAACAGGGATAATATCTGCGGCAGGCAAAACATTTGAGTGCAATGATGTCCAAAGCGCTGTGATAATGAATACAGCGCGTCTCTTTGTCTATCAGATCGCCGTAAACGTTGACCATTTTCTCCTCCCGATCTAGGCACGAACCGTCACACTGCTGCCATCCTCCTTGTAGAGATTGAACAGACCTTCCTTGCGGGCGCGGACCATATCGCCAGGCTGAACAGGCTGTGGAACAGTAATAGTCAGCAATTCCATCGGTTTAGGTGCGCGGTCAATCTTCTGGCCATCCGCATCGCGAAGATCTGTGATAAAGGTTTCAAAATGCCGGAAGCCCGGTCCATAAAACTCCACCTGGTCCCCCTCGTTGATGACATTGCGCTGGCGGATCGTCGCCGTCTGAGTCGCAGCATCATAGGCCACCACTTCTGCTACAAACTTATATTCTGGAATCTTGCGGCGGGCACCGAAAAGCTGCTCGTTCTCCGTCGGAGTATGGTAGTAAAATCCAGTTGCCAGCTCCCGCTGGGCCACCTTCCACATCTCATCAACTAAATCCTGCTTAATGGCTTCAAACTTTTCAGGACTTTCTAAATAAGCATCCACCGCTGCCTTGTAGCAATTCGTCACAGTTGAAACGTAGTGAATAGACTTCATGCGGCCTTCTATTTTCAGGCTGTCAACGCCATTTTCGATCATATCCGGTATATGGTCAATCATGGACATGTCTACTGCTGACATGGAGAATTCTTCAGGAATTTCCCCCTGCAGGCTTCTTCGCTCTTGGCCAAAAGGCATATCATAGAGGTCGTATTTCCAGCGGCAGGACTGGGAACAGCCGCCGCGATTGGCATCCCGCATACTCATGTGATTGGACAGAGTACAGCGGCCAGAGTAAGAAATGCACATGGCGCCGTGGACAAAGGCCTCAATTTCGACATTGGTGCGCCTGCGGATTTCTGCCAGCTCAGCCATGGAGACCTCCCGGGCCAGAACGACCCGGGTCAGCCCCAGATTTTTCCAAAATTCCAGCGTCTCATAGTTAGTCGCACTGGCCTGAGTGGACAGGTGGATTTCAAGGCCGGGAGCATCTGCAGCCGCAATGGCAATCAGAGCCGGATCAGACACAATTACGGCTGCAATGCCAATATCACGAAGTTTACGGAAGAAGTCCCCGGCCCCTTCTTCATTTCCTTCGTGCATGACCATATTGGCCGCAACATAGACCTTGGCACCGTACTGGGCCGCAAACTGCACCCCTTCTTCCATCTGCTCAAAAGTAAAGTTGCCCGCCCGGCTGCGAAGGCCATAGGCCTGACCGCCGATAAAGACTGCATCTGCTCCGTAGCGGACAGCCACCTTTAATTTTTCCAGCGTCCCGGCAGGTGACAGCACCTCCGGCCGTTTTAAAATGTTTACCATCGTTTCTCCTATTTGCAATATAAAAGTTTGATGTTTTCTTTCTATTTTATAGCAATTCGAAAGCAAAAGCAAGGCGAGGCAGATTGTTTTGACAATTCTCATTTTCTGTTTTTCGAGTTAATTCAAAGATGTTTTTAGATTGCGGACAGACCTGCCGCAGGGAAGGATTAGCTTTGATTTTTGAAACGTCTAACCTTCAAAAAAGAAGCTGGGATAATCGAAACCCAGCCTCAATACTGTAAATAAAAGAACTCTTCTTACTCAATGAAAAGCCAAAACAGAGCAGGAAGTATCAAGGCGGCGGAACAGACTCCCATGATGGCTGCGGATGAAGCTCTTGTCAGGGAAGGAGGACTGTACCGGCCGATGCAAGCTTCGCTGAACTCAGCCACAACTGGCAACAGTTTCCCCCCAGATTGGACGAAAGCCGGGAACTGCTTTTTCTTTATCTGCGGCCTTCCCCTTCCTTATCTCCCCAACCTCTCTGCCTTGCTTTCAAATAGTTAGGCACGGGCCGAACCTTCTCACTCCCCAGACTGTTGGAACAAGTCGAAATGAACGACGGCCGGCCTTGATTTTCGAAGAGCAGAAGGACCATCAGGCATTTACTTGACCATATCAGGGTCATAGTCATAAAATCCTGTATCTAAGAAACGGTTTTTGGGATGCAGCCGATGAATCTGCTCATCCAGCATAAAGGCTCGATCGGGCGTAAATTCTCCTCTTTCCAGCAAACCCCGTGCCTGTACGAAAAGCTTGGCAATCTCTACAAAATTATGACCCGGTGTATAGAGGCCTTCCAGCTTCCAATGCGTAAAGCCATGTTGGGCCAACTCGCTCAGCTTGGTCATTAAATCCAAGTCGTTATTGGCAAAGATGTGGGTTCCATGCTTGTCCTCAAAAATCGAATAATGGCTCTGAGGATCGCTCGGTTCCGCTAAGAAAAGATCGCGTTCCCTGCTTTTTTCATCATCAATATGGGTGAAATTATAGTAATTCTGCAGCAGGGGGCGCTTGGAATGATGAATGACACTGGCCCCGTATACCAGAACCTCCGCCGGAATTTCCAAGATTTCCGGCATCTTGAAGAGCTCAGCAGACGGCACTTCCCGAGCCAGAACCGCCTCAGAAACACCAGCATTCCTGCCCCAGAAGTTAATCTGCCGGCTGCTGGTCACCATGGTCGAGGCATCGTAAATCGTTTTCAGCCGGTAGCCGTCACGCTGCAGGACATAAAAAACGCCCGCATCCCCGACCGTGATATAGTCTGCCTGAATCTCCTGCAGAAAATCCAGATAGGGCTTGATATGGTCCATCATTTCCTGATGCATGAGGGCATTGACAGCCACCGTCAGCTCTTTGCCGGCCGCATGAACCAGCTTGGAAATTCGATTTAATTCATCTAAATTGAAATTATGAGGCAGACGGAGGCCATAATGCTGCTCGCCAACATAAATACGGTCGATACCGACCGCCAACAGCTCTTGGACTTGCTCTATGCTTTCAGCTGTTGCTGTAATGATTATCTTTTTCATAGACCTATTATAGCAAAAAAATAAAAGCTGGTTGTTTTTCATTCGAATTTATTCGTTTTGTAACGCTTTTGTAATATTTTAACCAGCAAAAAAATGGTAGAATTAGAGGGTACTGTAAGGAGAGAGAATTATGCCCGTAAGAAAATACCAACAATATGACGATCCAACTGACTACAACTACCAACAAGAAATTGAATTTGAACAAACCCCGCTTTATCAGGAATACCTGCCTGAAGCAGAAACTTCACCAAGACTGAGTGAACTGTTCTTCTTCCTGAATATCGCTGTCTTCTGTGTCTTGACAGTGCTCTTTAGCTTTGTATTCCTGACAATGAAAATGAATACCTTTATGGCCTTTACATTGGCTATTGCGTCCAGCCTTTTAACTATTCAGACCTATCGTATCTTTGCTAAAAAACGACAAGCCAAAAAATAAAATGTGATTCGACAATGTTAAATATGATAAAAGAGGTTGCTGTCAACCTCTTTTTGCTGTCTTTTTTGACCTAATCCTCTTCAAATGATGTCAGCTCCAACAATCTGGGCAGGGAAGATTGGGGGAACCTTTTTAGCCCCTAGAGACAAAGGCGGTGAGACGGAACTAAAAATTGAATATTTTTAGTTCCGTCTCACCGCCTTTATTTGCTAGTCTTTCTTGTCTTGATCTGCTGTTTCTTCTGCTGCTGTCCGATCTTGTTCGGCAGCTTCAGCCTCCAAGTCAATGATAATATCTTCTGATTCTATTGCTGCCGGTGCTGCTTCCTCCTCAGCCGGAGCCTCAAAGTCGTCTTGCTCAGCAGATTCTGCTTCTTTTTCAAATTTGTCTTTCACCACCTGAAAGGTTTCCTGTGAGTAGTCCACAACTGATTTCGTCTTTTCTTTCACAGATTCGATGACGGTTTCTGTCGTAATTTCGCCATTCTCAACCTTCTCCTTGGTTTCATTGATGACGCTGACTGCCTGATTCGAAAAATCCTTGGCTGACTGAAGGACTGCATCATGGATATCGTCCGGATTTTCCTGATAGTCCTTGACAAATTTGCGAACCTTATCTGTCGTTTCTTTGCCTTTCTTGCTGGTCAGAAAATAAGCGACTGCAGCACCTGAAACGGCACCCAATAAAAGCGATGAAAATTTTCCCATAGTAGACCTTCTTTCTTATTTCTTAAATAGTTTTGATGCAAAACGCAAAGCAGATAAACCTGCTGTTGTTTTGGCTGTTCCCTTGCCGGCTGCGACTGCTTTCCTGCTGAGTGTGCGCGCCTGATCATTCAGGTCAGATACAGACTCAGACAGGTCGGCCACCGCTGTAAACAAGGGATCAATAGTGGCAACTTTCTGGTTGATGTCGTCTGTCAGCACATTGACCTTAGCCAGCAAATCATTGGTTTGATGAAGGGTCACATTGACATCAGAGGTCAGAACCTTGATGGTGTTCTCTGTTTCGTCCAGCATTCTGCCGGCTTTGTCGCCAAGATTTTTGACCGTGATGGTCAGGTAAATCACAAAGACGATGAGGGCGACTGCCAATAAGGCATAAGCAATTTCAATTATCATTTTTTATCTCCTCCTCATTCTGATAATAGGGGGCCTGTCTCCTGCGCTGGTAAATAATGATGGCAAGTCCTGCAAAAATCAGCAGGAGAGACAGCCATTGAGAGACGCGAAGGCCTGCAAACATGAGACTGTCTGTTCTCATTCCTTCAATAATCATGCGGCCGAATCCGTACCAAACCAGATAAAAGGCGGTAATCTCACCCTGTCTCAGGAATTTCGGCCGGCGGCGCAGGAACAGAACCAGACTGAAACCAAGCAGATTCCAAAGAGATTCATAGAGGAAGGTTGGCTGACGGTAGCTGCCGTCTATATACATATTGTCACGGATAAAGCCAGGCAGGTAATTGAGGCTCTTAACTGCCGCGCCGTAAGCTTCCTGATTAAAGAAATTCCCCCAGCGGCCAATACTCTGGGCAATCATAACACTGGGTGCTGCAATATCCAGAAAATCAATGGTGTTGATCAGACGCCTGCGGGTGAAGAAATAGAGAACGATAGCGCCTGCAATCAGGCCGCCGTAAATGGCAATACCGGCAATGCCGCCGTTCCAGAAATCAATAATCTTAATAGGATTCTTGCTGTAATAGTCCCATTCAAAGGCCACATAGTAAATACGGGCACCGACGATAGCCAAAGGAAAGGCAATGAGGATAAAATCCAGAATATCGTCGGGAATGATCTTCTTGCGCGGTGCTTCTTTCATGGCCAGATAGACTGCCAAGACAAGACCGGTGACAATGCAGACAGCATACCAGCGGATGCTGAAAGGACCGAGATGAAAAGCTACTGGATCAATCATGTTTCACCTCGTTCTGGTTAATGAGATTTGTCAGGCGCTCTTCAAAAATCTTGGTGGCATCAAAGCCCATCTCCTTGGCCCGATAGTTCATGGCTGCTGCTTCAATTACGACTGAGATATTGCGGCCGGTCTTGACCGGAATCCGAATCCGAGGAACGCTGACCCCGGCAATCTCCAGCTCTTCCGCATTGTTGCCCAGACGGTCAAACGTTTTATTGGTATCATAATTTTCCAGATAAACAGCCAGCTGCACCTGTGACGAATCTTTGACGGCGCTGGCTCCATAAAGACTCATGACATCGATAATCCCGACACCGCGGATTTCCAGCAGATGGCGCAGAATTTCGGCCGGCTCGCCCCAAAGGGTCATTTCATCCTTGGCAAAGATGTCCACTCGGTCATCGGCAACCAAACGGTGCCCGCGTTTGACCAATTCAAGCCCTGTCTCACTTTTACCAATCCCGCTGTCGCCCTGAATGAGCACGCCCATGCCGTAAATGTCCATGAGGACACCGTGGACGCTGGTCCTTTCTGCCAGCCGTGAATCCAGATAGCTGGAGATTTCCCCAGACAGGCGGCTGGTTGAGGTCTTGCTGCGAAGAATGGCAATCTGCTTCTGCTCTGCCGCCCGGACCATTTCCTCGGGAATCTCTAAATTCCGGGCAACGATAATCACCGGCGTCTCAGGCTGAAACATTTTAAGGAGCACTTGGTGGCGGTTGTGGGAGGTCATCTTGGTCAGATAGGACCACTCCTTCATTCCAATCAGCTGGATGCGCTCAGGGGTATAGTAATCAAAATAGCCTGTCATTTCAAGTCCTGGACGGGAAATGTCCGAAGTGGTTATTTCTTTGTCCAGCAGGCTTTCATCTCCGTAAACCTGATGCAGACGGGACTTTTTCAAGAGGTCTTTGACCTTTACAGACATCATCTTCTCCCTTCAAAATTTTTCTTCCTCTATTATAGCAGATTTTTAGCTCAAAAGAGTTTTTAAGGCAGGAAATTGAAAGAGAAATTTTAATTTGAATTAAATCATATCCCCCTTCTTTTCTTTCATAATATAGTCTTTTAGTAGTGAAACTGTCCGGGGGACAGTTTCAGCCTACCGCTAAAAATATAGGACGATAGGGTAACGAGCTCAAGAATTTTTTACCAAAACAAAGCAAGGCTGAAGAACTTTATACAGTATCTCCCTTAAGAGCCATCCCTCTGTGGATGAGGACATAGCCATCATGGGAGTCTGACCCTGCCTCACTCCCTCGGACTGAACGAAAGCCGGCGGTGGGACAGAACTAAATTTTTAAAAATTTAGTTCGTCGTCCCAGCCCCGCGAGGATGATTAGGAGCTTTTTGGAGTCTAAAAGACGAACAAAAAGCCCAATCAGCTACCGCGCCAAAAGTTTTTTACCAAAACAAAGCGAGACTGAAAGACTTTTGCCTCAGCCTCTTTATCTCCAGCCTCCAACAGTCCTTCTGGACTGTTGGAGCAAGGCCAGTTAACGACGGAATAAAAGAGAAACGAAATGACGATAAAAAAAACCGAGCAGTGCTCAGTCAATTAATCCAGACAGGACTTCCTTTTGATGACGGAAAAAAGGATGAGTCTCCATAAAATCAGCAACTGCTGACAGCGGCAGCCAGAGATGGGCATCGGTTTCGCCGGCTTGATAGCGGACACTGCCCTTGTCAGCAGAAACCGCCGCTTCGTAATAGTCAAAATGACACTGGTCTTCAGCTGAGCTGGCCTGTGCAATCAATCGGATACTGTCAGGCACCAGTCCTGTTTCTTCCTCCAATTCCCGCAGGGCAGCTGTCCGGCTGCTCTCACCAGCCAGCACACTGCCGCCGGCTCCACATTCGTAGTAGCCGGGATAGAGAGACTTGCTGGCCGCTCGCCGCATAAAGAGCAACTCTCCATCCGCATGGCGGACAAATACATTGACACAGAGGTGAAAGAGCCCCTCCGGAACGGGCTCGCCTCTGACTAAAAGGCGGGGCAGTTTATTTCGATTTAAGTCATAAGCATTCCAGATTTCAGACATTATTTTTCCTTACATTATTTCAGCAATTCTCATAATCTTGCTTCCTCAAAATGAGTCTGCTCCCAGCTCTTTTCCTAGGCCTTTTTGCCTGCTTGCTTTTTCTTCCACAGAAACTTGACAGCATAAGCCAAAGCGTAAATGATGGCATTTGAAACAATCATACCAAGCAGAAAAAGCAGAAGGATTGACGTGATATAGAGCATATACGGCGAATCATTATTGAAGACAGATGAGCCAATCATATAAGCAAGGAAAGGAGACGCCAACAGGGGCAGGCCTAAGACAGAACCTAACCAGACTTGGGGTTTGAGGGCCTGCTCCACAGGCGGGGTAAAAATAAAGAATAAAAAATTCCACAAGCCCAAAGGAAAAGAATAAAGTCCAAAGATTAGACCCACTAAACCACCGGAGGATCCTCCCTGCATCAAAGAGAAAACCATTCCAAAAAGGAACAGGTGAAGAAAGAAACTCCCAATCAGATAAAGCAAAAAGAACAAATAATAAAAAGGCAAAGAAAACCGTTTCATAAACTGCTCCTCCTTATTTTAGAGATTCAGGTTGGACTTTTTCAGCAACAGCTATATACAGCATCAAACTGTTACTGACTATTCTAAAGGTGCTGCCTCTTTCACAACCTCTCCTCACGGGAATAGAAAAATCGGTCAATTTCCCTAGGCTGCTTATCCTTGTCCCTTACCAGGTCCAGCCATCCTTGTCATCCTTGACAGCCTCTGCTTCTTTTCGCTTGCGCGGCCCAGTTCCGTACATTTCTTCCTCAATATCTTCCTTGTAGGGCATGGCCATGGCCAACAAGATATAGATGACAATGCCCAGACCAAAATGCAGCACGGTAAAAATGATAAAGAGGAAACGAAGCAGGCTGACATCAAAATGAAATTTATCCGCCAAACCAGCCAAGACGCCGGAAATGATTCGGTTTTTTCTTAATTTGTAAAATGTTGCTTTCATCATCATCGACCTCGCTATCCTAGTCACCTTTTTAGAGTCTTTTAGTTTGCTTTTAGCTATGAAATGACCTGGGAGAGTAAAAAGGTCCGAGGGACCTTTTTAGCCCCTGCCCAGAAATCCACAAGCTGGGTAGGTCCGGGGGCCTTTTCACTCTTCCTGACTGTTAGCTGACAAAGTAATAAAAGATAAACTAAATGACGATAGCTTATTCTACCACAGTAAAGGAGCAACTGCATCAGCCCAAAGGCTGATTCTGGCAAATCGAATAGTGGCAAATGCGGCGGAATGATTCATGGCTGCAGGCTCTCAATCCTCTAATAAACGTAGTTTGCCCATACAGCGGCCGCAGCGGTATTTCTGCAAATCAACCCGCTTCTTACGGACAATGACCGCTTGGCACTGCTGACACTGATAGTACAATTTCTTCTGAGCAGTGGGCAGGGCAGGTGCATAGCGCAGGCCGTCCACAGCCTTGAGCAATTCCTTAAAATCTCTGTCCGTATGCCGGTAGCCCTTGCCCTGATAGTAGAGATGGTAGTGGGCCAGCTCGTGACGGACAATCCTGCGAAAGGTCGCAAGGCCAAAAGTCTCGTAAATCCTGGGATTGAAATCCAGATGGCCGTCTTTAGGAAAGAAGCGTCCCCCAGTGGTGCGGAGACGCTTGTTCCAATAGGCTTCATGCTGAAATTCCTGACCGAAATCCTCCAGCGAAACCTGCTTAACATAATCAGTTAGATTCATTTGGTGCTATCAGGGAGAGGTTGACCTTCTCCCGCTCCACATCTAGTTTGTCCACCCAGACAGTGACTAAATCACCGACTGATAAGAGCTGGCTGGGGTGCTTAATATAGTCCTTGCTCAGCTTGGAAATATGGATGAGACCGTCCTCGTGAATACCGATGTCAACGAAGGCACCGAAATCAACGACATTGCGGACAACGCCCTCCAGCTTCTGGCCGATACGCAAATCGCGGATATTGAGCACATCCTGCCGCAGAACCGGCGCATCGAACGAGTCACGCAAATCGCGGCCGGGCTTGAGCAGATCAGCAATAATATCCTTGAGAGTCTCCTGACCGATGCCCAGCTGGGAAGCCAGCTCTTCTACCTTGACGGCCTTTAATCTGGCCTGAGCGGCTGCATCCAGCTGGCGGATGTCCAGCCGTTCAAACAGACGAGAGACAGCCGGGTAGCTCTCTGGGTGAACACCGGTATTATCCAGCAGATTGTCGCTTTCGGGAATGCGGAGGAAGCCGGCAGCCTGCTCAAAAGCTTTAGTACCCAGACGGGGGACCTCTTTGATTGCCTCCCGTGAGGTAATCAATCCTTCGGTCTCCCGGTACTTGACGATATTTTCAGAGATGGTTTTATTCAGTCCGGCAACATGGGCCAGCAGGGCCGGGCTGGCGGTATTGATATTGACCCCGACCTGATTGACCACTGTATCCACTACGAAATCCAGACTTTCCGTCAGTTTCTTCTGGCTGACATCATGCTGGTACTGGCCGACTCCGATGGACTTGGGATCAATCTTGACCAGCTCTGCCAGCGGGTCCTGCAGGCGGCGGGCAATAGAGATAGCCGAACGCTTCTCAACGGTCAAATCCGGAAATTCGTGCCGGGCCAGCTCACTGGCAGAATAGACCGAAGCTCCGCTTTCATTGACGATGACATAGCTAACCTGCGGATGCTCTTTCAGCACTTGGGCAACAAAAGCCTCGCTCTCGCGGCTGGCTGTGCCATTTCCAATAGCGATAATTTCTACTCCGAACTGACCAATCAGCTGAGACAGTTCTTTCTTAGCTGCCTCAATCTGGGCCGGTTTTGCCGGCGGCACCGGATAGATGACCTGTGTCGTCAGCATCTTGCCGGTCGCATCCACCACAGCCAGTTTGGCTCCGGTCCGAAAGGCTGGGTCAAAGCCCAGAACCACGCGCCCCTTCAGAGGTGCAATCAAGAGCAGGCTGCGCAGATTGTCCGAAAAAAGCTGAATAGCCCCATCCTCTGCTGCCTCTGTCAGCTCGGTGCGGATGCGGCGTTCCATAGCAGGAAGGATCTTCTTTTTGACTGCCTGCTGAACGGCTTCCACTATGTAGTTATTTTTAACCTTGAAGCGCACTTCAAAAAAGCGAATGATTTTATCTACATGATGCTCAAAGCCAACCTTGAGAATCCCCAGCTTTTCTCCGCGGTTGAGGGCCAGCGTGCGGTAGCCCTGCATGGTTGCGACTTTTTCAGAAAAATCATAGTAAATCTGAAAAACCTGCTTGTCATCCAGATCCCCGTCTTTAACCTTGGAATAGATAGCAGAGTTGGTCTGGATTTCATGATAGGTCCAGGCCCGCAGCTTGGTGTCTTCTGAGATGGCCTCGGTCAGAATATCCACCGCTCCGGCCAGAGCCGCCTCAGCTGTCGGAAAGGCCTCACTCGTAAGTTTTTCAGCTTCTGCCTGCAGATGAGACGCATCCTGCAGGATGAGCCGGGCCAGCGGAAAGAGACCCGCTTCACGCGCCAGAGTCGCCTTGGTCCGGCGTTTTTCCTTATATGGCAGGTAGAGTTCTTCGACATCGGCCAGCTTTTCAGCCGCTTCAATCTCCGAGCGCAGCTGGTCTGTCAACTTGCCCTGCTCCCCAATCTTGGCCAGAACCACAGCCTTGCGCTCAGCCAAAACCGTCAGGCTCTTGTCCAAGTCAATGATGGACTTAATCTGGACCTCATCGAGGTTGCCTGTTATTTCCTTACGGTAGCGGGCAATAAAAGGAATGGTATTGCCTTCGGCGGTCAATTCCAAAACTTTAGTAATCTGACTTTCTTTAATGCCCAGTTCCTGAGCGATTTTTGCAATAGTTATATTTTCCATATCGGCTCTATTATACCATAATAAGTTTGAAACTTAGAACTTTTTACAACTATTTAGTGACAGTTTAAGAAAAGTTTCAGGTAAGGCGGCGAGGAAGGGAGAACGACAGTTTCGAAGCTCATTTTGGGAATAAAAAATGCTGAAGAACTTCTCCAGCTTTTCTATCCTTATACAAAAATATTTCCATTGGCATCCGCAGGTCTCAGCAAGGCTGAAATACCTTGGAACAGACTCACGATGGTAGGAATACCTGTCCAAGAAAAAATCAGATACATAAAACCTGAACCGATCTTTCCAGCATAGAACTGATGTACACCAAAAGTCCCCAAAAAGATAGCCAAGAGAGCATAAACCATTTTGTTTACGAGCCGCCCTTGACCAGCTCCGTAAACTATCTGACTTTGGCTGTTATTATTTTCGTTGACAATATTGATATTGATTTTATCCTGCAAGTTATCCGCTGTCGTTTGTCTTGAACGATGAACAATAATTTCTTCTCCGGTATCATAGACTTCTACAATTTCTCCAGAAGCAGGTTCAAAGTCCAAATTTGAACGCAGAACTTTGATGACAGATGAGTCATCTTTTGCAATTGTAACTTCCGACTCAGTTACTTTGATAATTTTAGCCATAATAATCTCCCAATTTTTTCTCAACTTTAATTATATATATATATATATATCACTTGTCAAGTGCTTTTCTGACTTTTTTCTCATGTTTTAAAATATCATTTTTTCCTTTTTGGTAGTATAATGGAACTAAATAATTTTTGAAATGAGGTTTTTTATGGCTATTAAATTTACCAAATCCGATGACTTGGACAAGATGTTTGAAGAGTTCGCGGCTCTTCCTAAGGTCGAAAAGGTTGAATTTCCGGAGGATGAAAAAGATAAGAAAAAAACGCAAGATCAGAAGGCTGACAAAAGATGAATTTCTTTTCCCAGCTGCCGGACAGCGTCCTGCAGGCAGGAGTCATCTTTCTATCCATTATCATTGAGGCCCTGCCCTTCGTCCTGATTGGGAGCATTATCTCAGGATTTATCGAAGTTTATATCACTCCGGAAAGGGTTTACCGCTTTTTACCCAAAAACAAATGGCTTCGAATCTTCTTTGGAACCTTTGTCGGCTTTGTCTTTCCTTCCTGCGAGTGCGGAATTGTCCCCATTATCAACCGTTTTTTGGAGAAAAAGGTTCCCAGCTATACAGCTGTGCCTTTTCTAGTGACAGCGCCGGTCATTAATCCCATCGTGCTCTTTGCGACCTACTCGGCCTTTGGCAATTCCTTTCGAATGGCTCTGCTGCGGTCTCTGGGGTCCATCATCGTGGCAGCTGTTTTGGGGATTTTTCTGGGATTTTTCGCTGATGCCACTATTCAAAAGGAGAATCGCAAGCATCTGCATGAGCATGATTTCTCAGGTCTCAGCAAGGGGCAGAAAATGTTTCAGGTCTTTGTACAGGCTATTGATGAATTTTTCGATACCGGCCGCTATCTGGTCTTTGGCTGCCTCTTTGCCAGCCTGGTGCAGGTCTATGTGCCTACTAGGATCCTGACCTCCATCAGCTCGACCCCTTTTATCGCCATCCTGCTCCTTATGCTGCTGGCCTTTCTCCTGTCGCTCTGCAGCGAGGCCGATGCCTTTGTGGGCAGCTCCCTGATTGCCAGCTTTGGCCTAGCGCCGGTCCTGGCCTTTCTGGTCATCGGTCCCATGCTGGATGTAAAGAATCTCCTGATGATGAAAAATTACTTTAAAACCCGCTTCATCTGGCAGTTCATCGGCTTGGTGACGCTGGTTGTCCTCCTTTATTCTTGGCTTGTGGAGGTGATGCTATGATTCGATTTTTAATTTTAGTCGGTTACTTTGAAATTACCATGTATCTTCAATTAACCGGCAAGCTCAATCAGTACATCAACCTGCACTATTCTTATCTGGCCTATCTGTCCATGATTCTGTCCTTTGTCTTGGCAGTGGTGCAGCTGATTGTCTGGATGAAGCAGATGAAGGTGCACAGCCATTTGACGACCCGCTGGGCTCAGTTTGGCAGTGCAGCACTCCTGCTCCTGCCGCTCTTTGTCGGCATGTTCTTTCCAACCGTCACTCTTGACTCGACCACTGTTTCGGCCAAGGGCTTTCATTTCCCGCTGGCTGAGGGAAATTCTGCTGCTGTCCAGCAAGATGAGGGCACCAGCAGTCAGTATCTCAAGCCAGATACCAGCACCTATTTTACCAAAGGCGCCTATGAAAAGGAAATGCGGGCCGCTGCCAAGAAATATGTCGATAAGGAGACCATCGAGGTCACGACAGAAAACTATATGGAGGTCATGGAAGTCATTTATGACTATCCGGAGGACTTTGTGGGCAAGACACTGGAATTTACCGGCTTTGTCTACAATGACCCCAGCGACTCTAAGAACCAGTTTCTCTTTCGCTTTGGTATCATCCACTGTATCGCTGACTCCGGCGTCTACGGTCTCCTGACCACCGGCAGCAGTCAGCATTATGATGACAATACATGGATCCATGCCAAGGGCAAAATTGCCGTCCAGTATCACAAGAGTCTGGGTCAGAGCCTGCCAGCCTTGGAAATTGAGAGCTTGGACAAGGTTGAAAAACCAGACAATCCTTACGTCTATCGAGTATTTTAGCAAAAATCCTATAGAAGATGAATGAAAGCTTCTATAGGATTTTTTATCTGGCATTTCATTTTCTTTTGTATTCTTCGAACATCTCTTCAAACCAGATCAGCTCCAGCAGTTTCCCAAACAGTTGGCGGCTGTCGAAATCTACAACGGCAGATTTTGCTGTTTGAAGAGGATGAGTTTCACTTTCCCTCTTACATAAATGTTATAAGCATGATACAATAAAAGAGAAATCTTTCTTGGAGGTAAAATTTTGAAACAAGTACAAAAAGTGGAGCGGGCCGACCTGCTGGCTATCTTAGCCACTGCCTTGGTCGCCTTTGCCGGCATCCTGTCCGAAACCAGTATGAATGTGACCTTTCCGCATTTGAGCAAGGTCTTTGGTCTGAGTCTGGGGGTGCTGCAATGGATTACGACCGGCTATCTTTTGGCTGTCGCCATTACCATTACGCTGGGAGCCACTCTGGCCCACAACTGGACCGAGCGCCGGATTCTCTTTACGGCCCTGTCCATTTTCACACTGGGCAATGGAGTAGCCATGCTGGCGCCGGATTTCAGCTTCCTCATGCTGGGGCGGATTTTGCAGGGAGCAGCGACGGGGGTGGCTATTCCGCTCATGTTTAATCTCATTGTCGAGCGGGTGCCCCGGCAGAAAATCGGTCTCTACATGGGCTTAAGCGGTCTGGTTGTCAGCTTAGCACCTGCTATCGGCCCCACTTACGGCGGCTATATGATTGGAGCCTTTGACTGGCACATGATTTACAGCTTCATTATGCCGGTGCCCCTGCTTTCTTTTGCCATCGCCTTTTTTAATCTGAAAAATTCCAGCGGCAAGAGCAAGCGGCCCTTTGATATTCTGTCCTTTCTCTTTCTGTCTGCAGCTCTGGTATTCTCCATTCTGGCGATTTCCAGTCTGGAAGAGGGAGCTGGGCTGAACTGGCTCTATGTAGCTGTTTTTCTGCTGACCTTTGCCTGCTTTATCTGGCGCAGCCTGACGGTCGAGCATCCCTTCCTTGACATCCGCATCCTGAAACAGCCGACCATTCTCTTTGGTATCCTGCCCTTCCTGATTTATCAGTTTACCAATCTGTCGTCCAACTTCCTCATCCCAAACTTTCTGGTCCTGTCCAAGGGCGTATCAACTGCTCAGGCCGGCTTCTCGCTGCTGCCGGGAACCATGATTGGGGCTTTTATGGCACCCCTGCTGGGAAAAATCTATGACCTGAAAGGACCGAAACTCTCCCTGCTGGGAGGTAATAGTCTTGTATTCATGGTCATGGCCGTTTACTCCTTCTTTACGTCCTGGCTCAATCTGCCAATCATTTTGGGCTTTTACGTCCTCTTTACGCTGGGCCGCAATATGGCTTTCAATAACACCATGGCCCTGTCCAGCTCTCAGGTCAGCCGCGAGAAGACAGCCGACGTTACGGCCCTCTTTCAGCTGGCCCAGACTTTCGCCGGAGCGCTGGGAACGGCTATCGCAGCGGTCTTGGTCAATCAGGCTCCTGACACGGCAGCCGGCGCCCATCACGTCTTCAGCCTGCTCCTGATCCTTGTGACCGGAAATTTCCTTTTTTACGCCTTCCTTTTCCGAGCTATTCAGAAAAAGCAGGCTGAGAAAACAGGCCCTAAGCAGTAAAGTCCGGCCCCGGATTCGGGACTGCTGAAAAAGCAGAGCTCTTCAGATATTTAACAGGCTTTTCAATGAGAATGACTGAAATACATAGAAAGAGCAGGGAATTCTTTTCCGCAAACGGCCGTGCTTCCTAATACAAACTTTGCAGCATTTGTGATAAAATAGAAACAGTTTCATTGCGGATAGGGGCTGCCGCTCCTGTTTGTTTTGAAAAACGAGGCGACCGAACCAAGTCTGAGTCCAGGCTATGCTGACGGATTCAGGCTGACTGATAGGACGGGCCCAGCCTTCGCTAATCTTCATTAGAAAACAGGTATAGAGATGTCATCAAAAGTTATTGTTACAATTTTCGGAGCCAGCGGGGATTTGGCCAAGCGCAAGCTGTATCCTTCGCTCTTTCGGCTCTATAAATCCGGCAATCTTTCCAAGCATTTTGCTGTGATTGGAACAGCCCGCCGGCCTTGGAGCAAGGAGTACTTCGAGTCCGTTGTCGCGGAGTCTATCGCAGACTTAGCAGACAGCCCAGAGCAAGCGCAGGAATTTGCCAGCCACTTCTATTACCAGAGCCATGATGTGCAGGACAGCGACCACTATATCGAGCTGCGCAAGCTGCAAAACCGGCTCAATGAACAGTACCAAGCAGAGCACAACAAGCTCTTCTTCCTGTCCATGGCACCGCAGTTTTTCGGCACCATTGCTAAGCATCTTCAGTCAGAAAAAATCGTGGATGGGCAGGGCTTTGAGCGTCTGATTGTGGAAAAGCCATTCGGGACGGACTTGGCCAGCGCCAGCCAGCTCAATCAAGAACTGCTGGCTGCTTTTGATGAAGAACAGATTTTCCGGATTGACCACTATTTGGGCAAGGAGATGATTCAGAATATCTTTGCCATCCGCTTCGCCAATCTGCTCTTTGAAAATATCTGGAACCGCGATTATATTGACAATGTGCAGATTACTTTTGCTGAGAAGCTGGGCGTGGAAGAGCGCGGCGGCTACTATGACCAGTCTGGGGCTCTGCGCGATATGGTCCAGAACCATACCCTGCAGCTGCTGTCTCTCCTGGCTATGGACAAGCCAAAGAGCTTTACCAAGGACGACATCCGGGCTGAAAAAATTAAGGTTTTCGAGCGCTTGCTGCAGCCCAGTGAAGAGGACCTGAAACGCTTCTTTATCCGCGGCCAGTACAAGTCTGGCAAGGTCAACGGCAAGAAGTATATTTCCTACCGCAGCGAGCCCAATGTCAATCCTGAGTCCACGACGGAGACTTTCGCTTCCGGTGCCTTCTTCATTGACAGTGACCGCTTTCGGGATGTGCCTTTCTTCTTCCGAACCGGCAAACGCCTGACAGAGAAAGGAACCCATGTCAACATTATCTTTAAGCAGATGGATTCCATTTTCGGTCAGCCTCTGGAGCCCAATGTACTGACCATTTATATCCAGCCGACTGAGGGCTTCTCCCTCAGCGTCAACGGCAAAGAAGTCGGCGAGCGTTTCAGTCTGGCACCGATTTCTCTGGACTATCGGACCGATGCAACAGCAGCTGGAGCATCACCAGAGCCTTATGAGAAATTAATATTTGATGTGCTCAACAACGACTCGACAAACTTCAGCCATTGGGACGAAGTCAAAGCCAGCTGGGAGCTGATTGACCAGATTGAAAAGCTCTGGAGCCAGAATCAAGTACCCCTGCACGATTACCCCGTAGGCTCTATGGGGCCTTCGGCCTCCTTTGAACTGCTGGAGCAGTTCGGAGCCAAATGGCAGTGGGAACCGGATAAATAACCGAAGAAAAAACTACTAATCCTTATTTGGTTAGTAGTTTCAGATTGTAGACAAACTGAACTGCTCCCTGTCAAGTGGACAATAAAATAATAAAAGATTAAGCAACGGCCTTGTTCCTCATTTCAAGAGGGGCAAGGCCGTTGTTGCACTCTTGAAATCGTTAGGTGTTGTAGAAGTAGATGTAATCATCAATATTAGCGACCAGCTCCTCAAATGTCTTATACTTCTTCAAGTCATAACACTCCGTCTTAAAATGGCCGAAAAAGCTCTCAATCGGCGCATTGTCAATGCACTTGCCTACTCGTGACATCGAACGAGTTATCTGATATTGAGTAGTTACCATACGGTATTCTCGTGATGTGTACTGTGAACCACGGTCGCTGTGAATGAGTGGTGCTGCTCCTGGATTGGCTTCCATAGCCTTTCTCAGATTCTCCATGACCAAAGGATTATCATTGTGCTGGCTGAT
>NZ_QFAY01000050.1 GCF_017884005.1 Streptococcus panodentis
AAGGTCTGGGAGACCTTTTCAGCCTGAGCTTAGAAACAAGAGAGTGAAGGGAACTAAATTTTTAAAAATTTAGTTCTTATACAGTATCTTCTAAAAGATCCATCCCTCTGTGGGTGAGGGCGCAGCCATCATGGGAGTCTGTCCCACCGCCTTTATCTCCAGCCTCCAACAGTCCTTCTGGACTGTTGGAGCAAGGAGAGTTAACGACATCATAAAAGATAAAAGAAAGGACGATATTTATTGACAGGTTCAAATCATGAGATTATCCCCTCCATCAAGACTCCATCATCCCAGCCTGCAGCTGGTACATTTTCCGATACAGGCCATCGTGAGCCAGAAGGTCTTGATGGGAGCCGGATTCGATGATGCGGCCCTTGTCCAAGACATAGATACAGTCTGCATCCTGAATGGTAGACAGGCGGTGGGCAATGGCAATGGTGGTCCGGCCTTGGCGCATCTTCCGCAGGGAGGTTTGGATGATTTCTTCGGTCTCGGAGTCGATATTGGCTGTCGCTTCATCCAAGATTAGGATTTTAGGCTGAGCGGCAACCGTTCGGGCAAAGGCTAAGAGCTGGCGCTGGCCGCTGGAGAAGGTTGATCCCCGCTCGGTCACTGGGGCATCATAGCCCTGAGGCAGCTGGCTGATAAAGCCGTCTGCATCCACAAACTTGGCTGCTTCTATCATCTCATCTCGAGTCAGCTGCTCCTGATACATCTGGATATTGGAAGCAATGGTGCCATGATAGAGAAAAGGATCCTGCAGGACCAGCCCAATCTTTCTTCGCAGCTCTTCCTGCCTGTAGTCCTTAATATCGCGGCCGTCTATCAAAATCTGCCCCCGCTCAAATTCATAAAAACGCAGAAAGAGATTGATGATAGAGGATTTTCCAGATCCAGTGGAGCCGACAAAGGCAATGGTTTGGCCTTTTTTGACCGTGAAAGAAATATCTTTCAGCACATCTCGGCGGCCGTCATAGGAAAAGGAAACATGGCGAAACTCGATATTGCCATCCTGAATCTGCAGATCCAGCCCAGCCTGCTGCGGCTCATCGTCTCTCTGGTCAATGATTTCAAAGACCCGGTCCGCTGCCACCATGGAAGTCTGCAGAACAGAGTAATTCTGCATGACATCAATCAGGGGATTAAAAAGCTGATTGACATACTGGATAAAAGCATACATGATACCGGCTGTTATCCCAGCCGTTTTCCAGGTCAAGCCAAAGTAAGACAGGATGACCGCATAGGCTAAAATCTTCAGCAGGGACATGGCCGGCCGCAGAAAGAGGCTGTTGATATTGAGATAACGGTTGGTAAAGGCCAGATGCTGACCATTAATCTCCTCAAACTCCTGCAGCAGCCGCTTTTCCTGCCCAAAGGCCTGAACAATGCGCATGCCCTCAATGCTTTCTGATAATTTGACATTCAAATCGCTGAGCTTATTGCGGACCTGCCTGAGCTGACGGTTGGACAGGTGCTGATAGAGCAGGACAGAGGCCGCCATGACAGGCAGAAAAAGAGCAATCATGACGGTCAGCTGCCAATTAAGGGCAAACATGGTGGACAGGGTCACAGCTAAGATAAAGACGGATGACAGGAAATTGGAGAAAATCTCGCTGAACATATCCGCAACGGCCTGCGTATCATTGGTCAGGCGGGAGACCAGAGCCCCTGCTGCCGTCCGGTCAAAGTAAGCCATGCCTTGCTGCTGCAGATTGTCAAAAGCCTCCTGCCGTAAATCCCGGACCACGCTCTGGGCCACACGCGCAAAGGAATACTGACCTAAAAAGGTCAAGAGTACACGCAGCAGAAAGAGAGCATAATAAACAAAGAGCAGGTAAAAGCTGCCAGCCGCCTGCTGACTGCTGATAAAGCGGTCGATAAAATAGCGTGCCAAAAGCGGCAGGCCTGTCGTCACCAGCGTTGTCAGAAAGATAAAGGCCAGAGCCAGACTGCTCAGTCCCTTGTAGCGCCACATGTAGCCCATGAGACGGTTAAAGGTCGCTTGTTTTTTCATGGGTCCCCTCCTCCAAACTTTCTGCCAGCTGCTGATTCTGATAAGTAGCTGCATACCAGCCGCCCTGAGCCAGCAGCGCTTGATGAGTCCCCCGCTCCTTGATGCGGCCGTCTTCCATCACTAGAATCAAATCCGCATGGACAAGAGCTGACAGGCGGTGGGCTGTGATAATGGTGGTCTTGCCGTCCCGCTCGGTTTTGAGATTTTCCAAAATCTCATGCTCAGTCTTAGCATCAACCGCAGACAGGGAATCGTCCAATATCAGAATCTCCGGCTTGGTAATCAAGGCCCGGCTCATGGCCAGTCGCTGCTTCTGCCCGCCAGACAGAGACAGGCCCCGCTCACCGATGACCGTATCCAGCCCTTCCGGCATTGCCTTGATATCTTCATAGACACCGCATAGCCGGGCCGCCTCCATAATCTGCCTGTCTGTCAGCTCAGGATTAGCAAAGCGGATATTATCCCGGATCGAGAGGGCAAAAAGAATCTGCTCCTGAGGCACGTAGCCAATCAGCCGGCGCAGATCCGCCAGCCGATAGCGGCGAATATCCTGACCATCCAGATAGATGGCCCCCTCCTGAATATCCCGCTCCCGCAGCAGCAAACGGAGCAGGGTGGTTTTGCCGGATCCAGTCTGACCGACAATGCCCAGTGTCTGTCCCTTTTCCAGCGAAAAATGAATATCATGCAAGGTTTCCTGACCGGCATCATAGGAAAAGCGCTGAATCGCATAGTCCAGCCGGCCGTTCTTTGCAGCAGGCAGTGGCTGTGCTGCTTCCTTGACATCCGACTCCTGAGCCAGCAAAAGCTCAATCCGCTCATAGGAAACCAAGCCGCGCTGGCTGATATTAAAGAGATAGCCCATAGCCTGCAGAGGCCAGACCAGCATATCCAGATAGGTGATAAAAGTGACCAGCTCTCCCACGGTAAACTGCCCCTGAGTGATAAAGATTCCGCCAAAAAGCAAGGTCAGAGTATAGGACAGGCCGATAAAGACCAGTACCAGAGGATCAAAGAGGGAATTGTACTTGGCCGCCAAAACATTTTTACGGTAGACCTCCTGATTGGTTGCTGCAAAAGAGCGGCTTTCAGCAGCTTGGTAGCCAAAGGACTTGGTCACCTTAATACCAGCCACACTTTCCTGAACTGTATTGTTCAAATCTGAAAAAGCCTCCTGAGCAGCCTTAAAACTCTCGTGATTCCTGCGGCCGATCAGTCCCGTCCCCCAAGAGAGAAAGGGCAGGGGCAGAATAGCAATTACGGTCAGCCGCCAGTCCAAGAGGAAAAACATGGTAATCAGAGTGACCAGAGCTGTGATAGAGGCATCAACTGCTGACATGACACCGCCGCCCGCCACGCTGACGACAGCATTGATGTCATTGGTGGCATGAGCCATGAGGTCCCCGGTCCGGAACTTCTGGTAAAAAGAGGGAGACATGAGGGTAAACTGCTCAAAAAGGCGGAAGCGCAGAATCCGGCCCAGATGATTGGCAGTTCCCAAGATATAGAGCCGCCAGAGATAGCGCAGACCATACATGACAAAAGCCGATGCAGTCAAGAGCAGAAGATTGTAGACCAGCTCCTGCTGGGGCAGGGAGCGGCCAGCAATTTCATCAATGACCTGACCGATGACCCGGGGAGGAATCAAATTGACCAAACTGACCAGAGACAAGGCCAGAATGCCAATGATATAGCGCCGCTTTTCCAGTTTGAAAAACCAGCTCAGTTTTTTCATAAGTTTCATATGTACTCCTAAATTTCATACAGAGTGCGGCCGAATCTGTCAGACACTGCCGTCCGGCCATTTTATTGTCATGCAGAGCATCTTTTATGGCTTTGTTCACTTCAGCTAACAGATGCGGATAAAAGAAACGAAGTGCCTGTCAGCTGCTAGGTCCGGGGGATAGTCAGAGCAGTCGGTGCCGACATGGTTCGAAGAGATTTCTATCGACTGTAGTCTTTTCCTTTGCTTTTAATAGCTAGGCAGTAGGACAGAACTAAATTTTTAAAAAATTTAGTTCCCTTCACTCTTTTGTTTCTAAGCTCAGGCTGAAAAGGTCTCCCAAACCTTTTCACTCCCAGCCCGCGAGGCTCTCCCAGTCCGGGGGACTGGGAGAGGTTGGAGATAAAACAAACGC
>NZ_QFAY01000051.1 GCF_017884005.1 Streptococcus panodentis
CAAAAATCTTAGAGTCAGGCCGAAATGAGAAGCGGTCAGTCTAGCAGGAACAAAAATAGCTACAGGGTTATTGATTCTTTATCATTTCCCTGTGCACTAAATCTGAAAATATGATATAATCAAAGCTAATCATACTTTTGAGGAGAAAATCAATGGAAGACCCTGGCAGTCAGAGCATTTTATGGCAAGCCTTACTACTGTTTATATTGACTTTATTAAATGCCTTTTTCTCAGCTTCTGAGATGGCGATGGTTTCGCTCAATCGGGCGCGCGTGGAGCAGAAAGCCGAGGAAGGGGATGCCAAGTACGCCCGCCTCTTAGCGGTGCTGGAAAGCCCTAATAATTTCTTATCAACTATTCAGGTCGGGATTACAGTCATCAATATCCTGTCGGGGGCCAGCTTTGCGGATAATTTAGGAAAGATCATTGCTGCCTGGCTGGGAAATTCCGAGACAGCGCATGCAGTTGCCAGCTTTCTGGCCTTAGCCCTGCTGACCTATATCTCCATTGTCTTGGGAGAGCTCTACCCCAAGCGCATTGCTATGAATCTGAAAGACAATCTGGCTGTCCGGGCGGCGCCGGTCATTATCTTTCTGGGCAAGATTGTCAGTCCCTTCGTCTGGCTCTTGTCGGCTTCGACCAACCTGCTGAGCCGTATCACGCCCATGAAGTTTGATGATGCTGATGAAAAAATGACCCGGGACGAGATCGAGTATATGCTGACCAACAGCGAGGAGACGCTGGATGCTGATGAAATCGAAATGCTGCAGGGGATCTTCTCTCTGGATGAACTGATGGCGCGGGAACTGATGGTGCCGCGGACGGACGCTTTCATGGTAGATATTCAGGATGATACCAAGGAAATCATTGAGAGCATTCTCAAGCAGAGCTTTTCCCGGATTCCTGTCTATGACGGCGATAAGGACAAGGTCATCGGTCTGATTCATACCAAGCGTCTCCTGAATGAAGGCTTTACCAATGGTTTTGACAATATCGTCCTGCGGAAGATTTTGCAGGAGCCGCTCTTTGTGCCCGAGACCATGTTTGTGGATGACTTGCTCAAAGAACTCCGCAACACCCAGAACCAAATGGCCATTCTCTTAGATGAATACGGCGGTATGGCCGGTCTGGTGACTCTGGAAGACCTGTTAGAAGAAATCGTCGGAGAGATCGATGATGAAACGGATAAGGCGGCAGTAGAAGTCCATGAAATCGGCGAGAACACCTATATTGTCATGGGAACCATGACCCTCAATGACTTTAATGAATACTTTGAGGTCGAGATTGAAAGTGATGATGTGGATACCATTGCCGGCTACTACCTGACCGGTGTGGGGACTATTCCTGATCCTAAAGAGCGCATCAGCTTTGAAGTGGAAAGTCAGAATAAAAAGCTGATTTTGACCAATGACAAGGTGAAAAACGGCCGCGTGACCAAGGTCAAGGTGGAAATATCAGAAATTATCGAAGAAGCAGATGAATCGACTGGCAAATAGCCAGAACTGACCAATTTAAACAGACTTTCGCAGGAGAGTCTGTTTTTGATTTTCAAGATGCAGCGGGATTTCATTCATAGTGTGACTTTTCACTCCCCTCGGACTGTTTTAGGTTACAAAGTAATAAAAGATAAACCAAATGACGATAAAAGCGGATAGACTAGAAAAGTTTGTGTATCTGGCTTCTATATTTTATGATAAAATCAATATAAAAAAGGAGGTTTTCATGAGCAAACAAATCAAAACAGCCGTGCTGTTCTTATTTTGCATTTTTGCACTTGTAGGAGGAGGTAAGTTTTACATGGACAGACTGAAAGTGGACAATCTCTATCGGCACGGTTTTCAGCTTTATGAGGAACAAATCGCGACCTACCTAAAAGAGCATTACAGCGGTATCAGTAAAATTGAATTTTCTCCGATTTTTAAAAGTGGAGGAAGGGGAGAAGGATTTGTCCACGCTCGTATTGTTCCCGTAGTTTATGATAATTATGGAAATAAAGTTTATTTGCGTAACGATGGAACTATCAATACTCTGGTGCCTAATTATGTTTTGACTTCTGGAATTGAATTGGATTTTAATGTCAATGATGGTTCAGAAATTATCTATTTGTATAATGAAAAAAATGAATCTGTTAAAGTAGGACAACATCAACATCTCCCAGAACAGTTGAAATTACAGACGTATAAGAGTACGGATGCAATAATTGCAGCCTATTCACAAAAAGAGGCTCTAAAGGGAGTAGAAAAAAATAACCAAGGCAGCCCTAAAGTTAAAATTGTCTATAATTTAGAAATCAAACGAGTGGATGAACGAGAGGTAGGTAAATGGAAATAGCATACCAATTTATTCAAGGAGAGATGATACGAAGAATTTTCTATATAAACTCCTATCATTTTCTCTCCGTTTTTCTGGTAAAATAAAGATAAAAAGAAAAGGAGGTTTGTATGTCTAAAAGAACAAAATCTATTCTTTTATCTTTGCTTTGTTTTTTTGTACTAGTAATAGGAGGTAAGTTTTACATGGACAGACTGAAAGTGGACAATCTCTATCGGCATGGTTTTCAGCTTTATGAGGAGCAAATCGCAACCTACCTAAAAGAACATTACAGCGGTATCAGTAAAATAGAGTTTTCTCCGATTTTTAAAAGTGGAGGAAGGGGAGAAGGTTTTGTCTATGCTCGTATAGTCCCAGTTGTTTATGATACATATGGTAATAAAGTATATTTGCGTAATGATGGCGTTTTAAAGATGGGTGTGGCAGATTATGAAATGACAGCCGGAATTGATTTAGATTTTAATGTCAATGACGGTTCGGAAATAATATATTTGCGTAATAATCAGAAAGAGTCTATTAGTGTAGAAAGTTACCAGAATCTACCAGATGAATTAAAATTGAATAAGGATGAAATTACTGATGAAAAGATGGAGGCTTTTTCTCGTGAAGGGTATTTAAAAGGAGTCGAAAAAAATAGTCAAGGCAGTCCTCAAGCTGAAATTGTTTATAATTTGGAAATTAGGCGAGTGCAGGGAAGAGAGGCTTTTGAATGGAAATAACACACCAACTTATTCAGGGAGAGATGATACGAAGAATTTTCTATATGAATCAATAACGCAGTTCTTTTACCTTGATTTCATCATATTTCAGAGGTATAGTTATAAAAAACAGCCCGCTAGCTGAACGTGTTTATCACGTTTTCCAGTGGGCTGTTGTCTGTTTTGGGAAAAATACGACCAAAAACAGTTTTTGCTTTCCAAATAAGGGAAAATCCTTGATAATAAAGGTGTTGAAACTCAAAACAAAGGAGATTCCCCATGAAAATTATAACACAACTTGACCTCTTCGAGGAAGAAAATCTGGGAGATTTGGAAAAATTATCCCGTGTGTTCCAAGTCCTGCCAGATGAACCCTTAATCCATGCCCTGAATCAGGACCGGGGCAAAGGACGCAATGACTTTCCCAACCATGCTATGTGGCGGGCCTTTCTGGCCAAATTTGTTTTCCAGCATCCCACCATCGAAAGTTTCTGCCGGGAACTGGGGCGCAACAGTCAGCTGCGGCAGCTCTGCGGTTTTCAGGCTCACGGAGTTAAGATTGGACAGAATCAGACCAAACTCGTCCTGGCTCCCCATGCCATGACTTTCAGCCGCTTTCTAAAACGCCTGTCTCGGCACAGGGACTTGATTTACGACATGTTTGAGATTTTAGTCAAGGAGCTCTATGAAGCTTTGCCTGACTTTGGCCGCCGTCTGGCTATGGATGGAAAAATCATTGAATCCAAGGCTCATCGCCCCAGTAAGCTTGCCAAAGGGGACTTGCGGGGTGAACACGACGGCAGTTGGACCAAGAAGACTTACCACGACAAAGAAAACAGAGTCACCAAGACCCGCACCTATTTTGGTTTTCGTGTTCATCTCATCTGTGACAGCGTTTATGAGCTTCCGATTGCTTTTCGCGTCCTCC
>NZ_QFAY01000052.1 GCF_017884005.1 Streptococcus panodentis
GGTTTTTCAGAACAGCGGACCAATGCCAACTATTTTGCTGCTTCTAGCGTTTTTAGTAAGCCATCATTGTGGATTATATTTGGTCTTACCGTTCTTGGTGGGACTTTTGGGGGTATTATATTTGGCTATGGTCAGCAATTGTTTGGCATCTTTTGTACCTTGTTTTTTATCGGCGCCTTTTCTCGATTGATTGTAGAAGTAGCTTATTTACTTTATTTGAGAACCAAAGATAAGAGTTATTGGGAAGAAGTACCAAAAGATATAGAAAGCCAAAATATTTGGAACGTTTTGACTCCTACGAAGACAGCTCCTAGATTAATTTATGAAACAGTTTTATGGGCTGTTCTAAGAGGTTATGTTTTACCTAAAATTGGGGCTAGCGAAGATGTTAGGCCGTCGTGGGTTAACTGGGGGGCAAATACTTTTTACATTATTATGAGTTTAGACTACCTTATTAGTTTTGTTAGATATCAAATCAAGAAACGAAAGAAAGGAAAATAAATTGAAGTTTAAAAGAAGGCGGTTGAAGGTGCCTGATTAGGAACTAAGTTATTGGATAAGATAAAGAACTTGAATAACGCAGTGCAATCTTCTGATTAAGTTAAAATGCTTGATGGAGTGGACGATCTTTCTAACTCCACTTCGCTTGTTGGAAAAGCTGGCAATTATTTAGGAAAAATGGGGATCATTGGTTCAGTTGCATCTGGTGTATCAACTTATCTGGATCGGAAAGACAAGTGTGTGATGAAGTCGCCCTGCAGGATGTGGCAGTCCATACAGGGATAACTGCGACATCAACTGTTATTGGGTCGGTTATCGGTTCTGCTATACCAATTCCTGTTGTTGGAACACTTGCTGGTGCTTATCTAGGTACCCTAGTAGGAAATTTCTTTTCCACAATTTATGATGAAGCTAGACATGATAAAATTGAAGCTTCTGATTATAAAGATTGGTGGAAACCGTGGTGATTAAATATGAGAAAAATAATTTTTATTGGACAGAGCGGTGATGAAGCCGTCTACTATAACACGAGAACAAAAGAGGCGTTAGTAGCAGATAAAAGCGCTCTCTTAAATACGGAAGGTGCGAGAAGGACCAATAGAGCCATTATTCCTTTGATTTTACTTTTGCATTATTTGGTGGAGGTGCTGGACTTGCGATTTTTTCATTCGTTACTCCGTTTAGATTAAACGAGAGGATGATTCCAATCATTTTATTAGCCATATTTTTAGTTTTCGTTGGCAGTATTTATATATTGGAAAAGGCCTTGTATAAAAATGTTCGATCCACAGTTTTGGCAAACGAAGAACAATTTAAAGCTGCAGTGAATAGCAGTTTAATTTGGGGAGGTTTTTCCGATAAGAAAGCCACATTTGGTAAAATTTTCTTTTTCATATTTATTATCTTCATTCTTCTCTTTTGTGTAGGAATTGTAGGTATGTTTGGAATACCAGGGATGCTTATTCCTTATTATAATCATGAGTGGTTCGATCTTTCATTATTATTTTCACCAATAGCAGGGGTTCTTCCAGCTGTGGTCGTAATTTCTCTGTTCCAAAACAATCCTATCCGCTGGTTGTTAGCAGTGCGGAAGTATGAGCAGGGGAAAGTGATATTTGCGGCAGAAAAGGAGACGACACATGAGTGAAACACTATTGCCATTGGGAACAGTGGTCAAATTAAAAGGCCAAACGGAATGAATCATTATCGGCAGGGGTTCGCTGGTAGAGCAAAATCAAGAACCTGTATATTTGAGTACACAAATGTTCTTGTGCCGACGGGTTATCAGCAGCCTAATCAGCTTTATTTCTTTAATCACAGCGATATTCGTGCTTTTCTTCAACGAAGATTTGACTTCTTTTGGATATATGAAAACTCCCCTTATAGTTTCTAGTGAATTTTTGTTTTTTCACTGTCCACTATAAGGGGAGTATATCATTTATACGGAGGCTGAGACAAAAGTCCTTCAGTCTTGCTTTGTTTTGGTAAAAAACTTTTGGCGCGGTAGCTGATTGCTCAAAAGCTCCAGTGGAGCTTTTGAGGTTATAGATAGAGCTTCCGAGAGGAAGCAACAAAA
>NZ_QFAY01000053.1 GCF_017884005.1 Streptococcus panodentis
GTTATGCTATTTTTTGTACTCTAAACCTAGATAGTGCAAGGGGTTAAGGCTGTTTTTGAGGTTACAAGTTTGAGTTAGATAAGGAGAAAAAATGCAAAAATATTTACCTATTGGAAGTATTGTTCGTTTACGAAACGGGGACACGAAATTAATGATAGTAAGTCGATTTCCAATTTTTGAAAATGAAGGAGAAGTAGGTTATTTTGAGTATAGTTCTTGTGTATATCCAACAGGAATTGATGGTTCTCAATTTTATTTTTTCAATTCTGAAGATATTGATGAGGTTTATTTTGAAGGTTATGTAGATATTTCTGAGGAAGAAGCTCAGAAAATTTTTGACAAGGAACGTAAAAATATTGCATACCCACAATTTAAAGTAGAAAAGACAAAGGAAGATTGACTTTCTAAGAAGTTAATATAAATAATTGGTGTAACGAATGAAACAAAAATTATCAGATTTAATAGAATTTGGAGCAGATCAGGGAAATGTGAAAAGAACAGTATTTTACGATATCAAACGTAATAAGCTTTTTGTAGGTGATAGTGTACCTTTTCCAATGATTTTTTTACCAGGAGCTGGCTTATCCTATGCGACATATGTACTAACTGAGACCTTGATTATACGTGGTGTGTTTCCTTTATTTCTATCTTTTCTTTTGATGCTTTTGTTGGTTCTTTACCAGTTTAAAAATAGGAGAGAAAGAAAAATAGTGGAAGTAGAACCTTATGAAATTCCTCAAGACTATTTTGCCACTCAAAGATTAAACGGCTTCAAAACCTATGCTCTGATTGTACTCTTTGCCTTTATTTCAATAGTTTTTGCTTGGTTTTATATTATGTTTGGTAGCTTTTTACTTTTGTTTTTGGCAGTCGTGATGTGGTATTGCTTTCTGCTTTTACTGCTGTCTGGTCAATTCAAAAAGTCTAAGTATTTAAAAATATTAGAAGGAGAAAATATTGATAAATAAAGAATCAATTGCTATATATTCTAGAAAGGGAATTGGTCTGATTAGTATATTTAGCTTAATGATTATCATCAGTTTTTTTAATCTCTTTTTAGATGAAAATTTGTTAATGCACTTTCTATACTTCTTAGGATCAGTTGGTTTATTGCTCACAGTGGGTTGGATGGCTTTTGCTTTTATGGGGAAAATACAGCTTGATGGCAAACACTTACTTGTCTTCAGAAATTTCAAATGTTATCGATTTATTTTATCATCAGTAACGCTATATTTTGGTAAAAAGAAGTATGTTCCAGGTGGTAGTTATGAATATCCTTTGTTTATTGTAGGAGAGGTGTTGTCTGAAAACAGCAATAATAAGAGAATTACTTTGAAATTGATAGGCAGCAAAAGAAAGAATCAACAGTTTAATAAATTCTATCAGGAAATGTTGATAGGTAAAATACAAGCACTACCGGATGATAATACTTGGCGTATCAATGAATTTAACCAATTAGAAATAGTTTCTGATATGGACGGTACCGATAAAAGTATTTAAAAAATAGTTATCTTACTTTGAACTACCCCCCTAAAAGTTAGATTTTTCATGTCTAACTTTTAGGGGGGCAGTGTATTTGGGGACTTAATGTTTTTAATAGAGAAGCCTTTGAAAAACTCATATTTTCAGGGGTTCCTCTCTTTTGCTTTAAAAGCGGTTATATTTAGTTTAGGTAAACAGCACAAACAGATTAGCTGAGGTGCAATGATATAGAGGTTATAATGAAAAAAGAAAAATCGAAACAAGATCAGCTGGATGAGTTACATCGTCGCCAGTATGAACTAGAACATAAAATCGAGGATTTGGATGTTGAATATCGTCAGTTTAAGGTGACGCG
>NZ_QFAY01000054.1 GCF_017884005.1 Streptococcus panodentis
TTCTAGTTTTGAGCCATTTTCTTGCTCAGTTTCTTGAGGTTATTGGCCATGAGAACCAGTCCCATGTCAATTTTCACCTTGCGCTTGCCTCGCAGATTGCAGCGAGTGTAGCCCAAACAAGCCTTTATCTGACCAAAGACAGGCTCGACATCTATCTTCCGCTGGGCATAGATGCGGCGGCCTTCTTCCGATAAAAGCGTCTGGCTTTCTTTGAATTTCAGGGCTCGATAACGCTCATTGATATAAAGCCCCTTTTGAGGTGCCTGCTCTGGCTGATCCGTGAGATAAACCTTGATTTCTTGTTCAAACCCTGTGCTTGTCTTCCGAGTTTCGACATGATGAAAGGAATATACAAAGCCATCCGGATGAGTATAGCTGTCTGAAGCTTCATCGTAGAGCCAATTAGCCAGATTTTTGGCCGAGTTTTTATGGGAGCGTTTTTGTTCCCTGTCATACTGATTGTATTTGATATAATGGTCTATTCCTTGTTCGTCAAGACGGAGGAGGTTTTCTTCGCTCCCATACCCGGCATCTGCGACGACTGTTTCAACCTCTGCTGGACATGATTTCAGAAAAGGCAGGAGCGTTAAGGTATCTGTTGGATTCGGGAAGATGTCGTAGTGGATGACAAACTGATTTTCAGTGGCAATTTGAAGGTTGTACCCTGCTTTAAGCTGACCATTCCGCATGTGATCGTCTTTCATTCGCATGAAAGTGGCGTCCGTATCTGTTTTGGAAAAACTATTGCGCCCCTGGAAAGTCTTTTGGTAGTCTTCGTATTTTTCAGACCGCACTGAAAAATCTTCCTGAATCTTCTTCAGAACTTTCTTTAAGCGCCGGCGCTTGGTCTTGCGTTCATCCTTGCCTTTGACTGGATTTTCCTCAATGGCTTGATGAACCTGATTCAATTCTTCTTGCAAGAGTTCGGTAAAGACAGAAAGCTGTTCTCTCGAAACGGCCTCTTCTTCATCCAGTTCAATGGCCTGAGCAATCAAGGGCTGAACCTCTGTTTGGAAATATTCCTTCAAGGTCTCTTGCAGTTTGGCTTGAAATTTATCCGTTGCTTTTTTCCAAACGAAGCTGTACTTGTTGGCATTGGC
>NZ_QFAY01000055.1 GCF_017884005.1 Streptococcus panodentis
CTTTTGAGCAATCAGCTACCGCGTCAAGAGTTTTTTACCAAAACAAAGCGAAACTGAAGGACTTTTGTCTCAGCCTCGTGGCAGATAAAGCTTCCGTGAGGAAGTCTCAAAAGCGTACGGCTGATGGCGGTGGAGCAGCCTCATCAGCCCTGTTCCTGACTAGTCTGCTGATGGTTTTCATTGAGAAGAAATGAAAGACGCCTATAAAAAAAGAGGCCTCCTTGACCTCTTTTTCTGCATATTTTATCCGACATCTTTCTTATTACGGGCAAGCAAAGCAAGGCCGCTTAAAGCACTGACGGCTGCTAGGGCAGCAAGCGGAAGCTGGGAGAGTTCACCAGTTCTTGGTAAAACAGCAGCAGAAGACGTTTGCTTTTCTATCCTGCCAGACTCTTCCGTGGCTGTCGCAGCTAAAGCGGATTGTGGCTTCTGATTAGACTGACTGACAATTGATACATTCTCTGCAGCTAGGTGATAAACAGGCAGAGCTTCGGCTGTCACAGAATCAGAATCACTGACACCGCCCTGAAATTCTGGCAAAGCATCTGTTTGCGGTGCGTCGCTTGGAAGCTGAGCAGTCGGACTCTGAACCGCTGTTAAGATAAACTCTGGCAGCTCAGCCGTCACAGGTTCGGAATCACTAACACCGCCCTGAAATTCTGGCAAAGCGTCTACCTGCGGTGCGTCGCTTGGAAGCTGGCTGACAAGCGGCGGAATCCCTGTTAAATCATAGGATTCAGAATCAGCTGTCACAGGATCAGAATCGCTGACACCGCCCTGAAATTCTGGCAAAGCATCTGCTTGCGGTGCATCACTTGGAAGCTGAGCAGTCGGACTCTGAACCGCTGTTAAGATAAACTCTGGCAGCTCAGCCGTCAC
>NZ_QFAY01000056.1 GCF_017884005.1 Streptococcus panodentis
CACCAAGACCCGCACCTATTTTGGTTTTCGTGTTCATCTCATCTGTGACAGCGTTTATGAGCTTCCGATTGCTTTTCGCGTCCTCCCGCCCATGTATCCGAGAAACCAACCGCACGGGAAATGGTGGAGGATGAACAGGTAGTTGACTGGGAACGGGCCAAGGTGATAACTCTGGATTCTGGCTATGAAGATTCCAAACTGCAGGGGATGATTGAGAATCGGGATGTGGCTTTTTTGGCAGACGGGCGCCATCTCTGGCAAGAGCCGGAAGCCAGGCAGTACCGGAACACTTCTCTTTTTTACAATGAAGAGGGGGAGGTCTTTTACAAGACCGAGGAGCAGGACTTTATCCAGCTGGAGTATCGGGGTTATGATAAGAGCCGCAAGAGCCAGCGCTTTGGCTTTCCGAAAAGCAGGAAAGACAGGCGTATCTTCCGCATAGCCTGTTCGGAGAATCCACGGATTTTTCCAAGAATCAGCCGGCAGTCTAAGAAGTTCAGGCGGGAATACCGGAGACGGACAGCTGCTGAGCGGATCAATGGCCGTTTGGATCGGGATTTTCGCTTTGAGGATCGGAGCATTCGCGGGCTGGCTAAGATGGATTTATTTGTTTCCATGGCTTTTCTCATTCAGCTGGCCTTTGCCTGTGCCAAGGTTAGGGAGCAAGAGACGGCTCATTTAGCTGCTTGGGTGGTGTGAAAGAAGATTCCATATTTAAAACAGGCGGAAGCCTTCTGTTTGTTGTGTCCTGAATTCAAAAAATGCCTTCAAA
>NZ_QFAY01000057.1 GCF_017884005.1 Streptococcus panodentis
TCTATTCGTCAACTCAATCTCCATGTCATTGCCATGGTCAAGAAAACTTCAAAAGTCTACTACAATTACCAAGGAGAACGTCTATCCGTTAAGCAATTGTATAAGAAATATCCGAAACGTCGCGGGCGTGCTAAATATTTACTGAGCCTTATCGTAACAACGACTTATGACAAGGAGGAAATCCCAGTAAAACTGGTTTTTGTACGCAATCGTAATAAAAGAAACGACTATCTCGTTCTTGCCAGCACCGATACCTCTTTAAGCGAAGAAGAAATCATCCAAACATATGGTAAACGGTGGGCAATAGAGGTTTATTTCAAGATGTGCAAGCAATATCTGCGCTTGACACGTTGTCAAAGCCTTTCTTATGATGAACTCTTTGGATATACAACAGGAGTCTGTCTTGCCTATAGTATGATTGCCTATCAAGGACGTTTAGATACGGATCAGAGGAGTTTTGGCGACCTCTTTTTCATCATGGGCAGAGAAATCGAAGACCTTAGTTTTAGACAAGCACTTCATTACCTACTTCAGCTGTTTATGGAAAAATTGGAAGAGACAGGGCTTCTTACTGATAAAGTCCTTGAATCTTTAGTTGATACCTTTTTGGATCAAGCTCCAAAGTTACTAACCAGATGGTTTCAAAGAGCTGATTAGCATTATTTTGTGTCTAAACTCTTGAGGGATAAGGGGTTACGGGAGATTTGATGGTTACAAGTTTGAG
>NZ_QFAY01000058.1 GCF_017884005.1 Streptococcus panodentis
GTAAACATTTTGGGACTAGAAAACCAAGAATCAAAGAGAACATAATCAGCTTTGACTCCCTTGTTTATCGCTTCTTTAAGAAGATTTATGGTTACCTCCGTTGCAGGTGTAACTGCTTCTGCTTTACGCTTACCTGATAAGGTTCTTCTATCTACGTTTTCCAGTTGACTTTCCTTGCCCCCGAGTAGACCAAAGGAAACGGGTAAAAAAGTATTCCCATCACTCCAACCCAGATTAAGGAAGCGAAAGCCATTAACATAAATTTTTTTGGCATGATCAAACTGTTTGCTTAGAAGTTCTACTTTTTTAGAACGAGCACGAGGATAGATTGAATCATCGATGATAAAAACAGTTTTTCGGCTATCACTGGTAAGAGGAGAAAGGCTAGAAATCAAGTTCTTTGAAACTTTTAGCAGAAGCTCTCGCCAATTAACCTTAGGATTTGAGAGACGATTATGGAAAGTTTTCTGTGAAAAAGGTTTTTCTTCCATCTCTTTCAAGAATTGATATGGGGAACGATTTGAAAAGATACTAGAAAGCAAGAAATGAAGAATCACCAACAAAGGACCAGAGAGAAAGGCGGTCAAAGAAATTTCTTTGAAAAATGTTGAAATAGAGCTACGAAGTTGAGGATTTTGTGGTAAACTAGACATGGCATAACCTTTCTGATCGTGTGTGTTGGATTTTGCACTTTTAGTATACACGATTTTGAAGGGGTTATGCT
>NZ_QFAY01000059.1 GCF_017884005.1 Streptococcus panodentis
CTCCTAAAAAAGTTGAAGGAGCTCGAACAGCGAAACCTGTGGTGAGGCTGGGTAAACACCTTCTGAAATTCCAAGCGATTTATGAATATGCTCAGGAACGCAAGGAGGCTTCCATCAGCCAGCTCTGCCGCATACTCAAGGTCTCACGCTCGGGATATTACAAGTGGCTCAGCCATGAGGAGACGGACTCTGAAGTCACCAATCAGAAATTGATGGAGAAGATTCAAGAGCTGCATGCGCGATTTAATGGTATCTTAGGCTATCGGCGCATGACGCGTTTTCTCAACAGAGAACTCGGTACAACTTACAACAAGAAGCGCATCCGGCGTTTGATGCGGATTCTGGGGATTCAATCCATTATCCGCCGTTCTCGTGGTTACTGCACCAAGACCAGTTTTATCAATATTGAAGAGAACATCCTGAATCGTGATTTCACGGCTGAGAAACCAAATGAGAAGTGGTGTACAGATGTGACCTTCCTGAAGTATGGACTGGGGAAGAAGGCTTATCTCAGTGCCATTAAGGACCTTTATGACGGTTCGATTGTTGCCTATCACATCAGCCAGCACAATGATAATCCTTTGGTCATGGAGAATCTGAGAAAGGCTATGGAAGCCAATCCAGGAGCAGCACC
>NZ_QFAY01000006.1 GCF_017884005.1 Streptococcus panodentis
CGGGACTACCTGCAGACCGGTGCCGGCATTGATCTGGGCTTCGACCTCAACAAGGCCCATTTCTTTGATGCAGAGACCGAGCAGGCGGTTTACTGAGGCCGATGGCAACTGATATATAGTTATTTAGGGCAGCAGATTGGCAGATAGTTATGTTATCATCTCATACTCTTTGAAAATCTAAGATGAGGCTGAGGCAAAAGTGTTTCAGCTCTGAAAGTCAGTGAGACGATGTATGGTTACTGACTTGACTCGCACCCCTTGTCATCTTTGATTTTCTTTGAGTGCCAGCAATCCGTCTGTTCTGCTTTTGTAAAAAAGGAGACGCTGATGAATACCTCTTGGTATGCACTGCTTGGTAACGATTTCGTTCGCTTGCTGATATTGGATCTTGTTTTTACCGGCTTTGTATGGATGGGTGCCCGCAAGCGGCATTTTTCCTACTGGGTACTGTTTGTTCCAACGATAGCGCTCTTTTTAGGCTATCAACTTTGGCAGATTCTTTGGTAGCCTTATGGGAAAATCCCTTCTTCCTTTGCGAAATCAAGCCGTATGGCCATCGTCTTGCTCCAACAGTCTGAGTCAAAAAATCAGAAACGAGGCAGGTGAGCTGTCCGCTAAAAAACGGAGTTTTTGTCAGCGGGATTTCATCAAGGAGAGGCTGGGCAAAAGCCCAGTCTTTTGCATCTGCATGAGAAAAAACAGATGGGCACAGTAGTTGATGGGCATCTTCGTTCACTTTTTCAAAGATATAGAAGTCTGTGGATAAGAGCAAAAGCAGGTCTTCCTGTCGGCCTTGAAACAGAGATTTTTATAGAAGTAGTTCCAGCAGGAGTGAAGGGAGTCCTTTGGAGTTTTTGACAGCATAAATGCGGAAATCTGGCCAAGATGGCGGGTTCTGCTGGATTTTCTGCTGATTTTTATGGCATATCAGGCGGTGAGACAGGCTCCACCGCCTTTTCTTTTTATCGTAAACATTAATGGCCGGCTTTTTCTATATAATAGAATTAACTCTTGTTTTTATATAGTCTTTTGGCTGGCTTTCCTTCTCAATGAAAATCATCAGCAAATGAGGCAGGAACTAAAAGGTTCCCCGAACCTTTTTACTCTCCCAGACTATGTCACTGCTGAAAGACTATACTGTGTAAAACGATTGAATTTGCCCGCCGAGCTCAGCTGCGGCATCGCCATTTTAAGGAAAATCAGTTTGCGAACAGGTCTGATAGAAAGGCTGTTATGAAAAGAATTCAGGACATTGCTTCCACCCACCCAGATGTAAAAAAAGTAGTCAAAAACGGGGTCAGCCTTGACTCCAAATATGTGGCCAGCCTGCAGGAGGGGGATTCCGACTGGCTGGAGACGGCAGAGCGGATTCCGCGCAGTTTGGAGAGCTATGCCAATGCGATTGGCAGAAACTTTAACCGCCATGATATTGGCAACAAGGCTAAGGAAACGGCGGCTTTGGCATCGGTGATTTCCTGCCGGGCTGTCGGGATGATAGATGCCGCCAAGCAGGTATCGGAAAGCACGGGACAGGTCTTTTTTGAGGATATTGTCATCTGCCAGCCGACCAAGAAGGAATATGAGAGCCTGCGTATCTATGTCCCCCAGCATATTGCCGGCTTTTATCAGCCTGCGGAGCTGCGCAGAATGATTGGACAGGTTTTTCCGGTCAAGGTGATTGATTTGAAGCAGGTGGTCTTTGCCAAACGCTACAACTCTTTTAAAAAAGGGGAGGAGCAGCAGCTGGAAAATGAATATGTAGCCTTGGGAGACATCAATATTGCTGAGTACCTGCTGAACAGTCAGGTTTTGCAGGAGCTGGAAGACGGCAGTGAGCGGTCGCCTATTCATGATGTGCAAAAGGGGATGGTCAATTATATTTCGGACAATGGTGTGTTTGTGCTGACCGCCAATCTGGAACGGGTCTTTATCCCCAACAAGGCCTTTAGCTATAAGTATTATTCACGGGTTCTACAGCCTCAGGATTATGTGGCAGCTGGTGAGCTGATTGATTTCAGATTTGTCCGCGGCCGCTATGAGCAGGCAGATGACAAGCGCAAACGTTTGGGCATTGAGGGGGCTTCACCCAATATTGTCGGCGAGCGGCTTTCGCTGGAAAAAAATCCTCAGGAGGTCATTCAGACTTTCATTGATGCCGGCCCGGGAACCGTTGCTTCCGGCTATATCACGGATTTCAACGCTATTAAGGGCCATTATTTTGAAATAGACGGAGCCTACGGCTATCCTGTCCGTCTGGTTGCCAGTGAGCGCATCAGGCCCAAGCTTTTTCAGAATCGGCAGAAAATTTCAGTGGTGCTGCGTCAGGGCAGCTATGAGTTTGCTGCGGATAAGACAGGTAAGCCTTATCTCAAAGTCCGAGCGACGGTTGTCTACAATTCGACCTACAATGAGCAGGCCGGCTTAGAGGATTTTTTTGACAGATAGGAAAAGCCGGCTGCTTTGCGCTCCTATCGTCCCTTAGTTTATCTTAGCTCCAACAGCCAGCTCCGACATGGGCAGTATTGAAACGATTATTTTCCCTACTGCTAGATTAGTGCAGGAGTGGGAGAAAGTCCTGCGGGATTTCTCGTGGCAGGAGCCGCCAGCTGCCACCCTGTCTGCTCCTGCCTAGTTTGCTGATGATTTTCATTGAGTATAAGGCGGCGGGCGGTCTGCTCCAAAGGGGAACTCGTTTGAGCATGCAGTGCGGCTGGTTGGATTTTCTTGCTGTTTTTGTATTTGGGATTCGCCAAGTCTGACTTGAGTGGTTCTGCCAGTTTTTTAGAGAGGAGCGCAGTTGGATACAGCTTTTTTTAATACAGTCATCTATTATCTGATTGTTTTTGCAGAAATCTTTCTTGGTCTGTCTATTATTGGTTCGGGCATTGTCTGGGTTATCGGCGACCAAACCAATAATGTGGAGCGAAAGCGCAAATCCGGTTTGATTTTTTTGATTTCAGTCTCTTTCTTTTATCTTTTCCGTTTTGGTTCCATTGCCATCATGGCGCTTTTATTTTCTAAGGGCGCTGTTCAGGGAGTGGAGGAGAAAAATCTGCTCTACCTGCTGCGGATTGCTCAGGTTCTGGTCTTGGCGCTGGTGCCGACTTTTTCCATTATTCAGCATTATATTTACAGGTATCAGTATTTGATTATCGAAAGAGAAGAAAGCCGGCAGCGGCAGCGGCTCTATTTTTATATTGCTTTTGTACTGACGGCCTGCATTGTCGGTCTGCTGGAACTGATGATTGGATTGGTAAAGTGAGGTTATCATGCTGTTTTTGCTTTCAAAATTACCTTATAAACTCAAGGGACACCGAAGCATTGATTATGTAATTTTTGTACTGAGAAAACTGATCTGGCTCCTCTTTCTCTTTGGGGCTGCCAGTCTGGCTGCTGTTCTTATTCTGTCCATTATCAGACAGCAGATTGGCTTTGGTCTCTTTATCTGCCTGTTTTTGGTTCTTTTTTTGTCTGTCTTTCTGTCTCTTTATCTGGGTTTTTGGCATACAAATCTGACCAGCCGCCAGCGCTATCAGCTCTTTAAAGAGAGAGGGGACTTTAGAGAGAGGGACCGCGGTCAGGCCATTAAGCGCTACATCTATCTGTCCTTCCTTTCTGCGCTGATTTCCAGTGTTGACATCATTGTTCTGACCCTTAATAATTACATCATTGCGGTCTTTAATCAGCTTTATGTATCAGTCAGCGACTTCCTCAAAAAGGGAGGGGCCTACTTTGATTATAAGACCTTATCGCCTCTGATTGGCAATCAGTTTTGGAACACCCTGCTCTTAATCGCGCCGGTCTTTCTCTTTGTCTACCTGCTCTATAATTCTTACAGCAGCGAGATTGTCGTTTATGATGACCTGATGAAGCTGTGGCTGAAAAAGCGTTTCTTTAAGCACAAGAAAGTGACGCATCTGTTTAATGATTTGGACAATGCTGGTGATGCTTTCCTGCGGTTGGGGCGCAATTCTGACATCGGCGATGATGTTATCCTGAAAACAGATGTCAGGCGGCTGCATACAGCTGGTTTTGGACCGATCGGTTCTGGTAAGTCTGTGGCCATTGCCAAGCCGGCCATTGTGCAGGATGCCCGCAATGTGACGGTGTATCTGAAAGAATATGCCAAGTTTATCAGAGAGCAGGACAAAAAGATCGAGGTCCTGCATATTACAGATGAACAGCAGCTCTTGGAAACCCAGCACGATTACTATGAAGAATGGTATGAAAAAGGGCTGGGGAAAAGACTGATTAACGGTTTCTATGTCAATGAGCCTTCGGGAGATTTAATCCATGATGCGGTGGATATTATCAGGCGGACGGGCTTTCCAGAAGATATGATCTGGCTGGTGGATCCGACCAAGGAGGATACGGACGGAATCAATATTTTTGATGCGGAGACCCATACAGCTGCCGGGCTGACTTCGGACTTGATCCGCAACTTTGCTGATGAAGGCGGCAGCGGCGGCGGGAATACATTCTTTAAAAATGCCGAGCAGGCTTATGTGCGCAATCTGGTCTTTATGCTCAAATCAACAGCCCGGATTGAAAAGAGCTATTTGGACGTCAATCTCAACGGCGGCTCTCCAACTCTGAGTGAGTTTTATGACTTGCTGGAAATTCCTTCCTTGGTTATCAAACGGCTGAAGCTCTTTAAGGTCTATAGAGATGCCAGTGAGCGGGAGTTTAAGCGGCTTTATGAGGAACCCTATCAGGAGCTCTACCGTCAGGAAAAAGAAGCTTTTGTCCGCAAGGGCGGGCTTCCTTCCCGCTTTGACTCGCATATGTCCCCTCAGCTGCGCAGGGCTTTCAATCAAAAGCGGGATGCCGAGTCTAGAAATAAGATCATCAACACGACCTATCATTACTTCGCAGATGCCTATAAGGAGGACCCGCGGACCGGTATTGAATACATTACCCACGATGCCAATATTGAGGGCATGAAAAATACCATCCGCAAGCTGGCCTCTTCGGATCTGGTACGGCGGATTTTCTTTTCTCAGTCTACCAAAGACATCGACATTCTCCTTAAAACCGGCGGCTTTCTCTTGGTCAATACAGCCCGGGGACCGGTCGATGACGACAGTTCCAGAATGATCGGCCAGATTACGGATATGATTGTCCAAAAGGGTGTGCTCAGGAGGAATTCCAGCACCATGGATCCTTTCTTTTCCATCATCGAAGATGAATACGGCTGGGTGACAACCCCCAATACGGAGCGTTTTCTCAACCAGTGCCGCAAGTACAATACGGCGGTGCTGGGACTGTATCAGAACTATGAGCAGATTGAAGCCAGTCTGGGGGCTTCTGATACGGCTGCCCTGCTTAATTCTTATCGGAATATCTTTGTCTTTCAGGGCAGTTCCAATAAGTCTGCTGAAACTATTGTTGAGCGGGCAGGGACAGAGAAAAAAGTCAGCCGCATGACCAATAAGGGCAGCGTGGATATGTTAGCTGGAAATGACAACAATGCTTCCTCTTACCGGGAGGAAATTGCCGAGGAAGAAGTGACCAGCAGCTCTGAACTCTTCCGGTTGGAAAAATTTCAGTTTGCAGGCGTTCATGTTATTGATGACGAAGAGAGCGAGCTGGTCAAGGTGACTCCGACACCTTCGTTTGATCTGCCTATTTTCAAGGATCCGCACTATAAGCCTCCCTTTGATGTGGAGCAAAATGAAGAGGACCGGCAGGCTTACGATATCTGGAAAGAGCAGGTGGAGCGCTACTATGTTGAGCGGCATTCAGAGGGAGTGATCCCCTTTGAGCGCTTTACTCCGGAAGAGCAGCGCATCATTCTGGGTTTGGATGAAGAAAGGCAGCCGCTGGAAAAACCTCGAAAAAGCGGCAGGAGAAAGGCTGCAAAGAAGGAACAGCCGGCTGTCCCGGCAGCAGCAGCCAAGCGGGCAGAGCCCGATAAAGCGGCAGCAGTCAGCGAAAGTGCCGCGGCCAGTCATGAGGAAGGGATGGCTTCTCCGTTTGCTCAGGCTGCAGAGTCTTCGGCAGCTGACCCTGCTGTGTCGGGCTTGGAACCCCCAGCGGAGCCGCAGGGCGAAAAGCCCGCGGAAGAGAAGCTGGCTGCTCCATCCTCAGCCAAAGCCAAACCTTCCAAAAAATACAATCCACTCATGGATGATTAACCGCTACTGAACAAAGGAGGTCTTATGTCTGCTGAAAGCCATTCTGTTTTTTCCCGCAAGCATGACAGCTATGTGCTGCTGGGATTTATCTGTCTCTGTCTGCTGTCTTGGTTCTTATGGCATTACCAGATCAATATAGGCCATAGGCTGATCTGGTCTTCGTCGCTTTCCCTCTCTTTTCCGGTCCTGTACCTGATTTTTGTCTGCTATTATCTGCGGGTAAGGCTTTTGCTCAGAGACGCTCCGTCTGAGGAACAGCAGGAGCGAGCACTCGGTCCTGTCGCGGATGCCCTGATCCTTCTCTCCTTTTCCCTCTTGCTGCTGACATTGATTGGTGTAGCTATGAGTTTTTTCTCTAATCAGGTCACTTACGACAAAATGATGTTTATCGAGAAAGACTCCCGACGGGCCCAGCAGGTCTTTCAGCCAGCTTCCGGAAGCTATGAAGAGCTGCTGGAGCGGATAGAGGGGCAGGACAGACAGGTGGTTTTCTTTTATAAGCTGAGCTGCAGAAAATGCCAGCGCTCCGTGCCAGCGCTTCTGTCCCGAGTGCGGGATAAGCGGAAAATCCTCTTTGTAGACGGTGCTTCAGAGGCCGGTCAAAAACTGACCCAGCACTATGGTATTGATCAAGTATCCACAGCCCTTGTCTGGGAGAAGGGGGGCTATCAGGTTTACAGTCTGGCCACCAAGGAAGATGACGGCCTGGTGACTATTCAGGAAGCGGAAATGAAGCGAATCGTCGATACCGTCAATGAGAGTGGGACGACGAACTGATACTTTTCGACAATCTCTTCCATTCACGCCAGCGTCGCCCTGCCTTACTCCGGTACAGCCTGCGGGGCTCAAACAGTTCGAGGTACTATTTGAGGCTGGAGATAAGGGAAATGCAGTTCCCAATTTTCGTCAAGTCCGGAGGACTGTCAGAGCCAACGAAGCTTGGTTTTGATTTTTGAAGAGCAGCGCTCTTCTGATTGGATTTATGTCTGTGATAGCGGGCGGAGAGTATCAGGTATTCTGATAGTCTTTCGGCCCGCTTTTCTTTTTATGATAAACTTTTTTAGCGACTTTTTCGGCTATAATACAGACATGGATAATAATCAGAAAAACAATGATGTTTTAGATGTATTCGTTGAGAAGCACATCGTGGGGAATAAGATTGTTCAGACTCTTAAACGCCGGGCGATTCTGCGGAAATTCCTGACTTTTCTTGTGCTGATTTCTGTCTGGCTTTTTCTTTTAGTCAATGCCTATCTGTCACCGCAGCGGGTTGCTTACACAGAAGCACAGCTGGCAACTACCAGAGATTTTGAAAACGAGTCGGGCCGCATCATGCTGACCAAGCAGATTTACTCAGAAAAGAACGGCATTCTGCTCTTGGAATTTGAAACGTCAGACTACACTTCCTCTATTGCCAAGGGAATCAGTGCCAAAAATCTGGAATGGATCCTCTTTGCCAAAAATCAAAGCCCCGATACCAAAATGGAGGTCATTCCCCTGGCTAATCACAAGATTGATGTCATTGTCAAGGGGGTTCCCAAAGATTTCGAGGCGATTGCTATCAATATCACCAATAAAACAGTCGTCAATGACGATGTTGATGTCGGTATTGAGGAGTACAATGATGTAACCTCCAGCGAATCGAAATATGCAACCAAGGAAAAGAAAAAGAAAGATGCTTCTGAGCTGAGCAATGAAGTGCAGTTTATGGTAGCTGAGCAGGGGGAGAAAATCAAACGCACCTACCTGCAGGACCTGTCTCGGGAAACTTTTGCCCTCAATGCTTTTGAAGAAGAAAAGAATTTCCAAAACAAGCAGATTGAAAAACTCCAAAAGGCCATTGAAAGACTGGAGGGTTCGATTGCGGAAAATAAGTCAACCTTGGCCGATTTGGAACGTTCCGGCCAGTATTTAGTCGGCAGCAATCTGACCGAAAATCAGGAAAAAATCGAAAATGTTGAAAAAGAAATCGATGGCAAACAGACGAAAATCAATCAGGCCAAGGATAATATTGTCACCCTGCAGAATGCTGTAGAGGCGCTGGAGCATTCCATGCAGGAAGTACACGACGGCACTTATCAGTTTAATGCACCAATCACCTCAGTTGAAATGGATTTTTAGACTGAGCTGCGAAGGAAAAAGTGAAGGAGTAAACAATGTCAGAAGATAATCGTACCAATTATGAAGATCGTCCCTATGGATTTCCGCGTGATCTGTTTGCATCAGTCAAGCTGTATGGCATCCGTCTGTTCAGCCTTCTGTTTGTATTTGGTGCGCCTCTTTTAGCTATGCAGTTTACAGGGAGCGGCAAAGTCTTTCCCAAGCAGCAGACGCTGGAATATATCTGTTTTGTTGTGCTGACCTTTATCATCGCTCTCTATCTCATGTTTCCCTTCAACGGCGGCAAAAACAACCTGCATGCGATTCGGATTTTTCTGACGCGCCGGCGCAAGCGATACCACTCCATTGACCGTATGAGAAACAAGGAAGCAGTTAAGAACGAAAAAAGAGGGATAGGTAGAAAAACATGATTAAGACTGAGGAACTGCAGCAAAGAGAAGAGTATCGGGAGGCGGCAGAAGGGGCCAATCTCTTAGAGGCAGACAGCCCGCTTCAGGACCTGCTGCCGCAGAGACCGCAGGAGGAAGAAAGCCCAACTCCCTATCTGGACAAATATACTGAAAATGTTACAGAAAAGATCCGTAAGAAAATAGACCATTTTACGGTTTTTGGCCGGGAAAAGGAAGTGGAGCAGGTCATCGTATCACTCCTGCGCCAGACTAAGAACTCGCCCATTCTGGTCGGTGAGGCTGGGACAGGTAAGACAGCTATTGTTGACGGTCTGGTCGTAGAGATTCTCAAGGGCAATGTGCCGGACGAGTTTAAGCATGTTACGGTCCGCTCCTTGGAATTATCCAGTATTTCCAGCAAGTCGGATGGAGAAGATATGGTGTCCCGCCTCAAGCGGATCATCGAGGAGCTCAAGGCTACCAAGGGGGAGAATATCCTCTTTATTGACGAGGTGCACACTATTGTCGGAGCTGGCGGCGACGGCAGTATGCTGGATGCCGGCAATGTCATCAAGCCGCCTCTGGCGCGTGGGGAAATCCAGATGATTTCTGCCACGACCTATGAAGAATACCAAAGTTCTATCGAAACCGACAAGGCCTTGGAGCGGCGGGTGCAGATGGTGCCGGTGGAAGAGCCGACCGCAGATCAGGCGATCTTTATCTTGGGCAATATCCGCAAGCGTTTTGAAAAGGAACGCCATATCACCATTACGGATGATGCGGTAGAACAGGCCGTTCGGCTGGCAGTCCGCTACATCCCTGAGCGTTTCCTGCCCGATAAGGCCATTGACCTGCTGGACGATGCGACGGCTCAGGCTTACTTTGAAAAGCGCAAGGTCGTGGATATTGAGGACATCGCCAGAGTCATTCAAAAAATGAAGAAAATCCCCGTGACCACCATTCTCAAGGACGATTCGGAACGGCTGATGAACTTTACTGATGAGCTCAAGAAATACGTAAAAGGACAGGATTTTGCCGTTTCTCAGGTGGCCAATACGATTTATATCTCAAAAGAAGGCTTTCAGCGGCCCAATAAACCATTGGGAAGCTTTCTCTTTCTGGGAACGACCGGGGTCGGCAAGACCGAGCTGGCCAAGGCGCTGGCCAAGATTCTCTTTGACAATGTGGAGGCCATGATTCGGATCGACTGCTCAGAGTATTCCTCTAAGGGGGATAAGGATAAGCTGATTGGCAAGAATATCGTTGGCTCCAAAGGGCTCCTGACCGAACCGGTCAAAAACAATCCTTACTCTGTGGTGCTGCTGGACGAGCTGGAAAAAGCCCATCCAGATATCTATGATATCTTGCTGCAGGTGCTGGATGAAGGCCACCTGACGACGGGAACCGGCCGTAAGATTAACTTTAAAAATACCATTGTCATTGCTACGACCAACTCAGGTGCAGATGAGATTAAAAAAACCTATGCCAACGAAGGCAATTTTGGAGATATGACCGATCTGGCCTACGACGGCTTTATGAACCGGATTGTTGAGGAGCTGAGCCTGACCTTCCGGCCGGAGTTTATCAACCGCTTTGGCAATAAGGTAGTCTTTAACATGCTGACGACGGATATTATTGAAGCCATTGTTGATTTGGCTTGGACCAAGGAAGAAAAAAGACTGGCTGAGCAGAAGGTCTACCTGCAGTATGAGGATAAGACCGAGTTTTACGATTTTCTGCGCTCCAAAGGAACCAGTGTAGAAAACGGTGCCCGGCCGCTGGAACGGCTGATTCAGGACCGGGTGACCGGGCCGATTGCCGAAAAGCTCTTCCTCCTGCAGAGGCATGGCGCTGCCTACAATGTTCTGGTCAAGGTCATCGGTGAGGCGCCGGACGGCATTTTCCACCATATTGACAAGCGGACGCTGGACTTTGAAGCCACTAAAATAGAATAGAAAGACAATCGTTTGGAAAAAACGCCCATTTCTCTTTATGATACAGCGAAACAGGCGATGGTTTAGGCTATAATAAATCATGATAAAAAAGAAAAGGAGATAGAATCTTGAAAAATCTTAAAATCAAACAAATATGGGCAGCGCTGACAGCTGCACTGACATCATTCTTGCTGACGACACCGGTCTTTGCAGCAGGAAAAGATCCTTTCTCGTCTGTTACTAGTGGAGCGGAGCAGGCACAAGGTCAATTCTCTACTCTTGGTTTTGCCATTGCAGTGACGATGCTGATTGTAGCCGGTATTGGGCTCATGCTGTCGCAAAAGATGCGTGAGTGGGCCAAGGGCCACATTATCTATGTCATCATCGGGGTAGTTGTTATCGTCCTTGCCAGTCAGGCTGTTCCCTTTATTAAAGACATGTTTGGTGGTTAATCTATGGCAGGATTTGCTTTAGGAAAAGGAGGAGTTATCAAAGACTCCTCATTTATTTATATTGAGTGGGCGGGGAAGGACTCTCCCAAGCGCAATGGCGACATCAAAGATCTGATTGAGGACTTGGACGAGGAGTATTTCCTAGACAGCGGAACTATGGGAGACAGCCTGCCCTACCTCACCTTTCTGCAGGCGGAGACCCTTTTTCATGCCCTGCGGGATCAGTTTGGTGATTTCACTCTGGCCAAGGTATCTCTGGCCAATAGTGAAAGCGGCAAGCCTTCGATTGAAGATGAGCCCAGCATCAGTCCTTTCTTGATTGACCATACCTATGACAATATTATGACGAAGCTCATGGAGGCTTCCCTGCGGGATCCCCGTTTCAAAGATTACACCTATGATGATCTGGCCCTCTATTTTACCGATAAGGAAAACGGCATTTTAAGGACTTATGCAGAAAGCCTGAATTTGTCTCAGGCTGATCTGCCTTATTTTCCTATGGAGTCCGATGTGCAAGGGGCTATAAAAAGGGCTCATCCTAAAAAGAACAGAAATAAAGGAGTATCGGAAATGGGAGAACAAAATCCGCTTCTGAGCAAGATTGCTTTGGGGCTGGGCATAGCAGGCCTGCTGATAGGCATTCTGGGCCTTGTCATTGGTATGATGGGAAATAGCAAGCGGGCTCAGCTGGAAGCCCAGACTGCCTTTCTCTATCAGGAGCAGCAAAAAATCCAAAAGCTGCAGGAGAAAGAACATGCAGCAGATGTTTTCGGACGTTTCTTTATCCCCAATTACTACTCTGGGAATAAGGAAGCGCTCAACCCCTTCCTGTCGTCAGGGGATGCCAAGTATACGCAGCCGGAACAGGCTCAAATCGTCAGCAATCTGCTGGAAAATGTCAAGCTGGAGAAAGATGATACCTTCACCCTGACCTATGTCATTACATTTTCCACGGCAGAAGGTGTGAAAACCAAACGCCTGTCCTTTGGGATTAAAGAAGACAATAAGGCCGAGTATGGTTTCCTGATCACATCAGAGCCTGTCAGCAGCATCTATATCAGTGAGAACAATAATGGCGACGAAAGCAAGCAGTCAGAGGAGCAAGGGGACAAGCAAACTGAAACGAGCAGCGGTTCAGAAGAAAACAAACAGTCTGAGTCCAGCCAAGCTCCTTCTTAAGAAGGGAGTGATATGAATGCCGACCTATAGCAGTCTTGCAGACTTAATCAGTAAGGCGAAAGATTTTAAAGATGATGTTAGTCCTACTTGGCCCTATAATGAGTCACCGACAAAAGAGACGGCTGCTTTTTATGAACAATGGTCTAATTATTTATCGTCTATTCCGCAGGTTTTTGCTTATTTCCTCAACCTTCCGGGGTGGATTACTAAATCCTTGTATTCTATCAGCATGGCCTTGGAGAATGTTTATAATAATTTATTCAAACTCTTTGGTTTCTTTGACTATCTGGATAGAAATGATACCTTTGTTGGTCAGATTTTTGATGGTCTGCAAAAGCTTGGAGTGGTTGTCTTTGTTCTATTGCTGATACTGTTTATTATTGCAAATTTTATAACCGGCTTAATGAAATACAAAGACGTTATAGGCCACTTTCTTTTGGTCACAGCTGTCTTGGCTTTTCTGCCTCAGGCAATCAAAGAATTTTCTTATGTATTGGCCAAGGACAGCCAATACATCAGTAAAATGTCTGACGACGGAGAGTCTGGCTTTGCTTCCCTGTCTGTCAAACCATATGAAGGCAACGTCGTCGACTTGTATGTTATTATTCAAAAAAATTTTGATGTCAATGTCTTAGGGATGGACAAGAGAGGCTTTTTAAATCCGCCATCTGATTCAGAAAATAAAGTCAGGCTGAACACCATAGATGACAGCAATGTCATGCAGACCGATTACAGCGCATGGTACGGAGGTACCGATAAAACGGTACTAGAGCAGTTTGAAAAGGATGGAGACGGCGGTGATGCTAACTTTAAAGGAGTAGCCCCTATTCTGAGTTCCGTTCTTAGGTCAAATGAAGAAGGGAATGTCCGTATTGATAATGTCAAACCAGGGACTTGGAGTGAACTGGAAAATGTCTTCTCGGCTGTTTACCCTCGCTACAGCGTTAACTGGATTGGTCTAATCGTTCAGCAAATCGTACTAATTGCTCTGTTGATTAGTATGTCTATCAGGTTTGTGCAGTCCGTTTTTCAGGTCATTGTGGCAGGGATGGTGGCTCCGATTGTCGGTTATACCTCTGTTGAAAACTCAGAAAAATTCAAGGAGCTGCTTCAAATGATTTTTGGGACGATTACAGGCGTCTTCTTTGAAGTGATTCTGCTGCGCGTTGCTATGAGTGTTCTGAGAGACTTCCCTGGCATGGTGGCTTCAAGTTTTACCTGGCTATCATCAGGAGGCTTCTCTTCCAATCTCAGCTATTGGGAAAATGTCATGGCTTCTATCATTGTTTACATAGGAGTTTACCTGTCTCTGATAAGCGGCAACAATGCTGTTGAACGCTGGTTAGGTGTTTCTCCGTCGCAGGGCCGCGGAGGGCAAATGGCTGGTATGGCTGGCGCCGGTCTGGCGGCTGGCGGTGCAGCCTCAAGAGCTGGCAGGAAAATGGTTAAATCAGCTCCGGGGGTTGCCAAGAGGACTGCCCGCGGTGTAGGCACCGTTGCTAAGAAAGCTTCTCAAGGTGCTCGAAGCGCGGCCCGCGGAGCGGGTACTGCGGCTAAGGGGATTGGTGCCGGTGCAGCCCGTGTTGCCGGAGGGGCCAAAGGAGCAGTTGAAGGTATCCGTCAGGCCGGCGGAGTTGGCAGAGCAGCTGCCAATCTAGGATCTCATGCCAAAGCTGGTGTCGGCAGTGCTTATGAAAGTGTCAAAAGTTCTGTTCAGTCAACAGCCGGTGGAGTCAAGGATTCTGTTAAGAGTGCCGGTCAAAAAGTGGGCGATGCTGCTAAAAGCAATTACAATGCCGGCAGAACAGGAGTTGCCAATACTCTTGCTTCCGGTGCCAATGCTAATGGTAAGACGAATACCAGTACCAAGAATGAAGCTTCTGGTGTCGGAAGCACGGCAGCCAATACCAACAAACCTAATCAAACGAAGCAAGGGATTGGCGGTGCCTCTGGTTCACAGATTTCTAGTAACAACAGTAAAACCAAAACGTCATCAGCTCCTTCAAATAATGGCGGCATTAAGAAAAAAGATTCTGGTAAAAAACCCTAGTCCAATAGATCGCCATTCAATCAATACAGAAAAAGGTATGACTAATGAAAAAACAGTATATTTCTTTCATAATAGCAATCGCAGTGGCTTTGTCTCTGGTATTCTTATCAGCCTGTAATGCTGCCAAGAATCCGTCCAATGGCGGGGGAGACTCCAGCTCTGGTACACAAAAGGCCGAAGAAGGTATTTATGAGCATTTGAAAAATGCTAAGGACAAAATATGGTATCTGACAGATGAAGTTTCTAAAGACTCTTACCCATTAGCAGTCTATGTCTTTAATAAAGGGAAGGTTAAAGGCTATACAACCTTTAATCGTGACGAGGGAAAGTCCTTTGGAGATCTGGCTAAAATGACAGATGAAGAAATCATTGAGTACTATGAGGAGCAGGAAGGAACTTTTCTAAAACACATTTATGATGTGACAGCCAGCAATGCGGAACAATTTCCTAATGATAGTCAATACAAAGAGTTAGCGGAAGCCTTACAGCCATACGGCGATGGTAAGGGTCAGCTGCCGACGGCTGATTTTCAGGTCAAACTTGTAACCAATGATACTGGAGAAGGTGTGGCCACTGAAGATATTGAGATTGATTTCTTAGATATTAGTAAGCCAGACCGAAACTTTGGAAATTTCTGGAACTATACTTTGAAACTGAAACATGTAACGAGCACTAGCAAGGTATATAACAGTACATACAATGGTTTTGAAACAGAGGATGATGTTCAGCCGCTCTTTATCACCCGCAGCAAGAGCCAATTCCAACTAGATACCCTCAAAACCAAAGGTATAGAAGTTGAATAAACACGAAAACGGAAAGAATTCTCTTTTCGTTTTTTATCTTGACAAATGGATAGAAAACGGTATAATGAATGTGTAAATTTTATTTACTGCTTTTCAGTTGAGCCTGAAGCCCTGTGGCTTCGCCTGTCTTTAAGGACTGACTTTCAGCGATGAAAGCTTATAGGCAGTGCAGGAATCCAAAGAAACAATCTGCGGAGCTGTGAGATTGGGATTCTGAAGCTTTTATGTTTCAGCTTCAATACTTGTGTTAAATTGGTAAACTTATGACTTTTCAAGCAGCTGCTTGGGGAACACTGAGAAAGTTATTTCTCAGCCGGCTAAGGTTGATTTAAAATCAACTAAAGACTGGTTTTTTCAGTGTGTCTTCATCTGCCTGAGAGGTCTTTTTTGCTGGTTTGACCTGACTGTCGGGATGGAGCTGCCTTCCATTAGGAAGAAGTTTCTGTTTTGAGGAAGTTCAAACGAAGAGCTGCTGTGCAGCTTTTTTGCTTGGATTAAGATTATGAACGAATCTGTAAGGAGGTGATTTTATGTATCTAAAAGATTGTGAGCACAATCTAAAAAAGCTCCCTCCTGAGTGTTGATCTTTAATTTGGTGATTGAAAATCAACATATCCTAAGGAAGGGAGGGGTAAACAATGAAAGAAGTGATTCTGGAGATGATTATTCATCTTGCTAAAGCAGTTCTCACTTATGTTTTATATAAGTGTTTAGATTTTTTCTTTAGCAAATCAGATAGCAGCAAGAAACAAGGCTTTCGCGGCCGCCGTTTCTTGCCACACCGCAGAAGAAAGTAATTCTGCAGCCCCGGTTCACTATACAGAACAGAAAAAAGCCCTTATCTACTGCAATAGATAAGGGCTTTGGGGTTTGTACAATGTACAAAGTAATTCTGGAACTCTATTATATTCTAAATTTTCTTTTTTGTCAACTGTTTTTTGCACTAAAATATTCAAGTTATTTATGCCGCTTATTGCTCTTAAGCTCCAGTCAGCAAGTGTCCCAGCCAGCTGATTAGGATATCGGCGACTGCCAGACCTAAGGTTATCATTCCCATGAAAATGGCAAATGTATAAGGCGCCAGCTGAAACCGTGGATTTTTCAGGTCGTTAAAGACAACGCCCAGACTCCCGCCCAAGCCGCCGCAGAGAGCAGTCATGATGAGAATGAAGGTGCGTTTGGCCCTGCTGTCAGCTAGGCTGGTATAGCTGCGCATGACCAGAAGCTGCCATATCAATAAAAGGAGCAAACTTAAAAAGGGGTGGCGGTGTATTGCATTGGAAATCAAGGCCTCACCTCTCTGATAGATTTTGCCCTTATTTTATCCTAATTACGAACCATAAGCAAGAGAAAAGTTGCCTTCTGCTTTATCATAAAGCCTTATGGAGGTTGGATGCAGTATAATGATTTTATATCGTCATTTAGTTTATCTTTTATTACGTTGTCAGCTCGCCTTGCTCCAACAGTCCAGAAGAACTGTTGGAGGCTGGAGATAAAGGCGGTGGGACAGACGCCCATGATGGCTGCGCCCTCACCCGCAAAGGGGAGTATCTTTGATAAGATACCGTATAAGAACTAAATTTTTAAAAATTTAGTTCCCTTCGCTCTTTTGCTTCTAAGCTCAGGCTGAAAAGGTCTCCCAGACCTTTTCACTCCCAGCCCGCGAGGCTCTCACAGTCCGGGTGGACTGTGAGAGGTTGGAGATAAAACAAACGCAGTTTGTGTCAAAACAGTCCGGGGGGACTGTGAGAGGTTGGAGATAAAACAAACGCAGTTTGTGTCAAAACAGTCCAGGGGACTGTGAGAGGTTGGGGATGAGGAAAACAGAGTTTTCCTCAATGTAGGAACTTTTTGGAGTCTAAAAGACGAACAAAGTTGAGACTTGCTTCGCAAGTCCTATCCGCAACCTCAAAGCAGTGCTTTGAGCAATCAGCTACCGCGTCAAGAGTTTTTTACCAAAACAAAGCGAAACTGAAGGACTTTTGTCTCAGCCTCGTCTTTCGTTCAGCCCGAACCTACCTACTTTTGAGCTTTCCTCACGGAAGCTCCAGCCACCGCCTCAAAACCCCCACTAGAGGTTTTGAGCGGCTTGCTGCCCTATCGTTCTGTATGTTACCGATAGGCTGAAACGGTCCCCCGGACAGTTTCCCTGCTAAAAGCAAACTAAAAGACTATAATACCTATACTCAATAAACATCGGAATCAGACTGGGCAGTCAGCTGCTGCGTCAAGAGTTTTTTACCAAAACAAGCGAGGCTAAAGGATTTTTGTCCCAGCCTCAGGCTCCTTATCTGCCGTCTCCAACAGCCTTTCAGGCTTAACGGCGGTTGGTTTTGCTGTTTGAAGAGTAGGAAAATTAGAGAAAAGGATAGGATTTATGGCCTTAAAAAAACCAAGTTCTTCCAAAAAAATGGGGAAAAACAAGAAAAAAGAGACAGCCGGCAACGGCAGCAGCCGAATCGGCAAGATGGCGGAGAATCAGTTCACCTATGATACCAAAGAGTTTGAGAATCGGGATTTTCTGTCAACGGTGGAGCTGCTGGATACGAAGGCGATTCTGAGCAATGTCAAGGGTCAGCCCATTGCTCTGGAAAATGGCTATTCGGGCTATCTGCAGATTATGGAAGTGAGGGGAAAGGACCTGAATTCTCTGTCGGACAATGAACGGCAGCGGACCATTCAGAATTTCCGGAAATGGAATTCAGAAATCACCTTTGACTATCTGTTTGAATCCACAACGCTTCCGACGGACACTTCTGAGCAGATCATCGAGTCCAGACGGATTTTAAATGAAGTGCGGCGTGAGATGAGCAAGACCGGTATCAGCGAAAACAGAATGGAGCAGCTCAAGGACAGAGAGAGTATCCTTATGCAGAATATCCTGTCTGAAGAAGCAGTTGAGCAAGAGCTGTACAATGCAGAATTTCTGATCTGGCTGTACGGAGATACCATTGAAGAGCTGCACAGACAGGTGCGCAAGGCTCAGACCAGCGGAAACGGTGATTTTGTTCCCGTCATCGTCTCGGCAAACAAGAAGGAGCAAATTCTCAAACAGTACAACAATCAAAATGAAAAGGTGTAGTGCGCATGTATTTGAAAAAACGCAAAGTAAAAAAATTAATGGCCCGCGGCTATGATCTGCCCTTTATCAGCCGGATTCAGCCTCAGGGCAATGTTGACTTCAAGTCAGACGATCGCTATTGGAAATCAGGCGATGGCTATCATGCCACTCTCTTTGTCACAGGCTATCCGACCGGCGGTCTGAATGACTACTGGGGGACAGAGCTGATGCAGGTGCAGGGGACACGTGCCTTTATGCACGTCACTCACCTGGATAATAAGTTGGTTCAGGAAAAAGCCTCCAAGGCTGTTGAAGAAAAGAGTTCGCGGATTGATGAAAATCAAAAGGCAACCAAGAATCAGGCCGAATTGGATGAGGTGCAGGATTTGATGCTGCTGGAGCAGGATATCCGCCACAATAACTCCGGTGTCAAGGGCATCTGGACCCGCATCTATGCTTCCGGCAATACCGAAAAAGAGCTGTTTGAAAAGATGTCCGAGATTAAAAACGGAGCCCCTAAATTCTCCATGACCTCCTTTATCGGAGAGCAGGATTTGGAGTATCATTCGCCTTTTGTTCCGCCGCTGCGGCAGAAAGATCTGCCCAATCACCGCCAGCCTCAGCCGGTGCCGGTTCGGGATTTGTCCGGTGGCTACTGGTTTAACCATACTAAGTTAGCGGACCCGCACGGGACCTACTTTGGCTATACGCCGACCAGCGGGGCGGTCAATCTGGACTTTCTGCAAAATGACGATATTCGGACCCGGCCCTTTATGTTTGTGGCAGGGGCGCCCAAGATGTACCAAAAGAAATTTGTGCTGAAACACACCGATTCGCTCTATGCCAGAGGGCATAAGATTATCAATATTGATCTGGACGGGACTTTTCACGATCTGACGAAATTTCAATACGGCAAGGTGCTCAGTATGTCCGGCGGGGCCAATAAGATTAACATCATGCAGGTCCTGCCTACCATGACCAAGGAAAACGGGGTAGAGGTGGATGAAATCGGCTCTTTCCGGCTTCATGTTGCCAAGCTGAAAAGTATCGCTCAGGTCCTCAATCAGGAAATTACTTCTGATGACCTCCTGCGCTTGGAAGACCTTATCACTGATTTCTACGTTTCTATCGGCCTCTGGCAGCACAATGCAGAGAAGAATGCAGAAAATATCCACGTCACAACCATTGTCAATGATGAGCATCCGCGCCTGTCCCAGTTTTGCTCCTTTTTGGAGCAGCGCTATCGGGCAGCGGGCAAGGCAGGGAATGACCACGATACCAGATCGGTCGGCCGCATTTCCAAGACTTTCAGCTCCCTCAATAAAAACTACGGCCCCATCTTTGACGTCTATACCAACTTTGAAGACCTGTCAGAGGAGCAGGTTGTGACGATTGATTTATCAGAACTGACCAAAACGCCTATGCTGCTCAACCTGCAGCTGACTCAGGTCCTGTCTCTGATTTCTTCTTATGTCGTCAACAACGGCAAGATTCAGCGGCAGAAGCGCAAGCAGAATCTGGCAGTCGCCCATGACCAGCTGACCCACTATGTCATTAATATTTCATCAGCTCAGATGGTCTTGGATATCCGCTACTCCCAGTCGGTGACTTTCTTGGCCGATATGATTGAGGAAATGGGGACCAATTATGCTGGTGTCGTGCTGGAGATGACCTCGCTGCAGAATGTTCTGGTAGCGAGCGGCAATACAACTCTGGACATCTACGCTTCCTCTATTCGCCGGATTTTCTCCCTCATGCAGTACCGGGTCTTTGCCAATACGGATGAAACGACCGTTCACCTGCTGGCAGATGCTTTAAGAGAATCCATGACTGAGTCAGAGCTGGAGACCCTGCCCAACTTAGTCCAAGGACAGCTTTTCCTTAATATTGCCGGACACGGCAATGTCGTCTTCAACCAAGAATTTTTGGGCAATGAATTAGAAAGATATGCCAGTGTGGATTAGGAGGTTGTATGTTTGTTTTACGGTTTAACAGCTGGTTTTACTCGACCAAAACATTAAAAACGTTCTTCTGGCTGCGCTGGATTGCGACCATAGCTTTTGGTTTGGCTTTTCTGTTTGGTTTTGGCCTGAATCTAGCCTACTTAATGACCCTGCACGGCAGCCGTCTGATTACCATGACCTTTTCTGTTTCCTTCATCATTGGCCTCCTCGTTCTGCTCTGGACAGTCATTCGGGGCAGGAGGGAAGCAATTGTGCCGGTTCTTCTCATGATTTTGCTGCCTTCGACTCTCCTGACAGAATTTGGGGTAACAGCAGACCTCTATCTGCTGCTGCTCTTCTTTGTCTGCTATTTGGAATCCAGCCACCGCCGCTTTGTCGTCAATGTTGCAGCCAAACTGAGCAAGGAGTTTTCACCGATTTACAGCAAACGTCTGGCCAATAAAAATCAGAGCCGTCTTTACCGTCATGCTTATAGGGTGCTAGGGCTTCTGAATCTGGATGATTTTAGGCTGGTCAGGGAAGTGACGAAAGTCAGTTCAGATAAGGTGCAGGGGCTGAGTGAAAAAGAGTTTATCCGCACTTTTAAAATCAAAGGACTTTTAGGCTCGACAACGATAAAAGACGAGCTCTATAGCAGTCCGCAAAAAAGCTGGTTCTTCCTGAGACGGAAATGGTAAGGTTCAGATAGAGTCCTTCAGTCCTGTTCCCCACCCCTCCAACAGTCCGGGGGACATTGGAGCAGGGCGAGTCAGCAGTTAGCGATATGCGGGCTTAAAACAGAAAGAGTATAAAATGCACAGAAAGGAAGCTAAATGAAGCCGAGATGAGCTTGATTTGGCCAGAAAACAAATGGTGAAGTACAGACTTGTTCGACCAGAGACAGAGGGTTACGAAAAAGAGGAAGCGAAAAGAGAACAGCCGCATCCCAGAAAACGGCGGATGAGAGGGCCGATTTCTGTCTACAAGGATACAGCAGCTTCTTACCGTTCCACAAAGAAAGCGGTTAGCGACTACTATCAAAGCATGGTAGATGAGCAAAAGGCTTATTATGACCATGATGATAACTGGCAGATTCGGGAGCAGTACCAGCGAAATCAGGAATTTACTAAAAAATTGCTGAAATACGGTCTGGCTGCAGCTGTTCTGATAGGACTGTATTGGCTTTTTCGGATATTCTTTCTAAAGAGGTAAAGTAGTATGTCAAGATACTCGGTTATCAATGTGGGTAAAAAAGCAATTAAAAGAGCTATTTTTCTAAAACTTTTTCTTTGGATAGGAATTCCTGTTATCCTTATTTTGCTGGTTATGTTTCTGCTGGCAGCGATTTTAGTAGGCGGAGGCGCCGATAATTCTCAAAAAGCCAGCAACTGTAAACCCGGAACCAGTCAGACGAGCCCCAACACGACGCAGGAAACTTCCTCGGGCAATAGTTCCATTGAAGAGTTTGTCAAGGAGCATGAAAAAGCTTACCTTGAATCATGGAGAGTAGGCGGTTTTCTGCCCTCTGCCTCTATCGTCCAGACCCAGATTGAGACTTCTTTTGACCAAAGCGTTCAGTCCTTTGGTCAAGCCCATAATATGGGGGGAGTTAAATGGAGCAAGGCCTCAGATTTTGCTCAGACCGTTGCTTTATACGGCTCTAGTTCAGTATCAAAAGACGGGGCAGGAACCAGTGTGGGTGATGATACCGGAGGAAAATATGTTTATTTTTCTACCTTTGATGCCGGTATTGTCGGTAAGGCTGAATTCATGAAGAATCAGACCCTCTACAAGGGAGCTATCAACAATACAGACGGTCTCAGCACCCTCAGTGCTATCGCGGACGGCGGCTGGGCGACAGATCCTTCTTATAAGAGCAAGCTGCATAGCCTATACAATAGCTTAGGAGCAAAGTTTAAATGGCTGGATGAAAAAGCTATTTCTCAGTATGGGGCCAGCCCTGTTTCAGAAACCACTTCATCCTCAGGAGGCGATTCTGACAGTGACAGCAGCGGCAGTCCTTCTTCGCCCGATAGTTCAAAGAAGAAGGACTGTAATGGCAGCGGAAAGACAGGGACTAATGGTACCAACGGGGATGCTGTTGACGGTTCCGGCAAGGTACCGGAGGATGCAACGGCCTTGCTGTATACACCGGATACTCTTCCTTCCAGTCTGAGTCCCTACCTTCTTGATCCTAGGGCTTTCGGTATGGAATATGGCGGAAAGGGGGCCAACTGGGAGCATCCTGATGAATTTTATTTGGCCGGCCAGTGTGTCAATCTGACCATCAGTTTTGGCAATATTTTGTGGGGGCATAAGGGTGTGGTTATTGGAAATGGGATCGATCAGGCGGCTGCCTGGGCGGTAATCTTCGGCAATTCGACCAAGAAAGCCCCCAAAAAAGGAGCAATATTTTCCTGTCTCAGCGACAGCGGAAACCCTGCAGGCCATACCGGGATTGTCTGCCATGTCTTTGAGGATGGCAGTATCCTGACCTGTGAGCAGAATAGCTCGGTGAGCGGTACAACTGCAGGCAAGCCCTTTACTTGGCACTATTGTGTGATTAGGCCAGCTGAGCAGGCAGAGAAGCGCTATTCTTTCGCTTACCCGGATGACAGGGAGCCAAACCTAGGCGATAAGACAGGTGCCAGCAGTTAATGCTCTGAGAGAATCAAAACTTGTATCCATACTCTTCGAAAATCACTAACTTGCTTTGGTTTCGCTTACTATTGAGGATAAATAGAGCGAATAGCAATCCGGAGGTATTAGAGCTTGCTAATGGGATAAAGACAGCCTGTGTGAAACTGTCCCCGAATTATCAGAAGAAAAGAGGTTATAATGAATCCAAGAAAGAAAAGGCGGCTGATGACAGCGCTCGTCTGTCTGGGTCTGCTGCTCCTTACAGCCATCTTTATCACAGCGTTTTTGAACAGACAGGCTAAAAAGAAGGAGAAGAAGCCGGAAATTTCACAGACAACTTCTTCCGAGTCCAGCGTTGTGTCATCTTACAGTCAGTCTGAACAGACTCCCGACGAAAAAAATTATCGGCAGGCGCGCGCGACTCTGGAGCGGCCGGAAAGCCTAGTGTCTGAGGACAAGAAAAACAAGGTGGCTGAAGCTTTAAGGATAGCTGTTGAGGATATTAAAAAGCATCCCAATACAGCAGATGTGTCGGGGACGATGGACAATCATCTGTCCTCAACATCGAGCCCCATGGTTCTGACCTTTGCGATGGCTCTGAACTTAGCTGGTTACCGCTTAGAGGACAGCCAGACAGAGGTCTTCAAGTCCTATAGTGACGATGTCCTTCAGTTTATCTGTGTCCTGAGTAAAGATGGAGAGGAAAATTCTTACTTTGTCGGCAACTATAATGACTATACCGCTCAGCTCCAAATCGCTTCCTATCATGGCGGCAATATCAGAGTGCGGGGGGATTAGCTGTTCTTGAGAGCTGTGCGGAGGCAGAACGGCAAAACAGTCTGAAGGAGTGAAAAGGTCAGGGTCTGGAAACCCGAAAGCGAGGCAGCGGATGAAGAGTTCATTCCGCCGCCAGCCGTTAAGCCCAGAAGAGTGCTTGCAAGGGCTGGTAAAACTCAGCAATTTAAGCTATACTAAAAGATAGTAAAAAAGAAAAGGAAGAAAAGTATATGCACAGTCATCTGAATGCAGCAGAGCTGGATCAGCTTATTGAGCAATGCCAGAATGGCCAGGTTCTGATTACGGACTTGGATCCCCTGCTGGTCTACGAGCTGGAACTGAGGGTCAATGAGCGTCTGGCAGAGAATCAGGAGCCTCTGATGTTCAGTTTTCATGAACTCGCCTATAATGGCTTTGTGCCAGATGCTCATGCTGTCTGGATTCGAGACCAGAGCTATGTGCAGCTCTTTGGATTTATGTTTTTCAGCATCGGCTTTCTCCTTTTGTTCTTCCTCCTTTTTACCGGAGCAGGCCCCTTTCAGCTTAAAAACATTGCCTCTGTCCTCAGTCTGCTGGTCATTTCAATCTTTACCTATGTCGTCCTCCTGCTGGTCTCTAATAAACCCGAGGATGAACTGGACAAAAAACATGAAGAAAACAGGGTTTAGCAGAACCTTGTTTTTTTGAACGGATTTTATATTCAAGGAACATCAGCAGCAGATATGGTGACAGCTAGCTGCTCAGCCTGTCACGAGAAATCCCAAGGGGCTTTTTGAACCCCTGCAGGAACTGTTTGTATCGTCATTTCGTTTATCTTTTATTCCGTTGTTAACTCGCCTTGCTCCGACAGTCCAGGAGGACTGTTGGAGGCTGGAGATAAAGGGAAGGCGGTTCCCGGCTTTCGCTCAGTCCCAGGGAGTGAGTCTGGGATAAAAATACCCAGATTCGTCTATTTCTATCGTTCGACTGCAAGACGCAGTGGTTGGGAGAGATTCTGTTGACTTTAGTCAACTAGAATCTCCCCCTGCGCAGTTCATTAGGCGCTTTAGCGCCAATGGACCACTGCTGAGCGGCTTCTAATTCGTTGATAAATCAACTCTTACAAGCCTGCTCAACTGTGCGGAGGTGGGAGTGAAACAGCCTGGGGGTATGCTGTTTCAGATCAGCAACTAGAAACTAAGACTGGCTGACAAAATCGAAGACTCCGTCTTACCGATTTTTATACGGTATCTTCCCAAAGATAGCTCCCTCTGTGGGTGCGGGTGCAGCCATCATGGGAATCTGTCCTACTCTCACTACTAAAAGCAACCTAAAAGACGATATGGAAACGGTTCCTCTTATCAGCAGAAACAGCAAGGAGGAAATGCAGGAAAACTTTTTATGATAAAAAGAAACAAGGGGGCTCCTGAGATATAATAGAAATAATCACTAACGAAAGGAATTTCTGTTATGAAAAAGAATAAAATTCTCTTGCTTTCAGCTTCGATTCTGCTTTCTGCAGGCATTGGAACCAGTCTGGCTTATGCGGACGAGCCCAATCCGGTCGTTCCGCCTGCCGATGCTCAGCCAGTCCAGCCAGTTCCGCCAAGGGATGACCAGCCGACTCCTCCGGTTAATCCTAATCCGGATGACAATAATAATCAGCCAACTCCGCCTCCTACCGATAATGGTGACAACGGCGGCAATGACAATAACCAGCCGACTCCCCCGCNGGATGACAATAATAATCAGCCAACTCCGCCTCCTACCGATAATGGTGACAACGGCGGCAATGACAATAACCAGCCGACTCCCCCACCTGCTGATGATAACGGCGGCAACAATGGCGGCAATGGGAACAATCAGCCGACCCCTCCGAGCGACGACGGTCAGCCAGTCCAGCCGACTCCTCCGGCTGATCCTAATCCGGATGACAATAATAATCAGCCAACTCCGCCTCCTACCGATAATGGTGACAACGGCGGCAATGACAATAACCAGCCGACTCCCCCGCCTGCTGATGATAACGGCGGCAACAATGGCGGCGGCAATGGGAACAATCAGCCAACCCCTCCGAGCGACGATGGTCAGCCAGTCCAGCCAACTCCTCCCCAGCCGGGTCAGCCTGACCAGCCGACTCCTCCAAGTGATGACAATCAGCCTAACAGACCGGCCAACCCTGCTGACCCAGTCACGCCGACCGATCCTTCCAGACCGGCAGACGGCAATAATCCTATTGACAAAAATAAGAGGGCTGAAGGAAATGGTGAGGGAGCCAGCATCTCTGATCCGACTATTTCGGTCCAAGGTCCTGTAGAAAACACGAATAACAATACCACAGCTGTCCCCGAAGCCGCACCGACTCCCCCGCCTGCGCCTGTGACAGTAACCGTGACAGCTCAGGATCCAGCGCTTCCGGCGACAGGAACAAGGCGGTCCCTGCTTCTGGCCGCGACTGGAGCAGCCCTTCTGTCTATGCTGGCCCTGCTCGGCATGACAGACAAGAAAAAGACTCAGTAACCTCTTTTTGACGATGAGTCATTGAGAGCTGCCGGACTCCTTTAGATGCCTGACTGCAAGGTCGGGCTTTTTTGTTTTCTCTCTTTATGATAAAGCTCTATTAAAAATATTTCCTGTATAATTTTAAGTAAGAATAATGACAAAAAGGAGGTGAAAAAGGCTTGTCCACAATCCTTAGCAAATATAAAATCAGACAGAACGAATCTGGGAAATACACCACTGTCGTTCCTTCATTTTACGATAAAGACTACTACCGGCATTTTCAGATAAAACGCCTGCCGCAGACCAACCGCTTCCCTTTTTTTCTGCAGGCAGACAATGACGGTTCAGGAAGCATCCAGCTGACAATCAGTTACCAGAGCGAAGCAGATTTTCTGCTGGTTGGCCGCCAGCTGTCGCAGCTGGAACAAAAAATTTTGGTGTTTATTGCCCGTTTCAGAAACGTCCAGAAACTCCAGATTCAAAAGGAAATAGGGAGCAGTACTGCGGGAAGCCGCCTTGAAAAAGCTCTGAAAAAACTGCATCAGTATTTTTTGATTGAGGTCTGGGAATTTCCGCGCAAGGACAAGGCCGGGGAGTCAGCCAGGGCTTACTCCATCACACGAAACGGCTTCTCTCTGCTGCGCTATTTGCAGCTTTTGGAGCAGCAAGGGTGCTATCAATGGGAGACCGCCTTTGATGCGGATCTTTACCAGCCAATCCGCAGCTGGAAAATCGTAGATACCTATCAGGTTTTTAGGCTGTCAGCCCATTACAAGGATTTCATACCTGAAAAGCAGTTTGAGCCCAAGCCCTACACGGTTAGGCAGGCAGATAGAAAAAAGAATGCTCTGGGCGAGGAAAAAGAAAGCCGGACAGAACGGCAGATTTTTTTGCGGCAGGCCAGTGTTGAGGGCGAGCTCCTTTTTGAAAATCCAAGGCTGCAGTATGTCTTTGACCTCTATCCTCTGGTTACGGAAAAAGATGTGGCAGACCTGCTGCTGCAGCACTGGTCGACTTTTGAAGATGACTACCGTTATCTGGTGCTGATTGTCGACTCTTGGGACTGGGTTGAAGAAATCAGTCAGACCTACAGTCTGCCGGATTATGCGGCTAATATTCTCTTTTTTGATTTGGACAGTGTCCAGAATGATGACCTGCTGAGCTCCCTCTATCAATTTGATCCGGACAGCAGCACTTATTCGGTTTTGCCTTTTAAATTCATGCATCCATAGGTTTCGTTGAGGATAACGGATGATTTCTTTTGCAGGCTTTCTGAATGCTCAAATGATGAGGATGCCATTCAGAAGCAGGCATAGCGGCGGAACAGAAGCCCCTCTTGAAAATTTTGGGGCTTGGCTTCAGGTTCGGTCTAAAAAGATTCCCCGAGCCTTTTTGCTCCCAGCCCAGTTCACTGCCAAAAGCGAACTAAAAAACTATAAGATTTTCTCAATGAACTTACTGAATAAAAAAATTAATTTTCGATTCAAATTTACAGGAATTTTTAAGACTTATGGTATACTCTTATAGGAGAAATATCTACCCTTGCTCAGTAAACATTTTTATTCCTGGCACCCCTTGATAGCAGCTGCTTCAAGGCCGCAAATGATATTTAGGATAAAAAGATTTACAAGTCAGACAGAAGATTCGGCGCACCGAAATAAGGCCCATACGAGATGTAGAAAATAAAAGAGGAGTCAAAATGAATGAAGCAAACAGATGATGGTAAAAAATATTTGGTCGTCCATGGAGAAAAATTAATCGAAGAAATAGCCCAAACGTTTCCTGTGACAGTCCAGGAATATGACGGAACCAAGGTCGGTCTGATAAAGTTAGAAGACCTTGATCAGATACCGGAGGAGCTGCAGGCTTTGCTAGATGACAGTATTGAGATACTATAAAACAGGCGCTGAAGACAGTGCCTGTTTTATATCGTCATTTGTTTCTCTTTTATTCCGTCATTAACTCGCCTTGCTCCAACAGTCCTTCTGGACTGTTGGAGGCTGGAGATAAAGGGAACGCAGTTCCCGGCTTTCGTTCAGTCCGGGGGAGTGAGTCTGTCCCACTGCCATCAGCCCTGCGCTTTTGAAACAGACTTCCTCACGGAAGCTTTATCCGCCGCCTCAAAACCTCCGCTGGAGGTTTTGAGCAGCTCGCAGCCCATCATTTTCTTATTTCAAAATGATAGGCTGAAACTGTCCCCCGGGCAGTTTCACTGCTAAAAGCCGACTAAAAGGCTATATCACAGAAGTCAGTCCCGGCCTCATTTAGACTTTCAAAGGGCCTGAGATGCTGGTCGGTCTAGTCGCAGACAAAGGTCAGCGGTTCCTGTGTCTTCATGTCGATATACTGTCCCTTGTAGTACATGACATTGGCTTTGCGCAGCCAAGAAGTAATCTTATCGCGGACATTGAACTCAATGCCCAGTTCAGCTTCCACCTTCTTGATCTGCTTTTGCTGCATTTCTCTGGAGAAGAATTTGGCCAAAATATCCGTATCAATCAGATGTTCAGAAATAATAACAGCAGGATCTTTCAGATAATTGATGAAATTCTGATAGGTCAGGCTTTTCAGAAAATCATTGCACTTGTCGATAAAGCGCTTGGTCATCAGCCCTTCTTCAAACTGAAGCAGGGGAAAATAGAGTAGACGATAGTAGGTTTCAAAGATTTCCTCAACATCTTTGCTGCTGAATTCCTTGGCCAGGGATTTGCTGATAGGACGCTGGCCGCCGTAGACATTGATCCCGATTTCCAGACACATATTGTAGGGGCTGTAGCCCAGCAGCATGCAGTTGATAATTTCTTGGTTTTGCTCGTCTTTGCATTGTTTTTTAAAATTTTTCAGCTTTTCTTCTAAAAATATGATTTTAATTTCCATAAAACGTTGCTCCTCTGTAAATGACTTCACCACCACTGAAAAGTTGATTTAAAATCAATCCACTTTAAGAAGTTCGTCGGTATTTACGTTGAAAATTTTGGCAAGTTTGACCAGTTTGTCACCTCTGATACTGAGTTGATTCCGCTCCATATGGGAGACGGTCATCTGAGAAACCCCCAGCAATTTTGCCAGTTGAGCCTGTGTCATTTTATTGTGGCGTGCTCTTAATTCTGCTATCGTTACCATAAAAGCCTCCTCAAATTTTATGACTAAAATTATATACCTTTTATTTTAGTTTATCAATAGCCTTGTTGATTTAAAATCATGATTTTTAAAATATAGGTTTTATTAATAGGCTTTTGAGCCGCTTATTAAACTTTCTTTACAATTTCGTTAAGAGAATATTGATAAACGATTCGGTTGCTGGTATAATTTTATTGAAATGATGAGAAAGAGAGGGTTGGCAAATGGCGACGATAGGAGAACGGATCAGACAGCTGCGGTCGTCTCAGGGCTTTACCCAGGCCCGCTTGGCGGAGGTGCTGCATGTCAGTAAGAGCGCCGTTTCTAAGTGGGAAAGCAACACCAATCTGCCTCAGGCTATGGAGCTGAAGAATATGAGCAGTCTCTTTCATGTCAGGTCTGACTATCTTCTGGGGCTTTCCAATCAGCCGGCAGCAGGTTCGGCAGGCGGAGATAAAAAACTGGCAGCGCTAACTGCCTATTTTCAGCAGCTGGAGAGGGAAGAAAGCAAGCAGCGTTGCTTAGACTTTGTTATCAGCCAGCTGAATGAGCAGGAAACAGCTAAAATGCAGGCTGAGCTGCTTCAGAAAACACTGGATGAGCCCAAAGATCACCTTCCGGATGTCAAAATTATTGTGGATGCCGATGCTGCACTGCAGGAATTAGACAAATAAGGCCGAGAGCTAAACTCGTGTGCCGCTCCTGCCGTAGATGCTCATTTCCTTTATCTTTTATAGTCTTTTCCTTTGTTTTTAGTGGTGAAACTGTCTGGGGGACAGTTTCAGCCTATCACTAAAAATATAGGACGATAGGGCAGCGAGGCACTCAAAAGCTCCAGTGGAGGTTTGGAGCTGGTGGATGGCGCTTCCGAGCTTTCGGCTTTCTAGGCTCGGCCTGGAGTCTGTCTCGGCCGCTTCAATCCCCCGAGCAAAAGCCTATAACTAACTGTTGAAACTTAAAAACTGCCGGCTTCAGATGAGGCTGGCAGTTTTTTGTGGGACAGGCGGTCTCTTTGGAGCTTGAGACTCTGCTTTAGGTCCTTTCCTAGTTATTACTTGTTCTGTTTTCTTTTTCCAACGAGGATAATGGCGGAGATAGTGACCTGTTTGAGGTCTTCCCAGTCGATTAGTTCCTGATGAACATGAAAGAGCAGGGGCGTCATCTGAATCAGAGCGGCTCTTTCCTGGGGCTGGAGCGGTTGGCAGTGTTCGACTTCCTGCTGGGACAGAATGTCAAAGTGCTCCTGAAAATGCTGGATTACCTGCTGGTTGGAATAGGTCTTTCTGCCCAGCTGTTCGACCGCCTTTTCGCGGATTTCCTGCAAGTGGCTGTCCTTGGGGACGACCTTGATGACCAATCCTTCCTTTTTCAGGACCCGCTGAAATTCCTGATAATTGGCCGGGGAAAAAATATCCAAAACAACATCCACTGCCTGCTCCTGAATGGGCAGCCGGGCCAAATCTCCGACAAACCAGTTAACTGCCAAACTCTTGTCACTCTTAGCAGCCAGCTGAATGGATTCCTTGGACAGGTCAAAGGCGTAAATCTTTTTGCGGGGCAGGGCGGCCTGAATTTCCCGGGCATAATAGCCCTCGCCGCAGCCGACATCCAAAAGGGTCGCATGCGGAGCGGTTTCCTGCAGGATCTGCAGCAGGCTGTCTAAAATGTGTCTATAAAAACCGGCTTCCAGAATCAGCTGCCGGTTCTGAAAGCTGGCTTTATCATAGTCTTTAGACTGCCTGACCTGCGGAGCCAGATGAACATAGCCAAATCGGGCGATGTCGTAGGAGTGACGCCTGGGACACTTGAGGCTGTTTTGGTCCAGCTGCAGCTGCTGGCTGCACAGCGGACAGGCAAAAGCCTGAGCCTTGGCAAATCGGGCGATGGTGGATTTCATAAGGGTTCCCCTTCTTTCTTGCTGCTTTACTGCTCCGTAAACCTTCTGCTTTAAATGCCGGCAGTGGGACAGACTCCCATGATGGCTGAGTCCTCACCCACAGAGGGATGGATCTTTTGGAAGATACCGTATAAGAGGCCCATGACGGCTGCCTTGCTCTCTGTATACAGACTTTTCGTTTGCTTTTGGCTCCCCCGGGCTGTGTAAGCTAGCAAAGCAATAAAAGATAAACTTAATGACGATAAAAGGATGGTGATGTTCCAGACCGTGACAATCAAAGAAAATCGAAGATAACAGAGTTAAGAAAAGAAGCCGGTTTTTCGGCCGGCTCCTTGCCTTGTTTTGGCATCAGTAAGTCAGAGCAAAGTATTTTTTCTTGCCGCGGCGGATGACCGTCAGCTCATTTTCCAACTTGTCTGCTTCAGTCAGGCTGTAGTTCAGATCCTGAATACGTTCGCCATTGAGATAGATGGCGCCGTTTTGGATATCTTCGCGGGCCTGTCGCTTGGAGCTGACGACACCGGCTGTGACCAAGAGCTCCACGAGAAGAAGGCTGTCCTCGGCCTGAACCTGATAGCTGGGTACGCCCGACAAACCTTGTCTCAGTTCTGTGACAGAGAGGTTTTTAATGTTTCCGGCAAAGAGCTGCTCGCTGATATTCAGAGCCTCTTGATAGGCTTTCTCGCCGTGCACCAGAGTCACGACTTCGCGGGCCAGAATTTTCTGAGCCAGACGCTCGTGCGGAGCCGCCTCAAACTGCTGGCGGATGTCCTCGATTTCTTCCAGTGAGAGGAAGGTGAAAATCTTCAGGAAGCGAACGGCATCGGCATCCATGACATTCATCCAGAACTGGTACATTTCATAAGGCGAAGTCTTGTCTGCATTGAGCCAGACAGCATTGCCTTCGGATTTGCCGAATTTTTTGCCAGTAGCGTCCGTAATGAGCGGGACGGTCATGACATGGCCGATCTTATCAGCTTTGCGGCGCAGCAGTTCGGTCCCTGCTGTCATATTGCCCCATTGATCAGAACCGCCGATTTGCAGGGTGACTCCATGTTCTTGGTTTAAGACAAAAAAGTCGTAGCCCTGCATGATTTGGTAGGCAAATTCTGTGTAGGAAATTCCTGTCTCGATCCGGCTCTTGACGGAGTCCTTGCTCATCATGTAGTTGACGGTGAAGTATTTGCCGACATCGCGCAGAAAATCAATAAAGCTGATGCTGCTGAACCAGTCGTAGTTGTTGACCATTTCAGCCTTATTTGCTCCCTTTTCAAAGTCAAGGAAGCGGGCAAGCTGTCCCTGAATGCTCTTAACCCAGCCGTTAACTGTTTCTTTTGTTTGGAGACTGCGCTCAGCATCTCTGAAAGACGGGTCCCCAATCAAGCCAGTCGCACCGCCGACGAGCGCATAGGGCTTATGACCTGCCAGCTGCAGGCGGCGGCTGGTCAAAATAGCCACCAAATGTCCCAGATGAAGGCTGTCGGCAGTCGGATCATAGCCGGTGTAATAAGAAACTTGTCCTTCTTCCAGGGCTTTGCGCAAAGCTTCTTCATCAGTTGTTTGGAAAACCAAACCACGCTCTTTTAGCTCATCAAAAATGTGCATGTGCATCTCCTTTTCAACATATAGTGTGCTCACTCTATTGTATCACAAAGCGTTTAAATAGCAATGTTTCCTTGAAATAAATCATAGTTATTTGTTATAATGGTACAATACAAGGAGAATCTGTTTTGCAACAAATAGTCGAGAAATTAAAAACACTGTGGGAAAAAGCCCGGCAGTTTTTCAAACATATCAAACTTCCAGACCTGAAGGGGTTCGGTCCTTCTGCTGATAAAGACGGCTGGTCTGTCGGTGATATAGTTGCCGTTTTTCTGCGGACCTTCAAGCTCCTGCTCAATATGGCTTTTGTCTTTATCTTTTTCGGTGTCGTTCTGGGTGCTGGTATTGGGATTGGCTATGCGGCCAGCCTCTTCAGCAATGTGGAAGTTCCTAAAGAAGAAGAGCTGGTCCAGCAGGTCAACAACATTTCCGGCATTTCTAAGCTGGTCTATTCCAATGGCAGCCTGATTTCGGAAGTGGACAATGATCTGCTGCGGATTCCGGTCGAAAGCGATGCGATTTCGGACAACATTAAAAGGGCCGTCATTGCAACAGAAGATGAAAATTTTGAAAGCCATAAGGGAGTGGTTCCCAAGGCGGTCCTGCGGGCGACGCTGGGTTCTGTTGTCGGTATCGGCTCATCCAGCGGGGGCTCGACCCTGACGCAGCAGCTGATTAAGCAGCAGGTGGTCGGCGATGCACCGACTTTCAAGCGGAAAGCAGCAGAAATTATCGATGCTTTGGCTCTGGAGCGCTATATGACCAAGGACGATATTCTGACCACTTATCTCAATGTGTCGCCTTTCGGCCGCAACAATAAAGGACAGAATATTGCTGGCGTGGAAGAAGCTGCTCAGGGGATTTTTGGTGTCTCTGCCAAGGATCTGACCATTCCGCAGTCAGCCTTTATCGCAGGCCTGCCGCAGAGTCCGATTGTCTATTCGCCTTATGCGGCGGACGGCAGCCTCAAATCAGCTGAGGACATGGCTCTGGGTCTGGCGCGGGCCAAAGATGTCTTGTACAATATGTACCGGACTGGGAAGATTACAGAAGCAGAGTATCAGGAATTTTCTGCCTATGATTTGACCAAAGATTTTAAGCCGTCTGAGAGCTCAGAAAAGAACAGCCATGACTATCTTTACTATACAGCCTTAGAAGAAGCAAAGACCGTGATGTATCAGTATCTAATCCAGCGGGACAATGTCTCCCAGCAAGAGCTGAAGAATAATGATACGGTCAAGGCTTATCAGGATTTGGCGGATAAGGAGCTGAGGGAAGGCGGCTACACTGTCACGACCACGATCAATCAGAAAATCTATGCAGCCATGCAAAATGCGGTAGCCAATTACGGCGGGGTTCTGGATGACGGGACCGGCGCCGTTGAGGTCGGCAATGTGCTGCTGGATAATAAAACCGGCGCCGTTATCGGCTTTGTCGGCGGCCGCAATTATGCCGCCAATCAAAACAATCACGCCTTTGATACAGAACGCTCTCCGGGATCAACCATTAAGCCGATTCTGGCTTATGGGATTGCCATTGATCAGGGCATGATGGGCAGTGCCAGCGTGCTGTCCAACTACCCGACCAACTTTTCAAGCGGAGACCCGATTATGCACGCAGAAAGCCGTGGGACCGCTATGATGGACCTGCAGGAAGCTCTTAATACTTCCTGGAATATTCCGGCCTACTGGACCTATCAGGCCCTGCGGCAGAAGGGAGTCAATGTCAAAGGCTATATGGAAAAAATGGGCTATTACATTGATGACTACAGCATCGAAAGCCTGCCTATGGGCGGAGGGATTGAAGTGTCAGTCGCCCAGCACACCAACGGTTTCCAAACTCTGGCCAATAACGGCAGCTATCAGGAAAAATACATGGTGGACAAAATCACTGACCGAGACGGCAATGTGATTTATCAGCACAAGGCCAATCCGACTCAGGTCTATTCGCCGGCGGCTGCGACGATTATGCAGGAGCTGATGCGGGGAGTGATCAACTCCGGTGCTACTACGACTTTTAAGTCCAGAATCAGTCAGGTCAACGGCACACTGGCCGGCGCCGACTGGATCGGCAAGACCGGAACGACCAATGTCAACGGCGATATGTGGCTGATGCTGTCTACTCCGCGAATGACTCTGGGCGGCTGGATCGGGCATGATGACAATTCCTCTATGGCTGCTCTGACCGGCTACAACAACAACGCCGCTTATATGGCTTATATGGTGGACGCCATTTATCAGGCGGATCCCAATGCCTGGGGCGTCGGTGATAAGTTCAGCCTGGATCCGAGCGTCATCAAGTCTGATGTGCTCAAATCTACGGGGGAAAAACCGGGAACGGTCAATGTGAATGGCCGTACAATCAATCTGAGCGGGCAGACTGTTACAAGCTATTGGGCTAAAAACGGAGCGCCGACCACGTCCTACCGCTTCGGTATCGGGGCATCAGACGCCGATTACCAAAAAGCCTGGGCGGCAATCCTAGGCAGCTCCGGCAACCGTTAAAAAAAGGCTGGAATGGGGAAAGGCCCTGACGGGCTGCCTATCTGCTGGCAGCGTCAGCCTTGCAATTTCCAGCCAAATAAGGTATAATGAGATTAATAATTTGTCGTGTGCTTTGATTGAAATATTGTCCAATTGAAGCCTGCAGCAGTTAAATCAAACTTTCATCAGTCCGATTTAGCTGCTCTTTTTGTGCTCATTTTTAGGTTTTTTGAAGCTTTGTCATTAAAATTTAAAAATTCTGAAAAATCAACAAAAGGCAAATTGCGAGACGGAAAAGTCTCTATTATTTCTTAATTAACTGAACTCGGCCTCAAAGCTGTGTAAAAAAGACAGATTGCCCAGTGTTTTGGAAACGCATCGTCAATCTCCTGTTTCTACTTTGCTTTTTGAGCCTTAGTATCTTAATTAACTGAACTCGAGCTAAAATCTCGGAAAAAAGATAAATCGCTTTGGCGGTGGGACAGAACTAAATTTTTAAAAATTTAGTTCCCTTCACTCTTTTGTTTCTAAGCTCAGGCTGAAAAGGTTCCCCAAACTTTTTCACTCCCAGTCCGGGGGACTGTGAGAGGTTGGAGATAAAACAAACGCAGTTTGTGCCAAAACAGTGCTTTGAGTAATCAGCTGCCGCGTCAAGAGTTTTTTACCAAAACAAAGCAAGACTGAAGGACTTTTTATACGGTATCTTCCCAAAGATCCATCCCTCTGCGAGCGAGGACACAGCCATCATGGGAGTCTGTCTCAGCCTCTTCATCGATTTCCTATTTTTCTTTCGATTTTTAAACGCTCTCGTATCTTAATCACAAAGGAGTAAAAACTTGGCAGGACATGAAGTTCGATACGGGAAACACCGTACCCGTCGTAGTTTTTCAAGAATTAAGGAAGTTCTTGATTTACCAAACTTGATTGAAATTCAGACCGATTCATTTCAGGATTTTCTGGATCATGGCTTGAAAGAAGTGTTTGAGGATGTGCTTCCTATCTCAAACTTTACCGACACCATGGAGTTGGAATTTGTCGGCTATGAAATTCGTGAGCCTAAGTACACGCTGGAAGAAGCCCGCATTCACGATGCCAGCTATTCAGCGCCGATTTTTGTAACCTTCCGTCTGATTAACAAGGAAACTGGGGAAATCAAGACACAGGAAGTCTTTTTTGGCGACTTCCCAATCATGACCGAGATGGGGACCTTCATCATCAACGGCGGTGAGCGGATTATCGTATCTCAGCTGGTGCGCTCTCCAGGGGTCTATTTCAATGACAAGGTGGATAAGAACGGCAAAGTGGGCTATGGTTCAACCGTTATCCCTAACCGCGGTGCTTGGCTGGAGCTGGAAACAGACTCCAAAGATATTGCCTACACCCGTATTGACCGGACACGGAAAATTCCGTTTACGACCCTGGTCCGTGCGCTTGGTTTCTCTGGAGATGATGAAATCTTTGACATCTTTGGGGACAGCGATTTGGTCCGCAATACCATCGAAAAAGACATTCATAAAAATCCGATGGATTCCCGTACAGATGAAGCGCTGAAAGAAATCTATGAGCGCCTGCGTCCAGGTGAGCCTAAGACGGCCGAAAGCTCTCGCTCTCTGCTGGTGGCGCGTTTCTTTGATCCGCACCGCTATGACTTGGCAGCAGTCGGCCGTTACAAGATTAACAAAAAACTGAATGTCAAGAACCGCCTGCTCAACCAGACATTGGCGGAGCCTCTGGTAGATGCAGAGACGGGAGAAATCCTGCTGGAAGCTGGTACAGTTATGACCCGCAGTGTCATTGACGGCATTGCAGAGCAGCTGGACAGCGGTCTCAATAAAATCACCTACATTCCAAATGATTCCGCTGTTTTGACTGAGCCGGTAGAGCTGCAGAAGTTCAAAGTGATTGCCCCGACTGATCCGGACCGTGTGGTGACCATCATCGGCAATGCCAATCCATCTGACCGGGTGCGGACAGTGACTCCGGCTGATATTCTGGCTGAGATGAGCTACTTCCTCAACTTGGCAGAAGGCATCGGCCGTGTGGACGATATTGACCACTTGGGGAACCGCCGGATTCGTGCAGTGGGTGAGCTTTTGGCCAATCAAGTCCGTCTGGGTCTGTCTCGGATGGAGCGCAATGTCCGCGAACGGATGAGCGTTCAGGACAATGAAGTGCTGACACCGCAGCAGATTATCAACATCCGTCCGGTGACAGCTGCTATTAAAGAATTCTTTGGTTCTTCTCAGCTGTCCCAGTTCATGGATCAGCACAATCCGCTGTCTGAACTGTCTCACAAGCGCCGTCTGTCTGCCTTGGGACCTGGCGGTCTGACCCGGGACCGCGCTGGCTATGAAGTGCGGGACGTGCACTATACCCACTACGGCCGTATGTGTCCGATTGAAACACCTGAAGGACCAAATATCGGCTTGATCAACAACCTGTCCTCTTACGGCCATCTCAACAAATACGGCTTTATTCAAACGCCTTACCGCAGGGTAGACCGCGAAGCGGGCGTGGTGACCAATGAAATCGTTTGGCTGACCGCTGATGAAGAAGATGAATTTATCGTAGCTCAGGCCAACTCTAAGCTGAATGAAGAGGGCGGCTTTGCAGAAGCGATTGTCATGGGACGCCATCAGGGGAATAACCAAGAGTTTCCATCAGATCAAGTAGACTTCATGGATGTGTCGCCGAAACAGGTAGTTGCCGTAGCGACAGCCTGCATTCCTTTCTTGGAAAATGACGACTCCAACCGGGCCCTCATGGGTGCCAACATGCAGCGTCAGGCGGTGCCTCTGATTGATCCGAAAGCGCCTTATGTCGGTACAGGTATGGAATACCAAGCAGCCCATGACTCCGGTGCGGCAGTCATTGCCCAGCATGATGGTAAGGTTACCTATGCAGATGCGGATAAGGTAGAAGTCCGCCGCGAAGATGGTTCACTGGATGTTTATCAAATCACCAAATTCCGCCGTTCCAACTCTGGTACAGCTTATAACCAGCGGACACTCGTCAAAGTCGGCGATGCCGTTGAAAAAGGCGACTTTATCGCTGACGGTCCTTCCATGGAAAATGGAGAAATGGCTCTGGGCCAAAACCCAATCGTTGCCTACATGACCTGGGAAGGGTATAACTTTGAGGATGCCGTGATTATGAGCGAGCGTCTGGTCAAGGATGATGTCTACACCTCTGTTCATTTGGAGGAGTATGAGTCAGAAACCCGCGATACCAAGCTTGGTCCTGAAGAGATTACCCGTGAAATCCCGAATGTCGGGGAAGACGCTCTGAAAAATCTGGACGAAATGGGGATTATCCGCATCGGGGCGGAAGTCAAAGAAGGCGACATCCTGGTCGGCAAGGTCACTCCGAAGGGAGAAAAAGATCTGTCTGCTGAAGAGCGTCTGCTTCATGCCATCTTCGGTGACAAGTCTCGTGAAGTTCGTGACACCTCTCTGCGTGTGCCGCACGGTGCGGACGGCGTGGTGCGTGATGTCAAGATCTTTACCCGCGCCAACGGCGATGAACTCCAGTCTGGTGTCAACATGCTGGTCCGGGTCTACATCGCTCAGAAACGGAAGATTAAGGTCGGAGATAAGATGGCCGGCCGCCACGGAAATAAGGGTGTCGTTTCCCGTATTGTACCTGTGGAAGACATGCCTTATCTGCCAGACGGAACGCCGGTCGACATCATGCTGAATCCGCTGGGTGTGCCGTCCCGGATGAATATTGGTCAGGTTATGGAGCTCCACCTTGGTATGGCAGCCCGCAACTTGGGCATTCACATTGCGACACCGGTCTTTGACGGGGCTAGCTCAGAAGATCTCTGGGATACCGTCCGCGAAGCTGGTATGGACAGCGATGCCAAGACCATTCTTTATGATGGCCGGACAGGTGAGCCCTTTGACAACCGCGTATCAGTCGGAGTCATGTACATGATCAAGCTCCACCACATGGTTGACGACAAGCTTCATGCCCGCTCTGTCGGTCCTTACTCCATGGTGACCCAGCAGCCGCTGGGAGGGAAAGCCCAATTTGGCGGACAGCGTTTCGGGGAGATGGAAGTGTGGGCTCTGGAAGCCTATGGTGCTTCGAATGTCCTGCAGGAAATCCTAACCTACAAGTCCGATGATGTCAACGGCCGTCTCAAGGCCTATGAAGCTATCACCAAAGGCAAGCCGATTCCAAAACCAGGTGTGCCGGAATCCTTCCGCGTCCTGGTCAAAGAGCTGCAGTCTCTGGGGCTGGACATGCGTGTCCTTGATGAAGATGACAATGAAGTCGAGCTGCGTGATCTGGATGAAGGGGAAGATGACGATGTCATCCATGTAGACGACCTTGAAAAAGCGCGTGAAAAGGCTGCCAAAGAAGCCAAAGAAGCCTTCGATGCAGAAGGACAAGAATAATCATTCACACTGACTAGAAAATGAAGAAAGGTAAAAATAGTGGTTGATGTAAATCGTTTTAAAAGTATGCAAATCACCCTAGCTTCTCCCAATAAGGTCCGTTCATGGTCTTATGGAGAAGTGAAGAAACCTGAAACAATCAATTACCGAACCCTGAAACCGGAACGCGAAGGTCTCTTTGACGAAGTTATTTTTGGTCCGACCAAGGACTGGGAATGTGCCTGCGGCAAGTACAAGCGCATCCGCTACAAGGGGATTGTCTGTGACCGCTGTGGTGTGGAAGTGACGCGGGCCAAGGTCCGCCGTGAGCGCATGGGCCACATCGAGCTCAAAGCACCGGTTTCTCATATTTGGTATTTCAAAGGCATCCCCAGCCGTATGGGGCTGACGCTGGATATGAGTCCCCGTGCCTTGGAGGAGGTCATTTACTTCGCTGCTTATGTGGTGATTGATCCGAAGGATACACCGCTAGAGCACAAGTCTATTATGACCGAGCGCGAATACCGTGAACGCCTGCGCGAATACGGTCCGGGCTCATTCGTAGCCAAGATGGGAGCAGAAGCCATTCAGGATCTGCTCAAGCAGGTCGATCTGGAAGCGGAGATTGCAGTTCTCAAGGAAGAGCTGAAAACAGCTTCCGGCCAAAAGCGGGTCAAGGCTGTCCGCCGTCTGGATGTACTGGATGCCTTTTACAAGTCCGGAAACAAGCCCGAGTGGATGGTGCTCAATATCCTGCCGGTTATTCCGCCGGATCTGCGTCCGATGGTTCAGCTGGACGGCGGCCGCTTTGCGGCTTCTGACCTTAACGACCTCTACCGCCGGGTCATCAACCGCAACAACCGGCTGGCCCGTCTCTTGGAACTCAATGCTCCGGGGATTATCGTGCAGAATGAAAAGCGGATGCTGCAGGAAGCCGTTGACGCGCTGATTGACAACGGCCGCCGCGGCCGTCCGATTACCGGACCGGGCAGCCGGCCGCTCAAATCCCTCAGCCACATGCTGAAAGGAAAGCAAGGCCGCTTCCGTCAAAACCTGCTCGGTAAGCGGGTTGACTTCTCCGGCCGTTCTGTTATTGCCGTTGGCCCAACATTGAAAATGTACCAGTGCGGTGTGCCGCGTGAGATGGCGATTGAGCTCTTCAAACCATTTGTCATGCGGGAAATCGTTGCCCGTGACATCGTGCAGAACGTCAAAGCAGCCAAACGCTTGGTCGAACGCGGTGATGAGCGCATCTGGGATATTTTGGAAGAAGTGATCAAGGAACACCCAGTGCTGCTGAACCGGGCACCGACCCTGCACAGACTGGGGATTCAGGCTTTTGAGCCGGTCCTGATCGACGGGAAGGCTCTGCGCCTGCATCCGCTGGTCTGTGAAGCCTACAATGCCGACTTTGACGGGGACCAAATGGCCATCCACGTGCCCTTGTCCGAAGAAGCGCAGGCGGAAGCCCGCATCCTCATGCTGGCTGCTGAGCACATCCTGAACCCGAAAGACGGAAAACCAGTTGTTACGCCGTCTCAGGACATGGTCTTGGGGAACTACTACCTGACTATGGAAGAAGCCGGCCGCGAAGGCGAAGGCATGATTTTCAAGGGTAGGGATGAAGCGGTCATGGCACTCCGCAATGGCTATGTTCACCTGCATACCCGCGTCGGTATCGCAACGGACAGTTTGGCCAAACCTTGGACGGAAAAACAAAAACACAAGATTCTGATTACAACAGTAGGGAAGATTCTCTTTAACGCCATCATGCCGGAGGAGCTGCCTTATCTGCAGGAACCAAATAATGCCAACTTAACAGAAGGCGTACCGGATCAATACTTCTTGGAGCCGGGGCAGGACATCAAGGAAGCTATCAGCAAGCTTGAGATCAATGTTCCATTTAAGAAGAAAAATCTGGGGAATATCATCGCTGAAATCTTCAAGCGTTTCCGCACAACAGAAACTTCTGCCCTGCTGGACCGTCTCAAAGACTTGGGCTATCATCATTCCACTCTGGCCGGTCTGACAGTGGGGATTGCGGATATTCCAGTCGTTGAAGACAAGGCTGAAATCATCGAAGAGTCCCACAAGCGTGTGGATCAAATCACCAAGCAGTTCCGCCGCGGTATGATTACCGACGACGAACGCTACAATGCAGTAACAGCTGAATGGCGGGCGGCTCGTGAGAAGCTGGAAAAACGTCTGGTGGCTAATCAGGATCCGAAGAATCCAATCGTTATGATGATGGACTCCGGAGCCCGCGGTAACATCTCCAACTTCTCCCAGCTGGCCGGTATGCGCGGTCTGATGGCGGCACCAAACGGCCGCATCATGGAACTGCCAATCCTGTCTAACTTCCGTGAAGGTCTGTCCGTTCTGGAAATGTTCTTCTCCACCCACGGAGCCCGTAAAGGGATGACCGATACGGCCCTCAAGACAGCTGACTCGGGCTACCTGACCCGCCGTCTGGTGGATGTGGCTCAGGATGTGATTATCCGTGAGGACGACTGCGGTACGGACCGCGGCCTGCTCATCACTTCTATCACCGAAGGCAAGGAAATGATTGAGTCGCTGGAAGAACGTCTGAACGGCCGTTACACCAAGAAGACCGTGAAGCATCCTGAAACCGGTCAGGTGATTGTCGGGGCCAATGAGCTGATTACTGAAGACAAAGCCCGCGAAATCGTTGCTGCCGGCGTGACGGAGGTCACCATTCGTTCCGTCTTTACCTGCAACACCCGCCACGGTGTCTGCCGTCACTGTTACGGTATCAACCTGGCGACCGGTGATGCAGTTGAAGTCGGTGAAGCAGTCGGAACCATCGCTGCCCAATCTATCGGGGAGCCGGGTACCCAGCTGACCATGCGGACCTTCCACACGGGCGGGGTTGCCTCTAATACCGATATCACCCAAGGTCTGCCTCGTGTCCAAGAAATCTTTGAAGCCCGCAATCCGAAAGGGGAGGCGGTCATCACGGAAGTCAAGGGTGAGGTTACCGCTATCGAAGAAGATGCATCAACCCGTACCAAGAAGGTCTATGTCAAGGGCACGACTGGTGAAGGAGAATATGTGGTGCCATTTACAGCCCGCATGAAGGTAGAGGTAGGCGACCAGGTCTCCCGCGGTGCTGCTCTGACCGAAGGGTCTATCCAGCCCAAGCACTTGCTGGCGGTTCGTGATGTCTTGTCTGTTGAGACCTATCTCCTTGCTGAGGTACAGAAAGTTTACCGCAGCCAAGGGGTAGAAATCGGCGACAAGCACATCGAGGTGATGGTCCGTCAGATGATCCGCAAGGTCCGTGTCATGGATCCAGGCGATACCGGACTGCTCATGGGAACACTGATGGACATTACCGACTTTACGGATGCGAACCGCGACGTGGTCATTTCTGGCGGTGTCCCTGCGACAGCCCGTCCGGTCCTGATGGGAATCACCAAGGCTTCCTTGGAGACCAACAGCTTCCTGTCTGCGGCTTCCTTCCAGGAAACAACGCGTGTCCTGACCGATGCAGCTATCCGCGGCAAGAAAGACCATCTGCTCGGACTCAAGGAAAATGTTATCATTGGGAAAATCATCCCAGCCGGTACCGGCATGGCCCGCTACCGCAATCTGGAGCCTCAGGCTGTCAACGAGGTTGAAATCATTGACGAAATCGTTGCCTTGTCTGAAGGTGCAGAAGCAGATGAGACTCTTATCCTGAAATAAGAACAAGACTCTCTCTCGAATTTTCGAGAGGGAGTTTTTTCTTTTTTTGCAGCCTATAAATGCTTGCATACCTCAAAATATTATCCTATAATACAAGTAGGAGGTATTATTTTTTAGGCTGTGTCGTCTCATCAGAGAACAGGAGCCGTAACAATCATTTAACATAACTCTATATATTCATAGTGAATAAAAATGAAAAATGTAAAAAAGGAAAATACAATGAAAGCAGGCAGAGCATGGGCTGGCTGCTCTAAAATCAGTAGTTTATTATTGATTATTTGCAAAAAAATAGGCAAATTTCAGAAACTTTAAGTTACAGTTAAGTTAAGAACATTAAACTAATCTTAAATAAGTTACCAACGTGTAAATCAAAATTAAGAACGTATGAAAAAGCTGGAAATGCTTTGATTATAAAATTAGTTGATGGTAAAATATTGGTGGCTTAAGGACAAACTTTTTTTAGTAAAAAGTTATCACAATTATTTGATTGTTTGGTGAGGAAAATGCAGAAAACAAAAGTAATGGTCGTATTTGGTACGCGGCCGGAGGCTATCAAGATGGCTCCGCTTGTGATCGAACTGAAAAAGCAGAACCATTTGTTTGAGACAAAGACGGTAGTGACAGCGCAGCATCGTCAGATGCTGGATCAGGTATTGGAAACGTTTGGTCTGGTGCCGGATTATGACTTAGACATTATGGGGGCCAACCAAAGCCTGTCAGATATTACTGTCAAGATATTGAATAAGCTGGACGGGATTTTAAAAGAAGAAAAGCCGGACATCATGCTGGTGCACGGTGACACGACGACGACTTTTGCGGCCGGTCTGGCAGCTTTCTACAATCAGGTACGGGTGGGGCATGTGGAAGCCGGCCTCAGAACCTGGAATAAGTACTCTCCTTTTCCAGAGGAGCTGAATCGCCAGATGACGGATTCTCTGACCGACCTTTATTTTGCACCGACTGCAGACAGCAAGGCAAATCTGCTGAAAGAAAATCATCCGGAGGATCAGATTTTTATTACCGGCAATACGGCTATTGATGCCCTCAAGCTGACGGTCAAGGAAGGCTACCAGCACGAGGTGCTGCAGGCTGTCAATCCGGCTTCTAAAATAATACTGGTCACCATGCACCGCAGGGAAAATCAGGGGCAGCCGATGCGTCGTGTCTTTGCAACCCTGCGTCAGGTCGTAGAGGAACGGGAGAATGTGGAAATCATCTACCCTGTCCATCTGAGTCCGGCCGTTCAGGAAGCGGCCAAAGATATTCTGAGCGGCCATGAGCGAATTCACCTCATTAATCCGCTGGATGTCTTGGATTTTCATAATATTGCAGCCAAGAGTTACTTTATCATGTCTGACTCGGGCGGTGTTCAGGAAGAGGCGCCTTCTCTGGGCAAGCCGGTACTGGTCCTGCGGGATACGACTGAGCGGCCGGAGGGAGTGGCAGCAGGAACTCTGAAGCTGGTCGGAACAGAAAGCGATGCAGTCCGTCAGGCAATGGAGCAGCTGCTGGATGATGAGGCACTTTACCAGCAGATGGCTCAGGCCAGCAACCCTTACGGGGACGGTCTGGCTTCGCAGCGGATTGCTCAGGCGATTGCTTATTATTTTGATCAAAGGTCGGAGCGGCCGAAAGAATTTAAAACTGGAGTAGAAAATGTTTAGAAAAAGAGCACTGGAAGGCTCCTTGCTGCTGTTGGTATTGGCAGCGGCAGCAGTCCTTGTTTACAGTTGGTTTTTTGCAACAAGTATATTTTACGTTGTGGCAGCCTTGATTTTATTAGGGATTTTTAGTGTCTTTGTCCTGTCTGATCTGTTGGTTAGCTGGATCATGATTTTAGGTATCGTTTTTACAACGGTTATCCTCATCTTTGATGTGGCCTATCTGCCGGACAATGACATCTTTCTCCTGCTCTATACTTTCTCTGTCAGCGCTTGGCTGGCCAGCCGGGTCAATCACTATCTGCATGAGCGCTTTTCTTTGGTTCAGGATGATAGTGAGGAAGCGGCGGCAGATTATGATGAGCTGGTTCAGAAGATCCATTTGCAGGAGCAGCAGTCTTTTCAGGCTCTGCTGATTCACTGGACACACAATCGCCACTTTTTCCAAATCAATACCCATGAGTACAAGCGGATGCTGAAACAGATCCACCGACTGCTCAAATGGAGTTTTCAGGATGGCGAAACGCTTTACTATGTTTCAAATGGAAATTTTCTGGTTCTGACAAGCAGGACGGAACAGAATCTCAGGAGCCATTTCCAAGAGCGGGTGCAGGCTGACTTGATTACCATGCATTTCAAAAATAAGACCAGCCGGTCGCATATCCAGTTCCAGTCGGGCTATTTGGAGATTGATGCGGACAATGTTGATCGCTTCCATCGCTTTGAGGACGCTTTGAGCAATTTAGAGCGGCAGCTGGAAACGGATATTATCATTGAATATTAGGAGGATGCCATGTCTTTAACTGATTTCTTTTTTACGATTTCCATGACTCTGAGTTTCTTTTTTGCACTCAGTTTTGTGATTCTGTTCATCTTTTACTTGGTTATTTACAATCGGGTCAATAAAAACTTTAGGGCGGTGAAGCACCATGATTAGTCAAATTGTTATGATTATCACCCTGTTTTCTATCTGGATATCGCTGGCTTGGGCCTTGGTCATTTTGGCTTCGGCAGTTCATTTCTGGATGAAACACAGTGATTTTGATGTAGACACCGGTCCTTTGGAAGACTATCCGATGGTAACGGTAGTGGTTCCGGCCCACAATGAAGATGTGGTGATTGCCCAGACCACCAAGGCCATTCTGGATCTGGAATATCCGCATGACAGAGTGGAGCTGCTCCTCTTTGCGGATAACTGCTCAGACAACACCTATCAGGAAATGCTCAAGGTGCAGGCACTGCCTGAGTATGCAGGCCGCGACATTACCATTACAGACCGTACGGGTACCGGCGGTAAGGCCGGAGTTCTCAACGATGCCCTCAAAATGGCTAAGGGGGATTACATCTGTGTCTATGATGCGGATGCCATGCCGGAAAAGAATGCTCTCTACTTCCTGGTCAAGAAGGTTTTGGAAGATCCAGAACGCCATGTAGCTTCCTTTGGGCGCAATAAAACCCGCAATGCCAATCAGAACTTCCTGACACGCTGTATCAATCAGGAGATTGTGGTTACTCAGCGGGTTTACCATGTGGGGATGTGGCATCTCTTTAAGATTGGCCGGATTCCGGGAACCAACTTTTTGATCAACACGGAGTTTGTCAAGAGTATCGGCGGCTGGAAAAACGGCGCTCTGACGGAAGATACGGAAATTTCTTTTAAAATTATGCAGAGCGGCAAGCTGATTGCTCTGGCTTACAATTCCGAAGCCTTTCAGCAGGAGCCTGAGACTCTCAAATCCTACTATATGCAGCGCAAGCGCTGGGCCAAGGGCAATTACGAGGTGGTGCTGGCCAATTTCAAGCACCTCTTTGGCCGCGGCAACTGGCGGGTCAAACTGGAAGTCTTTAACTATTCCTGTACCTTCTTCTGGTTCAATCTGGCCATTGTGCTGTCTGACTTAGTTTTCTTTGCCAATGTAGTGGCCATGCTTGTTCAGCTCTTTCACCCGAGTGTGAACATTCCCTTTGCCTTTGATGCTGATAATATCTATATTGCCCAGCTGATGCTCTTTAACTGGCTGCTGATGATTCTGCTGTATCTCTTGCAGATCAACATTGCTCTGGCCTCTCAGTTTGGTCAGGCAACGCCCAAGCAGATCTGGCTGGCCCTCGTATCTTATCTGACTTATTCGCAGCTCTTTATTGTCGTATCCTTGGATGCAGTTGGCTCCGTTGTGCTGGATAAGATTTTGAGACGGAAAGAGACGAAGTGGGTGAAAACAAAACGATTTGCAGGTTAGGAGACATTGTGAAAAGAACAAGATTAAGATTTATTTGGTTTATAGCCATCCTTGCGGCCTTAGCGGCCATCCTCCTTTATACCAGAATGAATAGTACAACCTATCTGAAAGACCGCGTTTATCATCAATGGAAGAACGCCTATGTTGTTGAAAAAAACAATCAGGCTTATGTCAAGACGACCAACAGCCAGACAGAAAATGTCGTTCTGTCAGAAGGACAGGGCTATGGAATGGTCATTGCTGTGGATGCGGCCAAGCAGGGGGATGCAGACCAGGCGGATTTTGAACAGCTCTACCAATACTATCTGGCTCAGCGCTTGGGCGATACCCAGCTCATGTCCTGGAAACAGACTGTCAAGGGGGATGAAATCAGCCATGCAGACGAAAACAATGCGACAGACGGAGATCTGTATATCGCCTATGCCCTGATTCAGGCTGCTAAGCAGTGGCCGGACAAGGCTGATGAATACAAGGCTCAGGCTCAGGCAGTGTTGGAAGATATTCTCCGCTACAATTATAATGAAAGCAATGGCGTTTTGACCGTTGGGAACTGGGCTAATGCTGAATCAGAATTTTACAATCTGATGCGGACTTCTGATACTCTGCCTCACCAGTTTGAGGCTTTCTATGAGTTGACAAACAATCAGCAGTGGCTGACCATTAAGGACAATATGCTGGGCAAGCTGGAAAAAATCAGCGCACAGACCGATACCGGTCTTCTGCCGGACTTCATGTGGGTAGAAGGCGATCAGGTTCGGGTGGCGGATGCCAATACGGTTGAGTCAGAAAATGACGGCTTTTATTCCTATAATGCCTGCCGTCTGCCATACAATCTGGCCCAGAGCAAGGATAAGAAGAGTCAGGCCCTATTGGACAAGATGATGCAGTTCTTTATGGAGCAGGATTCTATCTATGCAGGCTACAATCTCAAAGGCCAGCCCCTGAATTCGCATCAGTCAGGCAGCTTCAGTGCGCCGGTATTTTATGCGGCTAATCAGGACAGGGATTTCCGTAAGCTGGTACAGCAGAATAAGTATCTCTTCATACAGGATCTGCCGTCTGGCAACTACTACGATGCAGCGATGACAACTATGGTTGCTTTAGGTACTTTATAAGAACAAGAAAGCGGGACTGGAAACCGAAATCAGCGATTTGGGCTTCTATCCTGCTTTTTTTGTCTGCATTGTTCGTCTTTCAGATTCTAAAGGCTCCGGTTTTCTGCATCGGGAAAGCGTTTGCAATTCTTTCGGAAATAAGATAAAATAAAATCAGTAAATTCATATATAATAATATAAGAAAGGATAGCCTATGAAAGCTTATACTTATGTCAAGCCGGGGCTTGCACAATTTGTGGATGTGGATAAGCCGCTGGTCCGCAAGCCGACCGATGCCATTGTCCGTTTGGTCAAGACCACCATCTGTGGGACGGATCTCCATATCATCAAAGGCGATGTTCCGGCTGTCAAGAGCGGCACCATTCTGGGCCATGAAGGCATTGGGATTGTCGAAGAAGTGGGTGAAGGTGTGACCAACTTTAAAAAGGGTGACAAGGTCCTGATTTCCTGTGTCTGCGCCTGCGGCAAGTGCTACTACTGCAAGAAGGGGATTTATGCCCACTGCGAGGATGAGGGCGGCTGGATTTTTGGCCATTTGATTGATGGCATGCAGGCAGAGTATCTGCGCGTACCCCATGCTGATAATACCCTTTATCATACACCGGAAGGCCTGTCTGACGAAGCTTTGGTCATGCTGTCTGATATTCTGCCGACTGGCTATGAAATCGGAGTGCTGAAAGGGAAAGTGGAACCTGGCTGTTCAGTTGCTATTGTTGGTTCTGGGCCAGTTGGTCTGGCAGCTCTCTTGACGGCCCAGTTCTTCTCGCCAGCCAAGCTCATCATGGTTGACTTGGATGACCATCGTCTGGATACGGCCCTGTCTTTCGGTGCTACTCACAAGGTTAATTCTGCCGATCCAGAGAAGGCTGTTGAGAAGATCTATGAATTGACAGAAGGCCGCGGTGTAGATGTAGCCATTGAAGCAGTCGGTATTCCTGCCACCTTTGACCTCTGTCAAAAGATTATCGGCGTGGACGGTACCATTGCCAATGCCGGTGTTCACGGCTGTCCGGTTGAGTTTGACTTGGACAGACTCTGGATCCGCAACATTAATGTGACGACCGGTCTGGTATCGACCAATACCACTCCGCAGCTGCTCAAGGCCCTGGAAAGCCACAAGATTGAGCCGGAGAAATTGGTCACCCACTATTTCAAGCTCAGTGAGATTGACAAGGCCTACGAGGTCTTTGGGCAGGCGGCCGCCCACCAGACCATTAAGGTCATTATTGAGAATGACCTCTCACCCCAATAACGAGTACTTTTCGAAAGTCAAAACCAACCTTCGTTAAGCCCGGTAGAGTGAAAGGCTTTGGGGAACCTTTTCAGTCTGAGCCGAACCATTCGAAAGTGAGGCAGGGCAGCTGTGAATAAAGTCAGGCAAAGCTTGCTGTCAAAGCAGCGGTTTGTAAGGGCTGATGGTTCAACGAATAAGAAGCTGCTTAGCAGGGATTCATTGACGCTCAAGCGCTTGATGGACTGTGCAGGAGAGATTTTGGTTGACCAAAGTCAATAGAATCTCTCCCAACCGCTGCCTCTGCAACTCAAATGATAGAACTGGAGGCGGCTGGGGACTTTTTATAGGGTGTCTTCCAAAAGAAACATCCCTCTGTGACTGAGGACGCCGCTATCATGGAAGTCTTATACAGTATCTTCCCAAAGATACATCCCTCTGTGGGTGAGGACGCAGCCATCATGGGAGTCTGTCCCGGCCTCTGAATATCAGTGATTATAGAAGGTTCTTCTGACTTCGGCCGGAAGAATTTTTTGTGCAAATCAGTCAGCTTTGTAGGGTCTCTGAGCAGATTAGTTTAACTATCAAAGGATTTTTAATATAATATACGGTACAGAAAGAGGACTAGTATGTATTGTGTAATTGAAATGTATGGGGATTATGAACCTTGGTGGTTTCTGACTGGCTGGGAAGAGGACATTGTTGAAAAGAAAGAATTTGAGGATTACTATGCAGCGCTCAAGCATTACAAGCAGCGATGGCTGGAAATGGCTGAACAGTCGCCGCTTTATAACAGCCGCAGTGATTTGATGACGATTTTCTGGAATCCTGAGGACCGGCGCTGGTGCGAGGAATGCAATGAGGAGATTCAGCAGTATCACTCGCTCTTCCTGCTGGAAAATGACTGCCAGATTCCAAAAAGCAAATACCGGCCTGGCTATATTCGGCAGAGCGGCAGTGAAAAGCACCGAACCTGTCAGGTAAAATTAAAAACGATGCAATAAAGAGAGGGCCAAAGCGACAGCTAGAGACTAAGACTGAGATTTTTCTCGGTCTTTTTCTTTTTTTGAGATTCTTTTGCGAATAGTAAGGTAAGGAGGATTTATGGTTCAAGAAATTGCAAAAAGCATGATTCGTCAGGCCAGAGAGGAAGGGGCGCAGGACCTCTATCTCATTCCCAAGAGCCGCAGTTATGAGCTTTATATGCGTATCGGTGACGAGCGCCGTTTTATTCAGGCCTATGATTTTGAGCAGTTTTCTGCCCTAATCAGTCATTTTAAATTTGTAGCCGGTATGAATGTCGGCGAGAAGCGCCGCAGTCAGCTGGGCTCCTGTGATTATGACTGCGGGGATCTGACAGTGTCTCTTCGCCTGTCGACAGTAGGAGATTATCGCGGCTATGAGAGCCTGGTTATCCGCTTGCTGCACGATGAGGATCGCGAACTGCTCTTTTGGTTTGAGAACCTGCCGGAGCTGCGGGAGAAAATCCAGGCGCGCGGGCTCTATCTCTTTTCAGGTCCTGTGGGCAGCGGCAAGACCACTCTCATGTATCATCTGGCCCGGCTTGGATTTTCCGATCAGCAGGTCATGTCCATTGAAGATCCGGTCGAAATCAAGCAGGAAGCCATGCTGCAGCTGCAGCTCAATGAAACGATCGGCATGACCTATGATAACCTGATCAAGCTGTCGCTGCGTCATCGGCCGGACCTTTTGATTATCGGAGAAATCCGCGATCGGGAAACAGCCCGGGCGGTGGTAAGGGCCAGTCTGACGGGAGCGACTGTTTTCTCAACCATTCATGCCAAGAGCGTCCGCGGTGTCTATGAGCGGCTCTTAGAATTGGGGGTCAGTGAGGATGAGCTGCGGATGGTGCTGCAGGGAGTCTGTTATCAGCGTTTAATCGGGGGAGGAGGTGTCGTCGATTTTGTCAATCAAAACTATCAAGAACATAAGGCAAACCGCTGGAATCAGCAGATTGATCAGCTTTTTGCAGCGGGACATATCAGTGCTGAGCAGAGGCAGACCGAAAAGATTGTCTACGCCTAAGCAGAAGAAAGTGATAGAGCTTTTTTACAATCTGTTTTCCAGCGGCTTTCATTTAGCAGAAATAATTGACTTCTTAAGGCGGAGCGCCCTGTTGGAAGAGGCCTATGTCCGCCAGATGCAGGCAGGTTTGGCAGCCGGGCAGTCCTTTTCGCAGATTGTCAGCCGTCTGGGTTTTTCTGACAGCGTGGTGACGCAGCTTTCCCTATCAGAGCTGCATGGCAACCTGACTCTCAGTCTGGGGAAAATCGGGCATTACTTGGACAATCTGTCCAAGGTCAGAAAAAAACTGATTGAGGTGGGGACCTATCCCCTTCTGCTGCTGGGCTTTTTAGTCTTAATCATGCTGGGACTGCGCAATTATCTGCTGCCGCAGCTGGACAGGCAAAATCTGGCGACCCAGTTTATCAGCCAGCTGCCGCAGTTTTTTCTGGGCGGCAGTCTGCTTCTGCTGCTTTTGCTGACAGGAGCTTATGTCTATTACCGCAAGGCTGCTCCAATCGCTTTCTTCAGCCGGCTGGCCCGGCTGCCTTTTGCTGGCAGTCTGCTTCGGGCTTATTTAACAGCCTATTATGCCCGGGAATGGGGCAATATGATTGGCCAAGGCTTGGAGCTGAGTCAGATTTTCGCCGTTATGCAGGAGCAGCCGTCCCGCCTTTTTCAGGAAGTGGGCAAAGATATGACTGCTGCTCTTGAGGCCGGACAGGCTTATGCGGATAAGGTCAGCAGCTATCCCTTCTTTAAAAAGGAATTGGCTCTGATGATTGAATACGGCGAAGTCAAATCCAAGCTGGGCAGTGAATTGGAGGTTTATGCCGAGAAGACCTGGGAAGAGTTTTTCCTGCGCATCAATCGGGCCATGAATCTGATTCAGCCTCTGGTCTTCGTCTTTGTAGCCCTTGTTATCGTTTTACTTTATGCGGCAATGCTCTTGCCCATCTATCAGAATATGGAGGTATCCCTATGAAAAGATTCAAAACTTTGAACGTTCAGGCTTTTACGCTGATTGAAATGCTGATTGTGCTCTTGGTTATCAGCGTGCTCCTGCTGCTCTTTGTGCCCAATCTGAGCAAGCAGAAAGATGCGGTTGCAGACACTGGAAATGCGGCTGTTGTCAAGGTCGTTGAGAGCCAGGCGGAGCTGTATGAGCTGAAGAATAGCAATGATAAGGCAACGCTGAGCAAGCTGGTCAGTGCCGGCAGCATCAGCCAGAAACAGGCTGACTCGTATAAGGCTTATTATGGAAAGCACAGCAGTGAGACTCAGACAGTTGCCAATTAAGGCTTTTACCCTGCTGGAAAGCCTCTTGGTGCTCTTTGCAGTCAGTCTGGTTCTGCTGAGCCTGTCGGGTTCTGTGCAGGCCGGCTTTCGGCAGGTTCAGGAGCAGCTCTTTTTTCTGGAATTTGAGCAGCTGTATCGGGAAACGCAGCAGCTGAGTGCAGCCGGACATGAAAAGATGTCTCTGACAATATCAGAAAGGGCTGTCTCGAATGTCTATCAGGAGCTGGTCTTTCCTCAAACCCTTCAGGAGCACGAGCAGCAGGCCATCCACTTTGATCAGGCGGGCGGCAATTCATCGCTCAGCAAAATCATTTTTCAGACGGAGGAGAGGACAGTTGTTTACCAGCTTTATATGGGCAATGGGAAGTTTAAAAAGACAGAAAATCAGCGCTAGCATCCTTTTGGAAGCCTTGACGGCAATGGCTGTCTTTGCTGCCATCGTCAGCCTGCTTTTGGGACAGATCCGCCAGTCGCGCAAAGAGCAAAGCCGGCTTTTGCGGGAGGGGGAAATCTTGCGTCTGGCTAAGATGGCTCTGCAGACTGGGCAGGACACCCTCAGTGCCAACGGCATCACGGTCCGCCAAGTCAAGACAGACCGGGAACTGACAGTTTATCATGAGGGAGAGGTGGTGCTCAATGTTCAGAAACGTTAAGATTCGGGCCTTTACGCTGCTGGAAACCTTGGTGGCACTCCTGGCCCTCAGCGGCGGCTTTCTGGTCTTTCAGGCCATGACGCAGCTGTTAGCGTCCGAACTGCGCCAGCAGCAGAACAATGAGCAGCAGGAGTGGCTCTTATTTTCCGAGCAGCTGGAAAATGAACTGTCGCGCAGCCGGTTTGACAAGGTTGAAAATGATAAAATCTATATCCGGCAGGATGGGAAAGACTTGGCTCTGGGCAAGTCCAGAAGCGATGACTTTCGCAAGACGGATAAAAGCGGCCGCGGTTACCAGCCTATGATTTATGGGCTTAAGTCGGCTCAGATCGCTCAGGAAGGAGAGTTTGTCCGCTTTCATTTTATTTTTGAAAAAGGCTTAGAAAGGGAACTTGTTTATCGTGTTCAGGAGGAAGGTTAAGGCCGGTGTGCTGCTTTATGCGGTCTTTATGGCGGCTGTTTTCAGTATGCTGCTGCAGTTTTACCTCAACCGTCAGGTCGCCGGTCAGCGCCTGCAGCTGCTGAATCGGGAAAAGACGGTAGCTTATGCTATGGCGGTATGGACAAAGGAGTCAGTCAAAGATGCTGAAGGCCGGCTGGAATTTGACCAAGGCAGTGCCAGTTACAGCCGTCAGGGAGATAAGCTGGACATCACCAGCCAGCTCCGCAATGGGCATTCTTATAACTTTGGCTTTTCCCTTGCCCGCCCGGAGAAAGAGCAAGAAGGCGGGGAGGCAAAAAAAGAGCAAGAGACGGCCCAGAAGGAGGCAGAGGCAGCCGATTCAGAGCGTCTAAAAGAGGAGCAAAACGAGGACTAATATAACTGTAAAATCTTTGTAACTTGATAAGGCTTGGAAAGGAGCGCTAATTTTGGTATGATAGGGAAACGGAGGATACCATGAAATTTGAAAAAATAGAAACAGCCTATACTCTGATTCTCGAAAATGTACAAAATATCCAAAATGCTCTTTCCACGAATTTTTACGATGCTCTTATTGAGCAGAACGGCATTTATCTGGATGGAGATACAGATTTGAAAGAAGTGCTGGCCAATGACGAAAAAATCCGGTCACTGCATCTGACTAAGGAAGAATGGCGCCGGGCCTACCAATTTATATTTATGAAGGCGGGGCAGACAGAACCCCTGCAGGCCAATCATCAGTTTACACCGGATTCTATCGGCCTCCTGATAACCTTTCTTCTGGATCAATTAGCCCGAAATGAAGAAGCAGATGTCTTGGAAATCGGCAGCGGGACGGGGAATTTAGCTGAGACGATTCTCAATCATACCCAAAAGAAGGTGGATTATCTGGGGCTGGAATTGGATGACCTTCTGATTGACCTGTCGGCCAGCATTGCCGAAGTGATGAACTCTAAGGCTCATTTTGCTCAGGGGGATGCGGTCCGCCCGCAGGTTCTGAAAGAAAGCGATCTGATCATCAGCGACCTGCCGGTCGGCTACTACCCAGATGACAGTATTGCAGCCCGCTATGAGGTGGCCAGTCGGGATGAGCATACCTATGCTCATCATCTCTTGATGGAGCAGTCACTCAAATATTTGAAGCCGGGCGGTTATGCAATCTTTTTGGCCCCTAATGATTTGCTGACCAGCGATCAGAGCCCCCTGCTAAAAAAATGGCTGCTGTCCAAAGCTCAGTTTATCGCGATGATTACCCTGCCTGAGTCTATTTTCTCCAGCAGCAAGTATGCTAAGACCCTCTTTGTTTTGAGGAAACAGGAAGAAAACAACATCCAGCCTTTTATCTATCCGCTGCGTGATTTGCAGAATCAGGAAGAGATGTTTAAATTCCGTCAAAGTTTTCAAAACTGGTACAAAGATAGTGAAATTCAAACAAATTTCTGATATAATGTTTCTGAAAACGCTTAAAGAGGTGAAGAAATGTCTAAAACAATTTCGATTAATGCAGGAAGTTCCAGTCTCAAATGGCAGCTCTATCTGATGCCGCAGGAACAGGTGCTGGCTAAAGGTTTGATTGAGCGGATTGGTCTCAAGGATTCCATTTCAACAGTCAAGTTTGACGGCCGGTCAGAGCAGCAAATTCTTGATATTACGGACCATACGCAGGCAGTCAGAATTTTGCTGGATGACCTGAAGCGCTTTGACATTATCCAGTCTTATGATGAAATTACCGGTGTCGGCCACCGTGTCGTAGCCGGCGGCGAACATTTTAAAGATTCAGCTCTGGTGACGGAGGAAGTGATTCAGCAGGTGGAAGAACTGTCCCTGCTGGCTCCGCTGCATAATCCGGCTAACGCTGCCGGTATTCGGGCTTTCAGAGAAATTCTGCCGGATATTACCAGCGTGCTGGTCTTCGATACATCATTTCATACCAGTATGCCGGAAAAAGCTTACCGCTATCCTCTGCCGAGCAAGTATTACACGGAAAATAAAGTGCGGAAATATGGCGCTCACGGCACCAGCCATGAGTATGTGGCACAGGAAGCTGCCAAAGTCCTGGGCAAGCCGATTGAAGAACTGAAGCTGATTACCTGCCATATTGGCAACGGCGCTTCTATCACAGCGGTTGACAAGGGTCTTTCAGTAGATACATCTATGGGCTTCACTCCGCTGGGCGGTGTCATGATGGGGACACGGACGGGCGATATTGATCCTGCTATCATTCCTTACCTCATGCTGCATACAGATGATTTCAGCAGTCCGGAAGATATCAGCCATGTCCTCAACCGTGAGTCCGGTCTCAAGGGAGTTTCCGGCAATTCCAGCGACATGCGGGATATTGAGAGTGCTATGGAAGCAGGGGATCATGACGCGACACTGGCTTTTGATATTTTTGTAGACCGTATTCAGAAATATATCGGTCAGTACTTTGCCGTCTTAAACGGTGCTGATGCTATTATTTTTACAGCCGGTATTGGGGAAAATTCTGACCTTGTCCGCGAGGCTGTGATTTCTGGACTTTCATGGTTTGGCTGTGATATTGAGCCTGCTAAGAATGTTCGCGGAGCAGAAGGGGTTATCTCCACCCCGGAAGCCAAGGTGAAGGTTTTAGTGATTCCGACCGACGAAGAGTTGGTCATTGCGCGTGAAGTCGAGCGCTTTAAAAATCAATAATATCAGATAATGCTTCGTCTTTTAGTTTGCTTTTAGTGCTAGGCAGCGGGCTGCAGACAGTCCTGATTTAGGGCAAAGCGAAATAACGAAGTAATAAAAGATAAACGAAAGGACGATAAAAGCTCAGTTTGACTGGGCTTTTTGACTGCTGGAAGAGCTCCCATTCATAAAAATCTGCTATACAAAATGGGAAATTTCCGTTATACTGGAAAAAGGAGGAAAATATGAAAGCAATTCTGAAAAAAGCAGAATATATCCTGCTGATTCTCTTTGTCTTATTTCTAAGCCAGCTGCCCTTTCTATTTATCCGGCAGGTGACTGCTTCTGCGAAGAATTTTTCAGCTGGACAGACCTTATCTGTCTTGGTGGTTTATTTCCTGATTGTCTTTTTTGTCCTGCGAATGGCCAAGCAAGAGGAGCTGCTGAGCTTTGATTTTAGCTTTTTCAAATGGTCGTCGCTGGGCTGGCTGGCGGTTTCTTTTGTGGCCATGATTGGTGCCAGCATGCTGGGAATGATCATCATGATGCTGGAGGGCCATGCTGTAAGCACAGCCAATCAGGATGCCTTGAATGCTTTGTTTAAAAATGTTCCCAATATTTTGCTGGTAGCAGGAGCCGTGTTTCAGGCGCCTGTTTTAGAGGAAGTGGTCTTTCGCGGCTTGATTCCCCAGAAGATTTTTGCCAAGCATTATGTCTGGGGCTTGTCTGTAGGGGTGATTCTTTTCGGCCTCGTCCACGGTCCGACCGATATAGGCAGTTTTGTTGTGTATGCGGGCATGGGGGCGGTCTTAGCTGCGGTGGCCTATATGACCAAGCGTTTGGAAATGGCTATTTTGGCCCACATGCTGCGAAATGGCGTTGCGGTACTCATTATGATTCTGATGAATTCTGTTGGATAGTCAGGGGCCTTTTATAGGGTATCTTCCAAAAGATCCATCCCTCTGCGGGTGAGGACACAGCCATCATGGGGATCTGTCCCAGCCTCTTTCTCTTGCAGCAAATTCTCCGGAAATGTTGTGTTTTTTGTCTTATTGGGGCTGGACTTGGCATTCTTATCTGCTGCGTCCTATTTTCCAGCGTTTGGAGCTGGCAATGCTGATTCCTATGCTTCAAAATGCCAGACTCCTCAGTCTTTAGCTCTTTTGCTTTTAAAAAGTATTTTCTTAAATAGAAGAATTATGGTAAAATGGTAACTGAAACAAGAGGCCAGATAGGGCCTGCTTGTGGAGTCGAGTGCAGTTCATAGGACTGAATGCTGCATCTGCTGCCAGCTTTGCGGTACACTGGATGGGTGTGCCTTTTTTGCTGAAAAGCCGCTAAGGAAGTAAGAAATGAAAGGTCAAATGCTTAATCTAAGAGAACTGGCTCCAGAGGGCAGGACAGCCCTGTGTGGGATTATCAATGTCACGCCGGATTCTTTTTCGGACGGGGGCCGCTATAATACGGTTGAAACTGCCTTGGAGCAGGCCAGAAAGCTGATTGCTCAGGGGGCGCATCTGCTGGACATCGGCGGAGAGTCTACGCGGCCGGGCAGCCATTTTGTCGATATCAAGGAAGAAATAGAGCGGGTGGTGCCGGTTATTGAAGCGATTCGCCGTGAAAGCGATGTGCTGATTTCGGTAGATACTTGGAAGTCGGAAGTTGCTGCGGCAGCTCTCTCTGCCGGCGCTGCGATTATCAATGACATTACCGGTCTTCTGGGGGATAAAAGGATGGCTGGATTGGCCGCAGAAAGGGCAGTGCCTGTCATTGTGATGTTCAATCCAGTCATGGCCCGGCCCCAACATGCCAGTTCCAAAATCTTCCCCGTTTTTGGCTTTGAACCAGCCTTTAGCGAGGCTGAGCTGACCGCCTGTGCGGAGATGGAGATTGCCGATCTGATGTGGACTTTCTTTGGCAAGTCTCTGAAGCAGGCGGAGCGGGCCGGACTTTCCAGAGAACAGCTTCTGCTGGATCCGGGTATCGGTTTTGGCTTGACCAAGCGGGAGAATCTTTTGCTGCTGCAGGAATTGGATGCTCTGCACGAGGCTGGCTTTCCGATTTTTCTGGGGGTGTCCCGCAAGCGTTTTCTGGTCAGTATCTTAGAAGAACATGCGATTGAAAGCAATCCTGAAAAGGAAGAAGGCTTTCAAAATAGGGATTTGGCTTCAGCGCATTTGACCAGCATTGCGGCCAGCAAGGGAGTGGAAGTGGTACGGGTGCATGATGTAGCCGTTCACAGGATGGCTGCAGCAGTCGGCGATGCCATTCGTTTGGCTCAGAAAACAGAAGACATGAATTTAGCTCAGTATAAGTAAGATGAAAGAAACACAACTACCGGATGTCAGCTGGCTGGAAGCCTATCGGACGGACAGTCCGAATTTTGGATTGGAGCGTATGGAGCGTTTGCTGGAGCTGCGGGGCAAGCCGCATCTGCAGCTGTCGGTCATTCATATAGCAGGGACCAACGGCAAGGGCTCGACCATTGCCCATCTGCGCCAGCTTTTGCAACAGAAGGGCCTTAAAGTGGGAACCTTTACCTCGCCTTATCTGGTCAGCTACAATGAACAGATTGCCATCAATGGCTCTGCCATTTCTGATTTGGATCTCCAGCAGCTGCTGACAGACTATCAGGCTCTCTTGGCCCAGCAGGCAGAAGATGCTCTTTTGCTGGGAGTGACTGAGTTTGAGATTGCTACAGCCTTGGCCTATGATTACTTTGTCCAGCAGCAGGTCGATGTGGCCCTGATTGAGGTCGGCATGGGCGGGCTTCTGGACAGTACCAATGTCTGCCGGCCGGATCTGACCGCCATTAGCACCATTGGGCTGGATCATGTGGCGCTGTTAGGCGATTCTTTAGAAAAAATAGCAGAGCAGAAAGCAGGGATTATCAAGCCGACAGTTCCGGTGGTGACAGGCAGGATTGCTCCCCAGGCCTTAGAAGTTATTAAGAAGACCGCCGCCCAAAAAGGAGCACCGCTTTTGACCTGTCCGCAGGATTATCAGGCAGAATATATCCATAGCACAGAGCAGGGTCAGGTCTTTTCCTTTGCCAATGCCTATCGGGCTGAGGCTTATTATCGGACAGCTCTTTTAGGGCTGCATCAGATCGATAATGCTGCTCTGGCTATTGAGCTCTGTGACACATACTGCCGCCTCAAAGGACTGCCTCTCCTGAGTCAGACAGAGGTAGACGAGGCCCTGCTTAGGGCAGTCTGGCCGGGGAGACTGGAAAAGCTCTCAGAACGGCCCCTCATACTCATAGACGGGGCCCATAATCCTCACGCTATGCGCTCGCTCCTCGCTTCACTGTCAGAGCATTATCCGGCTCAGAAGAAGCAGCTGTTGTTTGCCTGCATTCAGACCAAGTCTCTGGAAGAAATGGTCGGGCTGCTGAAGACAGTGCCTGCTGCAGAGCTGACTCTGACGGCTTTTGCAGACAAGCGGAGTTTTTCCCGGGAAGCGATGGAAGAGCTGGCTGAAAAGGAGGGGCTGTCGTACAGGGACTGGCCGGACTATCTGGAGCATTATCTGGCTGCAGAGCATGAGGCAGATGAGCTCCTGCTCCTGACCGGTTCTCTTTATTTTCTGGCTCAGGTCAGACCCTATATCATAAAAAAACTAAATCCAAGACAGGAGTAGAGATGGATACCAAGAAAATAGAAGCAGCAGTTGCTCAGATTATTGAGGCCATTGGCGAGGACGGAAGCCGGGAAGGGCTGCAGGAAACCCCGCAGCGGATAGCCAAGATGTATCAGGAAATTTTTGCCGGCCTTGATGAGACGGCTGAAGAGCACCTGTCAAAATCTTTTGAAATTATCGACAATAACATGGTGGTGGAGAAGGATATTTTTTTCCATTCCATGTGTGAGCACCATTTTCTGCCTTTTTATGGTAAGGTTCATATCGCCTATATTCCCAACGGCCGGGTTGCCGGTCTCTCTAAGCTGGCGCGGACGGTAGAGGTCTATGCTAAAAAACCGCAAATTCAGGAGCGGCTGACGGTGGAAATCGCTGAGGCTTTGATGGACTATCTGGGGGCTCAGGGGGCTCTGGTCTGGGTCGAAGCGGAGCATATGTGCATGAATATGCGCGGAGTCAGAAAGCCGGGAACAGCCACGGTGACGACAGCTGCCCGCGGAATTCTGGCGACAGATAAGGATTTGAAAAATGAAGCCTACAAATTAATGGGCCATTAAAAGATGAGGAGGGTTGCATGGACCAACTGCGCATCAAGGATTTGGAAGTTTATGCCTATCACGGTCTGTTCGGAGCGGAAAAGGAATTGGGACAGCGCTTTGTTCTGGATGTTATCTTAGACTATGACATGACTCAGGCGGCCAAAACAGATGATCTGACGGCGTCCATCCATTACGGAGAGCTGGCTCAGGATTTGACCCATTGGTGTCAGGAAGGCAAGGAGGATTTGATTGAGACGCTGGCTTACAAGCTGATTGACCGGATTTTTCTGGCTCATCCGCTGGTGCAAAAGGTCAGTCTGGAAGTTAAGAAGCCTTGGGCACCGGTGCCCCTGCCTTTAGAAACCTGCTCGGTTAAACTGGTCAGGCAGAAACGCCGGGTCCTGATTGGCCTCGGCAGCAATCAGGGGGATAGAGCGGCCAATTTGGATGCAGCCTTGGCTAAAATGGCAGAGCAGCACATCCGGCTGGTGCAGGCTTCCGGCCGAATAGAGACAGAGCCTTGGGGCGGTGTGGAGCAGGATCCTTTCCTCAATCAGGCGGTAGAAGTCGAAAGCTGGCTGGCACCGCAGGATTTATTGCAGACCCTGCTGGCTATTGAGGCCGACCTAGGCCGTGTGCGTGAGGTCAAGTGGGGACCGCGGGTCATTGATTTGGACATTCTCTATATCGGGCAGGAAGAGATTTACAGCCCGGACTTGATTGTCCCGCATCCTTATGCGGCTGAGCGAGCTTTTGTCCTGCAGCCGCTGCTGGAAATTGCCCCGCATTTTGTCGATCCTGTACGGAGAAAGAGCATCCGCCAGCTGTGGGAGGCGGTCGAAAAATGAGAGAAGAGAGGCGGTGGGACAGACTCTTATACGGTATCTTCCAAAAGATCCATCCCTCTGTGGGTGAGGGCACAGCCATCATGGGAGTCTGTCCCACCGCCTTAGATTGAAGAGAAAGTCCTCATTAAGACTTCCCTTAGGAGAGTACGGACGCTAGCGGCTTCCTTCGGAATTCCGTAGCTAAGTTTTGAGCTTCCTCGCCTTTTGGTTTCTAGGCTTAGGCTAAAATCGTTTACAGAATTATTTTACTCTCAAAACTTCCGAGTGAGTCTGTCCCGCTCTCGCTTTTCTCACAGCGGGAAGTCTCGGTTAGTTGCTCGCCTTACTTACAATAATTGGAATCATTCAACTGTTCTTGCAACGCATCGCAGAAAATTAGAATGAAGAATTAGTGGCTCTTTGTCTACGGTCTGAAACTTGTCGCAAGGCAAGTTTTTTTCTTGTCTGAACTTCTTCTGAACTTGCTCCTGTATACTCGTACTCATCAAATAATATCGTCATTTAGTTTATCTTTTATTCCGTCGTTAACTCGCCTTGCCTTACCCCAGTACAGCCTGCGGCTCGTTGCCTAGTACTAAAAGCAAACTAAAAGACTATAAAAAGGAGCATGGGATGGAACATTTGGTAAAAATAGAAGGAGTCTGCAAGAAGCATGGGGACAGGCAGATTCTGAAGGATATTTCTTTTAGGGCCGGAAGCGGTCGGATTACAGCCTTTCTGGGACCCAATGGTGCTGGCAAAAGCTCGACGCTGAGGATTTTGCTGGGCTTGGATCGGGCAGATGCGGGCGAGGCCGTCTTTGACGGACGGACTTATAGCAGCCTGCCTTATCCCCTGAAGACAGTGGGAGCAACTTTCGATGGTATCGGCGGTCTGCCCAGCCGCAGGGTCTGTGATCACCTGCAAATCATTGCCGCCAGCAATGCCATCCCCAAGTCTCGGATTGATGAGGTGCTGGAGATGACGGGAATCGCTCATAAGAAGAAGGCACTCTTATCCAGTCTGTCACTTGGCGAAGGTCAGCGCTTGGGCTTGGCGGCGGCTCTTTTGGGGGATCCGCAGTTTCTGATCTTAGATGAGCCGACCAATGGGCTGGACCCGAGCGGTATCAAGTGGTTTCGCAGCTTTATCCGTCAGCAGGCCGATCGGGGCAAGACGGTGCTCCTATCCTCTCATATCCTGTCAGAGGTGCAAATGGTGACCGATGATGTGGTGCTGATCCATCAAGGGCGGATTATCGAGCGGGGGACACTGGAGGAGGTGCTGCAAGGTGCGGATAGTCTGGAAGAGCTCTTCTTTGATCTGACAGAAGGGAGGGACTGAGATGGGAGAATACCTGTCTTTGATGCGGGCCGAATGGCTGAAAATCAAAACAAGCAAGGCTTTCAGAGTGAGTATGGCTATCCTGCTGTTCTTGGTGCCTCTCATAACCTGGCTGGAGGGGCGGCAGTATCTGTCTGTCGGCCTGAATGCCACGCCTGAGACGACCCCAGGCCTGATAGAAGCCATTGATCCGCTGGAATACCTTGGTCTCAATGGGGCTTCGATGACTAGCATGGTCTTGGTTATTCTGGGCGGTATACTGGGTGCAATGGACTTTCAGTCTCATAGCCTGCGAACCAGCCTTTTGGCCTGCAACAACCGCCTGAAATTGCTAACAGGAAAAGTTTTGACTTTTGGCTTATTTTCGCTGCTGGTTAGCTTCTTATCAATTTATTTGAACTATATGGTTATGCACCTGGCTTTGGGGAAAGAAGGCCTCCATCCAATCCTGCTCAATCAGGCTGCGTGGAGCCATCTTCTCTGGAAAACACTGGCTGTCGTGCTGCTGGGGCTCTTGTCCTTTTTACTGGGCTTGCTGGGGCGGACCCTGCTGCTGCCCCTGCTCTTTCTCGTACCGCAGCTTTATAATCTGGGGAATTACCTGGCTGAGCATACCAGCTGGGGAGCTTATTTGCCGCAGCCTGCAAGTGAGCTGTTTGCTGCGGTGCCGACCTCTCACTATGCCAATCAGCCCTTGCAGGGACTGCTGATATTGAGCGTCTGGCTGCTTGCCGTCGGCGGTATGAGCGCCCTGCGCTTTTTGAAGACGGATTTAGGAGGACGCTACTGATGTTAAAGGCTCTGCTTAAAAGTGAATGGATTAAGTTTCGCTCTGACTATCTGTCTCTAGCTGCGGCTTTGGCGGTTTTGGCAGCTATTCCTTTTTTCCTGATGAATCTGGACTACAGTCGGACGGCAGTTGGCCAAGCCAAGGCTCTGAGCGAGGCCTTGCACGCCCTCTATCTAGCGCAGCCGGCCATCGTTATCTTTACTTCGCTCTATTTTGCCCAAGAGTTTGTCAAGTCGGGCATGCGGACCAATTTTTTGGCTGTCTCCAGCCGAAAGGCTTGGCTGACTGGGAAGCTTCTATTTCTGCTTTTGCTGCTTGCGGTTCTCTACAGTGTCATTCTAAGCAGCTGTTTCCTTGTCATGCTGGCCCGTTTTGACTTAGACTTTAGCTGGTCCTTGCTGGGAGACTTCCTTTATTTCAGCTCCATTGGTCTTTTGAGCAATCTTTTTATGGCTTTTTTAACTGCCGGTCTGGCTCTGCTGTTTCAATCTTGGATTGTGCCAGTCTCTGTTCTCTTTCCGCTGCTGATTGGCCTCAGCCAACTGCTGGCCACCTTCATCAAAGAGGCCGGCTACCTGCCGGATCTGGCAACGCTCCCTCTGTTTGAGTATGAGAGTCTGCGGTCAGGCCTCAGTCTGTCCGGTCTGGGGATTCAGGCGGTCTGGCTGCTTTTGATTTGGAGCTCTGCTATTTTTCTAATCCTTAAAAAGGATATTCGCTGAGGTGTGTTATAATGGAAACTATGAAAGAATATCGTATTTTAGCTGTGGATGATGACACAAGCATTCTCAAACTGCTGCAGCATATCTTGGAGCTGGACGGTTATTTGGTGACAGTCTGCAGCCGGCCGGAGGAGCTGGATTTGTCAGACTTTGTCGGCTATGACCTGATATTGCTGGATGTTATGATGAGTCCGGTCAGCGGTTTTGAGCTGTGCTCCTATATCCGGCCGTATGTTTCCTGTCCTATCCTCTTTTTGACGGCCAGAGAGCTGGAAGAGGACAAGGTAGAGGGCCTTTACCGGGGAGCAGATGACTATATTGTCAAGCCTTTCGGAGCCAAGGAACTGCTGGCCCGGATTCGGGCTCACCTTCGGCGGGAGGAGCGGCATCAGGAAGAGCAGTATGAAGCAGAAAACTGCTGTTTTTATCCTAGTCGCTATCAGGTGGTCTGTTTTGAGCGGCTGATTGATTTTTCTGAGCGGGAATTCAAGCTGCTGCAGCTGTTAGCCCGGCATCCTCAGCAGATTTTTTCCGCTGAAACGCTCTATGAGCTGCTGTATCCTGAGAGCTCGGATACGCAGCTTCGCTCTATTTCCGAATACATTTATCAGATTCGGCAGAAGTTCAAGCAGGAAGGCTTAAAGGCCATTGCAACTGTGAGAGGAGTCGGCTATCGATGGCAGTTAGAACCCGAAGTTTCAGAAGTCTAGTCTGGACGACCAGTCTCAAGATTGTCTTTTTTCATGGCCTGATTTTTTTAATGATTGGCTATGACTTTGGCCCCAGCCAGCTAAGTCCGCTTTATCGGGTCCTCTTTTGGGCCGTCACCTTGCTGCTGGTGACAGGCTATCAAATCCTCAAGCTGCTCTTGTGGATTGAAAGGGAGATTGGCCTTCTCAGCAGTCCGCAGCTGGACGATCAGGATCAGACTGAACAGATTCAGATTCGGGAACTGATAGCTGTTTATCAGGAGCTGCGGTCCAGCCGTCAGGAAATTATCAGCCTGCTTGACCGTGAGCAGGGACGCAATCGGGACCTGGTCCTGCAGCTGTCAGCGACTTCCCATGATCTGAAAACCCCCCTGACCGTTATCAGGGGCAATGCTGAGCTCTTGGAATTAGCCCAGCTGCCCCAGCCGCAGGCCGATTATGCGGCTGAAATTCTCCTGGCCAGCCAGAAGATGGCGGATTATGCGGCGGCCTTAATAGACTATGCCAAGACCTTTCAGGCTCAGGAGTCCGACTTTGTCACTCTGGCCCTGGCTGATTTTGTCCGTGATTTGCAGGAGGATTTTGCCCTCTTCAGCAAGGGGCAGGATTTTCATTTTTCGACCCAGCTGGACTGTGCACCGGACCTGGCACTGAGGCTGCATCCGGACTACCTCCGACGGGCCCTGATTAACATCCTTCTCAATGCTCTCCAGTATGCGGATCCTGACAGCAGAGAGCTCAGTCTGACTATCAGCTGCCCATCATCCAGCCAGCTGGTCTTTTCCATCTGGAACAATGGTCCGGCCTTTTCTCAGGAGGACTTGGCTGCTGCCGACCAGCTCTTTTACCAGAGCGAGCTTAGCCGCAATTCTGACAGCGGCCATCACGGCATCGGTCTGGCCTTTGCCAAGCAGGCAGCCAATCTCCATCAGGGCAGCCTCAAAGTCTGGAACCCGCCCCAAGGAGGGGCGGCGGTGGAGCTGGCTATCAGCAGGGAAATTTTCGAATAAAAGAGAGGAGCTGCTGCCTCTTTTTCTTTGACAAAAAATGTAAAAGAAGCTATACTATATTTATAAAGTAAAGCAAGCTATACATTCAAAAGGAGAGAAGCATGGACAACCGCATTCAGGAACTGCGCAAAAGAAAAAAACTCAGTCAGGAAGAACTGGCTGAGAAGCTAGAGGTGACGAGACAAACGATTATTTCTTTGGAAAAGGGCCGCTACAATGCTTCTCTAATTCTGGCCCACAGGATTGCCCGTTTTTTCGGGCTGGCTATCGAAGATATTTTTCTCTTTGAGGAGGATTCGTCATGAAAATAAATGATTTGTTTAAATGGCTGCTGGCTTCGGCAATCATAGCTCTGCTCTTTGGTCTGCATTTGCTCTTTCCAGCCTTTCCCCAAGAGCTGATTCCGCTGCTCAGTCTAGCTGCTATTATAATTGTCCTAAAAATCTTCCAAGCATATGAAAAATAGGAGACTGACATGGAAACATTAACGAAACAAGAATTTCGCAAAAGACTGCAGAGAAAGGTCATCATGGGGCGTATCCTGAGCTTGATTCTCCTGCTGGGGCTGGTCTGGAGCCACTTTCATTCTCTGAACGATCAGCAGGAAGGAGTCCTTGTTGGTATATTGATGGGGATTTCTTCGCTGACCATTCGCTATAATTTTGCCTTAAGACGGGAGGAAACCTTTGAGCGGCTCTATATTCAGGTGACCGACGAGCGCAACCGGATGATAGACGAAAAGGCCCGCACTCTGCTTTTTACTATCCTTTTGCTGCTGGCGGCCTGCCTGAGTGTTCTGTCTATGATTGTTCCAATCATCTTAAACCTCCATCAGTTTCTGACCCTGACCATTCTCCTGATTTTGGGGCTTTACTATCTCTTGCGTTTTATCCTGTCCAAGCGGTATTGATAATTGCAAAACTGGCAGGGGCTGTGTGGAGCTGGTGATTGGTTTGGAGAAGTGAATGTAAAAGAAGCTATACAAAAACTCTTGGAAAGACTGACTCCAAGAGTTTTGATTTTCAAAATGTTTTTATTTCCGATACAGCCGGTCATACTGATAGACCGGATCCATGGTGACATGGATGCCCAGCTTGCGCAGGACATTTTTGTCTTCTTCTGTCAGCATGACGGTCGAGTGGGCTTCGCTGCCCTTGAGGTTGCCCAGCTGCTGCATGGCCAGAGCGGCATCTGCATTGCTCATAGCGGTGATGGCCAGGGCGATGAGGATTTCATTGGAGTGGAGACGCGGATTGCGGCTGCCCAGGTGGTTGATTTTCAGACCTTGGATGGGCTGGACATACTCGGGCTCGATCAGCTTGGTTTCCTTGTCAATGGCTGCCAGCTTCTTGATGGCATTGATGACCAGGGCAGCAGTTGGTCCAAAGAGGTCAGATGTCTTGCCGGTCACGATTTCACCATTTGGCAGTTCCAGTGCTAAAGCCGGCTCGCCGGTTGCTTCAGCCTTGGCCCGGGCTGCTACAGTCACCTGCCGGTCCTGAGGGCTGATGCCCAGGTCGTTCATGAGCAGCTCAATCTTTTTGATGGCTGTTTCGGAGACCCGTTCAGCCTTGAAGTCCAGGATGGTTTGGTAGTAGCGGCGGATGATTTCCTGCTGGGAAGCCTCGATGGCCGCCTCATTGTCTACAATGGCAAAGCCGACCATATTGACTCCCATGTCCGTTGGAGAAGCATAAGGCGATTCGCCAAGGATGCGCTCCAGCATACGCTTGAGGACAGGGAAAATCTCAATGTCGCGATTGTAGTTGACCGTGGTCTTGCCGTAGGTCTGCAGATGGAAAGGATCAATCATGTTGACATCGTCCAGATCAGCTGTAGCGGCTTCATAGGCCAAGTTGACCGGGTGATGCAGGGGCAGGTTCCAGACAGGGAAAGTCTCAAACTTAGCATAGCCGGACTTGATGCCATGGACCTGATCGTGGTACATATTGGACATACAGGTAGCCAGCTTGCCTGAACCGGGTCCCGGAGCCGTTACGACCACCAGATTGCGGCTGGTCTGGATATAGTCATTTTTCCCCATGCCCTCCGGCGAGATGATATGGTCCATATCGGTCGGATAGCCCTTGATAGGATAGTGGAGATAGGAGGCAATGCCGTTCTTATCCAGCTGACTGCGGAAGAGATCGGCCGCCGGCTGACCGGAATACTGAGTGATGACCACAGAGCCCACATAGATGTCCAGCTCGTGAAAGGTATCAATCAGCCGCAGAACCTCTTGGTCGTAGGAAATGCCCAAATCGCCTCTAGCCTTGGAGTGCTCGATGTTGTTGGCATTGATGGCAATGACAATCTCGACTTGATCCTTAAGCTCTTTGAGCAGCTTGATTTTATTGTCCGGCTCATAGCCTGGCAGGACTCGGGCAGCATGGAAATCTTCCAGCATTTTGCCGCCGAATTCCATGTAGAGCTTGCCCTCGAATTGGTTAATGCGCTCCAAAATGTGGTCGCGCTGCAAGTTTAAGTATTTGTCCGAATCAAATGCAATGTTTTTCATGTCTCTTTTTACCTCTGCTAAAAATTATAACAAAAATTTGCCTGTTTTGGGGAGATGAACGGCAGAAAGTTGGGGAAAGCAAAAAGGAGTGGAAAAGAAGTCCAGAAATTGGAAGTTTCTGGCTCCTTTTCCCACCCCCGCGAGGATGATTAGGAGCTTTTTGGAGTCTAAAAGACGAACAAAAAGTCCAATCAGCTACCGCGCCAAAAGTTTTTTACCAAAACAAAGCGAGACTGAAAGACTTTTGTCTCAGCCTCAGCCCGAGCCAGCAAACAAGAAAGCGAGGGAGGTCCGGGGGACCTTTTCAGCCCGAGCCAGCAAACAAGAAAGCGAGGAAGGTCCGGGGGACCTTTTCAGCCCGAGCCAGCAAACAAGAAAGCGAGGGAGGTCCGGGGGACCTTTTCAGCCCGAGCCAGCAAACAGGAAAGCGAGGGAGGTCCGGCGGACCTTCTCACTCTTAGGCTCTGCAGGATAGGGCCGCCGCTCTAATAATTTTTAATCAGATCGACAGTTGAGCGGTCCAGCTTCTTGATCAAGGCTTGCAGGAAGGCCTGAGCCTGCAGGAAATCATCCATGGCATAAAGGGTCTGATGAGAGTGAATGTAGCGGGCGCAGACGCCGATTGTAGTGGATGGAACACCGCCGCTTTGAAGGTGGGCCACGCCGGCATCGGTTCCGCCTTTGGCACAGTAGTATTGATACTTGACGCCGGCTTCTTCGGCTGTCGTCAGCAGGAAGTCTTTCATATTCGGCAGCATGAGGTGGCCAGGATCAAAGAAACGCAGCAGCGTTCCCTCGCCAATGGCTCCCTGATTGCCGTACACATCGCCGGCCGGTGAGCAGTCAACGGCAAAGAAGATTTCCGGAGCAAACTTAGTCGTAGAAGCATGAGCACCGCGCAGGCCGACTTCTTCCTGAACGTTGGCTCCGACATAGAGTTCATTGCCCAGCTTTTGGCCGGAGAGGGCCTGAGCCAGCTCGCTGACCATGAGAACGCCGTAGCGGTTGTCCCAAGCCTTGGAAATGACATTTTTGCCATTCGCAGTGAGGACAGCGGAACTCTCAGGTACAATCGCATCGCCGGGGCGAATGCCGTAGCTTTCGGCCTCTTCCTTGCTGGCAAATCCGCCGTCAAAGACAATATCTGCTACTTGAGGAAGGCTGGGAGAGCCGTTTGCGCCGCGCAGAAAATGCGGGGGTACAGATCCAGAAATAAGAGGAATTTCCCTGCCCTCGCGGGTAAAGAGCGTGAAACGCTGGCTGCTGACGACCAGCGGGTTCCAGCCGCCGATTTCGACAACCCGGAAAGTACCGTCAGCCTTGATTTCGCTGACTAAGAAGCCGACTTCGTCCATGTGGGCTGCCACCAGAACGCGGGGAGCGTCAGCTGCTTCAGCATGCCGGACCCCAAAAAGGCCGCCCAAACCGTCTGTGACAAATTCATCCACATGAGGCCCCATCTTTTCCCGCAGATAGCTGCGAACCGGAGCTTCGTGGCCGGAAATAGCAGAAATTTCCGTTACTTCCTTGATTTTTGAAAATAAGTCTGTCATAAATATACCTTCTTTCTGCCTTTATTTTATCACTTTTTTCTGAGGAAGAACAGGGCTGAGTGAAAGCTTGGGTGAAATGGCCCGGCTTCTTGTTCCTCCTGCGATTTTATGATAAAATATTCTACATGAAAGCGAAAAAAATCATTTTAACGACAACGGCTCTTTTGGGAGCTGGAGCTCTGGCTTATGGAGCAGTCAAAGCAGTGCAGGAGCAGAAAAGGCTGCAGGAGCGCGAGGCAGTTGTGCAGGCTGTGCGGGATTTCTTTGCCAGTCAGGGTGAAATTGCCTGCCTCTATGTCAAGCTTTATGAGTCTGCAGATGACCGGCTGGTCGGCGGTCTGGTCTTGGAAGACGACCGCCATTTCACCTTTGTCTATGACAAGGGCCAGCTCAGCTATGTGGAAGAAGGGTGATATTTCCTGCAGATAAAGAGGAAGGGTTTCGCATGCGGTCGTGGGGAGTCTGACTTTTTCAGAGCTGTTCAGTCCATCATAGCCACCAGATCAAGAGTCAAATCAATAAATTTTCAGTTAGTATAAGAAAAGGGAGTGTAAAATGATTTTCACATATAATAAAGAGTATGTCGGCGATGTCCTGATGGTTATTGCTGCAGATAGTCAGGGAGCCAAGCTGGCGGTTGAGCGTAAGGGCCGTGTGGCGCGTGTTTACCGCGAGGACAGCGGTGAGACCGTAGCTTGGAATATCTTTCAGGTGTCCAGTCTTTTGGAAATAGCAGAGCGCGGCCAGATCTTTCTGACAGATGAGCAAGCAGCAGCTCTCAATCAGGAGCTGAGCAAGGAAGGCTTCGCTGCAGAGCTGGTCAATGATCGGGAGCCCAAGTTTGTCGTCGGTCAGATTGTTGAGATGGAGGCACATCCAGACAGCGACCATCTCAACATCTGCCAAGTCCAAGTAGCAGCTGACAAAACCATTCAAATCGTGGCCGGTGCCCCGAATGCCAAAGTGGGGCTCAAAACCATTGTGGCTCTGCCCGGAGCCATGATGCCCAAGGGCAATCTGATTTTTCCGGGGGAACTGCGCGGCGAAAAGAGCTTTGGCATGATGTGCAGCCCGCGGGAGCTCCAGCTGCCTAATGCCCCGCAAAAACGCGGCATTATTGAACTGGCCGACAGCGAAACAGTCGGAACAGCCTTTGATCCAGCCAAGCACTGGCAGGGATGACCAAAGAGGCGGCGGGCTGTAAGCTCTGTCAACTGCAACTCTGCCCGCCTTTCAGCACTTTCTCTAAAAAAAGAGGGAGCAGGACAGAACCACTTTTCATGTGGGGTCTGTTCTGCTCCTTTTTTAGGGGCTGATTGTTAGAGAGTTTTAAAAAAATACACTGTCCCCGCCCGTATCTTCCGGACTGTCAGAACTGACGGCCGGCTGCTGCGTTTTGGCTGCTGGCTCGGTTGGCCTGTAGCCGTATTTGTATTGGTTCAGCAGTTCATTCAGCCCTTGATTTTCCAGTTCCTTCAGGCGTTTTTTATTGAAAACAATGCTGATGAGGCGACTGTCAGCATAGGCATAAATCTTGTAGCGGGGTTGATTAAAGACTGAAAAATCATCAAAGCCGTCCTCCATCCAGAGGCTGATCTCAGATGCCTCACTGTCTTGGTTGTAGCGGGCGTGGCTGATTTGCTCCAGAGGGATGCGGTAGGTTTTGGCGGACAGCAGGCCGCTGTAATGATAGCAAATGCAGCTGCTGCCAATGGAGAGAATGGTGGACTGAACGGTCAGCCGGCGAATGGCTAGAATCAGAAGCAGCAAAAAGAAAGCTGCGGTCAGCAGGCTGAGGGCAAAAAAACTGGTGTCTTTGTGAGGATTGGAGCTAATCAGATAGTCGACAGCAGACCAGACAGCAAAGCTGCCAAACCAGAGAGCAATGAAGATAAAGAATAGCTGTTTAAGGGGTGAATGCTTGATAATCATCGGAAACCTCCATAGTGCAGAAGTGTGTGAAACAAAAAGCCGGGCCGACCTACTTTCTAAATATAATCCCCCCACAGCGTTATCCCCAAGAGTCCGGAGAACTTTTTCAGCCTGAGTCCAGAAATCGGAAAGCGAAGCAGGGCAGCGGATGAAGGAGGGCAGTTCCCGGCTTTCGTCAGGCCTGGGGATTGTTGAAAGCTGTATCACTTATCTTCGGTCTTGCTGCCTCGCCCACCGTGTGAGGATTCGGAAAGGCCATCAGGCTTTCGCCTTTTTATCTACTATACCATATTTTTTTCAATTTTTCGCTCCTTTTTTCGAATGATTAGGTAGGAGGAAAGAAAATGTATAATAAAGTCATCATGATTGGCCGTTTGACGGCCACACCGGAATTGCACAAAACGGCCAATGAGAAGTCTGTTGCCCGGGCAACAGTAGCGGTCAACCGCCGCTACAAAGGGCAGAACGGCGAGCGGGAGGCTGATTTTGTCAACCTTGTCGTCTGGGGGCGCTTAGCGGAGACTCTGGCCAGTTATGCCAGCAAGGGCAGCCTCCTTTCTCTGGATGGAGAACTGCGCACCCGCCGCTATGAAAAGGACGGTGTGACCCACTATGTGACAGAGGTGCTCTGCCAAAGCTTCCAGCTGCTGGAAAGCCGGGCTCAGCGCGCTCTGCGCGAAAATAATGCCGGTGCCGATCTGGCCGATTTGGTTCTGGAAGAAGAAGAACTCCCCTTTTAGTCAACAGGAAAAACAGACAGGAGCAGTTGCTTTTGTCTGCTTTTTTATGATAGAGCATTTGGAAAGATTTTGCTTTTTTGGCTCTTTGTAATATAATAATTCTATATGCAAAAGCTGGCGGGAAAATAAATGAGGAGTTGAAAATGGTGTTGGATAAGAGGAAAAAAGGGATTCAAAACTGCCGGAAAGGCATTCTGTGGTCGCTGTTTACCGTGCTGCTCTTTAGTTTGGCCTTGATTTATTTTCATGGGAGCATGGCGGAGCAGGACCAGCTTAAAATCGGTGCAACCTATATGACTATGAACAATGATTTTTACAAGACGCTCAATGCAGAGCTGGAGAAGAAAACCAACCAGCAGGGCAGCCGGCTCTATGTCCGGGATCCTGAGCTGGATGAGGGCAAGCAGAGCCAGCAGATTGACTTTTTTGTCAGGGAAGGGGTGGATGTCATTGTCATCAATCCGGTCAAGAGCGACAGCACTGCAATCATTTCCTCTCTGCATAAGGCCAAGCAGGCCGGCATCAAAATTATTGTTGTTGATGCACCTGTCAGCGATCAGGCAGAAGTAGACACGACGATCGTTTCGGATAATTATCAGGCGGGTGTCCTGATTGCCAGAGACATGATGAAGCGCTTAAAGAGCGCCAACATTCTCCTCTTAGAGCACCGCAATGCGGTATCAGCCATGGATCGGATTCAGGGATTTGTGAGTACGATTCGGGGCCATTCAGGCTATCAGATTGTGGCCCGCAAGGAAACCCTGGGGCAGACCGAGGAAACCATGCCGCAGGTCAAGGCTGCTTTAGAGGAGGGACTGGATTTCAATGTCGTTATGGCCCTCAATGACCGTGCCGCAATCGGTGCTTTGGCAGCTGTGAAGGATCAGGGCGTTGACCGCAGAATTTCGATTTACGGCGTAGACGGTTCGCCGGATATCAAAAATTTTCTGACGACAGGCAATGACATTGAGGGGACGGTAGCCCAATCGCCGATTCAGATGGGACAAAAGGTCGCCGAGGTCATTGAGCTCATGCAGGCCGGCAGGCCCTATGAGCGTCAGTATCTGATCCCTGTCCACTTGGTCAACAGGGACAATATCAGCCAATACACGATTACAGGATGGCAGTAATGAGACCCAATAAAAGTATTTTTTACAGCAAGATTGCCCTCATGGTGATTAATTTCATTGCCATTGTCTACAATGCCTCTATCTATCTCTTTGCGACGGATTATGTCGTCGCGAAGGGCTTCAGCCACTCGCTTTTGGAGCGTTTGGACGCGATTCCGGGTTCTCCCCGCTTGATTTTTCTGGTCTCCCTGATCTTTTATGCCTGTCTGCTGCTGGTCTTTTACTACCGGGAAAAGCACCCCAACCAGCTGTCGGTCTATGACAAGGCTACGATTATTGAAATCCTGCTCATGCTGGTCATTTTTTCGGTCCTGCACTCGTCTTATAACGGCCTTATTCTCTTGGTTTTTGCGGATATTTTCTACGGATCCAAGGAATTCAATACCTCCAAGGACAAAAAATACTGGTTTTCCTTTATTATCCTGAGCTTTGGCATGCTGCTCTTGTCCAACTATGATCTCATGTCGCTCTTTATCAAACTGCCTTCGCTGGATAGCTATATCCGTTTTTATCCCGAATCTGTGCGCTTTCTGCTGCTGCTTGGGAAAAACTTCCTTTACTCGCTGAATATCGTTGTCTTTATGATTTCTTTGCTCTTTTATATTTTGGCGGCTATTACGGAGCGCCACCGGATTGAGGAGGAACTGCGCATGGCTTCTCAGGCCAACCGGGAGCTCAATTCCTATCTGGCTTTGTCAGAAAAGATTGCCGAAGACCGGGAGAGAAAGCGAATCGCCCGAGAGATTCACGATACGCTGGGCCATGCCCTGACTGGTATCTCAGCAGGCATTGATGCCGTCAAGGTCCTTGTCGATATTGACACCGATCGGGCCAAGGAGCAGCTGCAGAATGTATCGCTGGTCGTGCGTGACGGGATTCGCGATGTCCGCGGCTCGCTCAATAAAATGCGGCCTGGGGCACTGGAAAACAACAGCCTCAAAGAGGCCCTGTCCAAGATTATCCGAGAGTACGAGGCCATTTCCAATCTGGAAATCCATCTTCGCTATGAGTGGGATACGATCGATCTGGACATTGCCAAGGAAGACATTGTCTTTCGGGTGATTCAGGAGTCTATCACCAATTCGGTGCGGCACGGCCATGCCAAGACGATTTGGATTGACCTTTTAGAGGAGGAGCAGTACACGATGACCATTCAGGATGACGGTGTGGGCTTTGACGAGCTGCACTATGGCTACGGCCTGAAGCAGATGCAGGAACGGCTGATGATTATCGGCGGCAGTGTCCGTTTTGAGAATCGCAGCGGCTTCTATACTTATATTGAAATTCCTAAAATAGGAGGTAGACATGATTAAGGTATTAATTGCAGACGATCAGGCTCTGATCCGCGAATCTCTGCAGATCATTCTGTCGGCTCACTCAGATATTGAAGTAGTCGGTACGGTCGGCGACGGCAAGGAAGTGCTGGAAAAGCTGCATCGGGTACGGCCGGATGTCATTCTGATGGACATCCGCATGCCGGTCATGGACGGGGTTCTCTGCACCAAGGCGGTCAAGGAGCAGTATCCGGATGTCAAGATTATTATTCTGACGACCTTTGATGATGATGAATTTATCTTTTCAGCTCTCAAGTATGGGGCCTCAGGCTATATTCTCAAAGGGGTTTCCACGGAAGAACTCCACGAGGCTATCCAGACGGTCTACAAGGGCGGCGCCATGATTAATCCCAATATTGCGACCAAGGTTTTCAAGATTTTTTCGCAAATGGCCCAGTCCAATTTTGCCATCACGGTGACCGAAGAAAATGTGGAAGACATGAGCCGGACCGAGTGGAAGATCATCCAGCAGATTGGCTTTGGCATTTCCAATAAGGAGATTGCGGCCAAGCTCTTCCTGTCTGAAGGAACGGTCCGCAACTACCTGTCAGGCATTCTGGCCAAGCTCAACCTGCGCGACCGGACCCAGCTGGCCATCTGGGCCGTGCAGACCGGTGTGACCCAGAGAGATTTTAGTAAGGAAAGCGACAAATGAAGTGGAGATTGCGGTATTTAGTCCTGCTGATTGTCCTTGTGACGGCTGGGGCAGCAGGCTTTGTCTATTGGTCCTCACAGCAGGTGAAAATCCTGCATATCGGAGTCTATGCCGGCTCCAGCTGGGATGTCCCCAACAGCCGTGAAAATAAGGTATTAGACAGCCTGATTAAGGAATTTGAGCAGAAACATCCCAATGTCAAGGTAGTCTATGAAAGCGGCATTCCCAAGAAGGACTATGCCGACTGGCTGGCTGAGCAGGTGTTAAAAGGCGAGCAGCCGGACCTCTTTATGGTACCGGAGAATGACTTTACCATGCTGGCGTCAACCGGAACTCTCAAACCCCTGGACAGCCTGCTGACTGATCAGGAAAAGGCTGCTTTTTACCCTGTGGCCTACAAGGCCGGCCAATATCAGGGAATCAGCTACGCCCTGCCGGTGGAGAGCAATCCGATGATGATGTGTGTCAATAAGGACCTGCTGGAAAAAGAGGGAATCAGCATTCCTGAGACAGGCTGGTCGCTGACGGACTTTTATGAGATCTGCAAAAAGGTGACCAAGGATACTAATGGCGACGGGGTGATTGACCAATACGGCATGACGGACTATACCTGGCAGCAGGCTCTGGTAGCTTACGGCGGCCATCTCAAGGACAAGTCAGGCATCAATGTAGACAGCGCAGAAATGCATCAGGCCCTGTCCTTTATGAGCAAGCTGGATACCCTCAGTCAGCACTACAAGGTGACTTCCAACGACTTTGACGAAGGGAAAGTGGCTTTTTATCCCATGAGTCTGGCTCAGTATCGGACCTACAAGCCCTATCCCTACCATGTGTCCAAGTATTCCAGCTTTTCCTGGACCTGCATCCCCATGCCGACGGCCAACGGCAGGGTGCAGGGGACTCAGGTCAAGACCTCTCTCTTTGCCATGTCTTCAAATACGAAGCAGGAAAAACTGGCCTGGGAATTCATGCTGCTCCTGTCACAGAATGAAAAGAGCCAGCAGGAACTATTTGAAAAGTCTCAGGGAAGTCCTGTTCTGAAATCGGTCGTCAAGAGTGAGCAGACGCAGCAAATCCTGCAGGCAGATGACTTCGGACTGGACTCGCTGACCTCTGAAAGGCTGGACGGCATGATGAACCGCTCGATTAAGGACATCAGTCTGGAAGTGGACCGTCATACACTGGATCAGATTGACTATCTGATTGAAAAGGCTATAGAAAATCAGGAAATCGACAGTGCCCTGCCCAGCATCCAAAAAGATATTGAAAGCGGATAAGCCTCCGCTTTCTTTTTTTGTGCGCCTGCAGTGCTTTCGGCCCTGCCTTGCTCCAGCAGTTCACCGTCACTTGAGAAAACAGATGCCATCCTCAATGAAAATCAAAGATGGCAAAGGATAAGAGCAATGGGCCATCAATCGTCTTACGAGAGACTGTCCTGCCAGCGTCTGCGTTCAAGCACTGCGGCTTGCAATCCAACGATAGAAATATACGAAGTTGGGTACTTTTTATACGGTATCGTCTTTTGGTTTGCTTGTGTGCCGACTGTTTCAGGTGGACGGACTCAACATCCGCTTTCCGGACAAGCCGAATGCATATCCGCTCAGCAGCCTAGACCAATATGACAAATGTCATTTTTTTCCTAACAATTGTCATCCAGGCAAAGTGACATTTGACAATGTGAAACCGATTCCAAAAGCTGTAGAATAAGTTTGTAAATAAAGGAGGCGAGAATATGAAATATCTTGTACTAGTCAGTCATGGGGGGTTAGCTGAAGGCGTACAGAGCTCCTTAAAGATGTTTGCCGGAGACAAGACGGACCAAATTATTGCGGTCGGTCTCAAAGAAGGAAAGTCCGTTGACGACTTTGCCCAGGATTTCCGTCAAGCTATTGCTGGACTGAGCGATGAGGACACAGTTCTGGTGCTTGCAGATATTGTCGGAGGCAGCCCTCTGACGACAGCAGCCAGTGTCTTAGCTGAAATCGGCAAATTGGAATCTGCCGTTGTGCTTGGCGGGCTCAATCTGACCATGGGCCTTACCGGCCTCGTCATGAAGGACATCTTGGAGGGGAAAGAACTTGCCCAAGCTATTCTTGCAGAAGCCAGCGCGGCCCTGCAGGAGTTTGAAATCCCTTCGGAGGATGAGGAAGAGGAAGACGATGATATCTAGAGCGAATGCTCTTGGCTGGGATTCCATTTCTTACAATTAGCTTGCGGCAAAGAGCATACTTGCTGCTAAGCTGTACGGATTAGTAAAGCAAATGAACAAAACAGAAACAAAGGAGATTGCACTAAAATGGTAGTAACATTTGTACGGATTGACGACCGCATGATTCACGGTCAAACTGTCACTCGCTGGGCCAAGGAATATCCTTGCGACGGACTCATTGCTGTGAATAATGCTGCAGCGGGAAACAAGGTCCTAATCCAGGCCTACAAGGGCGCTTCGGATAAGAAAACCTTTGTCTGGACCAAGGAAGCCTTCAAGGAAAAATCTGCTAAGGTAACCGAGTCAGACAGCCGTTATTTCCTCATCACCAAAAATCCTGTTGACATGAAGGAAATCTTAGTAGATCAAGGCTATGTACCGGGCGATGTCAAGGAAATCATTGTCGGCCCGGCCAACGACCGCCCCGGTGCAGTGAAGCTGGGCAATAACCAGTCTATCACGCAGGAAGAGGCGGAAGCCATCGAAGCCATTGAAAAAGCCGGTTACAAGGTGAAATTTCAGCTCCTGCCGGATGTTTCCATCGGCTACTGGAGCGACTTCAAATCTAAATTTGGTTTTTAAAAGTTAAAACTTAGAAAAAAGGAGAAAGATTATGACAATCTCTTGGTTACAAGCTGCCCTTCTCGGACTCTTTGCTAGTTTGGCATCCATGCCGGGTATGGGTGGTTCCAGTATTGGTAACTATACTCTTGGCCGTCCCTTGGTTGGGGGCTTGGTCAGCGGCCTGATTCTTGGAGACATCAAGACCGGTATCATGGTCGGGGTGGCCCTGCAGGTCCTCTACATTGCTTTGGTCACACCCGGCGGGACAGTTTCTGCTGATGTGCGTGCTATTTCTTACATCGGTATTCCGCTGGCTATTCTGTTTGTGCATTCCAAAGGCATCACCGGTGAAGCGGCTATCGCTGCAGCGGCGGCTCCAATCGGAGCTGCAGTAGGGACCATCGGTACCGTGCTATTCTACGGAACAGCTACGACAAACCTGCTCTGGCAGCACATCGGCTGGAAAGCTGTCGAAAAAGGAGAGTTCAAGAAATTATATGCGGTCGACTGGGTTTACCCATGGATTTCTCACTTTGTCTTCTCTTTCCTGCCAACCATGATCATCACGAAATTCGGTCCAAATATGGTTGAACTGATGAAAGAGCACCTTCCAATGGACGGTTTCATCATGAAGGCCCTCTTTACAGTCGGAGCCCTTCTTCCATGTGTCGGTATTGCCATTCTTTTGAAACAAATTGTCACCAAAGCTGCTGACTTCATTCCATTCTTTGTCGGCTTTACCTTGGCTAAATCACTTGGCTTGAACCTAGTTGCCAGTGCCGTTGTTTCCCTGATTTTTGCAGTAATTTATTATGAATTAGAAGTGATTAAATCAGCTCGCCTGACAGCACCGGCAGGTGGAGGAGAGTTTGATGACGATGAGGAGGATATCTAAGATGGCTGAAAGAAAGAAAATATCTAAAAAGACTTTAGCGAAATCATTCCACCACTGGTACTATGGCCATTTGACCTGTTTCTCTCAAGAGCACATGCAGACTTTTGGCTACCTGACCTCTATGCTGCCAATCGTGGAAGAGCTCTACAAAGATAAGGCAGAGCAGAAAGAAGCGATGCAGACCTATACGGCTTTCTTCAATACAGAGCCTCAGCTGGGTGCTCTGGTGGTCGGTATTACTGCCGGTCTGGAAGAAGCGCGTGCAAATGGGGATGCAGTTGACGGCGAGACCATCAATGGGATGCGTGCCGGTCTGATGGGCCCTATCGCAGGTATCGGGGACTCCCTTGTAGTCGGAACGTTAATCCCTGTCCTGCTGGGGATTGCTCTTGGACTTTCAAAAGGCGGCAATGTTGCCGGAGCAATTTTCTACATCCTCGTATGGAACATCTTGATTTACGGCGGTATGCGCTTTGCCTACTTCAAAGGCTACGAGTTGGGGGATAAGGCGGTAGAATTCCTTGTCGGTCCTAAAGGCCAGGCCCTGCGCAAGGCTATCAGCGTGATTGGCGGTATGGTAATCGGTGCTGTAGCTGCAACCTGGGTCTCTGTAACCACTTCTCTGGAATTAAAAAATGCAGATGGCGAAGCCTTTCTCAACCTGCAGGAAAAAATTGACGGAGTCTATCCAGGTCTCCTGACAGCTGGCTTTATTACCCTCTGCTGGTGGCTCATGGCTAAGAAGAAAGTGTCACCAAACATCGTCATGCTTCTGTTGGTGCTGATTGCACTGGTGGGAGTTGCCCTCGGATTCTTTGATCCTGGACTGAAATACTAATAAAAAACTAGAACGGAGAACATCATGACAGAACAAGAACTGATTCAAGGCTATGAAACAGAAATCCAGTACCAAAAGCATATGATTGAAAATCTTGGGCGTTGGTTCAGTCTCTTCTTTGCTCTGGCCAGTATCGGCCTTGTTCTGATTTATCTCTTTCATCAGTCCAATCTTCTGGCTTTCATAGCCGGTATTGTCCTGGCTGCGCTGGGGATGCTGGCCATGCTGGTCTTTGGCTACGGTATCTACAGAGGCCGGCTGAATCTGCATAAAGTCATTGATGATTTCGAAGAAAAGCTGAAATTAGCCCAATAATTTTCAGGCAGCCGTTCTTCATTTTACAAACTCCCCCTGCTGCCAACAGCTCACAGCGGCCTGTCGGCGGCTTCAAAAAACTTTGTCAATTTTGGCAAAGTTTTTTCTTGACTATTTCTGACCAAGTGATACAATAGAGGTTATAAGAGTTAGCACTCTAAGACAGAGAGTGCTAAAAATAGAAATTGGAGGAAAAATATGTTAAAACCATTAGGTGACCGTGTGGTCCTAAAAGTAGAAGAAAAAGAGCAAACAGTTGGCGGCTTTGTCATCGCAGGCAATAGTCAGAATGCGACCAAGACAGCTGAAGTTATTGCTGTCGGTCAAGGCGTCCGCACGCTGAATGGCGAGCTGGTGGCGCTGTCGGTCAAGGCAGGTGATACCGTCTTGGTAGAAAGCCATGCAGGCATTGAGGTCAAAGACGGTGAGGACAAGTATCTCCTGGTCAGCGAAGCCAATATTTTGGCCCTTGTTGAGTAAGAATAGATAGAAAGAGGAAATGATAAATGGCAAAAGATATTAAATTTTCAGCAGATGCAAGAAGCGCGATGGTCCGCGGTGTTGATACATTGGCAGATACTGTCAAAGTCACCTTGGGCCCCAAAGGACGCAATGTCGTTCTGGAAAAATCCTTTGGCTCACCCCTGATTACCAATGACGGTGTGACCATTGCCAAGGAAATTGAACTGGAAGATCATTTTGAAAACATGGGGGCAAAATTAGTGTCAGAAGTTGCTTCCAAGACCAATGATATTGCCGGCGACGGAACCACCACGGCGACCGTTCTGACTCAGGCTATTGTCCGTGAAGGGATTAAAAATGTCACAGCCGGCGCCAACCCAATCGGCATCCGCCGCGGGATTGAAACAGCGGTTGCGACAGCTGTCGAAGCTCTGAAAGCCAACTCAGTACCTGTTTCCAGCAAGGAAGCCATCGCTCAGGTTGCTGCGGTTTCTTCCCGCAGCGAAAAAGTCGGCGAGTACATCAGCGAAGCGATGGAAAAAGTCGGCAATGACGGAGTTATTACAATCGAAGAGTCCAAGGGGATGGAAACAGAGCTGGATGTGGTTGAAGGGATGCAGTTTGACCGCGGCTATCTGTCCCAGTACATGGTGACCGACAATGAAAAAATGGTGGCCGAGCTGGACAATCCTTATATCCTGATTACGGATAAGAAAATTTCCAACATTCAGGAAATCCTGCCTCTTTTGGAAAGCATCCTGCAAAGCAGCCGCCCTCTTCTGATTATCGCAGATGATGTAGACGGCGAAGCCCTTCCGACTCTGGTCCTCAATAAAATCCGCGGTACTTTCAATGTGGTTGCTGTCAAGGCGCCTGGCTTCGGTGACCGCCGCAAGGCTATGCTGGAAGACATCGCTATCCTGACAGGCGGCACGGTCATTACCGAAGATCTGGGTCTGGAGCTCAAGGATGCGACCATTGAAGCGCTTGGACAGGCTTCTAAGGTTACGGTGGACAAGGACAGCACAGTGATTGTAGAAGGTTCAGGCGATGCAGCAGCGATTGCCAATCGTGTCGCCGTTATCAAGTCACAGATTGAAAGTGCTGCTTCTGAATTTGACAAAGAAAAATTACAGGAACGTTTGGCCAAACTGTCTGGCGGTGTTGCGGTGATCAAGGTCGGCGCTGCCACCGAAACCGAGCTCAAAGAGATGAAACTCCGCATCGAAGATGCTCTCAATGCAACCCGTGCAGCGGTAGAAGAAGGCATCGTATCCGGAGGCGGTACGGCCTATGTCAATGTGCTGGATGCTGTCGCAGCTTTGGAATTGGACGGCGATCAAGCAACCGGACGCAACATCGTTCTCCGCGCTTTGGAAGAGCCTGTCCGTCAGATTGCTCTCAATGCCGGCTTTGAAGGCTCTATCGTCATTGACCGCCTGAAAAACTCTGAAACAGGTACAGGTTTCAATGCCGCAACCGGTGAATGGGTCAACATGATTGAGGCAGGGATTATCGACCCTGTCAAGGTAACCCGCTCAGCTCTGCAAAACGCTGCCTCAGTAGCCAGCCTCATCCTGACAACGGAAGCGGTTGTCGCAGATAAGCCAGAAGCAGCCGGTCCAGCAGCTCCAGCTATGGATCCAGGCATGATGGGCGGCATGATGTAATACAGGAAAATAATATAGGCTGAGATGAGTTTCTCGGCCTCAGCTTGAAGAAAAAGTCCGTTTTGGACAATTTTCTTCAAGCTTTTTTCTTTATGTAAAATATAGGTCCATTTATTTTGCTAATACCAATATCCGTCTGAAATCAGAATATCAGCGCAGAGTTTATGATATTCAACAGTTTGTCAGTGATTTTACAGTCTTTTCGTTTGCTTTTAGTAGTGAAACTGTCTGTTCCACTCTCATGGTTTTGGCATGAAGCTGAAAGCGGCGACTGCTGCAAGGCCGGTTATGCTAGGGAAAGATTTGGAGAAAGACTGCTCTCCTATCGAGTTAGCAGTGCATAGAGGTTCCCTAAATATACTTGGCTCAGTGCTTGTATTTGCTTTCTTTTTGAACGATAATAGGTATCTTGACTAATACTATATATTGTGTTATCATTTTTTTGTAAATACGATATATAGTGTTATCGTATAGTGAATCGTTTTGGAGGTACAGAACCATAGTGATTATTTTAGCAGGTATGATTGGTGTAGGAAAAACAACCTATACGGATCGTTTGGCCGAAGAGTTGGGGACCCAGCCGTTTTTTGAACCCGTGGAAGAAAATCCAATTTTGGACAAATACTATGAAGATCCGGAGAAGTACGGTTTTGCCCTGCAAATCTACTTTTTGAATAAGCGCTTTAAGATGATTAAAGAGGCTTATTATGATGATAATAATATTCTCGATCGCTCGATTTATGAGGATGCGCTGTTTACTTATATCAACACCTTGATCGGTAGTATTAGTGAACAGGAATATGATATTTATCTGGAGCTGCTGGACAACATGATGGAGGAAATCCAAGGATTGCCAAAGAAAGCGCCGGACCTCTTAATTTACTTAGATGGCAGTTTTGATCATATCATGAATAACATCAAAAAACGTGGACGTTCTTACGAGCAGCCAAATGAGGAAAATGGTTTGTTGGATTATTACCAACTGCTGTATAAGCATTACCAAGATTGGTATGATGATTATGATTATAGTCCTAAAATGAAGATTAGAACGGATCAGCTGGACATTTCCAATTCAGAGGATTGGAATAAAGTTTATCAAAGGATTCAGCAGCAGATGGAGACCATTGGCTTAAACACAGAAAAATGAGAGTGGAGGAAGGCATGCCTGACACCAGAAAGCCTATTTTACAAGCAGCACGGGATTTCGTCCGCCAAGAGCTGAAGGATGACAGCAGCGGCCATGACTGGTGGCACATCGTTCGTGTTGCAAATAATGCTGTAGCGATTGCAGAAAAAGAAGGGGCGGATCTCTTTATTTGTGAATTGGCTGCGCTTTTGCATGATATTGCAGATGGCAAGTTAAATGAAAGCGAAGAAGCGGGCTTACAAAAAGTTGAACAGTGGCTCATATTGCACGAAGTTTCTGAGATTGACAGAAATCATATTGTGGATATTATTTCAAAGCTGTCTTTCAAAGGCGGGCAGACCAGAGAAGACATGCCTAGTTTAGAAGGAAAAATCGTACAGGATGCTGATCGATTAGACGCGATTGGTGCGATTGGCATTGCACGAGCAATGGTGTATTCTGGACATACAGGAAGACCGATTCATGATCCGGATCTGCAGCCGAGAGAAATGATGACCCTGGAAGAATATCGGAATGGGAAAAGCTCGGCCATTATGCACTTTTACGAGAAGCTGCTTAAGTTAAAAGATACCATGCATACGTCGGCAGCTAAAGAGTTGGCAGAAGGCCGCCATCAATTTTTAGAAGTCTATCTAAATGAATTTTATGATGAATGGGAAGCCAGGAAATAAAAATAGCTTGGCATCTGAAACTTGAAAAAAGCTTCTTTTTAAACTGTTTCTATCGTCATTTAGTTTACTTTTTATTACTCTGTTAGCTTAAACAGACTGTTGAGCAGCCTGACACTTCCTAGCGGAAGCTTTATCCGCCGCCTCAAGACCTCCGGTTTTGAGCAGCTCGCTGCCCTATCGTCCTCTATTTTAAGTGATAGACTGGAAGTTTCCCTGCTTTCGAATTTTTAGGCAGGGTTAAAGAGGCTCCCCGAACCTTCCTCGCTTACTCATTTTCATATACAGACGGGCAGGCGAATATATCAATTTTTAGGGAGGGAATCAAGCTGAAAAAGGCTGGTTTTTCTCATTTTTAAGAGCATAATTTTTTTGTTTTCTTCTCTGTTTTTAGACAGAAGTTGACAATGTGTATACTAAATCCGAACATTCACTTGAAAAGGTGTACTAATATTTGACTTATAAAAGCTACTATGTTAGTCTAATATTTATAGTAAACCGGAAATGTAAAGTGGATTTAATTCAATTTAAACATTTCTGGCAAAAAAGTAACATTGGAGGGATAGATATGAAGAAAATATCTCAGACTTTTGCAGGCTTTTTGTCGGTTGCCTGTGTACTCATCTTCGGCTTGTTTGTCAGCCAGCAGTCAGTTAAGGCCGAGACAGTGGATGATGTCATTACATCAATCAATGTCTATAATCAGAAAGGCGAAAAACTGACCGAAAGCCTGTCTCCTTGGGAACGATTCCAGATTGATGCCAACTTTGCTTTCAACTACGGCAAGGTGAAGCCGGGAGATACGACGACAATTGCACTTCCTGCCCAGTTTGCTCTGGAAGGGGCGGATTTTGAAGTGAAGGATGATGACGATAATTTGGTTGCGACAGCGGTTGTCGATGCGCCCAACAAGCAGATGACGCTGACCTATACAGATTATGTCTTGACCCGTTCGCACATCGAAGGGAAAGTTCACCTGCTCGCCCGGATTGACCACACTGTTTTCAGCAGCCAAGGCTCTGTTCCCCTGCGGCTGACAGTCGGTAAAAATATCATTGAATATGGAAATATTGACTTCAAAGGGATTCCTGGTCAGGCTACACCATTTACCTTTGTCAAGTATGGCTGGGACAATGTCGACGATGTCAAGTCCATCACTTACAGCCTCAATCTCAACCAGCTCGGTCAAAATTTAGACAATGTCGTCATTTCAGACCAGCTCGGTTTTGACAGCGGCGAGATTGATCCAGCAAGTTTCCAGATTCTGAAAGGCTCTTGGGTGACGGATTCATCAGATAATTCTTACCATCTGAGTCAGGACCGTGAAAATGTAACCAGTAACTATCAGATTAATTTGGCAGCTGACAAGCGTTCTTTCACCATCAATATGGGCAATATCCAGTCTTCAGAAGGATTTTACATCCGTTACCGAGTGAAATTCCCAACGGCCCCTGTCAGCGGCACCCAATTTCCAAATGAAGCCATTCTGAAAGCTAATAATATAGAAGACCAGCGTTCTTCTGCGTCTGTTCGCTACCAGCGTGCCAATGGCTATGCGCGTGGAGATGTTTACGGTGTGCAGGTGATCAAGAAGGATGACAAGGGCAAACTGCTGGAAGGCGCTGAGTTTACCCTTTATGACGAAGACGGCGTTACTGCTATTGAAACAGTAACCAGCGATGCCAATGGTGTGGCTGCTTTCAGCAATCTGGTCAAAGAGCGTTATGTGATTAAGGAGACCAAAGCACCGTCAGGCTACCAGCTGTCAAATGAAGTAATCAATGTCAATGCTGCTGAGCTGGATACTTACGGTTCAGGTATTCTTCACAAAGACTTTGTCAATATCGCCGTACCTCGTGCTGTTCAGCCGCCGACAAAGAGCAGCAGTTCAAGCGATTCCAATACCGGAACATCAAGCAGCTCATCAACATCAAGCCAAACAGGTACAGAAGTTACCGTTGATACGACCGCAGAAGGGACTGGCAATGTAAAAGTCAGTGCCGGCGGCAAGAAGGTGCTGCCTAAAACAGGCGAAAATGCCAGCTGGATAATGATTGCGGCTGGAGTTGCCCTGGTAGGTCTGGTAGGCTTTATCGTACTCCGCTCCAAGAAGAGTCATAAGTAATCAAGCTCCTGAGGAGCAACTGCTTCTTTTGCCAGTCATGAGAGGGAAGGCAGTCCGCTCTTGTTTCGGGTTGCAGATGGAGCTTCCATCCGTTAGGATAGGCCAGGTTCCTTCTGCACAATCCCCTCTCTGGTAAGCTAATATCTGCGAGGCTGGGACCATAGTATCTCAGCCTCGCTTCCTGTTTCCGGGCTCGGGCTGTCGGAGCAAGTCAAAATGATAGGCTGAAACTGTCCCCCAGACAGTTTCACTACTAAAAGACTATATTTTACAATCAGTCATGATCTTGTATCCCTTTATTAATACAGGTTTTGATATTTCGTAACATTTCTTCTGTAAAATGAAACGTGACTAAGATGTTTCCTAGAACAGATTAGTTGCCAGAATCTACGGGAAGGCCGCTTTGATATGCAGCGTTAACAGCGTATCAACTGTTGATTCATATATAATCTTTTTCCATTCCTAACCCCAAAAATTATAAGACAGTCATTAGGAATGCAGCTCGGTGTGTGATAATCTTTGTCAGATTTTCATTGTACTCTTTGACAATCAAAACCCTATTTGTTTGCTTCGGCTTACCTAATCTATTTTTATTTCATTGAGTATAAAAAATCATTTTGCTTTTGCCTTTTCCCGTAGTTTTCTTTTGCTGATAGACAGACCTCCCTGCCAAAACGGCGGGGAGGTCTGTTGTTTGAAATGGTGGATCTGGAGCAGAGCTTTATCCGATTGGTTCTTCCTGTGTCAAAAAATTCGGCAATGAAGAATTGATCAAGAGTTTAAAGAAGGCGAAGAAAACTGATAAATTGAAAGAAAATGCAGAATTTCAGCAGCTGCGTAATCTTCTGGGTGAGGAGCAGCTGGGTGATTTCTGCCATAAAGGCTATACTAGGGACGACATTTCAGAAATCATCCAAATACCGGCGGTGCCAGTTGAGGCCGGCTAGATTGCTGGCGGATTTCCCAATACTGACAAAGACATTGGAATAGTCGACCGGCACATCCCCTCCCTCCAGATAGATGGGCTCTGTTTGGGATATGGCCGCTGCTTGCAGCTCCTCTTTTTTCATATCAGCGACAATCTCCTGATAGCCCCGTCTTTCCTTTTGGCACATATCAATTTGCAGCTGGCCCTCGATGAAAAGGCCGCTGTCACTCATGGCACTGTATCTGGCATAGATCTGCTGTCTGAAGCTTTGCTCATTTTAAAATATGTAGCTATTCGGCAGTAGTATTTTGAGATGACAGATTGGTTTAAAGCAGGTCTGAAAAAGCCATCATGGATTGATACCGTCAGCTATTATGAATGAGATAATGTCCAAATAAAGCTTACTATTATTGGGGAAATGTCTCAGCGAGATATTGAGCAATTTAAAATTTTTATTCGAGAACGACTAGAGCAGTGAGAGGTCTGTTCTAGCCAGCTTTATTTCAAACTCTCTATCTATTTGTTTGATGAGTCGGTTTTTCTATGTCTCCTAAAAAGGAAGTCCATAGGACATATCCGAGCTTAGAGGTATGATGCCCGGCGCAGCCTGGGTATGGTCAAACGGATAAGTCCAAAGGCTGTAGATAAAACCTTTACCAGCAAAGATTGGACATGAAAGATTCTGGTAGAGACTGAGACCTAGGAAAAAAAACGCAAGTCCGTAAGCCTTTGCTTTCTCAACCTCAAATCATTCGCCTTTTCGGAATAAAAATGTTATACTGTAAGCAAATTTATAGATAAAAATGGAGGTTTTGTCAATGGACTACGTCAGTTGGATTCATTCTAAGGCCGGTCACAATAAAATATTTCTGCCTTTTGCAGCGAAGATTTTGCTCAATGCTGAAGAAAAGATTATCTTGCAAAAGAGGGCAGATAAGAGAGTTTGGAACATTTCTGGCGAGATTATGGAACTGTCCTTCTTTTCCTAGGAAGAGTGCCAGAACCTGCAGTTGGCTGGCTAGCAGAATGTGGATATTTTGGGAAATTATTTTGCTGGTCATTATCCCTTGGAGCGATAGCAAACAGTTGAGATGTTAGTTCGTCTGTTTCATTAATGAATGACAGTTTAGATGCTAAAGTTTGCTGTAAATTCTATAAAGAATAAAGGAGATGGTCAAATGTCTCATGATTATTTAAAAGAGACGATAATCCGTTTAAGTTCCTCTGATAATTGGGAACAAGCAAGAATGGAGTGGACTAAAGCAAAACTTATAAAAATTGACAGCAGCCATCGGCAAAGCTGTCTCTGTGGCCATAAAAATATCAAAAAACTCTTTTCTATTGTCAGAAATGATGGATCAGAAATAGAACTGTATCCAATTGGCTCTTCCTGTATTGAGAAATTTGAAAATGAAGAATTGACTAAGAGCTTAAAAAAAGCAGAAAAAATCTATAAATTGAAAGAAGGTGATTCCTTTCAGGATCTCCGTGATATGATGGATATAGAACTGTTGGATCAATTCTATGAAGAGGGCTATTTTAAGGAAGATAAAGAAAATGAATTTAACACTTGGAATGATTATATTCTTTTTAAAATGGCTTTGAGCAGAAGCGGCAAGGAAAGGCAACTGGCCTATAATAAAATGGACCGTATACTGTACGTTGTAAATGACTATCTGCGCCCAGAGTTAAATGGGATATTTGATATAGATGAATATAAAAAGAATTTAAAATTATGGAAAAAAGAAGAAGAGGAAGAAAAAAAGCGACAGGAGAAATTGCGTAGGGCGGCAGAGGAGGAGCGGATACAACGGCAAAAGGAGGCTAGGGAGAAAAAACTACAAGAGCAAAAACTTCAAAAACAAAAAAAGTATGACCGACTTCTTGCCTGGCTTAATCAGCAAATGGATCCTGAATCTCAGGAAGTTAAGGATTCGGTCAAGCGAAGCTCTGACCTTGATAAGAAAATTGATTTGATTACTTATTTTAAAAATCTTAAAGAAAAACAGTCCCGACAGGAAATAGAAAATGATGCAGATTTGCTGTCGGAAGTGATGAGACTGAGACGGCAGGTCAAGTCCCTCTATCCGCGAACGCCTAGAGCTAAAAAGTGCATTGATTATGTCGATCATTATGCAAAAAGCAACAGAGAGCATTTGTTTTATATGAAGCGGCTGCTAAAGGAGGTGGAAGAAGGAAGGCTCTAGAAAATGATAAATTATATTCATAAAAAGGCGCTGGGATGATTAGGCACTTTTTGGAGTCTAAAAGACGAACAAAAAGTCAAATCAGCTACCGCGTCAAGAGTTTTTTACCAAACAAAGCGAGGCTGAAGGACTTTCGTCCCAGCCTCTTTTTCATGTGTTATTTCATGCCCCCTGCATGGATTTGGGAGGCTTACTCATCTTGAAAGAAAATAAAAATATTGAAATATAAGTGATTTTCGGAATATACTTGGAGTAATTTTCAATATAATTATTTCAAAATGGGGCAAAAGTGGGGCAAGTAAAAACTAAAACTGTTTGAGACTATGAAACATGAACTAAAAAAGTTTCCAATTTTGCATAGTTGGAAACTTTTTCTATTATTTTTAATAACTAATTATCTTGAGGTAAAAATTCTGAAATCAAAACTTCTGAAATCAAAACTTCTTGACTAATCGATTCAGATAAAGCTTGTTTAAATGCTAATTTTCCTAAAGAATAGGATTGGTGGTCTATCGTTGGGAGTTTCAACAGATGCCCAACTAATAGACGTTCCTGACCAATGATATAGGGAATTTTTTTCTCTCTTTCTTCATATCCCTTTATGAGACCAGCTGCCACTTCATCACTTGTAGCTAATATACCATCGATACGATCGTCATTGACTAATTCATGTGATACGTGTAGGCCATCATTAAAATCATGAATATTCCCAAATACCATATATGGAGTCGACTGTTGCCCATAAACATTGTGATAAGCTAATAATGCAGTTTGATAGGTAGCCGATGATTCATTATCTCTTGAAAATAACAAAACTAAGTGTTCCAATCCTCGTGCTTTCATCGCAGAAAAAGCATCCACAAATGAAGAATAGCGGTCCAGGTAAGCAGAGGATAGTAACGGATAACCCTGCAATTTTTCACAAACCACTATTCGTCCATATTTCGCATAGGTTTCAATCCTATCAAGACGAATAGCTCTCGAAGTGAAGATTAAAGCGTCAATAGCTTCCATTTTAAGTTGCTTCAGGTAGGAAAGTTCCAATTCTTCGTTGTAATCTGAAGGCATCATGACAAGTTGATAGTCGCTAGCTTTAGCAGCATCTAGGAGACCATTGATTAATTGTGTAAAATAAGGGTGCTGGGTGTGTGGAATGACGACCCCTATTTTTTGTGTTTTTCCTCGACTTAAATCTCGTGCTAGCTGGTTTGGCATATAGTCCAGCTCGTTGATAAGATCCATGACTTTTTGTCGTGTCTCATCAGAGACATGTGGATGGTGATTGATCACACGAGAAACGGTTGATTTAGCCACGCCAGCTTTTTTAGCTATTTCACTGATACTTGTCATTATAGGGCTCCTACTTTAAAAAATTGTGAATCCCATATCCTACGCCATCTTCATCATTTGACTTCGTTATTTTATAAGCTATCTCTTTGATATCATCAAAGGCATTATCCATCACAATAGGATAGCCAACCATTTCAAGCATAGGCAAATCATTATGTCCGTCACCAAATGCAGCTGTTTCTTCTTTGTCCAACTGCTCTTTTCGAAGGATATGTGCAATTCCTTTAGATTTTTTAGCTAGGAGATGTGTAATTTCAAGATAGGCTTTACCTGAACGTTGAATCGTGATTTGTGGTAAGTATAAACTTTGAAGATACTTTTCCAATTCTCGCATCGTTGCTTCATCGAAAGTAATCATCATAATTTTAAAAGTATTTCCTTGACCCTCTAAAAACTCTTCTTCATTATCAATAAAGGTTGGCGTTTGACGGGTTAAACTTTGTTCATACTGGATTCCTTCATCTATTTTATCACAATACCAGTTATTCATATCATAATAAGATAAACTAACTTGAGGGAAGTGTTGACGGATTCCTCTCAGCAACTGTTTAACCGTTTTATTTTTAATGGTTTGCACATGAATCGGTAGGACTTGATGATGATTTCCTATGGTATAAATTAATCCTCCGTTAAAAGCAACCTGAACCCCTTTTAATTGAAGGGCATCAGTGGCCTCCTTCATTTCCATTGGTGCTCTAGCAGATACTAAAGTGATGGGAATCCCTGCTTCGCGTATCAAGGCTGCATTACTGTCACTGACCTTTCCTTCGTTATTTAACAGTGTTCCGTCCATGTCACAAAAAATACGTTTGATTTTCATATAGATGACCTCTTTTACTTTTTGAAACCAGTATAAACTCTGGAACGCGTTCCATGTCAAGCATAATTTTAAAAAAATTTTTGAGAAAACAAATCGTATTTTATATATGTTATTCGTGGGACAAATGATTTTGAGACAAGCAAAAAAGCCTTGAAATCAAGGCTTTTTCTTGTTGTTTAGATGCCCCCTGCAGGGATCGAACCTGCGACCCACGGATTAAGAGTCCGCTGCTCTGCCAGCTGAGCTAAGGAGGCAATAGAAAAAGCTGTATTGGTGCCGGACCTTCACGATTTGTATTGAACCCGCGCAATTAAGCAGGTGGGCAACTCGCTCTAACTGAAGCTGCTTCCGCGTGACACGGCCTGCATGCTGTTAGAAGTCTTTTGTTTCCCTAATAATACAAAAAATAGTCGGTCAACACTTAAGTGTGAAGTCGTACACCACAGCGTTTCTATAATTATAATACCATAAATTTTGAAAAATTCAAGTGAAAAATGCGATTTTTTGCAAACGATACCATCATTTTTTTAATTGATCGATCTTTTCCTTTGTCATACCAAGGGCTCGCTCGTATTTTCCATTTTCATTTGGGGTGAAATAATCAGCATTTTTTATCTTGTCAGGCAGATAGTCCTGCTGGACCCAGTTGCCGGGATAGGAGTGGGGGTACTTATAGTCCTGAGCGTTGCCCAGTTCCTTGCTGCCGGTATAGTGGCCGTCGCGCAGATGGCGGGGGATGGGCAGGTTACCATTCTTTCGCAGATCAGCCAGAGCCTTATCCATGGCTGCGTAGGCCGAGTTGGACTTGGGGGACAGGGCCAGATCAATGACGATATTGGCGATGAGGATGCGGGCTTCCGGAAAGCCGATTTTCTGAGCCGCCTCCAGGGCTGTGACGGTATGAATCTGGGCGTCAGGATTGGCCAGGCCGATATCCTCGTAGGCGATGACAGTCAGCCTCCGGGCCAGACTGGGCAGGTCTCCGGCTTCTACCAGTCGGGCCGCATAGTGCAGGCTGGCATTGACATCGGATCCGCGGATAGACTTCTGCAGGGCGGAGAGCACATCATAGTGGCCGTCCCCGTCCTTGTCCATGGTGATATAGCTTTTTTGCAGGCTGTTTTCCATCACATCCAGCGTGATGTGGCGGCTGCCGTCCTTGTCTTCCTTGGTAGAAAGAACAGCCAAGTCCAGCGAATTAAAGGCGGAGCGCAGGTCGCCGTTGGTAGAGGCGGCGATGAAATCCAGGGCTTCTGCATCCAGCTCAACGGGGAAGTCAAAACCGCGCTCTTTGTCTGTCAGAGCAGTCTTAATGGCCTCCTTGACCTCTTCATTGCTGAGGGGTTCCAGCTCAAAAATCTGGACCCGGCTGCGGATAGCAGGAGTGACTGAAAAGAAAGGATTTTCTGTCGTAGCTCCAATCATGATGATCAGGCCGCTCTCTAATAGCGGCAGCAGAAAGTCCTGCTTGGTCTTGTCCAGCCGGTGGATCTCATCCAAAAGCAGGACCAGTCCGCCGGAGAATTTGGCTTCCTCGGCAATCTCCTGCAGGCGTTTCTTGCTGTCAACGGTGGCGTTGAAGGTCCGGAAGGCAAATTTGGTCGTGCCGGCAATGGCGGATGCGATGGAGGTTTTGCCAATCCCCGGCGGTCCGTAGAGAATCATGGAGGACAGGCGGTTGGCTTCGACCATGCGGCGGATGATTTTGCCGGTGCCGACCAGATGCTGCTGGCCGATAATCTGGTCAATATTGGTCGGCCGCATGCGCAGGGCGAGATTTTCTGGCATTGGGATTCCTTTCTGTCAGTGTTTTTCTTTGAAAATTGTGTTACTATTATAGATAGTAATATTTTATCACATTAGAAGGAAGAAGGCATGGCTAAGTACGGTTTTTTGGATATTTTGGATGAGGAAATGGGGAAAAATTTCCCTTTTGACTATGAGATGAGCTGGGACAAGAAGAACCACGCTGTGGAGCTGGCCTTTCTTTTGGAGGCCAAAAATCAGTCTGGCATTGAGCTGGTTGATGCGGACGGTGAGAGCTCAGATCAGGATATTTACTTTGAGGAGGCGCTGATTTTTTACAATCCGGCCAAGTCTCGCTTTGCAGCGGAGGACTATTTGGCAGCCATTCCCTACGAGCCCAAGAAGGGCCTGTCGCGGGAGTTTCTGGCCTATCTGGTCGATTTCCTGACTCAGACAGCTGAGCGGGGCCTGGATGCTCTCTTAGACTTTCTGGCCGACGAGGAGGCTGTGGAGTTTGAGCTAGGCTGGGATGCAGCGGCTTTTGAAAATGGCCGAGCAGACTTGGCTGAGACGGATTTCTATCCTTATCCCAGGTATTAGGAGGCGTTTATGGCAGAGGGACTAGATTTGCTGCACAAACAGATGGATTTTTCCGGCTGCAAGATTGCCTTAATCTGTGGTGATCAGCTGCTGACCATATTGCGAGACAATATTCCAACCATTCCTTGGCCGGGGATGTGGGAGCTGCCGGGCGGCGGCCGCGAGAGCGAGGAGACACCCTTTGAATGTGTCCGGCGGGAGGTTTTTGAAGAGCTTGCTTTGAAGCTTGAAGAAGCCGCTGTTATCTGGGCTAAGGAATATCAAGGGATGGTCAATCCAGACAAAATCTCTATTTTTATGGTGGGAACCATCACTCAGGAAGATGTTGCCAGCATCGTCTTTGGTGACGAGGGACAGGCTTACCAGATGATGGCTGTTAGTGATTTCTTGGCGTCTGAAAAAGTCATTCCGCAGCTGCAGGGCAGGTTGAGAGATTATTTGGAGGTGCAAGCATGACCCATCTTGAACGGGCAGGGGCTGAAGATTTGGAGACCATTATTGAAATCCAAAGGGCTAGCTTTCAGGCTGTCTATGAGAAGTATCAGGACGAATACGATCCTTACTTGGAGGACAGAGAGCGAATCAAGTGGAAGCTGGCGGAACGTCCCAACAGCTATTACTTTTTTATCAAGGAGAACCAGGAAATCCTTGGTTTCATCCGCATCCAGACCAATGAGGAGCTGACCGAAGCCTGGCTGGGGACGGCGGCGATATTGCCCCAGTATCAAAACAAAGGCTATGGCTCAGAGGCTATCCGTCTGCTGGAGCAAGAATGCTCATCCATCAGCCAGTGGGATTTGTGTACAGTTCTGCAGGATGAAAGGATGGTCCATTTTTATGAGAAAAATGGCTACCGGCAGACTGTAACCAAGCCTGAAAAAGAAGGCATGGACATGGTCTATATGACCAAAAGCATCAAGAGAAGGAAGCAGGAATAAGCAATGAACACATGGCAGGAATTAACGATTGAGGTGCATCGAGAGGCGGAGGAAGCGGCTTCTAATATTCTGATTGAGTCGGGCAGTCAGGGCGTGGCCATTGACGACAGCGCTGACTATTTGGGTCCGGTCGGACAGTACGGTGAGGTCTTTCCGGAGGTTGAGCAGGCAGAGACGGTCAAGATTACCGGCTACTATCCAGAGACGGCGGATATGGCGGCAGTGACAGCTGAAGTCCATGCCCGGCTGGAAGAGCTGGCAGACTTTGGTCTGGAGACTGGTCCGGTCGGCCTGACCCAGCAGGTCTTGGCCGAGGAAGACTGGGCGGACAACTGGAAGAAATACTATGAGCCTGCTCGAATCACCCATGATCTGACCATCGTACCCTCTTGGACGGACTATGAGGCGGCACCGGGTGAGAAGATAATCCGGCTGGATCCTGGCATGGCCTTTGGCACGGGGACCCACCCGACGACCAAGATGAGTCTCTTTGCTCTGGAGCAGGTCCTGCGGGGCGGAGAGACCGTGCTGGATGTCGGCACCGGCAGCGGCGTTCTCTCTATTGCCAGCTCTCTCTTGGGCGCCAAGGCCATCTACGCCTATGACTTAGACGAGGTGGCGGTGCGCGTGGCGCAGGAAAATATCGCTCTCAATGCCCATAGGGACAATATTCAGGTGGCGGCAGGTGACCTGCTGCGGGGCGTGGAGCTTGAAGCTGATGTCATTGTGGCTAATATCCTGGCCGATATTCTGCTGCTCCTGACCGAAGATGCCTATCGTCTACTCAAGGATGAGGGCTATCTGATTATGAGCGGCATCATCTCAGACAAGTGGGACTTGGTGCGGGAGTCGGCTGAAAGGGCAGGATTTTTCCTGGAAACCCATCTGATTCAGGGCGAGTGGAATGCCTGTGTCTTTAAGAAAACGCAGGATCTTTCCGGTGTGATAGGAGGCTAAATGCAGCAGTATTTTGTAAAAGGAAAGATTGAATCTCCTCTGGTTGTTGTGGACAAGGACACGGCCAAACACATGTTTTCGGTCATGCGGCTTAAAGAGGGTGACCAAGTCACACTGGTCTTTGATGATGGCGTGAAACGGCTGGCTCGGGTATTGGATCCCAACCAGCAGAGCTTGGAAATCTTGGAGGAGCTGGCAGACAATACAGAGTTGCCGGTTCAAGTGACCATCGCTTCTGGCTTTCCCAAGGGAGACAAGCTGGAATTTGTCGCACAAAAGGCAACGGAGCTAGGAGCCGGTGCTCTCTGGGGCTTTCCAGCGGACTGGTCAGTGGCCAAGTGGGATGGCAAAAAGCTAGCCAAAAAGAGTGAAAAACTGGAGAAAATTGCTCAAGGAGCAGCGGAGCAGAGCAAGCGCAATCTGATTCCAGAAGTTCGGCTTTTTGATAAAAAGGCAGATTTTCTGGTAGCCTTGGCAGCCTTTGACCGCATCATCGTGGCCTATGAAGAGTCGGCCAAAGAGGGCGAATCTGCGGCTCTGATTCAGGCTCTGGCAGGCTTGGAAGCCGGCGCCAAGGTCCTCTTTATCTTCGGTCCCGAAGGTGGCCTGTCACCGGCTGAAATCGAGGCCTTCCAGCAGGCGGGTGCCATCCTGGCCGGCCTGGGTCCCCGTATCCTGCGGACCGAAACCGCGCCGCTCTATGCCCTTAGTGCGGTCAGTGTGCTGCTGGAGTTGGGGAAATGAAGCTCTTTCATGGAATCCATAGGTTTTCCCTTGCCATCTTTGGTTTTCTTTGAATATAAAAAATCAGCGGAAAAAAGACACCGCTGATTTTTCTGTAGCTTAATTTTTTTCTTCTTTTTTCAGGCCTAGCAGACTGGCAAAGCCAACTGTTAAGACTCCTAAGATAGCGAGAGCGGAATGCTTCTCCCCGGTTGCTGGAAGGCTTTCTGCTCCTGCCTGTTTGTGGGACGCTTGCTTGTTTGTGCTAGGATCAACAGCAGTCAGGACTGGGAAGTCGACCCTGCTGTGCTGCAGATTGGCTGCTTCAACTGCGATAGTCGGAGAGCTTGGTTGCTCAATAGGAACCGGTTCAGTTTTCGGTGCGACGTAGACGAATTTGTATTCGCCGAATCCTTCTTGGGCTGAAGCGGCCAGATAGACGATGTCGCTGTCGCTGCCAATCAGGTCCTTGGCCTTGTCAGCCGTCAGGAAGCGGATGTCCAGACCCTGTATGGTATCCGCAAAATGCCAGTTTCCGTCTGCACTTGGATTGATGTTTTGGACGGCCAGAATGTAGTTGATAATAGCCTGGCGATTTTCCAGATTGAGCAGGCGGTTAAGACTGGCTTCCCGCACGCCTGGGAAGTTGCCGTTGGCCCGGTAGTTGTTGGTCACGACGATAAATTCCTGATTGGGGTCAATGTCCCTGCCTTGGTACTTGAGGTTGCGGACCCGGCTGGCATTGGCATTGACCGTCTTGCCCTCGCGGTCGTATTTATTAGGCTGGGTGATGTCAAACTCATAGGTGACCCCGTCAATGACATCAAAATTGTAGGTCCGGTAGTTGGTGTTGATGAGGTCCTGCGGTGCGGTCTTGGTCGGATCAATGGTATTAAACTGACCGGCAGACATTTCCAGCCATTCCTTGAGCTGGGCGCCGTTGACCTTGAGAATGGCCGTGACATTGTCATAGAGATAGAGGTCAGCGACATTCTTGATGGCGATAGGTCCTGCGGGAATGTCTGTATAGGCTGTCGCATCGCCGCGGGTGCCGGCCTTAAAGGGAGCAGCAGCGGACAGGATCGGCAGCTGGCCTTCCGGTGTTCCGGCCAGTTCCTGCTGGGCATACCAGAGCTGGGCATTGTTGACGATTTGGACGGATGGGTCGTCCTTGACCAGAGCGAAGTAGCTGGTAATCGGTGCTGTTGTAGTCCCGACCTGCTGGCGGACATAGCTGACTGTGCCTTCGTGCGCCTCTTTGGCAATGTCGATGACCCGCTGATCAGCTTCGTGGGACTTGGTATCTACCTTGCGGATAGCGCCCTTGCTGTCGGTCACCTGCCAGTTGCCATCCTTATAGGTCAGGCTGAGATCAATGACCCCCAAGTGGTCGCCGTATTTGCCGGCCATGGTGACCGGAGTGCCGTTGATCCTGCCATTAATGCCGTCTACTCCGGCATACTTTTCATAAAAGCCGCTGCCATTGCCGCTTGGGAATTCGGCATGGGAATGCCCTGTCACAACGGCATCAACACCCGGCAGGCTGGCGATTTGATAGCCTTCATTTTCCTCGCCTTTTTCATACTTGTCATCGCCGATACCGGAGTGGGAAAGGACCAGGGTGATGTCTGCGCCGGCCTTGCGCATCTCAGGAATGATGTCCTGAATAGCCTCGACAGAGTCGCGAACAAGGACCTTGCCTTCCAGATTGGCCTTGTCCCAGTTGAGGATTTGCGGCGGCACAATACCGGTGACACCGATTTTGACAGTTGTCAGCCGGCCTTGGGTATCTGTGAAGGTTTTTTCGATGATTTTATAAGGCTGGTAGATGAATTTTCCAGTCGCAGGGTCCACCACATTGGCATTGACAAGAGGCATGCCGGCTGTTTCAATGACCCGGTTCAGGTAGTCCAAACCGTAGTTGAATTCGTGATTTCCCAGAGTTCCAGCCTCAAAGCCCAGTGCCTGCAGGGCCGCATACATAGGGTGCTGCTCGCCCTTTTCCACAGGATCCACGATAGCCTTGTAGGTCCCCAGCGGCGTTCCCTGAATGGTGTCGCCATTGTCCACTAAGAGGACATTGGGATTTTCCTGCTTGGCCTTTTCGATGAGGATAGCTGTTTTGGCCAGACCCAGCGTCTCTACCGGCTTGTCCTGATAGTAGTCGTAGTTGACCAGATTGGTGTGAAGGTCAGTCGTCGCCAGGATACGGACATCCACCTGCTGCCCTTCTACCGGTTTGGTATCCTCGCTTTGGCTGGCAGCACGGGCCTCGGCTGGGAGATTGGCGCTAGTGTCTGCGGTATTTTCTGGGGAAATAGCAGAGCTGCTCTCTGTATTTTCTGCTGTATCGGCAGCGTTTGCCTGAGCAGGGCTGCTGTCTGCCGTGCCGCTGGCGGCTGTTACCGGATCAGCCGGTTTTGCTTGGCTGATTTCTTCTGCCTGCACCGCATTTGCGGCCGCTGCTGTCAGGACTGCCGCACTTAAAAGAAATACCGTTTTTTGAAGAGTGGATTTGGACATAATAACTCCTTTTTAGAAATGTATTTGCACAGATTATTATACTATATCAAAACGCTTTCAGCAATATGAAGTTTTAGGAAAAAGAAGCCGGTTTTGCTTCGAGCGATAATCCCGGCTTGGCGGCTGCCTGAGTCTGGGAAGAAGTGTCTGCCCTATAGGAGTGGGTTTTAGATTTATAAATGGCTGTTTATAGTATATAATTGTAATAAGAAGAGCCGTGGAGGAGTTTGCATGTCTAAGAAAAATAAGATTATAATGAGAACGATCAGCTGTCTTGCGCTGGTTCTGCTTGGCGGCGGAATGTATCTGGCCCACAAAAACCAAGAATTTCAGAATGAAATGACCAGAATTGTCCATAGCGAGGAAGTGAGGAGGCTGATTGAAGAAGATTTAAAAAGAAAGGACCCGAATGCTTTAACGGATAAGGGGAAGATTCGTTCTTATAAGATAGATGATAGCTCCATCAAACATAATCCAATGGGAGGGATTATGTTTCATATTATCATTAATGATAGTATCAGTATGGTTGGGAAAATGGGAATTCAAAAAGATGGCGGAAGTGAGCAACTAAGTTCAGTTGGTATGGATGAATCAGCAGGTTTGCGGGCGTTGTTGGAAAGTGACGACGAGTGATTCAATATCTTAGTTATGGCGAGAATTTCTTGCTTTAATTGAAATGATAATAGAAACAGGGGGTGTCTTATGAAGCAAAAACATAAAATAATACTAGCGTTTGTCAGTTTTCTTGCAGCTGTTTGTCTGGGAGTAGGAATGTATCTGGCGCACAGACAGCAAGAACTTCAGAATGAGATGGCGAAGATTGTCCACAGTGAGGAAGTAAAGAAATTGATTGTGGAAGAATTAAAAGCAATTGATCCGAATGCTTTAACGGAGAAAGGGAAAATCCGTTCTTATAAAATAGATGATGCGAGTATTCGTCATAATCCGATGGGGGGGATTATGTTTCATGTTATAATTAATGACGATTCGGATGCTATATTTAAATTTGGTATAAAGAAATATAGTCAAGATGGTAGAATGAGTTTAGTTGGCGGCACTCTTACGGAAAAACTTCAACAGTTACTAGAGGAGTGATGGCCAAATAGTCATAAGGAGATTTCTTTTTAGAGGTGAATACATGAAGAAAAAACATAAAATTATCTTATCAGTTATCAGCTTGTTTGTGGCTGCTTGCATAGGAGTAGGTCTCTACCTAGCTCACAAAAACCAAGAATTCCAGAATGAAATGTTCAGAATTGTTCACAGTGAGGAAGTGAGGGAGTTGATTGAAGAAGATTTAAAAAGAAAAGATCCTAATGCGTTAACAGACAAAGGGAAGATTCGTTCTTATAAAATTGATGATAGCTCTATTAAGCATAATCCGATGGGGGGGATTATGTTTAATGTTATCATTAATGATAGTATAAGTATGGTTGGGAAGTCTGGTCTTCGAATGGATGGTGAGAATGGGAAAATTCGTATGGTTGGTATGAGTGAATCAGCGGGTTTGCGGGCGTTGTTGGAAAGTGACGACGAGTGATTCAATATCTTAGTTATGGCGAGAATTTCTTGCTTTAATTGAAATGATAATAGAAACAGGGGGTGTCTTATGAAGCAAAAACATAAAATAATACTAGCATTTGTCAGTTTTCTTGCAGCTGTTTGTCTGGGAGTAGGAATGTATCTGGCGCACAAAAATCAAGAATTTCAGAATGAGATGGCGAAGATTGTCCACAGTGAGGAAGTAAAGAAATTGATTGTGGAAGAATTAAAAGCAATTGATCCAAATGCTTTAACGGATAAGGGGAAAATCCGTTCTTATAAAATAGATGACAAGACCATCCGTCATAATCCTATGGGCGGAATCATGTTTCATATTGTGATCAATGAAAACCGAGATATTATAGGTAAGTTTGGCATTCAAAAATATGGGGAAGACGAACCAATTAGTACAGTAGGAATGTCAAAATCAAAGAAATTTCAAGATTTGCTTAAGGAGTGATTTCGATGTTTTACAATGATGAAGAAAAGAATAAGATTGCTTGGCAAGAATATACAGATTATAAACTTGGTGATGATGTTGTAATAGATCCAAGTGTCGGAAATGATATTACCATTGGATATGTTTCTGATATTTTTAGCGGCCCTACTGGAAATGATATGAAAGATGCCTTAAAGGATAAGGAGAGTGTTCAGAGCTTTTTTAAAAGAGCAGAAGAAGAAAAGTTTGGTTTAGATGGTTATGTCATTACAGATAAAAAGGTGGGAGGAAATGTTAAACCTGAGGATGTAACAGAAATTACAGTGTTATTTCAAGGTTCTGAAGTTGATTTTTCTTCTTTTAAGGGGGTGAATGGCTCGATAAACGACTGGGGATTCACGGATACTCAGATGGCAGCGAATATTTTGCGTTCTTGATATCTTGGTATTAATAAAGGAGTGGCTAAACAGCAAAAGTTGGCAGCAGAGGGGCTTAAAGAAATGATGGATAAGTATCCGAATGCTCGAGTTAGTCTCTACGCTCACTCTCTGGGGTCAATGGATGGCCAGGTCGCTTTGGCAAGTCTGGAAGACAGTTACTTACAGCGAATTGACGGAGCCTACCTCTATGAGGGCCCCAATACCTATCCGGTTCTGACTGACAAGCAGAAGCAGCAGGTTGATAAGATTAAGTACAAAATTTTTAATTATGTCAACACGAATGACCTTATTCCCATCGGTATCCTACATCTGGAAGTGAAGGAGTTGTGGGCACGCTTGTAAGGATTAACAGCAAGCAAACTGGGGACTGGATTTCACAGCATATGTGGGGCGGCTATGACTACAAAGCAGGCTATCTGAATGTTCAGGAGGCCGATTTGCAGGGCTATCACCTTGCCCGTGTCAAGCAGGTTCAAGAACAGCTGGAACTAAAGCGTCAGTCCCTGAGCGGGCTCTATCAGAAAGTCAGCGCAGGTGGTTATACTAGAACGGAGAGCATTTACATGGATAGTGAGCAAGCTATGGCTTTTACTGCAAGTTTAAGTGATGTGGCGGCTATCTGAAACTCTTGGCTTTGGAGAGTATAAAGACCTTGGGAAAAGCGGCTTTAGCGGAGGTGCAGCAGGAAAGGGAGGCAGTGAAAACCAATGTTTCTGCGTCTGCAGCAAGCTGGCATCAGTCTGTCAGTCAGATGACAGCGGGCTTGGATCAAATGCTAGCAGGTCAATTTTCTAATCAAGTCAAAGAAAGCGCCCTTCAAAAGAGCGGCAGCATTCAGGAATTGCAGGATATGTGCAAGCTCTAGTGTTTGGAGGCTATAAGGCGGCTGAGGCCTCTGATTGAAAACCGCCAAAAGACAGTTTCCAGCCATCCGCTGTTGCGCCCGGAGTTTTTGCTGTGGTAAACAAGTGCTGAAAAGCTTCAGTTCTGCCGCTGTCTGAGGCCTGCTCCAGACTGATTAGGCAAAGACGGAGCGCCTGCTTTCCTGCCGCTACAGGCGGTTTTTTTGTTTAGTGGATTTTTTCCAATATTTCCTTGTTTTCATATTGCTTTAAAAGTGATAAAATGGTAAGAAGAAATTGGAGAAGTGAGATGCCAAAAGAAGTGAATTTGACGGGCGATCAGGTCTTGGCCCTGACCCGAAAATATTTAGCCGCAGAGGATGTGGCTTTTATACAGAAGGCCCTGGTCTATGCGATTGACTGTCACAGCGGGCAGTTTCGCAAGTCGGGGGAGCCTTATATCGTGCATCCGATTCAGGTGGCGGGGATTTTGGCCAAGCTCAAGCTAGATGCGGTGACAGTGGCCTGCGGCTTCCTGCATGATGTGGTTGAGGACACCAGAGCGACTTTAGATGATTTGGAAAGGGAGTTTGGGCCGGATGTGCGCGTGATTGTGGACGGTGTGACCAAGCTGGGGAAAGTCAAGTACAAGTCCCACGAGGAGCAGCTGGCGGAAAATCACCGCAAGATGCTCATGGCCATGTCCGAGGACATTCGGGTCATCCTGGTCAAGCTGGCTGACCGTCTGCACAATATGCGGACGCTCAAGCACCTGCGCAAGGACAAGCAGGAGCGCATTTCCCGAGAGACAATGGAAATCTATGCTCCGCTGGCTCACCGCTTGGGGATTTCCAGCGTCAAGTGGGAGCTGGAAGACCTGTCCTTCCGCTATCTCAATGAGACGGAATTTTACAAGATTTCCCACATGATGAAGGAAAAAAGGCGGGAGCGGGAAGCCTTGGTGGATGAGGTGGTCCAGAAGATTGAGACCTATGCCGGTGAGCGCCATCTGCATGGCAAAATCTACGGCCGGCCTAAGCACATCTACTCCATCTACCGCAAGATGCAGGATAAGAAAAAGCGCTTTGATGAGATTTATGATTTGATTGCTATCCGCTGTATCTTAGATACCCAGAGTGATGTTTATGCCATGTTGGGCTATATTCATGAGCTTTGGCGGCCGATGCCCGGACGGTTCAAGGATTATATTGCCAATCGCAAGGCCAATGGCTACCAGTCTATCCATACGACCGTTTATGGACCCAAAGGTCCGATTGAATTTCAGATTCGGACCAAGGAGATGCACGAAGTCGCTGAGTATGGGGTCGCAGCCCACTGGGCCTATAAGAAAGGGGTCAAGGGGCAGGTTGACAGCAGAGAGTCCGCCATCGGGATGAACTGGATCAAGGAGCTGATGGAGCTGCAGGACCAGTCCAATGACGCCAAGGACTTTGTGGACTCCGTCAAGGAGAGCTATCTGGCTGAGGAAATCTATGTCTTTACGCCGGATGGTGCAGTCCGCTCGCTGCCCAAGGACTCCGGCCCCATTGACTTTGCCTATGAGATTCATACCAAGGTCGGCGAAAAGGCGACCGGTGCTAAGGTCAACGGCCGCATGGTGCCGCTGACAACCAAGCTGAAAACCGGCGATCAGGTCGAAATCATCACCAATGCCAACTCTTTCGGTCCCAGCCGGGACTGGCTCAATGTGGTCAAGACCAGCAAGGCCAGAAATAAGATCCGTCAGTTCTTTAAAAATCAGGACAAGGAACTCTCTATCTCCAAAGGACGGGAGCTTTTGCAGGCTCAGTTTCAGGAGCATGGCTATGTGGCAAATAAATACATGGACAAGAAGCACATCGAGGAAGTGCTGCAAAAGACCAGCTATAAGACGGAAGATGCCCTTTTTGCCGCCATCGGCTTTGGAGAAATTGGTGCGATTACCATTTTCAATCGGCTGACAGAAAAGGAACGCCGCGAGGAAGAGCGGGCCAAAGCCAGAGCAGAAGCTGAGGAGCTGGTCAAGGGCGGCGAGGTCAAGGTCGAAAACAAAAAAGACACCCTCAAGGTCAAGCATGAGGGCGGCGTAGTGATTCAGGGGGCTTCGGGGCTTTTGATTCGGATTGCCAAATGCTGCAATCCAGTGCCGGGCGATGACATTGTCGGCTATATTACCAAGGGACGCGGAGTCGCTATCCACCGTGTGGACTGCATGAATCTGAGAGCTCAGGATAACTATGAGCAGCGCTTGATTGATGTTGAGTGGGAAGATAACAATACGACCAAGGAATACATGGCCCATATCGATATTTACGGCCTCAACCGCTCCGGCCTTCTCAATGATGTCCTGCAGGTCCTGTCCAATACCACTAAAAACATCTCAACGGTCAATGCCCAGCCGACCAAGGATATGAAATTTGCCAATATCCATGTGTCCTTTGGCATTGCCAATCTGTCCATGCTGACGACGGTGGTGGACAAGATCAAGAGCGTGCCAGAGGTCTATTCGGTCAAGCGGACCAATGGCTAGCCGGCTTTGAGGATAAGCCGCCGCTGCTCAAGAGCAAGAGAAATAAGGGATAAGGAAAAGACATGAAAATCGTGATTCAGCGTGTCAAGCACGCGCAGGTCAGTATCGGCCAAGAGCTGTACAGCTGTATTGGGCCTGGTCTCCTGCTCCTAGTGGGCGTAGGGCCTGATGACAGTCAGGAGGATCTGGACTATGCCGTCCGAAAGATTGTTAATATGCGGATTTTTTCGGATGATGCGGGCAAGATGAACCTGTCTGTCAAGGATATTGGCGGTGAGATCTTGTCTATCTCCCAGTTCACTCTGCATGCAGATACCAAAAAAGGAAACCGGCCAGCCTTTGTCAAGGCCGCACCGCCAGAGATGGCCAGCCGTCTTTACGATGCTTTCAATCTGGCCTTGCAGCAGGAAGTGCCGACCCAAACAGGCCTTTTCGGTGCAGATATGCAGGTGGAGCTGCTCAATGATGGACCGGTCACCATTATCTTGGATACGAAACATCGATAAAAAAGAAGAAGCCCATGGACTGGCTGAGCGAGCTGGTTTATGGGCTTTTGTGCGCTTAAAGATCGTCGTCCTTTTCAACCAGTTCCATGAGATTGGCTAAGATTTTATCCAGACTTGCAAGGGTTTCCTGCTGGCGGTCGGGCTGATAGAGAGTTCGGAAGTAGTTTTGGATAGTGCCTTCAAAATCTTGGGGCAGCCGGGAGCAGTTATCCAGAGCATACTGGAGCATGCGCTTTTCGCCGGGATGGGGTTGGGTATTGAGGGCAAAGAGCAAGTCAAAGTAAGAGGCGAAAAACTCGCTGCTCCTGTGGTTGATGCTGAGGAGGTCCTGACGTTTGAGGGCTTTTTTGATTTGCCTTGAGAATGCTGGCAGGGCTTGATCCAGCAAGAGAAGCTGCTTGGCGATGATATTCTTTTTCAGCTCGGTGGGATAGGGCAGGCTGTACTTGCTCTGGAGAGCAGCGTAGCGGCCATGGCGGTCGTACAAAATCTTGCTGTGGAGCAGATTGTACCACATGCAGGTGGTGTAGGCATTCTGGGCTTGGTGGCTGAGGACGACAGTCTCGAGATCTTGGTCAAAATCATCCAGACGGCGGTAAATGAGCTCCATCTCGATGCCGTTCTTGAGCACGCAATCATCCTCTAACTCCCAGAAATGATTGCCGATTTCCATATATGAGCAATGCTTGCTGAGGATGCTTCGCCGAATCTCTGGAGCAAGGGGAGCGGTCAGGTAAACATAGACATCATAGTCGGAGTCTTGGTCAAAATGCTGGCCGGCCCGAGAACCGCCGAGGACAAGGGCTTCTACTTGGTCCAGCTGGGCCAAGTCTTTAAAGAGTTCCTGAGGCATGCGTTTTCTCCTTTGCATTTTTGCCATCATTGTAGCAAAAAGCAGGAACCTTGGCAAGTCAGCAGGAAAAATGGTGCCTCCGTCTATTCTTTAGAAATATTTTAGAAGGACTTTATAAATATTTGAAGTTTGTCTTGTATAATAAAGTTAAAGAAAGGAAAGGAGTCTCTTACCATGGAAAATCTAGTTCAACAGATGCTGAATGCTTTGATTCAAATCGCTTTGTTTGCTTTGCTTCCTTTTGTTTGGTGGTTGATGACGGCCAGAAGAAAAAGTCCGTTTTTAGACTGGCTAGGTTTAAAGTCGCTAAAAAATACTGGCAAGCATAGGGTGTGGCTGTGGATTCTGCTGGGGTCGTTATTTTTCATGCTCTTTTCGTTTTTGCTATTGCAAACGACTGTGAAAGGCCTTGAGACAGCAACCTCGGGCTTTTCCGGCCTTGGTTTCCGTGCTCTGCCAGGTATTCTGGTCTACAGTCTTTTTCAGACGGCTTTGCCGGAGGAGCTGCTATTCAGAGGCTTTCTTTTAAAGAGATTGGCTAGCTGCTTCCCCTTTGTAGTGGCCAATACCATACAAGCTGCCCTTTTTGGTCTGCTCCATGGCTTTATGTTTATGACAGTGCTCTCTTGGCAGCAGACCCTGCTCATCATTTTGTGTACGGGCGGCATCGCGGCCTATCTGGGCTTTGTCAATGAAAAGAAGGCAGGCGGATCCATTTTAGCCAGCTGGAGCATGCATGCGCTGGCCAATGTGATTGCGGGGATGTTATCGGCTTTCATGCTGCTTTAGTTGAGTAAGCACTATCCAATCGTTTCAAAATAAAAGGCCTGTTTCGTAAGTTGAAAAGGCCTTTTTAAATTTTTTCCACATAAATCTGCTGGGCAATCATGGGATTGAGTTGGATTTCTTGACTTCCGTTCTTGAGGAGGTAGCTCTGGGCGAAGGTATCGTATTGGAGCAAGGTGATGGTTTGGCCGATTTGCAGCTTATGCTTCTCCAAGTATTTGAGCAGGTCAAACTCATCATGTACGCGCCGAATGATATAGTCGCCGGGAGTTGAAGCGGCTTCCAGCGTCAGCTGGTATTCTTCTGTCAGCAGCTCCCCTTTGGCTGGAATAGTGCCGCCGTGAGGGCAGGTCTTGGGGGATTGCAGCATGGCGTCCAGGCGCTCGACAAAGCGCTCAGAGACAGTATGCTCCAGAACTTCGGCTTCCTCGTGGATTTCGTCGGTCGAATAGCCGAGATGATGGACCAGAAAGACCTCGATCAGCCGGTGCTTACGATAGAGGTCAGAAACCAGCTTCAGTCCGAGATCTGTCAGCAGGTAGCCGGCCTCTTTGTCCTTGACCAGCAGTTCTTCCGCCAGCATTTTCTTGATCATTTCGGTCACAGCCGGCGGTGAAACCTGCATGAGCTGGGCGATTTCCTTGTTGGTAATTTTTTTTCGGCGGCTGCCAATCTCATAGATGCACTTGAGATAGTCTTCTTTATTTGGAGTCATCTTGCTTCCTCATTCTTTTTCTATCACTAGTATAACAAAAATTGCGGCAAGAATACAGTGGGCAAGGCTTGTCCTGCTATGCAGATTGATAGGTCTGCTTTTCGAAAAGCAAAAACTGACAGGGCCGGCCGATAAAGCCGAAAAGCGCTTTTTCTATTTATTGTCTTAAACCAGTGTTTGAAGGGGAATTGGCTTGCTTCAGTCACGGCCTCATCGCAGTGCTTTGCTTGCTTCCTCTTGGAAGTTCCTGCCGCTTCAAAAGTTCCGCTGGAGCTTGTCGGCGCTTTCTTGCTTTCTTTTTCTGCAATCTCAAGATTTCCGGGCCTGGTGTGGCTTCTCATCCTTGGATTTTCCAAGAGCAGGCTGCCGATGGAAGCGGCATATTTATTGATAAAAGGACTTTTTTTGAATATTATTTTATTTTAGTATAAATGATTGACAAATAAATTTACTGGCATTAAAATGTTAGTGTATTGATATAAGCAAACGCTTACAAAAACATTCCGAGGAGGTTTTTTATGGAATTTCAAAAGCAGCAGCGCTTCTCCGTTCGCAAGTATGCTGTTGGGGTGGCATCTGTCTTGGTCGGTGTCCTGTTTTCTGCTCAGGTTGCTTTAGCTGATACTGAAAGTCAGCTTCAGCCGCCTCTTCCTCAGCTGGAACAGCCAGCGATGCAGCTGGAAAGCTCGGCGGCCCCTCAGCAGCCTTCGGATTCTGTGCCGGCTGCTTCCGCGCAGCCCAGCAGCAGTCAGACGGAAGGCGGCAGCCTTTCTGATCCGGCAGCGGATGCTGCGAGTCCTTTGGCCAAGCAGGAAACAGCCGGAGTCGAGCAGCCGCTGTTGCAGGAAACAGCAGCAGGCACGGCTGGATCAGAGCAAGCAGCGGCGACCGCGGCGCCAACGGCCGGTCCGAGTCTGGATAAGCTGCCCCAGCAAAGTCAGCCCCTGTATCAGGATACAGATGCTGTCAGAGTCTTGGTCAAGCTGAAGGAGGAAAAAGACCTTCCGGCTGATTGGCTGGAGACGGAAAGCGGCCGCCAGCTTCGGATTGCCAGCAGGGCACCGATTCGCAGAGAAGTCTTGGCTGAGCTTGAGGCGCAGGGGATTCGCTATCAGAAGCTTTATGAATTTGACCTTCTTTTTAATGGCTTTGCTCTGGAGACCACTTATGGCGATGCCAAAAAAATCAGAGGCTTGGCCCGGGTGGATAAGATTGACCTCAGCCTCTTTCATGAAAGCGAGCGGTCAGCAGCTCCGGCCGCAGCAGCTTCCCCTCAGTCTGGCAGTCCTGTAAAAGTCAGCGAAGAGAACAGCCTGATCAATCTGCAGCCGCTGTGGGACAGAGGGATTAAAGGTCAGGGACAGGTCGTGGCAGTGATTGATACCGGGATAGATCCCAGCCATGATATTTTCCGCCTGACAGATATTTCCAAGGCCAAATACAAGAGTGAGGCTGAGCTGGAGGCGGTGAAGCAAAAGGCCGGCATCCGCTATGGGAAATGGTACAGTGACAAAATCGTCTATGTGCATAACTACAGCGACTTAGATGAGCAGGTAAAAGAAGAAGACCCCATCTCCCACGGAGCCCATGTCGCCGGTACTGCGGTCGGAAATGCCAGCCAGCCATCGCCGAATGGGGAAATTATCCGAGGAGTCGCACCAGAAGCGCAGCTCATGTTTTTGCGGGCCTTTTCTGACACCAAGGGCGGCGGAAAAGTGCAGACCTTTGTCTACACGAAGGCTTTGGAAGACGCAGTCAAGCTGGGTGCGGATACGGTCAATATGAGTCTGGGGACAGCTTCGGGTGCTATGAGTGATATGGGGGACATTACCCTGCAGGCCTTTGAACTAGCCAGAAAGGCCGGTGTGACCGTTACGGTGGCAGCGACCAATATGGCCACCAATGGCTTCTGGTACAGCAAGCCGCTGGCCAGCACACCGGACTATGGGATGGCCGGCTCCCCCTCTATCAATCCCCATGCTCTGTCTATTGCCTCTATCAACAGCCTGACCAAACATGAGTCAACAGCTGCTTCGATTACAGTGCCTGAGCTGGCCGGACAGACAGCCTTTGATAATGGTAAGATTGAGATGGTTTCCTATGTCGAAAGGGATTCCTTCCGCACGACAATCCCTCAGTCTTATGTCTATGTTGAGCGGGGCGGGGCAGCCAATTACCAGGACAGCAAGGTTGATGGACAGGTGGTTCTGACTGAGCGGGGCGGTTCCGTCTCCGATGTTGACAAAATCAAGTATTTGAAAGCAGCCGGAGCTGCTGGTCTTGTCTTTTATCAGATGGAAGAGCAGGGAGACAGACCGGTCAAGTTTGACATTGGCGGTCTGGGCGAACGTTTCCCGGTAGGTGTGATTGGTCACAAATTCGGCCGGGAACTGGCGCGTCATGCCGGCAGCTACAGTCTGCATTTTGATATTCATTTCAAGCGCATTCCTTATGAGCAGGCGCGGGAAATGTCCGACTTTTCTTCTTGGGGGCTGTCAGCTGACGGCGACCTGAAGCCGGATGTGACCCTGCCCGGCGGTATGATCTACTCTTCGGTCAATAATAACGAATATTACATGGATCGCGGCACCAGCATGGCAGCACCGCATGCAGCTGGAGCGGTCGCTCTGGTCAAGCAAGTCCTGCAGGAGCGCTTTCCAGCTGCCTCATCTGAGCAGCTCCATACCTTGATGAGACAGCTGGTGATGAGTACCGCTGTACCGCATGTCAACTCAGAAAGCGGCACCTATTCTTCGGTCCGCCAGCAGGGAGCCGGGATTATGGATGTGACAGCAGCTGCCTACGGAGATCTCTATCTGACAGCTGATGGTGACAGGAGCAGCCTGACCTTGGGAAATGTGGAAGACAGCTTCCGCTTTGATGTGACCGTTCATAATCTGTCCGGCCAGGACCGGCAGCTGGCCTATCGGACTGTTGTCGGGACAGATGAGGTGGCGGACGGCAAGATGACGCTGAGAACGCGGGAATTGGCCCGGATAGAAGGAAGGGAGACAGTCACCGTACCGGCTTACGGCAGTAAGACGGTTACGATTGCGGTTGACAGCAGTGCCTATAGAGAAGAGCTGAGCCGGCTTATGAAAAACGGCTACTTCCTTGAAGGTTTCGTCTTCTTCCGAGATGCTGCCAGTCAAAAAGAGCTTGTCAGTCTTCCTTATATCGGCTTTAAAGGAGCATTCCAAAATCTGCAAGGTATTGAAAAGTCAATCTATGATTACGCAGAATCCGAGAAACCTTTCTACTATTACAAGGATAAAACGGATTATGCCGATGATGCTGTACCGGCAAATCCTGAGAGAAACCCTGACAATCACTTTACTTCTCTCATCAGCTATGTTTATGAAAACGGTGCTTATGAGACCAAGACTTTGGGCCAGGATGGCGAGCGTTTTGACGGCAGTCAGCTCTACTTTTCGCCAAATGGGGATCTGCGTTTTGACACCGTCAGATTCAAGGCGGTCATGCTGCGCAATGTCGAAAATGTCCATCTGGCTGTTTTCAAAAAAGAGGATCAGGAGCGCTTGCATCCCGTCTATGAGAGCGGCAATGAAAGTCACAGGAAGACAGACTGGAGCTACCGCAGAGGCAGTCGCAGTGAAATCTTCTATGACCTCGACTGGAATGGGACTGACAAGGACGGCAGTCGGCTGCCTGACGGGGAGTATCAGTTTGTCGTCTCCTACCGTCCTGCGGCATCCGGAGCCTTGGAGCAGGAGCTGAATTTTTCGGTGAAGATTGACACGACAGCTCCGCAGATGGCAGCCGGCACTGCCCACTATGACAAGGCCAGCCGCATTTTCCGTCCGGGCAGCATTGTAGAAAGCGGCAGCGGTCTGGCCGGCACCTACCTGAGCTATCAAAAAGACGGCCAGGAGGTCAGCCTTGAAGCGAATGCGGATGGCTCCTACACTTTGCCGGCAGATGCAGACCCAAGCACCGTCCGCTTCTATGTCTGGGACAAGGTTGACAATACCAGTGAAGTCGACATGGACGGCAGAGCAGTCTCTGCGGCTGCAGCTGCAGATGGTGCTGCCGGAAGCGGAGCTTCTGCTGCCCCTGCTACCGCAGCGGCTGGAGCCGGCAAGGCAGCTGAAAACGCAGCAGCCGGCACACCTGCTGCGCAGAATCCTGCAGCCAGTCCGGGCAAGGGCTCGATTGATCTTGTTTTTGCAGACAGCGCCGGCAATGCCATTAATTACTATTCCTCCATTGTTCGCTATCAGGTTCTGGATGCGGCCGGTCAGCCTGTCGCAGGTGAGTTTGACGGGACACAAAACGGCGGCAGCTATCCCGAGCTTCCATATGGGAAGTACACGGTTCAAATTGCCTATTCAGATGAACACTATGACTGGGGCAGCGATACGGTCAAGGAAGTGACTGTTGATGAGGAACATCCGCGGCCAACTGTTACCTTTCATTTTACTTATCTGGATGCCAATCGTTTTAGTCTGGTATTTGACCGGCCATTGCCAAAGGGGACGGCTGTCAAAGTAAGGAACAGCAAAGGCCGTGAATTTGACCTGATTCAGAGCAAGTACGACAGAATGGCCTTTGAGAGAGTTCTTTACAATGGCGGCTATACAGTCCATATCAGCCTGCCGGAGGACTATGAAGTGGCTGAGAATGATTTTCTTTACAATGTCGAAAACAGGATTAACCGCCGTCTGGTCAGTCTCATCGTTCCAAGCTATGTCAGTCAGCTGCCGACTTCTGAGGATTCTGTGCTGAAAGGGATGATTGACTTTGGCACCGGTAAAATCTCCGATAAGGCTGTGTTTACAGTCGCAGCGGTAAGTGATGATGTACCTGAAACAATCCAAAAAGAAGCAGAGGAGCACAGTCAGCTGCCGGCCTTCTATCAGCTCCGTCTGCAAAAGAAGGGACAGGATATCGAGACCGCCGGGAAAAAGACCATTCGTCTGACCGGCATCAAGGGGCATCTTGCAAAGGTCTATCTGCAGACAGGGACTGGCTTGGAAGCAGTCACTGCCAAGACAGAAGACGGCAGCTTGATTCTGGAAATGGACAAGCTGGGCAGCATCATTGTTCTGACAGACAGGCAGGTCAGTGAGCTGGATAAAAGCCAGCTGCAAGCAGCAGTTCATTCTGGCTATCAGCTGCTCTTACAGCCAGTCTATCAGTACGACAGCAAGGACAGACAGGATGCCTTTCAAGCCGCGCTTCTGGCTGCAGAAGCTGCGTTGGCAGATCCGGCGCTGACTTACAGGGCCTATGCGGAAGCCTTAGCGGATCTTGAAAAGGCAGCTCAGGCACTGTCAGGCCAAGCGCCTGCAGCGCCCCAGCCAGCACTGGCGTCAGCTGCCCGGGCTGGCAGTCAAAGCGCAGATCCGGCCTTCCTGAGTGCCGCTCCGGCTGCTCCAGCATTTCCGTATCTGCCGGCTACAGGAGAGAAAGCCAGCCGCCTCGCCTTTTTAGGGGGTGTTCTGACCTTCCTTGGTCTGGGGCTCCTGACTTTGAAGGGCTCAGGCAAAGAAAAGCGCTGACAAATGACTCCGTCTGGCTTTGCACTGATAAGCCATGCTTGATGCGGCCGCTGATGGCTGGACAGTGACGGCAGATGAAGCCAATGACAGGGTGGGAATTGCGCGCGTGCTTCTGCCATAGAAGACCTAGCAGAACAGGCTGCTCTGATTTGCTTAAGCAGCTGCAGGGCAGCAGGCGGACTTTCCTTTCTGAAATTGGCTTGTTTTTTCCAGCGGTCCCCTTGTAATCGGTTTATGAATAGTATATAATCAAACCGTAGTATCTAATACTCACACTATGAGAATGCACAGGAGGCAGCGAGCCGCTCGGAAGCTCCGGCAGAGGTTTGAAGGCAGTGGCTGAAGCTTCCGCTAGGAAGTGTCAGCAGGAGTCTGTCCCGCCGCCTTCTCTACAACCTAGGGGAGTTTCCCCATCTGTTGGAGCCTGTCTAAGCTAATGACATGTGGATTTGAATAAAAAGAGTATAAAGAGTTCAAAAGTGCGCCTGTCAGACCAGCAGTGTGTTTACAGGGCAGATTTGCTTTTGAAGAAAAGGAGTTCATTGTGAAAAAAAGACAGATGAGAGAGTCGCAGACAGAGAAAGTTACTCGTTTTGGGATTCGGAAATACAGTTTTGGCGCAGCCTCCGTTGCTATTGCGGCGGGTCTGCTCTTTCTTGGAAACGGCGCGGTTCAGGCAGATCAGCTGACAGCCGCTGACTCTGCTGCCGATCCGGCCAGTCAGCTGGTTTTGGAGCAAGAAGTTCCTGAGTCAGGGGCCGCCGCCCTGCCGTCCTCCAATCAGGCTGCTGAAACCAGCACAGCTGCCGATGCAGGCCAGCCAGCACTGGCGGAAAAGGGGCCGGCTGAGCTGGGAAATCAGCCAGCTGAACAGCCATCTGCTGCGGAAAGGGCAGAGACGGCCCAGACTGTCAGTGCAGATGCGAGCCCCGCTGTCAGTCAGCCTGCGGCTCCGGCCGTACCAAGGGTACAGGCTGCGGCGGATTCACAGCCTGAGCCCGCTCGGGCCCCAGAAACTGAGCAGCCATCTGCTGAAGCAGCAAAGAAGCCGCAAGGCAAGCTTAGCATCGAAAATAACAACCCGCAGACAGGTGAGTTTGATATTGTAGTGTCTGAGATTGTGGCGCCGGACGGACTCCAGACGGTCTATCTGCCGACCTGGTCCAGCAAGGACGACCAAGACGATGTCCAGTGGTACAGAGCGGAAAAGCGGGCGGACGGGACCTACTTCCAGCATGTCAGCCACCGCAATCACAAGAACTCACTGGGCGAATACCAGGTGCATCTCTACTATGTCAATGACGCGGGTCAGCTGCAGGGCATCAGCTCCGCCAAGACTCAGGTCAGCAAGGCCCAGCCGCAGGGCAAGATCAGCATCGAAAACAACAACCCGCAGACGGGTGAGTTTGATATTGTAGTGTCTGAGATTGTGGCGCCGGACGGACTCCGCACGGTCTATCTGCCGACCTGGTCCAGCAAGGATGACCAAGACGATGTCCAGTGGTACAGAGCGGAGAAGCGGGCAGACGGGACCTACTTCCAGCATGTCAGCCACCGCAATCATAAGAACTCACTGGGCGAATACCAAGTGCATCTCTACTATGTCAATGACGCGGGCCAGCTGCAGGGCATCAGCTCCGCCAAGACTCAGGTCAGCAAGGCCCAGCCGCAGGGCAAGATCAGCATTGAAAATAACAACCCGCAGACGGGTGAGTTTGATATTGTAGTGTCTGAGATTGTGGCACCGGACGGACTCCAAACGGTCTATCTGCCGACCTGGTCCAGCAAGGATGACCAAGACGATGTCCAGTGGTACAGAGCGGAGAAGCGGGCAGACGGGACCTATTTCCAGCACGTCAGCCACCGCAATCATAAGAACTCACTGGGCGAATACCAAGTGCATCTCTACTATGTCAATGACGCGGGCCAGCTGCAGGGCATCAGCTCCGCCAAGACTCAGGTCAGCAAGGCCCAGCCGCAGGGCAAAATCAGCATTGAAAATAACAACCCGCAGACGGGTGAGTTTGATATTGTAGTGTCTGAGATTGTGGCACCGGACGGACTCCAGACGGTCTATCTGCCGACCTGGTCCAGCAAGGACGACCAAGACGATGTCCAGTGGTACAGAGCAGAAAAGCGGGCGGACGGGACCTACTTCCAGCATGTCAGCCACCGCAATCATAAGAACTCACTGGGCGAATACCAGGTGCATCTCTACTATGTCAATGATGCCGGTCAGCTGCAGGGCATCAGCTCCGCCAAGACTCAGGTCAGCAAGGCCCAGCCGCAGGGCAAGATCAGCATTGAAAACAACAACCCGCAGACGGGTGAGTTTGATATTGTAGTGTCTGAGATTGTGGCACCGGACGGACTCCAGACGGTCTATCTGCCGACCTGGTCCAGCAAGGACGACCAAGACGATGTCCAGTGGTACAGAGCAGAAAAGCGGGCGGACGGGACCTACTTCCAGCATGTCAGCCACCGCAATCATAAGAACTCACTGGGCGAATACCAGGTGCATCTCTACTATGTCAATGATGCCGGTCAGCTGCAGGGCATCAGCTCCGCCAAGACTCAGGTCAGCAAGGCCCAGCCGCAGGGCAAGATCAGCATTGAAAACAACAACCCGCAGACGGGTGAGTTTGATATTGTAGTGTCTGAGATTGTGGCACCGGACGGACTCCAGACGGTCTATCTGCCGACCTGGTCCAGCAAGGACGACCAAGACGATGTCCAGTGGTACAGAGCGGAAAAGCGGGCGGACGGGACCTATTTCCAGCACGTCAGCGCCTACGACCATCGGTTTTCAACCGGTGAATATCAGATCCATCTTTATTATCTGAATGCTGACGGCCAGCTGCAGGGGGTTAGCTCAGGAAAGACAGTGGTCACCGTTGCTGCAGAGAATGTTCGGGCAACTGGAAAAATCACTATTCAGAATAACAATGCCCGGACAGGAAGCTTTGATGTAGTCGTGACAAATGTCTCCAATCCCAAGGGCATTCAGGCGGTTTACCTGCCAACTTGGTCAGCCGATAAAGGCCAGGATGATATCCGGTGGTATCAAGCCAGCAAACAGAAGGATGGCAGCTACAAGATTACCGTTAAAGCCAGCGACCACAAGCTGTCGACCGGTGAGTACCTGATCCATCTCTACTATCAGCAGGATGACGGCCGGATGGTTGTCGTGGCTGGGACCAGCACACAGGTTGCTAAGGCAGGCTACAATACACCCTATTACTCTCAGCGAGACGGCCGTTGGGGCGGCCGGATGTACGGCGGTTACAACTTAGATGCGACCGGCTGTGTTCCGACGACCTTGGCCATGGTCATCTCTGGCATCAGCGGTCAGGAAGTTCTGCCGACTGCTGTAGCGGATTATTTGTACAACCATACCAATGAATTTAACAAAGGCGGTTACGGCACCAGCAGCCGGGGGATTGTGCGGGCGGCTCAACATTGGGGGCTGAAGACAGAAACCCTGCTGACGGCAGCTGCCGTTAAGGATGTCCTGGCTCAGGGCCACCATGTATTAGGAGCTGTCGGGACCAGTGTCTTTGCCAATTATCCAGTGACTCATGAATTGGTTCTCAAAGGCTATGATAACGGCAAGACCTATGTCAGAGACCCTTATAATGCCGCCAATAACGGCTGGTATGCAGTAGACTATCTCTTTATGGTCAAAAGTCTGGATCCGACCGATAATACCGAGGGCTCGCCTTTTATCGCTGTTAAAGAATAACAGACTGAGCGCTGAAAACCACTTGTCCCTTAGACTGCCTTTCATGAGATGGAGCTAGAGCGGGCAGGTGGTTTTCTTGCTATAGTCTTTTAGTTTGCTTTTAGTACTAGGCAACGAGTCGCAGGCTGTACTGGAGTACGGCAAGGCGAGTTAACGACGTAATAAAAGATAAACTAAATGACGATAATAGGCTGCGAATCAAGGGGGACACTTCCTTTTGGGTGTTTCAAACCCCGCCTTCAGCAGTTTCCCAGATTGTTGAAGCTGTCTGCGCCGGCTTGCGATAGTATTGCTATTGAAACGATGATTGAAAAAGAAAGGAGAGCTTGCCATGAGCGAATCAGCGGTCTCTTTGGCAGAACGAAGCCGCCAACTGCGGGAGGCGGGCTGGTCTGGACAGGCTGTAAGGGCGGTTTTCGAGGCAGCAGCTAAAGAAAGCAGCCATCAGGAAAGGCCGGCCGCTTTTGAGGCTGCCCAGCTCTTTGGCAGTCCGCTTTTTAAAAGCATGTGGCAGCTTGACTCCAAAAGAATCTCCCCTCAGCGGGCCCAGCAGCTGCTGGAGCTGGCCATGGCCTGTGTGAATATGCCCAAGGAACTGACGGGGACCAAGTCCGAAGCGCAGAACTTGCTGTCTAGGATAGATTCAGATTTGGCCCCGCACGACCCTTTCTGGCGGCTCTTTGCCCGCACCCTTCAGCAAGCCTTCCCCTATGACGATTTTAGACAGCAAGATGGCAATCAGCGGCTCAAGCGGCAGCTGCATCAGTTTCGCTATGTCATTTCCTGCCAGCAGGCCCAATGGGTCCGGCAGCATTTCCGCCAGCCGGGCATGACGGATGCAGAAGCCTTGGCAGCTTATCTGCAGGCGCTTCCCAAGCGGATTTACAGTTTTCGAGAATCTTCACGGCTGCACAATAAAGCTTATATTGATCAGAGCGGCCCCCAGCCCCAGGTGGTCTATCCTGATGGACAGAGCCGTCAAGCCAATTTTAAGATTCTGATTAATTTCCACACAGAATTTATCTTGGACAGAGAGGGAGCTTTTCTCAATATTCTAGATCCTGAAAGGACCAGTCAAAACGGCCTGGTCAATGGCGCCAGCTTTAACTATGGCAATCGCAATCGGCCGGGCAATCGGGCCTCCCACAGCCGCTGCGATGTCAAGCCGCCTGCTGTCTGGGACCCGGCCTTCCGCAGAGAGGCCATCCGGAACGGCGGCCGCCCATTCAAGTCACCCCAGAATAACCGCGGTCCTCTGGGCTACCGCTCGGCAAAGAGTGCTCATGCTCAAGACGGCCGCAGTGCCAAGCAAACCGTGGATCAGGAAATCCGCCGCTTCAAGCGCCTTCTGGGCCGGCCTCTGGTCCTCTTGCGGATCTGGGGCAGGGTCAGACGGCTTGGTCAGAAATTAGCCCATGTTTTCAAATAAAAAATGCAGACGGAATCTGCATTTTTTTGTGATTATAAACTCTTAACCGCTGCGATGGCCGCTTCAAAGTCGGGCTCGGTGTTGATATTGTCCACATATTCGACATAGGTCACTCTATCATTCTCATCTAGGACAATCACAGCCCGGGCCAGCAGGTGCCATTCATTGATGAGGACAGCGTAGTCGCGGCCGAAGGAGTGGTCAAAGTAGTCCGACAGCATCACGGCGTTTTCAATGCCTTCTGCAGCGCACCACTTGCTTTGAGCAAAGGGCAGATCCACTGACACAGTGATGACTACGGTATTGTCAAGCTCAGCCAGCTCCTGATTGAAGCGGCGGGTCTGGGTGGAGCAGACACCGGTGTCAATGGAAGGAATGATGCTCAGCACCTTCTTTTTGCCGGCAAAGTCAGCCAGGGTTTTCTTGCTCAGGTCAGTTGCTGTCAGGCTGAAATCGCGGGCTTTGTCGCCGACCTGGAGCTGCTTGCCGGTAAAGGTTACAGGATTTCCGAGAAATGTTGTCATAAGATGTCTCCAATCGTTTTGATACCCTCATTGTACTGCAAATGGCTCTGCATTACGAATGATTTGACTGAAAAGTTTGCGGCGTTTTTCTTCAAAGAGCAGCAGCGGAAAGGAGCGCTTGGCCATTCTGTCAGGCAGAGGCGGCCGCAGCCGCTTTGGATTACTGAGCCAGCCCTTCAGCAATCTTGTCCAGATTGTACTTCATCATGCTATAGTAGCTGTCTCCCTCCTGCCCTTCTTCAGCGATAGAGTCGGTGAAGATCTTGGCGTAGATGGGGATGTTGGTGTCTTTTGACACGGTTTTCATAGGACGCTCGTCCACACTGGATTCGACAAAGAGGGAGGGCACTTTGGTCTTGCGCAGTTTTTCGACCAAGGTCTTGATTTGGTCCGGCGTGCCTTCTTCTTCGGTGTTGATTTCCCAGATGTAGGCAGACGGCACATTGTAGGCCTTGGAGAAGTATTTGAAGCAGCCTTCACTGGTGACAATCATCTTCTTTTCCTCAGGAATGTTGCTGAACTTCTCTTTGGCTTCCCTGTCCAAGGCGCTGAGCTTTTCTACATAAGCCTTGAGATTTTTCTCGTAGGTGGCCTTGTTTTTCGGGTCCTTTTCTATCAGCCGTTTAGCGATATTTTGCGCATAAATGATGCCGTTTTCCAGATTGAGCCAGGCATGGGGGTCTTCCTTGCCTTTTTCATTTTGTCCTTCGAGGTAGATGACATCAATGCCGTCGCTGACTGCATAATAATCCTTGTTTTCTTTCTTCTGAGCATTGTCAACCAGCTTAGTAAACCAAGCATTGCCGCCGGTTTCCAGATTGATGCCGTTATAGAAAATCAAGTCGGCCTGCGAGGTCTTTTTGACATCCTCTGGCAGGGGCTCGTATTCGTGGGGGTCCTTGCCGACTGGCACAATGCTGTGCAGGTTGATCTGATCGCCGGCAATGTTTTTGGTGATGTCGGCAATAATGGAATTGGTCGTTACGACATTCAGTTTAGAAGAAGCGGTAGAAGAGCTTTTTTGACTGGAGCAGGCGGCCAAGCCGATAAAGGCCAGCATAAATAAGGCAAATACACTTAATTTTTTCATGAGAATCCTCCGATTTATTTTAGTTTAGGCCGGTTTTTTAGTTTTAAATACCGTTGCTTAGGTGCAATAAAGAATGAAATGAGAAAGATAAGAGCAGAAGTCAGGACAATACTGGAGCCTGCGGCGATATTAAAGCTATAGCCGATAAAGAGGCCCAAGACCGAAGCTAGAGCCCCGAGACTGGAAGAAAGGAAAATCATGGTTTTAAGGCTGTTGGCATAGAGATAGGCCGTGGCTGCCGGCGTAATCAGCTGGGCAACAATCAAAATCGTTCCCACACTCTGCATGGCGGTCACGGAGACAAGGGTCAGGAGAATCATGAGCAGATAGTGGTAGAAATTCACCTTCATCCCCATAGCCTGAGCCAGCAGCGGATCAAAAGAAGTGATCAGCAGCTGCTTGAAAAAGAGGGCAATGACCAGCAGTACAGCGATTCCGACCCCAATGCTTATCCACATATCCGTATCCTGCACAGCCAGAATATTCCCGAAAAGAATATGGAAAAGGTCGGTCGAACTGTTGGCCACCCCGATGAGAATGACTCCCAAGGCTAAGAAAGATGAAAAGGTAATCCCAATGGCTGTATCGCTTTTGATGATGGAATTGCCCTTGATATAGGTAATGATGACCGAAGCCAAAAGGCCAAAAGCAATAGCGCCCACAAAGAAATGGATGCCTAAAATATAGGACAGAGCGACTCCCGGCAGGACCGCATGAGAAATGGCATCTCCCATGAGCGACATGCCCCGCAGGATAATAAAGCAGCCGACAGCGCCCGCCACAATCCCGATGACAATGGCTGTGATCAGGGCGTTTTGCAGGAAGTGAAAATCCTGTAAGCCCTGAATAAATTCTTGAATCATCTTAGGCACCCCCGTTCATAAAGAGCTGAGAACCATACGTTTCCTGCAGATTCTCTCTGGTGAAGGTGTTTTCGGTTGGTCCGAAAGCAATCAATTTTTTATTGAGGAGCAGAATGTGATCAAAATAAGCCGTCACTTTGCTTAAATCATGGTGGACAATCAGAATGGTCTTGCCGGCTTCTTTGAGGCTGCGCAGGGTGTCCATGATGATGTCTTCGCTGACGGAGTCAATGCCGACAAAAGGCTCATCTAAAAAGATACAATCGGCCTCCTGTACCAGACAGCGGGCAATCAGAATCCGCTGAAACTGCCCTCCGGACAGCTGGCTGATCTGGCGATCTGCATAATCAGCCAATCCGACGATGCGTAATGCTTCCATGACTTTGTCCCAGTCAGCCTGCCTGAAGCGGCGGAAGAGTCTGATGTTCGGATAAAGTCCCAGTGATACGCATTCCTTGACCTTGATGGGGAAATGATAGTCGATATTGATCTTTTGCTCCACATAGGCCACACGATTAAGGGAGCGCTCAAGCGGCTGCCCATCCAGCAGGGTTTGGCCTTGGTGGCCGATGATGTCCAGCATGCCTTTCAGCAGGGTTGATTTGCCGGCACCGTTCGGTCCGATGATTCCGGTGATGCTGGGGCCTGGGATGTCTAAAGACAGGGGCTCCAGAGCCAGCTGCTGCTGGTAGCTGACACTTAAATTTTTTATGGTAATCATTGCTTGTACCTCTCTATTTTTAATATACCTTAAAATAAAAATTAAGTCAAGTTAATTTTAAAAATTCCATTAAATAATATAGAAAGATTTGAAAAAACAGCTCATTTTTGCTAGGATAAGAGAAAAAAGAAAGCGAGAGCAAGATGACACGTTTACAAGATGATTTTTATGATGCCGTGAACGGAGAATGGGCCAAGACTGCGGTCATTCCGGATGATAAGCCGGTAACCGGCGGTTTTATGGATTTGCATGATGAGATTGAAGACCTGATGCTGGCAAAGACAGACCAGTGGCTGGCCGGTCAAGAAGTGCCTGAGGGTGCTGTTTTGCAGAATTTTGTCAAATTCCACCGCTTGGCAGCAGACCATGACCGGCGGACGGCAGCAGGGATTGAGCCGGCGCGGGCTTATATTGATGAAATTCGCAGCCTGGCTTCTTTTGAGGATTATGCGGCTAAGATTGCCGATTTCGAGCTGGCCGGCAAGCCGACCTCTTTTCCCTTCGGTGTAGCGCCTGACTTTATGGATGCTCGGATCAATGTCCTTTGGGCAGACGGACCGGGGACTATCCTGCCGGATACGACCTACTATGCGGAGGACCATCCGCAGAAGGCTGAACTCCTTGCCAAATACCGGGAGGCTCAGGAAGCCCTGCTGGAGAAATTTGACTTCAGCCCTGAGGAAATCACGGACATCTTGGACAAGGTCCTGGAGCTGGATGCTGTCTTTGCTCAGTATGTCCTCTCTAATGAAGAAAGCTCTGAATACGCCAAGCTCTACCACCCCTACAAATGGGAAGATTTTAAGAACTTAGTGCCAGAATTGCCTTTGGCAGACATTTTCACCAAGCTGATCGGACAGGAGCCGGACCAAGTCATTGTGCCCGAGGAGCGCTTTTGGCAGGCCGCCAAGGACATCTATACAGCTGCTAACTGGGATAAGCTCCATGCTTTGCTGATTCTTTCTGCAGTGCGCAATACAACACCTTATCTGACAGATGAGATTCGCATCTTGTCCGGTGCCTATCAGCGGGCTCTGTCAGGCACACCGCAGGCTCAGGATCAGAAAAAAGCAGCCTTCTATCTGGCTCAGGGGCCTTTCAGTCAGGCTGTCGGCCTCTGGTATGCCGGCCAGAAATTCTCCCCAGAAGCCAAGGCAGATGTGGAGCAGAAAGTTGCGACCATGATTGAGGTCTACAAGGACCGATTGGCCAAGAATGACTGGCTGACGCCGGAAACACGGGAGAAAGCCATTGTCAAACTCAATGTGATTAAGCCCTATATCGGCTACCCAGAAGAGCTGCCGGAGCGCTATTTCCGCAAGACAGTGGACGAAGAGCTCAGTCTCTTTGACAATGCCCTCAAACTCAGTCAGATAGAGATTGCCCACAGCTGGAGCCAGTGGAATAAGGAAGTAGACTACAAAGAGTGGGGCATGCCGGCCCATATGGTCAATGCCTACTACAACCCGCAGAAGAATCTGATTGTCTTTCCGGCAGCCATCCTTCAAGCGCCTTTCTACGATCTGCAGCAGTCCTCATCTGCCAACTACGGCGGGATTGGAGCGGTCATTGCCCATGAGATTTCCCATGCCTTTGACACCAATGGGGCCTCTTTTGACGAAAATGGCAGCCTCAATGACTGGTGGACCGAACAGGACTATGCGGCCTTTACCGAGAAAACCCAGAAGGTCATCGACCAGTTTGAAGGCCAGGATTCCTATGGGGCTAAGGTCAACGGCAAGCTGACAGTCTCTGAAAATGTGGCGGATCTGGGCGGGATTGCAGCAGCCCTTGAAGCGGCTAAAAAAGCGCCGGATTTTTCAGCAGAGGCCTTCTTCACCAACTTTGCCCGTATCTGGCGCATGAAGGGCCGGGAGGAATACATGAAACTGCTGGCCAGTGTCGATGTCCATGCACCGGGCAAACTCCGGACCAATATCCAGCTGCCTAACTTTGATGACTTCTATGCGGCCTTTGATGTCCATGAAGGCGACGGCATGTGGCGCAGCCCAGAGGAGCGCGTGATGATCTGGTAATAAAGATGTGAGAGCGTAAAAAATTTCAAGCAAAGAGGAGATTGGTGCAGGTCTCGCTGAGCACCGGCCAAGCTATCTTTTTGCCGAGCTTTTAGCTCCAAGTCAGTTCAGCCTCATGGGGCAGCCCTCCCCGCTCCGGTGCCTTGCCTGAAGACTCTGCTGACTCAGCAGCGCAACGGTTCATTAGTCGCATCTCTTCTGCTTATCCTGTTACGAAAAAACACTATCCGCTTTGGCTGCAACCAGAGCGGATAGTTGCAGGAAAATATAAAAGCGTTTACATTTTTGCTGGATTATGGTATACTGGATTGGTAATAAAATATAAACAAAAAAACTAAAAATAATAAAAATTATCGTCTTTATTAATGAATAATAAAGAAAAGAGATAACGTTATGGTGAAACGATTCATTAGTTCAAATGCGTCAGAAATCCTTGCGATGACAGCGGCTGAGCTCAAGCAGAGCATCAAAGCCAGTGAAGGGCGGATTATTCTTTCAGAAAATGTTGCTTTCAAGGAATCCTATATCGGAGATGTGACCAATGCGGAAATAGCCCGGGCTTTTGGAGCGGACTTGATTCTGCTGAATGGGATTGATATGTTCCATCCTTTTGTGAACGGTCTGGATGCCAAGGAAGATTTTGTAGAGCAGCTCCATCACTTGGTCGGCCGGCCTATCGGAGTTAATCTGGAGCCGGTAGACAGTCAGGCAGAAATGGCCGAAGAGCGTTTAGACATCAATGAAGGCCGCAGGGCCAGCCTTGCGACTATTCAGCGGGCGGAAGAACTGGGCGTTGACTTTATCTGTCTGACCGGCAATCCGGGTACTGGCGTGACCAATCAGGCCATTGTCGACACGATTCGCCTTGTCAAGGAGCATTTCTCAGGCCTGCTCATTGCTGGCAAGATGCATGCGGCCGGTGTGGATGAACCTGTCGCGGATTTAGAAGCGATTAGCCGCTTTATCGAGGCAGGCGTGGATATTGTTTTGGCACCGGCAGTCGGCAGTGTTCCGGGCTTTGACGAAGCTGATCTGAAGCAGATTGTCCGTCTGGCGCATGAAAAGGGGGCTCTGGTCATGAGCGCAATCGGGACCAGTCAGGAAAGTTCTGATACAGATATCGTCAAGCAGATGGCCATCCGCAATAAAATCTGCGGAGTGGACATTCAGCATATCGGCGATTCAGGCTATGGCTGTCTGGCGCCGGTTGAAAATATCTTTGCCATGAGCAAGGCCCTCCGCGGCCAGCGGCACACTGTTTCCATGATTTCCCGCTCCATTAATCGTTAATGCTCTTTGAACTCTCTTCAAACCAGATCAGCTCCTGCCCAGAAATGGAGAAGAAGGGAAGCTTTCAGCTTATCGCTCTGTGTTTCAAGTAATAAGCGGCGGTGGGACAGAACTAAATTTTGAAAAAATTTAGTTCCCTTCACTCTTTTGTTTCTAAGCTCAGGCTGAAAAGGTTCCCCAAACCTTTTCACTCCCAGCCC
>NZ_QFAY01000060.1 GCF_017884005.1 Streptococcus panodentis
TTCAAGGTCTCTTGCAGTTTGGCTTGAAATTTATCCGTTGCTTTTTTCCAAACGAAGCTGTACTTGTTGGCATTGGCTTCAATTTTCGTCCCATCGATGAAGAGACAGTCTAAAGTGACCAATTCCTTCATTCTTAACTGACAGGACAGTTCAATAAAGAGCTGTTCTATCAGTTCTTCCATCCCCTCATGCACACGAAAACGGTTAATGGTGCGGTAGGAAACAACTAATTGCCCTGTCAAATATTGCATAGCTAGGTTCTCAGCCATCAGCCTTTCTATTTTACGTCCGCTAAAAACGCCTTGAGAATAAGCAAACAGAAGAGCGGAAAGCATCATTTTAGGATGATAGGAGGGGCGTCCCAGCTCATGACAAAGTTTCTGAAATTGCTCAGCTGGTAAGTCATTGACAGCCTTTTTAATAGTAAAAACAACATGGTCTTGTGGTAAAAAACTAGCAATTTCAAGTGGTAAAGTCGTTTGATTTGTGTTATAGTGGATATGCATCAGATAAAATCACTTTCTGTTTATTTGTCATTACTTAAATGATAGCGAATTTATCTTTAGAATGCAAAAAGCAACGGCTGTTTTCTAGTCGTTGCTTTTTTTGAAGCCTTTTTGTCCCAGACTC
>NZ_QFAY01000061.1 GCF_017884005.1 Streptococcus panodentis
GCGGATGCGGCGAACACACTGGCGGATAGTTATGCAGCTAAGTGTGGAGCTGAGAATTTAGATGAGGAACAGCTGCAAGCGGAGATTGATAGTGCAACGAGAGGTTGTATGAGTCTAAGCGCTTCGATTTCTGGTCTTCAATCTAAATCTAAACCAGCTGCAGGAGATGCGGCAAGAATTAGCAGTTTATAAAATCAGCTTACAGCAGCGCAAAATCAACTGACTGCTGCTCAGGAAAAACTGGCTAATCTGAGGGCATTCAGTGCAGAGTCTCCAAGTGCCTGTGCCTCAGCAGATGGTTATCAGGGCTTGGTTTCTAAGGCTATGTCAGGTATTTCAGTCTCCTTTGGAGGTGGCAGCTTTGCTTTGCCGGAGGATTTAACTTGGGTTAGTGATGTTGAGCAGGGCTGGGCAGACCGGGAGATAGCTTTGGAGAACAACTATTGGTCAGCGCTGGATAAGGTATACAACGGTGAAGCTCTGACGGAAGCAGAGCTAACGGCTATTGAACGCTATGCGGCAGAGTATCCGGACCGTGTAGACGCTTCTGTCTTGCAGCATGTCCAGCAAGTACGTCAGATCAAGGCAGAGGAGATGCGTTATCGTTCCCTGATTGACAAGGTGGATG
>NZ_QFAY01000062.1 GCF_017884005.1 Streptococcus panodentis
GAGGCTGGGACAAAAAGGCTTCAAAAAAAGCAACGACTAGAAAACAGCCGTTGCCTTTTGCTTTAAAGAGATAGTCTTGCTAAAATATAGTTGACAAAAAAATATGAGAAAGGCTATCCCATGCATATCCACTATAACACAAATCAAACGACTTTACCACTGGAAATTGCTTCTTGCTTACCACCAGACCATATTGTGTTTACTATCGAGAAGGTGGTTGATGAACTGGAAGAGGAGTGTTTCGCTGCCTTCTACCACGATTTTGGTCGGCCCTCCTATCATCCTAAAATGCTCTTATCTGCGCTGCTATTTGCTTACTCGCAAGGAATTTTCTCTGGTCGTAAAATCGAAAAGCTCATGGCTGAAAATCTTGCTATGAGCTATTTGACAGGTCACCATGTTGTCAGCTATCGGACAATCAATCGTTTTCGTGTGGCGGACTGCATGGAAGAGTTCATCAAAAATCTCTTCATTGAACTCAATCTTCGCCTCAAGATGGAAGACTTGATTAGTCTGGACTGTCTCTTCATCGATGGGACGAAGATAGAGGCCAATGCCAACAAGTACAGCTTCGTTTGGAAAAAAGCAACGGATAAATTTCAAGCCAAACTGCAAGAGACCTTGAA
>NZ_QFAY01000063.1 GCF_017884005.1 Streptococcus panodentis
CCTACCTCCATTTCCAGATAGCGGTTCCGCTCTTCTAACTGTTTGATTTTGAGTTGAAGTTCTTCCTCTGCGGTTAAATTAGGCTTGCTTTCCAGCCCTTTTCCACGACGGTCTTGAAGGCCTTGGCTTCCGTCTTTTTCAAACTTTCTGACCCAGGAGTAAACCTGCTGGTAGGAAACGCCATATTTCTCAATCGCTGCCTGATAGTCCTTTTCATGAGCAATGGTGAAGTGAACAATCTCAACCCGTTCTTCAAATGTTGTCTTGCGTCCTTGTTTCATTCTGGATAATCCTTTACTAGTGCTTGTTAATTCCTTACCACTAGTATACCCTTTTATCCAGTTTCTGAGAACATAATGAGTAGAAATATCATATTTTTCGACAATAGCAGTTAAACTTCCTCGTCCCTCAAGGTAATCTTGGACGGCTTGTTCTTTCAACTCCTGACTGTATTTCTTCCAGGTCCGGCTCTCTTTAAGACCGTCAATTCCATCTTGCTTATACTTACGAACCCAGTCTCGAATGGTTGTGTCAGAGACTCCAAATATTCTTGCCAAAGTACGGATAGATCGACCTTGTTCTAAG
>NZ_QFAY01000064.1 GCF_017884005.1 Streptococcus panodentis
TATTAGTATATCACCTGCACCTCGCTATGTCAAGTCATTTTTCTATTTTTTTCTGTTTTTTATTGGCTTTTTCTATTGGGTTATGTATTTTTACATTTTTTATATAGGAAGCTGCTTAGCCCATGAGAACCCGTGCTAGGCAGAGAGGTATTGAAAGCTCTACTTTTAGGTGAAAGGTAAAAGACCGATGGAAAGCGCCAAAAAGGCGGTGGGATAGACTCCCATGATGGCTGCGCCCTCATCCACAGAGGGATGGATCTTTTAGAAGATACCGTATAAGAACTAAATTTTTAAAAATTTAGTTCCCTTCACTCTTTTGTTTCTAAGCTCAGGCTGAGAAGGTTCCCCAAACCTTTTCACTCCCAGCCCGCGAGGCTCTCACAGTCCGGGTGGACTGGGAGAGGTTGGAGATAAAACAAACGCAGTTTGTGTCAAAACAGTCCGGGGGGACTGGGAGAGGTTGGGGATGAGGAAAACAGAGTTTTCCTCAATGTAGGAACTTTTTGGAGTCTAAAAGACGAACAAAGTTGA
>NZ_QFAY01000007.1 GCF_017884005.1 Streptococcus panodentis
ACTGAGCAAGAAAATGGCTCAAAACTAGAAAAAGGATAAGATCTTAAACCGACCTTATCCCTTTTTCATGAGTTGAAACTTTTTGTCTCAGCCTCATTTCAGATGAATCGCCAAAAAGATTTGGAATTTTGACGAGCTGGGTCAAGCCAAAGCCCAGTACGAAGTTGAGCACAATTGCAATGAGGAAGTGAATCAAAGTCATGCTGTTGCCAGCTTCGATAAAGGATGGAATGGCAAAGAGTCCCATCCCTCCCATCACCTGCATTTTTACATCAAAGAAGGCCAGATAAGCACCGGTCAGCGCACCGGAAATACAGGTCATGATGAAAGGCATCCGCATCGGCAGAGTGATACCGTAAATAGCCGGCTCTGTCACACCAAAAAGAGCTGAGATGAAAGCTGGAATAGAAAGCTGACGAACCTTATCTTCCTTGCTGCGCATCATGATATTGAGCAAGGATCCTGCCTGAGCAAAACAGATAGCGATAGAGGCAACAAGGATGACCCCTGGACCCTTCTGCAGTTCTAAAATAGCCAGCGGCACCAAGCCCCAGTGAAGACCAAACATGACCAAGACCTGCCAGAGAGCTCCCAAGACAAGACCGTAAAGAATCGGACTGAAACCATAGATGCCTGTAAAGAGTGCCCCAACCAAATCTGAAGCCCAGGTCATGACCGGACCAATAATAAGGAAAGCCAATGGCACTGTAATCAACAGAGTAAAGAATGGTACGATAAAGACTTTTACAACATCTGGAATAATTTGCTTAAAGCCTTTTTCAATCTTGGCCCCGGCCCAGACAGCTGCAATCACCGGAAGGACCGTTGAAAGATAGCTGGATGCAGGGAAAATAATCGGAATGCCAAAGAAGGTCGCATTAATCGGTGATTCAATCGGCGTCCCAGCAAAGAGAGTGTACAGAGGCTTATCTGCTGCAAAGCTGGCTGCGATATTGGGATAAACCAGGGCAAAGCCGATAGCCAAAGCTGTAAACTGATTCATCTTGAAACGCTTAGCAGCTGTAATAGCCAAAATCAAAGGAAGAAATTGGAAAAGACCATCCCCAGCTGCATTGAGAACGACATAAGCGCCATCTGTTTTTGCTACTCCTGCAGCTGCCAGAATAGCCACTACACCCTTAATCATACCAGCCGCTGACAAGGTCCCCAGCATAGGCTGGAAGAGACCTGACACCAGAGCGATAAAGCGATCAAAAAGATTGCCCTCAATAACATCGCCCTCATTAGCATCAATGCTGCCTTCGCCTGAAATACCAGTCACTTTGAGCACAGTTTCATAGACATCCGGCACATGGTTGCCAATCACGACCTGATACTGGCCGCCAGCCTTGACCACCGTCACGACACCGTCGCGCTTCATCAGATAATCCGTGTCCGCCTTGGATTCGTCCTTCAAAGAAAAACGCAAGCGTGTCACACAGTGTACCAATTTGCTAATATTGTCCTTGCCGCCGACATGGGCTACAATATCCTGAGCTAATTCTGTATAGTCTTTAGCCATCATGGACCTCCTTATATTTTTATCCGGTCAGGCAGGATCTTGATGTCTTAAGAGACATAGCAGCTCGCTGCGCTGGCATCAATAGCTCTGAGCCTCAACGATACTTCCTAACGGAAGTTTTATCCGCAACCTTGAGGCTGAGACAAAAGTCTTTCAGTCTCGCTTTGTTTTGGTAAAAAACTTTTGGCGCGGTAGCTGATTGGACTTTTTGTTCGTCTTTTAGACTCCAAAAAGCTCCTAATCATCCTCGCGGGGCTGGGAGTGAAAAGGTCTGGGAGACCTTTTCAGCCTGAGCTTAGAAACAAAAGAGGGAAGGGAACTAAATTTTTAAAAATTTAGTTCTGTCCCACCGCCAGACATCCTCCGGACTTGTTTCGTTAAGAGCAAGAGTACCCACGCCGCTCTGCGGCTAGGCATCAATGCCTCTAAGCTCAGCCTCATCCTAAGGATTCGCCTCGCTAAGAGGCATAGAAAAAACCTAAGCATACACCAAATAGAAAAGCACAAAAACTGCTTTTTATTTCGTATTTGCTTAGGTTTTGCCTGCCTGACCAGTAACAATCCATAAACTAAGTATAGCACAATTTCCAAAAGATGCAAGCGGTTTCTGAAATTATTTTTAAAAAGGCTGAGATTTCTCTCAACCTTCACATACTATCTCTTATCAAAGTCCGACAGGTTGCCGTATTTTTCATCCAGTCCGTAGCTGAACCAGCGGCCATTGAGGACTTGGGTCAGCAGCTGCTCCTTACGCTCTTGACTGATGCTCGTATCAGCCGCTATTTGCTCCAGCACATCTGTATAGTTGTAGTCCTTTTTGCCCATCTGGGCACTGGCCTGCTCCTTGGTCGCATCCAGATAAAGGGTCGGCGCCTCTCCGGCTGCCGTCCATTCCTGCCAGCGGGGCAGATTTTTGCCGTTAGGATTGCCTGTTGAGATAAACTGATAGAGATAATCTTGGAAGAGCTGGGACAGTTCCTGAGCTCCTTTAGACGCATAAGCCTGACCAACCAGCTGCTGGTAGTTTTGATTATCCCGGTCCAAGAGCGGCACAAAGACGCCATGGTAGGAACCGAAGGTCGACATAGGCGAACCGACCACTGCAGCATCTTCCCCAAATCGAATCTCCGCCGAATAGATGGAGGCTTTATAAGATGGAGCCATTTTCTCAGCCGACTCCTGAACATTGAAAAGACTGTAGAACTGGCCGCCATAGGTATTGACAAAAGCATAGTCACTGGCTGCCGGCTCCTGGTCCATGGTCTTGGCTGCCTGGGCCTGGGCAAAGTATTTGTCATAGTAGGCAAAGAGAGAAAATTCAGTTTCCCCCGTCAGCATGAGCAGAGGGACCTGATTGTAATTTTTCGTGTCGAAGCCTTCCTTGGGCAGGACGGCACCGTCCATATAGAGATGGGGGAAAACGCTCATACGGATGCCGGCATTGCCCATGAGAGGCGCCAAGCGCTTTGCGTCCAAGTCCTGCAGGTAATCCCTGACAGCACTGTCCCTGCTTAGGAGCCAGGCCTTGGCCTCCTCCAAATCACCCTTCTTGCCGTCTTCCACAGCCAGCGGTGCCAGGGCCTCCGCAAAGACCTGCTGACTCTTTGCTTCGTCTGCCACAGTCATCCCGCCGCTGAAGGAGACAGCCTTGTCAAATTTCCCTTTGAAAATAGAAGAAATCAGCATGGCCATGACATCCCGGCCGCCGGCTGAAAAGCCTGATACGGTCACATTTTGGCTGTCGCCGCCAAATTCCTCGATATTTTCCCGAATCCAGTCCAGAGACTTGGCAATGTCCAAAAGACTGTAGTTGCCGGAATTTTCCTCATCACTGCCAGTCTTGAGAGCCGGCAGCGGATTGAAGCCCAAAACGCCCAGACGATAGTTGACTGATACAAAAATGGCATCATGCGTTTTGACAAAGGAAGCACCTGAGATTTCCTCAGACTTGCCGGTCTGATTGTTGCCGCCATGGATGTAGACCAGGACTGGCAGCTTTTCCTTGTCAGAATCAGGCCGGTAAATGTCCAGATTGAGGGCATCTTCACTGCCGATAACCCCATCCGCAGAGGACTGCAGGGCTACTTGGCCGGACTTGGTCGCATCCCGCTCGCCGCTCCATTTTTCAGGATCTGCGGGCGCCTTGAAACGATTTTCCCCTGAGGTCTCCCCGCCATAGGGAACCCCTTTCCAGGTCAGGACGCCGTCCTTCTCTCCACCTTTGACGGCTCCGTAGGCTGTCTGACGGACTGTCCGATCTGTACTTTCCTTGGACTGGCTCTGACCGCAGGATACCAAGATTACAGACAGGACCGTCAGCAGCAGCAGGAGGCTGCTGATTTTCTTGACTTTCATGATTTGCTCCTTTTCTTTAAAAATTCAAACTTCCTAGTCCACCATAATCACTACCCGCTGGTAGCCTTTCAGCTGATGGGCACCGTCATCCTGCACTTCCAGAATCATATGGAAGGTATCACCCTTCTTGGCGTCCTTGGGAATGGTAAAGGAGACCGTCTCTGTATCAGCTCCGGTCAGCTTGACGGGATCCACCACTTCGCCCTTGTCCAGTTCTCGGTAGAGGCTGAGCTGGAGACCGCCTTCATTCCTGTCCTTATCGGAGACAGGCTTGGAAGTACCCTGGTATTCCTGATAGCTGTCGGCCTCGAAATAGCGCCACCACTTGTAGGTCAGTTTATTCTTATCCGGATCGCTGCCCTGGCCAGTCAGGCTAATCTTGTCGCCAGCCTTGGCAGTCAGCTGGCTGCCTTCCTTGACACTGGCGGTCGGCGCATGATTGGCATCCTCATACCTGTCCGCAATGCCCCAGTCGGCACGCGCCGCAAAATCCCGCTGAATATCATCAAACCAGCGCGTCAGGGTGTATTCCGCCTCAAAGCGCTTGGAGTAGGGATTGTAGTCTAAAACGGTGTTTTGATAAAGCTTGTCATTGACCAGACCGAAACGGCCGCCCCAGCCGCCGTAAGTCGGCTGCTTGATGTCCTGAAGGCCGTTGTTAAAGAGATAGAAATAAGACGGTGAATCTCCTTCAGAGATAAAGTCATATTTCTGATACTGAGGATTTTTAGCCAGATAGGCCTCACTGCCCCGCTGCTCCTCATCTAGCTCACCGGGCACCACCTTGCCGTCACCCATGAGAGCATACCTAGCCAGCAGGGGACCGTGGTCTTTCTGGATATTTTCCCGGTTCCAGTCCCCCTGCAGATAGGTATTGAGTTCGACACTGTGCATCTTCCAGGCATAGGCAAAATGCCAGAAATTGGACTGGTCGTTGATGACCTGCAGGTCCGGCCAGGATTTTTGGATGTAGGCCTTATAGCTGTTATCCTGATCCAAGATGATATAGAGAATCAGCTTTTTATAAATTTTAGCCTGAATATCCTTCCAGTTGGACTTGTCCTTGTACGCTTCTTCGATGGACTTGAGGGCCCGGGCAGTCGTATTGGTCCCGCCCCAGGTCTGGACATAGAGAGGTCTGTCATCATCATTGAGAAAAAGGTCTTTGAGAAATTCCGATCCCTCTGTCACCTCATCCATTTCACCGACATTTTTGATATTGCCGATTTTGGTATTTTTGCGGATGCTGTCGGCTGTTGGGAAACCTTCGGCATGCTTGGCCAGGTTGGGCTGGATTTTCTCATAGGCATCCAGCATCTGGTAGATCCAGTCCGTGCCCGTCCAGCGATAGGGCTCGATGCCCTTGCTGCTGTCACCGGCATAGTGGTAGGTCGAGCTGGTAAGGACAATCCCCTCCAGCTGCATTTCATTGGCATAGTAAAAATAGCGAATCATGGAGTCCATATCATCCACTTCACCGTCTGTCGTGATGACTGTCCGAGCTTTGTCTGGCTTTGCAGCTGACTGGGGCTTCTCCTGCCGCTGGCTGGTCTGACTGCAGCCCAAGAGCAGAATTGCTGACAAAGCCGCAAGCCCCATCCAGATCATAGCGTACTTTCTGTTCATTTTATTCCTCCTGCTTATTTATGCTGGCTATTTAACCAGTCAAAGACATTTGTGTAGGACTGACCGCCCACTGTCGCTGCAGCTGGACCGCCCTTTTCCGCATTGCTGGCTGCAAACCCCGTCAGGGCAGGGCTGTTTTTTACTTTTTCTACATCCTGAACGCCGCCTACCTGATCATTAAAGAAATAAATCCAAGACCAGTGCCCTAAATAGTCAACACCGTCAACATCTGCACTTGGGACGCTCTCATAGTAGGAAAACCATTTGTTGTCTGCGCCGCTGTCCACTAAGGCTTTGTAAACCGGCAGGGCGTAGTCAGACGGTTGGACAATCTGGTCATTGGCTGCATGGACAAACCAGATGGGCAGGGCAGACAGGGTCTTGATTTTTTCTTCATCAAAATACAGGCCGCCGTCCTTGACAAAGCCAGCAGATCCGGCCGTCTGGTCTGCCGTCTTTTTATAGGTCCCATCCGGATTGCGCTCAAAACTGTAGTAAGAGTAGGCCGTCGCCTGAGGCACCAGCGCTGCAAAGTAGTCCGGATAATGCAGAGCCAGATTGAGGGTCATATAGCCGCCGTTGGAGCAGCCAGCCAGATAAATGCGGCTGCTGTCTATGTCCGGATTGGACTGGACATAGGCCTTGATGGTATCCATGAGGATTTCAGTATAGCGGGACACTCCAGCCCCCGCTCCATTCGTCCCGTCGCCTTCGTCCATCCAGTAGGTCGGGGTTTGGACCGCCAGCACATAAGCGCCGCTCTCCTTTCGGTCGTCAGCCGCTGTGAAATGCTGCTGAATGTCATCGCGAACCAGAGCCGTTACTTCATTGCCTAAGAGGGTAATGTCCGTATCCGTACCGCCCTCACCTTGGCCGTGCAGCCAGATGAGGAGCGGATTCTTGGCTCCCTTTTTCAGCTGTTTAGGCTCATAGGCCGCATAGTTCAGGGTCAATTTTTCCTTCTGCTGAGTCAGAGGATTGGTGTAGCTGCCGGAATAGCTGTCACGTTTAGTAAAGGCCGCTAGCTCAGCAGAGACCCGATGGTTGATAGCATCAGCTTCTTTGGACAGGGCCTGCTGATGATCGACTACTAGATTGTTCACTGAAACCGGATAGCTTGGGGCCCATTCATTCATAAGAGTGCTCAGATTGTAGTGGAAGGGCGACGCATTGCCAGACGGATCCTCAAAGCTGTAGTTCACCTGCAGCTCAAGAGTCGCATAGTCGCTGCTCTGTCCTTCCTTGACGGCCTTCCCCTCTGCATCGGATAGATAGCTCTTGCTGATAGCGCGCTCAACTCCCGCTGTCAACAGCTTGGCCTTAGAGGTATCCAGAGAGCTGACCGGTTCTTTCAAATTCAAAATCACCTTGGACACCGCAGGACCAAACTCATAGCCCTGAATGCCGATGCTGATATTGTCAATAGCATTTGAAGTACGCGGCCGGCTGCCGCAGGCCGCTGCCAAAGCAGCAACAGCAGCAACCGCCGACAGCTTTAAGTATCTTGAGTTCATAAGAAACCCTCCTTTAAAATGTGACAAACCTTAAAAGCGATTATTTTTTCCATAGAAAAAACCTAAACACACACTAAATAGAAAGCAGACTGCCGCTTTTTATCTCGTATTTGTTTAGGTTTTGCCTGCCCAACCAGTAACAATCCATAAAACCAGTATAGCAGATTAAAATATTTTTGCAAGCGCTTTCGCAACAAAAACTAAAAAATAATCCTAAAAATTTCATAGGAAAAACTCAGCCCAACGGTTCCTAGTCATACTCAATGAAAATCAAGCAGCAACCGGGCAGTAGCTCGCTGCAGGCTGCTCACAGAGGCTGAGACAGCCACTTTCGCAATGAACCGACGGAGTCGGTTGCTGGTGTGCCGACCGCTTAAAGCAAACTGGCTCAGCACACGGTTTCCGAACAAGTCTAAAAGAAAAAGGACTGGAGCTTCATCAGAACCAATCCTTCTTCTAACTGAAACTTTTTTGTCTCCGCCTCCTGATGTTGTGCGGGCTTTCATCAGAAGGAACACTGATTATAGCAAATGTTCCACATCCACTGTCAGAACCTGGCCGTCTTTGACAAGCTGCCGGCCGGCAATGTAGACATCTTTCACATCGCTGCCTTTGGCCGCATACAGAAGATGCGACAGCATATTTTCCAGCGGATAGAGGTGCAGCCTGCCTCGGGGCTGAATGACCAGAAAGTCAGCCTGCTTGCCCTGTTCCAGACTGCCAATCTGATCCGCCATATCAAGAGCCTTGGCCCCCTCGATCGTCATCGCCTTAAGAGCCTGCTCAAGCGTGAAAGAAGTCGCGTCCCTGCTCCGCATCTTTTGCAGCAGAGCTGCCGTCCGTCCCTCCTCAAACATATCCAGATTATTGTTGGACGCTACCGAGTCCGTAGCCAGTCCGACAGAAATGCCGGCTGCGATCAGATCAACAACCGGTGCCACACCGGAGGCCAGCTTGAGATTGCTGATAGGATTGTGGGCGATGCTGACCTGCGAATCAGCCAAGACAGCAATATCCCGCTCTGTAAATTCCACCCCATGAGCGAAAATCGCCGGCTGATCCAGATAGCCCAAGTCTTTGAGAAAGGCCAGAGGCCGCTTGCCCTGCGTTTCCAAAACAATCCGGTTTTCTTCCTCCGTTTCAGCTACATGGATATGCAGCTTCAGCCCCAGCTCACGAGCCAAATCCCCACTTCCTTTAAGCAAGTCCCGGTCACAGGTATAAGGTGAATGCGGCGCCACCATAACCCGAAAGCGGTCATCCTGATAGGAAAGGATGGCTTCGATAATGGATCGTGTCCGAGCCAGCGTTTCCTGAGCGGTCTCCTTCTCTGAGCTAAAGAGGGTCGGCGAAAAATAGCAGCGCATGCCGGATTCCTTAACCGCCTGATAAATCTGACTGATTTCGACTCCATTGGGATTGTACATATCATTAAAGGTCGTCGTGCCTGACTGCAGCATTTCTGCCAAGGCAAACTTGACAGCCTTGGTCGTCATTTCAGGAGTGAACTGGCTTTCGGCCGGCCAGATATAGTCTTCCAGCCATTCGTGCAGATTGCTGTCATCCCGAATACCGCGCAGACCCGTCATAGCTGAGTGCGTATGACAATTAACCAGCCCCGGCATGAGCCAGGCCCCCTCATAGTCCACCACATCTTGACATTTCGCTTCCCAGTCAGGCTTGTAGCCGCCGCAGTAAACAATGCGGCCGCCCTCTATTACTAAAAGCCCTTCCCGATAGACATGAAAATCACTGTCGCAGGTCACCAGATTGACATTTTTAAAAGCTTTCATTGCATTTCCCCTACTTTCCCAACTCTTACTTTCAAGAGATTTTAGCTATTATAACAAGCCTGCGGCAATAGTGCAAGACTTTTTGTTCTTGATTGCCTGACAAAACATTTGTTTGAGGATTTTCTAAAAAAAGATTGAAGAAATCTCAAAAAGAGAGCTTTCTTCAATCTCCGTTCATATAGCGGAGCAGATAGCCATAGCCTTCATTTTCCATTTCTTCCTTGGGAACAAAGCGCAGAGCGGCTGAGTTGATGCAGTAGCGCAGGCCGCCTTGGTCGGCCGGACCGTCGGTAAAGACATGACCCAGATGGGCATGGCCAGACCGGCTGCGCACTTCGATACGCTCCATGCCATGGCTCCTGTCCTCATAATAACGGATGACTTCTCTGGCAATGGGCCGAGTAAAACTCGGCCAGCCGCAGCCGGATTCAAACTTGTCAGCGGCGAAAAAGAGCGGCTCGCCAGTCGTGATGTCCACATAAATCCCTTGCTCAAACGAATCAAAATAGGCATTTTGGAAAGGCCGTTCTGTCGCACTATTCTGAGTCACCTGATACTGCTCTTGCGTCAGCTGATCTTTTAGTTCCGCATCTGTAGGCTTCTCGTATTGACCTGGATCGACCAAGGGCTGGTAAGCATCATTGACATTGATATGACAGTAACCGCCAGGGTTTTTCTTGAGATAGTCCTGATGGTAGCCCTCGGCCAGAATATAGTGGCGCAGAGGCTCCAGCTCAACAGCAATCTTTTGCCCCAGCTGCTTTTCCTGCTCCGCACAGACCTGCTCTAGGACAGGCCGATCCGCTTCATCTGTATAGTAAAGGCCGGTCCGGTACTGGCGGCCGACATCATGGCCTTGCTTGTTGACAGACAGCGGATCAATGACCCGGAAATAATAGAGCAGAATGTCCCGCAGACTGACCCGCTTTTCATCATAGATGACCTGTACCGTCTCGGCATGGTCCGTCTGATGAATCAGCTGGTAATTGGTCGACTCCACCTGCCCATTGGCATAGCCCACCGTCGTCTCCTCCACACCCTCAATGCGGGAAAAATACTCTTCCAAGCCCCAGAAGCAGCCGCCAGCCAAGTAGATTTCTGCCATAAAAACACCTCATTTCTTTGCGTCTATTCTCTCATAAAAGGTGTCGAAATTATAGCAATTTGATTAGAACTTTCTTCAAATTGATATGAAAAAGCTGGGTCCTAATGACCATCAACCCAGCCATATTCTTTATTTCAAATCACAACGACTCTTATATAGGAGATTACTCCTCAATATACTGCAATTTTCCTCGGAAATCTTCCAGGCTTTCATAGCCTTTTTCTTCCATAATAGCCTTGAGTTCTGCGGTGATCCGCTCAAAGGCTGCCACGCCTTCTTTATGAAGGGTAGTCCCCACCTGCACCATGCTGGCTCCGCAGAGGATATGCTCAAAGGCATCGCGGCCGGTCAGGACACCGCCGGTTCCGATGATTTGGATTTCCGGATTCAGGCGTTGGTAAAAGGCATGGACATTGGCCAGAGCGGTCGGCTTGATGTACTGGCCCCCAATGCCGCCGAAGCCATTTTTCGGCCGAATCACCACTGACTCATCCTCAATATAAAGGCCGTTTCCAATGGAGTTGACACAGTTGACAAAGGCCAGCGGGAATTGATTGAAAACAGCAGCTGCCTGATCAAAGTGCACGATGTCAAAGTAAGGCGGCAGCTTGATGCCCAGCGGCTTGGTGAAATAGGCGAAGACTTCCTTTAAAATCCTTTCTGTCGTCTCAAAATCATAGGCAATCTGCGGTTTGCCGGGGACATTGGGACAGGAGAGATTGAGCTCGGTGATGCCTTGAAAATCACTGGCCTCAACTTTCTTCAGAATAGTATGGGTTTCCTCGGGCGACATGCCGACCAGCGAGAGAAAGAAGGTGCGGCTTGGCTCTCTTTCCTGCAGTTCCAGCAAGTAATCCAGATAATAATCCAATCCTTGATTGGGCAGGCCCATGGAGTTGATGGAGCCCAGCGGCACATCCTGATAGCGGGGCTCCGGATTGCCAGCACGGAAGTCCAAAGTCGCCGTCTTAGTCACAAAAGTTCCGGCCGCAGAGTCTTTGACGGCTTCCAGCTCTGCGATTGTCATACAGGCTACTCCAGCCGCATTCATGAGGCAGTTGTCAAAGTCAAATCCGGCAATACGGGTCTTCGTTGATGTCATGATAGTCAAACTCCTTTTTTCTGTAAGAAGGCTTTCAGCCTAGGCTATGAATACAGTTATCATCTTGTATCATCTATATTATATCACTGAATCGCTTTTTTTAACAGCCTCATTCTCTTTCTATTGTAAATTCAAGCAGCATGAACTCCAACAGTCTGCCCCCCTTTTCAGCCCGAATCCAAAAAGAACAGAGCGCAAAAGGAAGGTTACGGGCACAGAGGCTGGTGCAGCCTATCCTGCTGGCTGCGCCGCCGGCACTTCCAGCCAGACTTTCCATTCGCCGCTTGATGTGAATGCTCATCGTTCGGCCAGCAGGCAGCTCCTGTCCAATAAATTTGGAATCTGCCAAAGCCCGTGCTTATCCGCTTTCTGAAACTTTTCAGAAAGCGGAATTGTGGAAATTTTTAGAAAATTCAACTTTTTTCTTTACAAGAAAGAAAAAGTCTGCTATAATGGTCCATGTAATAAAATATGACATGGATTTTTTTAGAATCTTCCTATCTATTTTACCATTGCAAACCCGCCCTGAGCCTTGCTTTTGGGCTGACTATTCACTAAAAGGAGAACCCTATGACAACTGCTAAAGAATATATCCAAAGCACTTTTGAAACTGTTAAGGCCCGCAACGGCCACGAGGCTGAATTCCTGCAGGCGGTTGAAGAATTCTTCAACACTTTGGAACCGGTTTTTGAAAAGCACCCGGAATACATCGAAGAAAACATCTTGGGCCGCATCACTGAGCCTGAGCGCGTCATCAGCTTCCGTGTCCCTTGGGTCGACCGCGAAGGTAACGTACAAGTCAACCGTGGTTACCGCGTACAATTTAACTCAGCAGTTGGTCCTTATAAAGGCGGACTTCGTTTCCACCCAACTGTAAACCAAGGGATCTTGAAATTCCTCGGATTTGAGCAAATCTTTAAAAACGTCCTGACCGGACTTCCTATCGGCGGTGGTAAAGGCGGATCTGACTTTGATCCAAAAGGCAAGACGGATGCTGAAGTGATGCGCTTCTGCCAAAGCTTCATGACAGAGCTGCAAAAGCATATCGGCCCATCTCTGGATGTACCGGCCGGTGATATCGGTGTCGGCGGACGCGAAATCGGCTACCTCTACGGCCAATACAAGCGTTTGAAACAGTTCGATGCCGGCGTCCTGACCGGTAAACCGCTTGGCTTCGGCGGCAGCCTGATCCGTCCGGAAGCAACTGGCTACGGTCTGGTCTACTATGCTGAGGAAATGCTCAAAGCCAACGGCCAAAGCTTTGCCGGCAAGAAAGTGGTCATTTCCGGCTCTGGTAATGTTGCCCAATACGCCCTGCAAAAAGCAACCGAGCTTGGAGCAACCGTTATCTCCGTCTCTGACTCAAACGGCTACATCATTGATGAAAACGGAATCGACTTTGACCTCCTTGTGGATGTTAAAGAAAAACGCCGTGCCCGCTTGACTGAATACGCTGCTGAAAAAGCAACGGCTGCTTACCACGAAGGGTCTGTCTGGACTTATGCAGAGAAATACGACATTGCTCTGCCATGTGCGACTCAAAACGAAATCAACGGTGACGCTGCAAAACGCCTGGTCGCTCAAGGTGTCTTCTGTGTGGCAGAAGGGGCTAACATGCCGAGCGACCTGGATGCTATCGCTGTCTACAAGGAAAACGGTGTCTACTACGGTCCTGCCAAAGCTGCCAATGCCGGCGGGGTTGCCGTATCCGCTCTGGAAATGAGCCAAAACAGCCTACGTCTGTCATGGACCCGTGAAGAAGTTGATGGACGCCTCAAAGACATCATGACCAACATCTTCAACACAGCTAAAACAACTGCTGAAACATACGGTCTTGGCAAAGACTACCTTGCAGGAGCAAATATCGCTGCCTTCGAAAACGTAGCAAACGCTATGATTGCACAAGGTATTGTTTAATTAATTGATACATCCTATCGGAGGACAAATCATGAACTTGCGGCCAATGGAAGTGAGAGACAATTTAGCTGTAGCGCAGCTCATTCGAGCTAGCCTAGAAGAATTCGGGCTTGACAAACCAGGAACTGTCTACTTTGATTCTCATCTAGATCATTTGGCCGACTACTATCAACAGCAAGAGAGAGCAGCTTACTTTGTTCTGGAAGATGAAGATCAGCTGGTTGGCTGCGGTGGCTTTGCACCTGTGTCCGATAAGATTGCTGAATTACAAAAACTGTATGTCACTAAAAATAGCCGTGGCAAAGGTTATTCCAGCAGGTTGATAAAGCGGATATTTCAGGAAGCCCGCCTAGCTGGTTATGAACAGCTTTATCTAGAAACCTCTACTGAACTGGCTACGGCCGTGGCCATCTATCAGCACTATGGTTTTACAGCACTGCAAGAACCACTTTCTAACGCCGCCGGCCACCCAGCTATGAATATCTGGATGATAAAATCCCTCTTATCAGATGAATAGATGGCAGTATACTATGGTCGACTCGAGGACATCAGTATCAAGCTCCTCAAGACAGCTAAAACAACTTTTAAAAATGTAGCCAAGGCCATGATAGTTAAGCTATTGTTTCAATTTATTTTTCAATCCTCAATCACTCCGATTGGGGATTTTTATATTGGTTTTAAAAAAGCTCACTATTTTTAATAGTAAGCTTAAAAATCAAGATTTATTTTACTTCTACTAAGGCAGAAGATAGGCAGTCAACAATTTCGTTTACTGCTTCATCTATGTTCACATCTTCCTTATCATTTAACATCATTGGAATAACATAAGAAAGACTCAAGGCTAGAATATAACGAACAATTCTTTCATTTGACCAATCTCGGATAACACCATTTTCTTTAAACTGATTCAGAACTGGACTAATTGGCTTAATGATAGAGTGAACAATAACATTCCCTAACTGGTCAGAAATAGTTTTATCAATAAAAGAACGACTCAAGAGAATTTTAACTTGCATGTGATTCTCCTGAATGAAAACTAGTCTATCTCGAACTATGCTTCTCAAAAACACTGGAAAACTCTCTTGGTTTGCTGTAAATTTCTTCTCAGAAAAATCAGCAATCACATCTGGAATAACTTGTTCGAGAAAAGTCGACAGAATAGCTTCTAATATTCCTTCCTTGGTTTTAAAGTAACTAAAAACGGTCCCTTCTGAAACTCCAGCCTCCTTGGCAATAAGGCTTGCTGTTGTATTTTCAAAACCAATTTCTGAAAATAACTTTAAACTTGATAACAGTACTTGACGTTGTTTTAAACTCAAATTGCTATTTTCTAATGTCTGGGCATACTTTTGTTCTAAACTTTCCATTGCTGGCACCTCCCTGCTACCCTCTTACTTTTACGACTTTCTTACCTCGAGCGTGTCCCAACTTCAGACTACGATATGCCTCTCTAACTGACTTTAGAGAAAAATCATAAACCTGATCAATATTCAGCCGAACCTTCCCATCTGAGACCATTTCCGCTAGAACTTTAAAATCATCATATGTGGAATGTCTCGGACCTGTGAACTGAGCTCCTCTTATCATAACATATGGTGAAGGTACTAGCGTTCCGATCTCACTCCCCTTCAAACCTAGACTAAAAGCTAACTTAACGTAATCACTTCCATAGCAATCCAAGAATTTTGTAATTGGCTTTGGACTTGCTGATAGAAGAGCATTCTGGATGTTCTCTTCGTAAGCTACTGGTATAGCACCTAAAGACTTCAGATATTCTGAATTTTTCTTACTTGCAATTCCGATAACTGTTGCACCCTTAGCAACTGCATACTGTACTGCAATACTTCCAATACCACCTGCCGCTGCTGAAATAACTACAACATCTTTAGAACTTAACTCAATTTTTCTAAAAGCACCTCCCACTGTTAGAGAGGCTACCCCCATAGTAGCAGCATGATTCATATTAATCATCTCTGGTTTCAACACAATTTCCGATTCATTGACACAAACTTCTGTTGCCAAAGCTCCCCTCTTGGTTCCCAATCCAGGGTCACTGATCATTGTTCCAAAAACCTTATCACCTACCGCAAACCGACTTACTCCTTCACCGATTTCTGTGATAACTCCAGCAAAATCCCGACCAACACCTCTTGGAAAAAGAGATGATTTTGACTCAAACCAACGACTTGGCTGCTTTAGTTTCGTCATAAAAGATAGAAAACGGAGAGGCTTTGCCCCCTCAAAAGTCTTATAATCAATAGGATTTAAACCAACTGCATAAACTTCTACCCTAACTTGATTCACTTCCAAAACATCAGATTTAATGTTCACCAAATCTAGCACTTCTTCATCACCGAAACGACTATACTGTATTGCTTGAACAACCATTTCATGAGCTCCTTTGTTTATTCACGAATTGAGTGAGCACTCAATCATTTTTCTTGATTATACGCTCATTTTTCAAAGATGTCAACATAGACGACGTGGCACAGTTATCTATATTTTTGTTTAACGACTATCTTTTGATGAAAACTGTCTTGTTTTTATCGACTTCAAAGAAACTTAAAAAAGAGAAGATTCAATTACCATTTAACACGAATCTAAAGAAATCCGACTGCTTATCAAAGCAGCCGGATTTTTATATATCTAATTTTTCAAAAAATTTGCCTGCTGCCTGCTTTTCTTTTAGCTTCTCAAGAAGCTCATTCTCCAGAAAAGGGCTTAGTTCGTCAAAATCTTGACAAACCTTAAAGACAGTTTCTCTGTCCAACTGGCCATAAGTTAGTTCATAATAATCCTTCTTATGATGCCAGTTCTGCTCATAGTTGACATCTGTGCGTTGATAGTAAACAATGTTTTGCTTCGGTGTCAGGTAAACCTTCTGCGTTAGAATACTTTTCTGATCTTTGGACAGCTTGCTGCGGCTGAAAATCTTAACACCTTGAAAAATTTTGCGCTCATGGATACCTTGATTTGTGACTTTCAATTCTACTCTTTTATAATGCATACTGATACCTCCAGAAATCACCTACATTATATCAGGTTCTGGTAGATTTTCAAGCAAAAATGTGTCATTTCCAAAAGTCTTTAGTCGCCTCTAAAATTTCTTCTGTCGGCGTTACTGTGGCCTCAATAATGCTCTTGCCAGTCTTTTTCAGATAGGCTTGTATCAGATGATAGCCATAAGCATAGCCCGCAGCATAAGGCAGGCCGACTGGCAGCTGGCCTTGCAGCTCTGCAATTTCATCACCATAAAGATAAGGCGACATCTCCATCATGCCCGTCAGCTGAAGCTGGCTGGAGATGATGGGCTTGATTTCCTCTAGCTGCTCTGGACTCGTCGAAGTGACCCAAGGTCCGATGAGCTCCTCGCCATAGAGCTCCGCAGCAAAAGATTCGGCCAAGCCTTCACTGACGACCCAATCTGCCAAGGTCGTCTGCTGGTTCCATTTGATAAACTGGAAGCGGACATTGTGGTTGCACTCATGCGCCAGCGCTGCCTGCATACGCGGCAAAGTATAGTCATTGGGCAGCAGACTGAGCATGAGATAGCCCGGAATCCCACCGTCGCCGCTGTAGCCTTGATTGAGCTGCAGCATCCGGCTCTCTGGATTGCCCAATAAGATAGTGAAATGATAATCCTGAACTTCTAAATTATAGCCCGCCTGTTCAAAGAGGCCGATAGCCCTCTGGATAGTCTCCTGACAATCTTGCCAAAGCCGGTCTGAGCTGATAGCCTCCACAGCCGGCCTGTCTTTTTCCGTCAAATTTCCCGGCATTTGGTTCATAAAACCAAGTAAGGTCATGGCATCAAAGCCGCCGGCTTGCTTCGCTTTCAAGGGGATGTGCTGCCTTTGATATTTAGGGGCAAAGGGTGCTAACAGTCTGGCCCGAAAACAGCCTTCTCTTTTTTCCAAGGGTAGATTGAGCAGCTCCTGATAAACCTGATCCGAGCGAATGAGATTGATGTGCATTATGATCTCCATTTCTGTTTTTCACTAGTATATACCCTCCCCTAAGGTCAGTGTCAAGAAAAAAACAAGACCCGAAGTTTTTCTTCAAGCCTTGTCCTGTTTTTTTCAGTTAAGCGTCAGCCGTTTCCACTTGCGGATTTGGGTCCGGAAGTTGGTGAAAGGGGCTACGGTATTGATATGAACCCATTTCCAGAGGGGCCAGCGGGCCTTGGTGGTGGCCCAGGCTCGCTGCTCTGGCTCGAAAAATTCCTGATCAGACAGGGTCGCAAGCCAAGTACAGACCTGCCCTGCTGCAGCCTTTAGCTGCTCGGCCTGCTCGGCCAAAGACAAGCCGCCGTATGTCTCATAAAAAGACTGATAGAGGCCGCCTAGATTGTTCCACTTGTAGCCGGGGGCCGGTGTTTCCACCTGCTGGCCGGCCAGTTCCTGCTGCTCCCAGTCTAGGAGAAGGTTGACCCATCCCAGCTGATAGGAGAGATTTTCCGAGGGGGTCTTGTCTACCCCTTCTGCCCGGACATGCTTCAAATCCTCAGGAATGTCCTCAAACTCGGCCAAATACTTACCCAGCTTCTCCTCAATGCTGTCTATCAGCTCCTGCCTGCTGCTATATTCTTTCATGCCTGGCTCCTTTCATCAGATACGAAAGCGTTTCAATGATTTGGAAATGTGAAACGCCGGCTGTTTTGATTTGCAGAATCATTAGTCTTTATTCTTTTTATTGGATGGTTCCTTGACCCATTTGGCATTCTCATAGACCACGGTGTAGGCAGCTTCATCGCCGTCCTCGCCATCAAAGATCAAGTCGAAACTGGTGGATTTTCCTGGTGCCAGATTCATGCCAATCTGGGCATTGTCAAAGGTGGAACCGTCCAGTACATAGACATTCTCTTTCCTGTCATACAGGCTGAAATCATAAGGACTGACCAGTATCGGCTTTCGGGAAGTATTTTCAAGGGTCAGCGATACGACAACAGCCACTCCAGTCGACTCATCGCTCATAACGCGCCTGCTGTCGGCTTCTGCCGAATGGACCGTTACTCTGAGGCCGTCAGAAAATTCAACCTTCTTTTCAAAAGGGTAAGCCGAGTAGCTGTCCAAGGAAGAATGGTGATAGCCCGTCAGCTCCTTGAGGTGGTCATTTTCCTCCACCAGACCAATGGCGGTCACGACCAAGAGAAGGCTGAGCAGGGACAAAAGAAAGATAACAATGCCCGATACGAGAGTCGTCCAAAACAGGGTTTGCTTGTGGAGCGGACGTTTTAGGCGATAGACAAGACCGTCATCAGTGACAATTTCTTGCTGGGTTTGCTGATTCATAATTACCTCTTCTAATCTGTTCGTTATTTGCTTTTGCTTACCGGCCCCAGTGTAGGCAGTTCAATCCCCTCTTTTAAAAGCGCCTCATGATAAAGACGGTAAAAAATATGGTAGATAGACGTCTGCATACCGCTTTGGACCGTCATGCTGATGCGAAAGTTGAATTGCCCGTTCGAGGCCATCTGCGGCCCGAGAATATTAGGGCTTTTGAGAATTTCCGGATGTTCCGGAACTGCTTCATCATTAACCTTAGAAATAATGCGGTAAATCTCATCCAAATCTGTCTGGGCATAAATCGGAATATCAATCAAGACCCGCATGTCGCCGCGGGAAAGATTGCTGACAACTGTGATATTGCGGTTAGGCACATAGTGGAGCGCCCCATCAGCATCCCGCACCTGCGTTGTCCGAATCCCCACGCTGACGACTGTGCCGGCAATATTGATAGAACCATTGGTCAGACGGACATTGTCTCCCACATCCAGCTGGCGCTCCAAGAGGATAAAGAAACCATTGACCAAGTCCGACAGAAAGCCCTGAGCCCCCATGCCGATTGCGACCCCGGCAATCCCAGCTCCAGCCAGAAGACTGGAGACCGGCAGTCCCAAAATAGACAGAATCCAATAAATCAACAGAAAATAAAGAGCGTAGTTGAGCAGATTTTCAATCAGACGGGTGATGGTCTTCTGCCGGGCAATATCCTGCTTGGACAGTTTCAGTGACGGAGCGATAACCTTGGCAACCAAAACATGCAGCAGCTTCTTAGCGATATAAAAGAGCAGCAGCAGTAAAAGCAGCGACACCAGTTTGGAGAAAAGCTGATCTGCCAGACCGGACCAGTCAAACTGCTGCCAATAGCGGTTCAGTACATTATTCAATAGAAAAATCCCTTTCCTTCAAGTGCTAGCTCTATTATACCACAAAGAGAGGTAGAATCTAATACTCTTTGAAAATCAAAACCAAGCTTCGCACTGACTCTAACTGTCTGAGGGATGATTAGAGCGGACCTAGTTTGAAGAGATGGCCGAAGAGTATACCGTCATCTTTGTTTTTTTAAGCGGACAAGATAGCTTTTGCAAGTTTTTAGACCCTAATTTGGATCAGAAATGGCGGCAGACCGCATCCAGCACATCAGCAATGCAGACAGAAAAAGAAGAGAGCTCCAAGCCCTCTTCATCAGCTTAATCCTGCAACAATGGCTTTGATCTGGTCCTTGGTATGAACACCAGCCACCTGCTTGACTACTTGGCCGTCCTTCTTAAAAAGAAGGGTCGGAATAGACATAATGCCAAATTCACGAGCTGTGTTTGGATTTTCATCCACATCCATTTTGAGGATTTTCAGCTCATCTTGGCTGACTTCTTCAGCCAGCTGTTCCAAAATCGGTGCCTGCATGCGGCAGGGACCGCACCAGGTTGCCCAAAAGTCAATCAGAACAAGACCATCCTTTGTTTCTTCTGCAAAATTCGCGTCTGTAACTGCTGCTACCATGTTTTTCTCCTTTAACAGTGGAACACTGCTCTATTTCATTTATTGACAATATTCTACACTAAAAAAGAAATTTTTTAAACTATTTGCTACGCCATGGCTGTTTTCAGAAGGTCCAGCCGCTGCATTTGCAAATACTGGCATGGCCTGACTACTGCCATCAGTCACTCAGTGAAAAATGGTTGGTCATGAGATTGCTGGCATCTAACAGCACCTTGTCCAGCAAGCTGTCTGTCGCTTCCTGAACCTTATCGCTCAGAGCTTGATTTTCAGCTTCAAAATCAACTGCCTGTCCACTCGCCAGTGCCCGATCTGCCCGGCCAATCATCTCATGGCCCCAAGCCAGAGTCTCTTCTTGGTAGTCATCCAAATCGCCCACATGGCTGCTGAAGTGAGCATCGGCCAAAGCAGCAATAAGACGGTTGCTCCAGTAGAAGGAGTCCGTAGAGACCTTGTCTGTGGCATTGGCAAAGTAATCCGGCGTCTTGGAAACCTGAGTAAAGAAAGGCACAGCCGTATTGAAGGGCATGGAGCCATACGCTATCCATTGAATGCCGGTCGTCTCCTGCGGACGGTCAGGCCGCAGCTGCAGGATAGCAGTCTGGCTGGTACGATTGATCCCAACGGTCCGGAAAGTCCGTCTGCTTTGCGGATTTCCTTCTGTCCCGTAAGGGTCAAAATCCGTGTCCTGATAATGGCTGCTGAGAACATAGTTAACATCTTCAATGCTAATCTTGCGGTAAGGCTTGCGGCACCATGGGAGAAAGAAAGAGCGAGGATCCTGTTCCGCTTCCGGATTGAGGAATTTCTGCATAAACCAGGCCCGCGGCGTATTGTAGTGGCGGTCCTTGTCTTTCTGACTGCCAAAGGCATAGCGCGGATTGAAGGCTTCATCAGAATAATTGAGATTGAGGTGATTTTCCCTGACAAACTCCTTCAGATGAGGATGGCAGAGAAAATGCTCTGGATTGTCAAACTCAAACCGATCGCTGCCCAGTTGATTGGGATTGGTCACATAGGCATCGTCTGGCACTCTGCGAGCCATCCAGTGATGGCCGCCAACCGTTTCCAGCCACCAGATTTCATCCACATCTGAGATGGCAATACCGTTGGACTCATAAGTACCATGTTGTTCCAAAAGACTGCCCAGACGCAGAACCCCTTCCCGAGCTGTCTTGATATAAGGCAAAACCAAGGTTACAATATCTTCTTCGCCAATACCTTCCGGTACCAGAGGATCCGCCCCCAGCACCCGGCTGTTGGTGGTGATGGTCTCTGTCGCACTGACAGCGACATTATAGGCGTTGATGCCCGCTGCTCCCCAGATACCTTCCTTAGGCACGGCATCCGGCACTGCTGTATAGCGGACAGGCTCTTCCGGCAAGTCCAGCTCAAAAGCCGACAGCACTGACTGGTAATGGCGCGGCTGGTCTTCCGGATTGACCACGATAAATTTCTTAGGAGTAAATACTCCGTTTTGTGAATCTTCTGTACGAGCAACAATCGTTGAGCCATCATAGCTGGCTTTTTTGCCAACCAAAATGGTCGTACAGGAATCAGATGAATGTGTTAGCCTCATATATTTGAACCTCCATTCTTCAAGCCTGCATCCAGAAAGGACCTGCCGCCTATACTTTTCAGCGTCTGAACCTTTACAGCTCTTTGCTGAACGCCAGTTCTGCCTGCATCGCTCTGCCTTGTCAAAACCAGATTTTCTTTGAATATCAGGCTCACAGGGCGCAGCCATTGTCTGAACAGGCAAAGCTCAGAAACGGAAGAAGATTTCACAGCCCTGTCCCCTGTCTGGACTGACAGGAGCAGGCAAGGCTCAGCCGGCAAAATCCGCATCCAAATGCAGCTGTTTCATACGCTTACATTATAACAAAAAATGGCCAGACTGGCCATTTTTTATCGGTTCTTCTTGAGCGAATCAGCTGTGCAGGGGCGCAGGGGGGTGAGAAGACAAACCCTTTTGATTTATCCGGAGTTCTTTCCCGCTCTCAGGCTGATTTCGGTTTTGATTGAATATGAGCAATGAAGCGGCGAAGTCAATTGCTGACGTGCCGGCCGCCTCAGGTGAACTGGCTCAAGACGGCGTTTCCAAACAACAAACAAGTCTATTTAAACACCACAATGGTCGCACCGCTGCCGCCAGCATTCTGAGGAGCATAGCCAAAGGACTTGACGTGCTTGTTGCGGCGGAGGTATTTGGTCACGCCTTCGCGGATGACGCCGGTCCCGATACCGTGGATAATATCGACTTGGGCCATGTTATTGAGCAGGGCCTGATCGATAAAGGCATCCAGCTCCTCCATCGCCTCCTCATAGCGCTTGCCGCGCAGATCCAGTCTGGCGCTGGGGCCGGCTCCCGAAGTCCGCTTGATTACATTGACCTGTCTGGACTTGGCCTGCGCTTCCTTTTCAGCCTTCAGCAGGTCAAATTCGTCCGCCCGCAGGGTCATCTTAATCAAGCCGACCTGAGCTTCCCAACGGCCGTCCTTGAGCTGGGCTGTCAGTGTCCCTCTCTGTCCGTAAGCTGTCACAATAATATCATCTCCGACTTTGGGCGCTCGGTCTTTCTTGGCCTTTTTCAAAACCTTATTTTTGGACAGGTCCACCGTTTCTGGTGCCAGCTTCTTGAGCTGCCCCTTGGCTTCAATGATTTCATGCGGCTTCAGGCTGGATTTGGCATGGAGATTCTTGAGAATGCTGTCGCTCTCAGCAAGAGCCACATCCACGATTTCCTGGGCTTCCAGCCGAGCCTTATTGAGCTCGGTTTCCTTTTCTCGGTTCAATTCGTTGTAAAGTTTTTTCAGCGCCCGGTTGAACTTGAGATTTTCCTGCTCCACCTCACGGATGTTATCCAATCGCTTGCGGCTTTCCAGAGCCTGAGCTTCCAGCCGCTCGATAATCTGGTTGACATCCCTGTCTGTATCCGTCAGTTCCTGAGCATGGCGGACAATCAGGTCCGCCAGTCCCAGTCTTCTGGCAATCTCAAAGGCATTGGAGCGCCCGGGAACCCCTTGCATAAAGCGATAAGTCGGCCGCAGGCTCTCCGTATCAAACTCCATACTGGCATTCTGCACCCAGTCGGTCTCGATGCCATAGGCCTTGAGCTCCGGATAGTGAGTCGTGGCCATAGTCTTAATGCTGCGCAGGCGCAGATCTTCCAATACAGCAATGGCCAAAGCTGCTCCCTCCTGCGGGTCAGTCCCTGCTCCCAGCTCGTCCAGGAGCACCAGAGAGTCTGTATCCACCCGCTCCAGAATCGCCACAATATTGGTCATATGACTGGAAAAAGTAGACAGGCTCTGCTCAATAGACTGCTCGTCGCCGATGTCTGCAAAGATTTGGCTGAAAATCCCCACCCGGCTGCCCTTGTCGGCCAGTATCGGCAGGCCTGACTGGGCCATGAGCTGAGTCAGGCCCAGTGTCTTCAGCATAATGGTCTTGCCGCCTGTATTGGGACCTGTGATCACAATCTCAGTCAGATCAGGACCGAAATGCAGGTCATTGGCCACCGGCTTTTCAATAAGCGGATGGCGAACACTGAGCAGCTGGATGTCCTGCCTGTCTGACAGCTCTGCTATCACCGCACCCGTCTCCTGCATAAAGCGAATCTTGCTTCTGATCAGATCCAAATGCCCGATAATCCAAGCGTTATTGGCAATAGCAGCGGCATGGGGCCGCACCCTGTCCGAGAGCTCCTGCAGAATCCGCAGCATTTCATAGCGCTCATCTGCCCTGCCATTGCTAATCTCCTCATTAAGATTGACCACTGCCCGAGGCTCGATATAGACGGTGCTGCCGCTGGCAGAAATATCATGAACTACACCGGCAATCCGGTTGCGGTAGGTATTTTTTACCGGCAGCACGTTGCGGCCGTTACGGCTGGCCACTACTTGGTCCGCCAGCATATGGCCTTTGGTCTTGAGAAGCTCCTGCAGAAGATCCCGTACCTGTGCTTCATTTTCCTGAATCTTGCGCCGGATGCGGGCCAGATTGTCACTGGCAAAGCTCTCGATAAAGCCGCCGTCATTGATGGCCTGAAGGCTGCCCTGCAGGCGGGGAAAGGCTGCCAGATTGTCAAAGAGGCGGTCCAGCTTCACCAGCTGGACATTTTCCAACTCTTCATAAAAAGATTTCAGCTCCTGTGTCACAGCCAGCACGCGCTTGAGGGCCAGAAATTCCTCAATATTGAGGTCGCCGTCCAGCTCCAGGCGTTTGGTCAGAGCTGTGATATCCTGAGTGGCTGCTAGGTTAAAATGCGGATAGTGGACAAAAAGCCGGCTCATATCGTCCATTTCCAAAAAAGCAGCAGCGATGGTCTCTTTCTTGCCGGTCGGCAGCAGCAGGTCCAGCTCCAGCCGCCCCTGCTCAGTCAGCAGATAGGGAGCGAAAAGCTCCTTGATTTTGCTAAATTCTAAAATATCTAAAATTTTTCTGTTCATATTCTTTCTATCATTTCCAGTGAAAAAGAACCCAGTTAGCAAAGCAACTGAGTTTTTACCCGATAATACTTGTCACCCACAGATGTTTCAATAGGTCGGTTGTCACAGGCGCATAGCTGACAATCAAGCGGACCATGAAACTGCCGTTGAGCCGGTCCTGAATCACAGCCAAAGGCACTGTCGCCAAAATTGTCAGGCACATCTGCAGAACAAAAACCGTGATGCAGACAGCTATCACACCGCTGCCCACATTGTACCAATGTGTGTCCAGCTTGTTAGGATAGGGAATCAGATTCGCAAAAATCCCAAAAAAACGCGCCAAAACATAGACTGCTGTAAAGACAAAGAGATAGGCCAGACCGGCATAAAAAACCTTGTCCAGATGGAAGAGCTGTGAGCTGGGGAAAAAGTAGGTTGAAGAACCCTCGGTCGCACTGGCATACGGAATCCACAGGCTGATTTTTCCAGCCAGCTCCTTATAAACCTGACTGGCCGCCAGCATCGCAACGACCGTCGCCAGAGCATAGTAGCCCTGCAGCACAATCCCCCGCGAATAGCCAATGTAAAAGCTCCAGGCTAAAATTAGTAAAATAACAAACGAAAGCATTATTTCTCCTTATTTAGCCGATTTTTCTCTTAATTCATTGAGCGTTTTACGACGAAAATCTTCCAGTTCCTTTTCCTTGTCATCAAATTCAATCTCGCGGCTCAGCTGAGTAGACAGACTGTTGACGGCCAGAAGAATGGCTAAGACCTCATCATCCGCTGCCGGCATCTGCTCTTTTATAATATTGTATTTCTCTTTTGCAACCCGCTCAACTTCTTCCATGAATAAATTGTCATGCTCCGTCGTTAAGGTCAGTGTTTTGTTACCAAAGGTAAACTTATATCGATTTAAATTTGCCATAGAATCACCTCATTGTATTATAACAAAAAAGACGGATTTTGTCAGTGATAAAATACCCTGCTGGCACAGGATGAGAAAAGGCAGGCGATAAAAACCGCCTGAACAGGAGGCTGCGCCATTTTTCTTCAATATTGCACCCTTATCCCTTTCTCCTGTTTCTTTTTATGGTACAATAGGGAGTATGGAAAGTATGACCCTCAGTCCCAAAGAGCAGGATATTCAGGCTTTTGTCAGGAAATATCAGGCTTCCTTGGCTCCCAGCAATAACCCTTATATTCAATACCTGTTCAAACTGAACCAGGCGACAGTCAGTGTTTACACTTCCGGCAAAGTCCTGTTTCAGGGCCAAAAAGCCAGTCACTATGCGGCTTTTTTTGGCTATAAGACTGAAAAAACAAATGATTCTTCTCAGCAGATGCCCCTTATCGGCAGCGATGAGGTCGGCAATGGTTCCTACTTCGGCGGCTTAGCAGTCACTGCTTCCTTTGTCAGTCCAGATCAGCATGACTTTCTGCGCAGTCTGGGAGTCGGGGATTCCAAAACCCTGACCGATACGAAAATCCGCCAGCTGGCACCGATCTTAAAAGACCGGATTGCCCATCAGGCCCTTCTGCTATCGCCAGAGAAATACAATCAGGTCATCGCTTCCGGCTATAACGCTGTCTCTGTCAAGGTGGCCCTGCACAATCAGGCTATCTATCTGCTCCTGCAAAAAGGCCTACAACCCGAAAAAATCGTCATCGATGCCTTTACCAGCCAGCAAAACTACGGAAAATACCTCAAGCAGGAAAAAAATCATTTTCCCAATCCTGTCAGCCTGATTGAAAAGGCCGAAGGAAAGTTCTTGGCCGTTGCAGTCAGCTCGATTATCGCCCGCGACCTTTTTCTGGAAAATCTGGAAAATCTCAGTCAGGAACTGGGCTATACCCTGCCCAGCGGCGCTGGCAGCAAGAGCGACCGCATCGCCAGCCAGATTCTCCAAGCCTACGGTATGGCTGGCCTGCAGCATGCAGCCAAACTCCACTTTAAAAACACTGAAAAAGCTCACAAACTCCTAGAAAGGTAACTTATGAAAAAATCAAATACTGCCATTAACATTCTCAAAGAATGGGGCCTCTTTGCCTTTTTAATCGCGACGATTATCCTGTCGCGAATCTTCCTCTGGTCCCCTGTTAAGGTAGACGGCCACTCCATGGACCCGACTCTGGCCGACGGAGAATACCTGCTGGTGCTGAAACACCAAAGCATCGACCGTTTTGATATTGTCGTGGCTTCTGAGACGGATGACAGCGGCACGACCAAAGAAATTGTCAAGCGGGTCATCGGCCTTCCGGGCGAGACCATCCAGTATGAGAATGACACTCTCTACATCAATGGAGTAAAAACCGACGAGCCTTATCTGGCAGAATATATAAAGGCCTTTAAAAAAGACAAGCTGCAGTCGACCTACACAGGCGAGGACTACGATGACAATGGGGAATTTTTCAGAAAGCTGGCCCAGCAGGCTCAGGCCTTTACAGTGGATAAGGATGGCAGCCCAGTTTTCAGCATCACCCTGTCGGACGACCAGTACCTGCTGCTGGGAGATGACCGGATTGTTTCCAAAGACAGCCGCCAGGTCGGTACTTTCAGCGCCAGCCAGATCCAAGGCGAAGCCAAATTCCGCTTCTGGCCGCTGCTGCCCTTCAAGACCTACTAAGCATACCGAACTCAGCTGACTCTTCAGCTGGGTTCCTTTTTAAACAGGGAAGACATGATGGAATTTTACTTTTCAGGAACGATTGAACGCATTATTTTTGAGAATCCCAGCAATTTTTTTCGCATCCTGCTCTTAGATATTGAGGATACGGATGCCGAGGAGTTTGACGATTTTGAAATCATTGTCACCGGCTCAATGGCGGATGTCATGGAAGGGGAGGACTACACCTTCTGGGGCAGTCTGGTCCAGCATCCCAAGTACGGCCAGCAGCTGAAAATCAGCCGGTATGAGCGGGCCAAGCCAAGCAGCAAGGGCCTGGTCAAATATTTTGCCAGTGACCACTTCAAGGGCATCGGGACCAAGACCGCCCAGAAAATCGTGGAGCTCTACGGCGAGGAGACCATTGACAAAATCTTGGCCCAGCCTGAAAAACTGACTCAGATCAGCGGCCTGTCCGCTAAAAACCGGGAGGCCTTTGTCAGCAAGCTCAGACAGAACTACGGCACCGAGCTGGTCCTGGCCAAGCTGGCGGCCTATGGCATTCCCAATAAGCTGGCCTTTCAGATTCAGGACGCATACAAGGAAGAAACGCTGCAAATCGTAGAAAAGGAGCCCTACCGACTGGTAGAAGACATTCAGGGAGTCGGCTTTAAAATCGCCGACCAGCTGGCCCAGAAGCTGGGAATCGAAAGCGATGCAGCCGAGCGTTTCCGGGCCGGCCTCATCCACACCCTCCTGACCCAGTCCATGGAAAGGGGCGATACCTATGTAGAAGCCCGCGACCTCTTGGACCGCACCATTGAACTTTTAGAAAGCTCCCGTCAGGTCGAACTGGATCCCAGTCTGGTCGCTGATGAGCTGACTCGGCTGATTGAGGAAGACAAGGTACAGCATGTTGACACCAAGATTTTTGACAACAGCCTGTACTTTGCTGAGGAAGGCATTGCCGGCAATCTGGCCCGCCTGCTGGAAAACGGGGAGCAAAATAGCTTTGGCGATGAAAAAATCACTGCTGCCATTGCCCAAGTTGAGGAGGAATTTGGTATCAGCTATGATGCTACCCAGAAAAAAGCAGTCAGCGATGCCATCAAACACAAAGTTTTTATCTTAACTGGCGGACCCGGAACCGGAAAAACCACTGTTATCAACGGAATCATCGCTGTTTACAGTCTGCTGCATGGACTGGACCGGCGCAAAAAGCAGGACCTGCCCATCCTCTTGGCAGCACCGACTGGCCGGGCTGCCCGGCGCATGAATGAACTGACCGGCCTGCCCAGTGCCACCATTCACCGTCATCTGGGCATGACCGGTGATGATGATACCAGCCATCTGGACGAATCTCTGGATGCAGACTTTGTCATCGTGGACGAATGTTCCATGGTAGACACCTGGCTGGCCAACCAGCTCTTTAGCAACATCTCCTCCGATACCAAGCTGCTCCTGGTCGGAGATGCCGAACAGCTCCCCTCTGTCAGTCCCGGACAGGTGCTGGCGGATTTGCTGCAGGTGCCCCGCCTGCCCCAGACCAAGCTGGAAACCATCTACCGGCAGAGCGATGACTCGACTATTGTCACACTGGCCAGCCAGATCCAAAAAGGCCGGCTGCCGGCTGACTTTACCGAGAAAAAGGCGGACCGTTCCTATTTCGAAGCTAGAAGTGAGCATATCGCTCCCATGATTGAAAAGATTGCCAGTGCAGCCATTCGCAGCGGCATCCCAGCTCAGGACGTTCAGGTATTGGCCCCTATGTACCGGGGCCAGGCCGGCATTGACCAGATCAACAGCCTTATGCAAAATCTCATCAATCCTGCTGAGAAAGACGAGCTGACCTTTGAGGCTCCCGACTGCCAGTACCGGCAGGGCGACCGAGTCATTCACTTGGTCAATGATGCCGAAAGCAATGTCTTTAACGGCGACCTGGGCTATATCACCGACCTACTGCCAGCCAAGTACACCGACTCCAAGCAGGACGAGCTGACCATTAACTTTGACGGCAACGAGCTGGTCTACCAGCGCAGCGAGTGGTACAAGATCCGTCTGGCCTATGCTATGAGTATTCACAAGTCTCAGGGCAGTGAATTTCCCGTCGTCATCCTGCCCATCACCCGCAGCAGCCACCGCATGCTGCAGCGCAACCTGGTCTACACCGCTATCACTAGGGCCAAGAGCAAGCTGATCCTGCTTGGGGAAAAAGCTGCCTTTGACTATGCCGTCAAAAACACCGGCACCGCCCGCAAAACCTATCTGGTTGAGCGATTTGAAGACGTGGAATCCCCTCAGGAACTTATCCACACTCCTGTGGATAGGGTGGAAAAAGCTGTGGAAAACTATGTCTTGACAGAAGAAAATTTCCTGAAAATCGACCCCCTAATCGGCCTGACCGAAGAAGATATCCACAGTGTATTCAAAACATAAACAAAAAGGCCTGGACAGAATTAAATTTTTTAGTTCTGTTCCAGCGCCTTTTTTAATGCTTGCTTTTCTGACTAAAAAGCTGCATGAGCTCATCATCAAAGATATCCAGACCGATCGAGGTCATCATAAACTGCAGAAAATGGAAGCGTTCCGGCAGTCTTTCGGGCTCACTTTCAAAAACGGCCCCATGCATCCAGAAGTTCACCAGCAGTAGAAAAACTTCTGCAGCCTCTTCCGGATACTGGGTCTGAAGGGAGCCATCTGCCATCCCTTTTTTGATAATGTCACTGACCACAGAGGCGCCTATCCGCAGATTGTCCCGCATCATGGTCAAAATAAAGCCCGCGTCCTTCTCATACTCACCCAAAATGCCATCTATGGCCCGGGCTGTCTGACTTCCCATATTATTCTTGAGGATGGTCTGCAGCTGCTCTCTGCCAGTCAGATTTTCCGTAGCCTTGAGCCACTGCTTTATCTCTTCTTCCATCATCTCCTGCCGGCTCCTCATCACCGCAAAGACAATCTCATCTTTTGACTTGAAATGATGATAGATAGCCCCCTTGGAGATGCCCGCCGTCTGAGCAATATCCTGCATACTGGTCTTTTCGGACCCCTTATGGATAAAGAGCTGGGCTGCTGTATTTAAAATTTTTTCTCTCATGGCCTGGGATTTGTCTTTTCGCTGCGCCATTCTGTTCCCCTTTGTTTCTAATATAGCTTTATTCTACCAAAAAAGCCGGAGAAATACAAAATTATAAAAATATCTTTAAGCCTTGTCTTGCTGATCCCTTTGATACCAAAGATAGATACTGTAAGCCGCCATCAAGATATAGCCTAGGAAAAAGAGCGGATTTTCCGTCCCCTTGCCCACAAAGATGCCCTCGCCAATGGTATTGATAAGTCCATGAAAGAGGACACAGTAGAGAATGGACTGACTGACCTTGTAAAGAGCCGCCAGCCAGAAGCGGCCGAGCAGGCAAGCGGCTGTAAAGACCAGAAAAGAGACCCCTGCCTGACTGCTGCCGGGTGTAAAGAAGAGAGGCAGATGCCAGACAGCCCAGATTAAGCCAGTTGTTCCAGTCGCTAAGGGAAAGGGCAGAAGTCTTTCCAGAGTCGGCTGCAGGAAGCCCTGCCAGCCAATCTCTTCATTGCCGCCTGTCAGAAGAGTCGTCATGAGAAAAAGCAGAGCAATCCTGAGGGGGCTAAAACCAGGCAGGAGCGGGCTCCAAAAGACTATGGAAAGGGTGTAAAGAATTGTAAAAATCAAGAGATGGACCCAAGTCCTTTTTCGGGCCGATCCGATAGAAGCCAAGAGCTCCTTGAACGATTTTCCTAAGACCAGTTTGGCTCCAATGGCCGGGCCAAAAACACCAGCGATGGTTAGGACCTGGGAAATAATAGGAATCCTCAGGAAAGCCGAAGCCAGCCAGGCAGACCAGCTGATGCCAAAAGTCCAGGCCAGAAAGGGCAGGATATGCCTTGTCTCTGGCTCTACATGTGTTTGTGTTTCCATATGATTACTCCTTTTTCTTTGGCAGAAGAGCGATTGCCAAGATTTTTAGCCTGCATCTTTCTGAACTCCTTTCCGGTTGCCCTTCCAATACCACCAGCCGACCAGCAGAGCGGTCATGACCAGATTAGCAGCCTGGAAGCTGAGATACCTTCCGCCATTTATAGCACTGCCGACAATCGTCACCTGAGCAAAGTTATTGCAGCCGTGAAAGACCATGCAGGCAAAGACAGAGGCCGTCTGCTTGTAGAGAGCCGCCAGACAGAAACTGAGCAAGATACCAAAGGAGAGATAGAAGAGCAAAGAAACCTGACTTTGAATCGTTCCCTGAATCAGCCAGAGGGGCAGATGCCAGGCCACCCAGACCAGAGCCGTGATGACAGTTGCCAGAGGGAAGGAGAATTTTTTCTCCAGAGCCGGCTGCAGGAGGCCCCGCCAGCCCAGCTCTTCGTTCCCGCCTCCAAAAAAGGTGACATAGGTCCAGCCCAGAGGAAACATCAGAACGGCATTGAGCGGCGGTAATACAGGATTGGCGATAAAAAGGGTCAAAACCCGAACCAGACAGAAGGCCAGCATATAAATCCACCAGCCTTTGGCATGGGAGAAGATAAAGTCCAGCATCTTCTTAGGATGAGAAATTTTGAGGCTGATTAAAGCTCCTAAGGTCGGTCCGGAGCCAGCGATGAAAAAGAGAGCAAAGCCCAAAGGCTCAGCCACGCTGGTCAGCTTCAGGGCGGCTAAAATATACAGAATCAGGCAGGCACCCCAGCTAATACCAAAGGTCCAAGCTAAGTAAGGCCAAATATGCTTGGGTTCTGGCCCAACATGTGTTTGTGTTTTCATATGATTACTCCTTTTTCTTTGGCAGAAGAGCGATTGCCAAGATTTTTAGCCTGCATCTTTCTGAACTCCTTTCCGGTTGCCCTTCCAATACCACCAGCCGACCAGCAGAGCGGTCATGACCAGATTAGCAGCCTGGAAGCTGAGATACCTTCCGCCATTTGTAGCACTGCCGACAATCGTCGCCTGAGCAAAGTTAATGCAGCCGTGAAAGACCATGCAGGCAAAGACAGAGGCCGTCTGCTTGTAGAGAACTGCCAGACAGAAACTGAGCAAGATACCAAAGGAGACATAGAAGGGCAAAGAAACCTGACTTTGACTCGTTCCCGGAATCAGCCAGAGGGGCAGATGCCAGGCCACCCAGACCAGAGCCGTGATGACAGCTGCCAGAGGGAAGGAAAACTTTTTCTCCAGAGCTGGCTGCAGGAGGCCCCGCCAGCCCAGTTCTTCATTGCCGCCGCCGGCAAAAGTGATAAAGAGCCAGCCCAGGGGAAACATCAGAATGGCATTCAAAGGCGGCAAGGCTGGATTGGCGATAAAAAGGGTCAAAACCCGAACCAGACAGAAGACCAGCATGTAAATCCACCAGCCTTTGGCATGGGAGAAGATAAAGTCCAGCATCTTCTTGGGATGGGAAATTTTGAGGCTGATAAAAGTTCCCAAGGTCGGTCCGAAGCCATAGATGATATTGAGAGCAAAGCCCAAAGGCTCAGATACGCTGGTCAGCTTCAGGGCGGTTAAAATATACAGAATCAGAAAGGATCCCCAGCTAATGCCAAAAGTCCAGGCCAGAAAGGGCAGGATATGCCTTGTCTCTGGCTCTACATGTGTTTGTTTGTTCATACGATAACTCCTTATCAAATGTAGAATAGTGAAAAGTCATCCGAAAACTGGACAAAAGCATCCTTTACTTTCAGTCTTTCAGATGATTGCCTGTTTTGAAACGCAGATTTTTAAAATCCGACCAGACGGTTTGTTTTGTTTCAAAAAAATAAACTCTTTGCGTTTTCTGCTCCAAAACTAAGCTAGAGCAGGCAGACGAGGCCGGGACAATAGTCCTTAGCCTCTTATTATAGTTCGTATTAAAATCATGACGCAGTAGCCGATTGAACTCTTCGTTCGCTTTTCAAGCTCGGAAGAGCTCCTAATCGGCCTTGCGGGGCTGGGACGACGAAATCGAGACTACGTCTACCGATTTCTGTCCCACCGCCAGTATTTAGACTCTTCTTTCATTCAATCCCCCCTTTTCTTATCTTGCAGGCGTCTGATATTCCAGAGGTTGGAAGCCACACTCAGACCGCCTACTGCCATGATGCCCAGTCCTCGCCAAGGGCTAAAGACAGAAGTCAGCAAGCCACCAGCAAGGACAGCATATCCAGCTTTGACTCCCCACTTAGAATAGCGTATGCCATTCTCACCCTCCTGCATCCTCTGCAGGAAAGCCTTTCGTTTCGCTGCTTCTTCCTTGAGAAAGTCTTTTTGTTTCTCTTTCTGACGGGCCAGCAGCTGCTTTTGCCTGCTCAGATAGTCTCTGGTCTTTTCATCTACAGTTGCTTTAGTTTTTTGCATGATTTTCCTCCTTTTATTTTTAATGACCGACCGGTCGGTCTTTTTTATTTGTCTCTAGTATAGCAGACCAAAAATACTTTGTCCAGTATTTTCTGGAAAAATTTTTACCATTTCACCAGACGGCCCCGTCTAACAGAAAAAAGCTTGGCCAAAAACCAAACTTTATCTTTTTAGCTAAATCCCGTCACCGTCACCCCCAGCAGGCGGACACCTCTGGGCTGCTCCTCCAGGCTGTCGTAAATTTCATGAGCTACGCGTTCGATTAAGTCGGCATCCCGTGTTGCTAGCTCCAGGGTCCGTCTCTTGGTCAGAGTGGAAAAGTCAGCATAGCGGATTTTGAGGACCACGGTCCTGCCGGCCTTCTCATGCTTGTCCAGACTGAGGGCCACCTTGGCTGCCAGCCGGGTCAGCTCCTTCTTGATATCCTCCTCACTGTAGAGGAGCTTGGCATAGGTCCGTTCCTTGCCGATGGACTTGCGGATGCGGTTGGGCTTGACCGGAGAATTGCTGATGCCGCGCACCTTGCGGTAAAGGTCAAAGCCGAAGCGGCCGAAGCGGTCAATCAGGGTCATCTCCGGTATCTCTAGGAGGTCCGCCCCGGTATAAACCCCCATGTCATGCAGTTTTTCCACACTTTTCTTGCCGACACCGTGAAACTTGGCAATGTCCATCTTGGACAGAAAATCCTCAGCCTCCTCCGGCAGGATGACGGTCAGACCGTGCGGTTTTTCATAATCACTGGCAATCTTGGCCAGAAACTTATTATAAGAAACGCCCGCTGAAGCCGTCAGCTGCAGTTCATTCCATATATCGTACTGGATCAGCTTGGCGATTTTGACGGCTGATATGAGCCCCAGTTTGTTTTCTGTCACATCCAGATAGGCCTCATCAATGCTCATGGGTTCAATCAGATCTGTGTAACGCCTGAAAATCTGACGAATCTCTTGGCCGACCGACTGGTACTTCTCATAATTCCCCGAAATGAAAATCCCCTGGGGACAGCGCTCATAGGCTTCCTTGGAGCTCATAGCCGAGTGCACTCCGAACTTTCGGGCTTCATAGTTGCAGGTCGAAACAACACCGCGGCCCCCAGTCAGACGCGGGTCACTGCCGATAATGACCGGATGCCCCTTGAGCTTGGGATTGTCCCGCTCCTCAATGGCAGCAAAAAAGGCATCCATATCAATGTGGATGATTTTTCTGGATGTGTCATTGATCAGCGGAAAAATCAGCATGGCTCCTCCTTTTACAAAGTTTCCCGATTCCTCTGAAACAGTTGAGATTATTTCTAAAAAACTTTGAAAAATCCTTTCTCCTCCCAGCCGGAGTTAAATCACAATTAGCTTACTTTTATTATAACTTTTTTACTCATTTTTCCAAAGTGTTTAAGAATGATTTTCTTTTTCAAATATATAGTACACATCTGCAACTTTTCTTTTTCTGTATTATAAAAGAAAGTCAGTCTTTTCCCTGAAAATGCTTTGTGAAACCGATTACCATATGGTATACTTTACTTATAAATGTAACAGATTTTGTTGCTAGAATAAAGAGGAAAATCAAATGGTTGTAAAAACAGTTGTTGAAGCTCAAGATATTTTTGATAAAGCTTGGGAAGGCTTCAAGGGGGAAGACTGGAAAGAGAAAGCCAGCGTTTCGCGCTTCGTACAGGCCAACTACACGCCTTACGACGGAGACGAAAGCTTCTTGGCCGGCCCGACTGAACGTTCTCTGCATATCAAAAAAATCGTAGAAGAAACCAAGGCCCACTATGAAGAAACCCGTTTCCCAATGGACACCCGTCCGGCATCTATCGCTGGTATTGACGCTGGTTACATTGACAAGGACAACGAACTGATTTACGGTATCCAAAACGACGAACTCTTCAAATTGAACTTCATGCCAAAAGGCGGTATCCGCATGGCTGAAACGACTTTGAAAGAAAATGGATACGAACCAGACCCTGCTGTTCATGAAATCTTTACAAAGTATGTGACAACCGTAAATGACGGTATCTTCCGTGCTTACACTTCTAACATCCGCCGTGCTCGCCACGCCCACACTGTAACCGGTCTTCCAGATGCCTACTCACGCGGCCGTATCATCGGGGTTTACGCACGTCTGGCCCTTTATGGAGCTGACTACCTCATGGCCGAAAAAGTCCGCGACTGGAACGGTTTGACTGAGATTGACGAAGAAACTATCCGTCTGCGTGAAGAAATCAACCTGCAATACCAAGCACTTGGTGAAGTGGTGAAACTGGGCGACCTTTACGGAGTTGATGTTCGCCGTCCTGCCTTTGACGTTAAAGAAGCGATTCAATGGACCAACATCGCCTTCATGGCTGTCTGCCGTGTCATCAACGGTGCTGCTACTTCCCTCGGACGTGTGCCTATCGTTCTTGACATCTACGCTGAACGTGACTTGGCCCGCGGTACTTACACTGAATCAGAAATCCAAGAATTTGTTGATGATTTCGTTATGAAACTTCGTACAGTGAAGTTTGCTCGTACCAAAGCTTACGACCAGCTCTACTCTGGTGACCCAACCTTTATCACTACTTCTATGGCAGGTATGGGTAACGACGGCCGTCACCGTGTTACCAAGATGGACTATCGTTTCCTCAACACTTTGGACAACATCGGCAACTCACCAGAGCCAAACTTGACCGTTCTTTGGACTGACAAGCTGCCATACTCCTTCCGCCGCTACTGTATGCACATGAGCCACAAGCACTCTTCTATCCAATACGAAGGTGTGACTACAATGGCTAAAGATGGCTATGGCGAAATGAGCTGTATCTCCTGCTGTGTGTCTCCGCTTGACCCTGAAAATGAAGAACAACGCCACAACATCCAATACTTTGGTGCCCGCGTAAATGTGCTGAAAGCCCTTCTGACCGGTCTCAACGGCGGTTACGATGATGTACACAAAGACTACAAGGTCTTTGACATCGATCCGATTCGTGACGAAGTGCTGGAATTTGAATCTGTAAAAGCCAACTTTGAAAAATCTCTGGACTGGCTGACAGATACTTATGTTGATGCTTTGAACATCATCCACTACATGACTGACAAGTACAACTACGAAGCGGTTCAAATGGCCTTCCTGCCAACTTACCAACGTGCCAACATGGGATTTGGTATCTGTGGATTTGCCAATACGGTTGATACATTGTCTGCTATCAAGTACGCAACTGTTAAGCCAATCCGCGACGAAAACGGCTATATCTACGACTATGAAACAATCGGAGAATACCCACGTTGGGGTGAAGATGATCCTCGCTCAAACGAACTGGCTGAATGGTTGGTTGAAGCTTACACGACTCGTCTGCGCAGCCACAAACTCTACAAGAATGCTGAAGCAACTGTATCACTTCTGACCATCACATCTAACGTGGCTTACTCTAAGCAAACGGGTAACTCACCAGTCCACAAAGGTGTCTACCTCAACGAAGATGGCAGCGTGAACCTGTCTAAACTGGAATTCTTCTCACCAGGTGCCAACCCATCTAACAAAGCAAAAGGTGGCTGGCTGCAAAACTTGAACTCACTTGCCAGTCTGGACTTCAGCTACGCAGCTGACGGTATCTCCCTGACTACACAAGTATCACCTCGTGCTCTGGGTAAAACTCGTGATGAACAAGTAGACAACTTGGTAACAATCCTGGATGGTTACTTCGAAAACGGCGGTCAGCACGTTAACTTGAACGTCATGGACCTCAAGGATGTTTATGAAAAGATCATGAGCGGCGAAGACGTTATCGTTCGGATCTCTGGCTACTGTGTCAACACCAAGTACCTGACACCAGAACAAAAAACTGAATTGACCCAACGTGTCTTCCACGAAGTGCTTTCTATGGACGACGCTCTCAGCTAATCAACAGCCTATACACCATTTAAAAGGCGGCGGGACAGAACTCAAATATTTAATGTTGAGTTTCCAGTCCCAGCCTCTTTTTATGTTCAAAAACCCCAGCGGAGTGGCCTTTTGAGCGGGCTCCTTGTCTGGCGGTCCGTTTCATCATATGAAGACCCCGCTGCCAAAATTTGTTTTTTCAAAGAGTATGAATGGAAGCTCTTTATGGTATAATAGGGATATTGCTAGACCAAGGACCTGTGTTTTATCGGCTTATAGATGATAGGCTTCAAACTATATCAGTATCGCCAGGCCGCACTCCATTAAGGACAGGTTCAAAAAAAGGATTGGGAAAATGACGGAGAAAAACTTTAAGGAAGATTCAAAAGAATTTAATCTGGCAGTGGATGTCATTATGCTGGCCGGAACCTTGCTCCTGCAGAGCGGGTCTGAGATATATCGGGTAGAGGATACCATGATCCGCATTGCCCACTCACAGGGCATCATGGACTGCAATGCTCTGGCCATGCCGGTCGCTATTTTCTTTTCGGTTGAAAATACCAATGTCTCCCGCATGAAGCGCAACCTGCGAACCAACTACAATATCGAAAAAGTATGTGAGGTCAATCAGGTTTCCCGTCAGCTGGTCAGCGGCCTAATCAGTCTGCAGGAGGCATTCGAGGAGCTGAACCGCCTCAAAAGTAAGCGCCTGCCTTACAGCAATCAGCAGCTGACTCTGGCAGCCACCCTCAGCGCGCCTTTCTTTTCCATCATGTTCGGCGGAAACTTCTATGATGCCTTGGGGGCTGCTCTGGCCACCTTCTTTGGCTTCATTTCCTATCTTTATACAGAAAAGTATGTGCGGATCCCTTTTGTCTCGACCTTTGCCGGTGCCTTTATTTTTGGCCTTTTAGCTCAGATCTGGGTCCGCTATTCCGGTTTTCCTACTAGCGCTGATCTGATTATCGCCGGCTCGGTCATGCCTTTTGTACCGGGGATTGCTCTGACCAATTCTGTACGGGATATCATGACCAGCCATATCAACTCTGGCATGAGCAAGCTCTTTGAGTCCCTCCTCATCACGCTGGCTTTGGGTGCAGGCACTTCCGTTGCCCTTCTTTTAATGAAATAAAACTATGACGCTACTGACTTTTTTACTTCAAGCATTGGCAAGTTTGCTTGCCATCGTTACCTTTCTAATCGTTTTAAATGTGCAGCGCCAGATGCTGCTGCCAGGCGGTGTTCTGGGAATGTTTACTTGGCTGCTCTACCTCCTGCTCAAGGAGCCGACCAACGTGATTATTGCCACTTTTGTGGCTGCCATCATCGGCTCCTGCTGCAGTCAGATTCTCAGCATTCTCTATAAGACACCTGCCGTGGTCTTTATTCTGGCTATTTTAGCTCCCCTCGTTCCTGGTTATATTTCCTATCGGACGACCGCTTTTTTTGTCACGGGCGATTACAATCAAGCGATTGTCAATGCCACTCTGGTGGTCATTCTGGCCCTGGTCATTTCCATCGGCATGGCCAGCGGCACCGTTGTGCTCAAAATCTACCATCACTTCACCTACCGCAGAAACAGGCCGGCCTTGAAAAAACAGCAGGAAAACCAAGACAGCTGAAAAACTGCGCTCTTCAAACAGCTGCCAATAAGAATGACTCAAAAGAGAAATCGAATAATGACGAAATGCTGCAGCCTGCCGTCATTATTCGTTTTTGCTTATCAGTACTCTTTGAAGACCGAGATGGCTGTGCTAAACACTTTGACGGACTCCCATTCTCTCTGCATTGGTTTGCCTTGTCATCTGCGATTTTCTTCGAGTATTGTCATTTAGTCGATTTTTTATTACTTTGTTAGCTGGCCTTGCCCTGCTTTTGAGACTTCCTCACGGAAACTCTACCTGCCACGAGGCTGAGACAGACTCCCATGATGGCTGCGCCCTCACCCACAGAGGGATGGATCTTTTGGAAGATACCGTATAAAAGTCCTTCAGTCTCGCTTTGTTTTGGTAAAAAACTCTTGACGCTGCTCAGCTCGCTGCCCTATCGTCCTGTATGTTAAGCGATAGACTGAAACTGCCCCCTCGGACAGTTTCACTGCTAAAAGCAAAGGAAAAGGCTATATCAACTATTCATCATCGGAGTCTTTCAGCAGCTTCGGAAAACCTGCTGTTTTTATTTCATTTGGAAGCTCTGCCGATAGGGAACCCTGCCTGCTTCAGAATGAAATACATCTCAGGGCTGATTTAGCGGGCCCCAGATGTTTTTTGTAAGAGTTTTATTTCTAAGTGTGGTAAAATAGATTGCAGAATATATCGTCATTTAGTTTATCGTTTAGTACTTTGTTAGCTGGCCTTGCCCTACTTTTGAGACTTCCTCACGGAAGCTCTATCTGCCACCTCCAAACCTCCACTGGAGCTTTTTGACACTTCCTAGCGGAAGCTTTATTTGCCACTTCTAAACCTCCACTGGAGGTTTGGAGCAGCTCGCTGCCCTATCGTCCTGTATGTTAAGCGATAGTCTGCAACTGTCTCCCGGACAGTTGCACTACTAAAAGTAAACTAAAAGATTATACTAGTTCATACCCTAGAAAAGCGCCTGCGGCTCTTTGAAAATCAACTTTTCTTTGAGCATTCTCAGCTTTTGTCTTTTGAGTCTGCACTGGCTGCAGAAAGAAGCTGTGCGGCTGTTCTACTGGGGATAAAAAGGATTTAAAAGAGGTCTTTATGATGACAATCGGAATCGATAAAATCGGTTTTGCAACCAGCAATTATGTGTTAAAACTAAAGGATTTGGCTGAGGAGCGCGGAATTGACCCAGATAAGCTCAGCAAGGGACTCCTGCTGAAAGAACTGAGCATCGCTCCTCTGACCGAGGACATGGTGACCTTGGGAGCAGCCGCTGCAGACTCTATTCTGACAGCAGAAGACAGAAAAAAGATTGACATGGTCATTGTGGCGACTGAGTCGGGCATCGACCAGAGCAAGGCATCTGCTGTGTTTATCCACGGACTTCTGGACATCCAGCCTTTCGCCCGCAGCTTTGAAATCAAAGAAGCCTGTTATGGAGCAACTGCTGCCCTAGACTATGCCAAACTCCACATCGAAAAATACCCTGACAGCAAGGTACTGGTCCTTGCCAGTGACATTGCCAAGTACGGCGCTCATACGCCAGGCGAGCCGACCCAAGGGGCTGGTGCTATTGCCATGCTCCTGAGCCGCAATCCCCGAATTCTGGCCTTCAATGATGACAATGTGGCCCAAACCCGTGACGTCATGGATTTTTGGCGCCCAAATTACTCCGCAACCCCTTATGTCAACGGGATTTACTCAACCCAGCAGTATCTGGACAGCCTGAAAACGACTTGGGCCGAGTACCAGAAACGCCAAGGTCTGAGCCTCAAAGACTTTGCTGCTTTCTGCTTCCACCTGCCTTATCCAAAACTAGCTCTCAAGGGCCTCAATAAAATCATGGATAAGAGTCTGCCACAAGCGCAGCAAGATCAGCTCAAGGACAACTTTGAGGCATCCATCCTCTACAGCCAAAAAGTCGGCAATATTTATACCGGCTCCCTCTTTCTGGGGCTCCTGTCTCTCTTAGAAAATTCCGACCAGCTCAAGGCCGGTGATAAGATTGCCCTCTTTAGCTACGGCAGCGGGGCAGTAGCGGAGATTTTCAGCGCTGATTTGGTCCCAGGCTATGAAGAGCAGCTATCGCAGACACGCTTGGAGGAGCTGAATCTGCGCCAGCCTCTTTCTGTCGCAGACTATGAGCAGCTCTTCTTTGCAGAAGCTCAGCTGGATGAGGCGGGCAATGCCAGCTTCTCTGGCTACGAAAATCAAACCTTTGCTCTGACGGAAATTGCAGAGCACCAGCGCAAGTACAGTAAGGTTGAAAAATCATCATGAACGGAAACTGGACTGGATTTTCCAAAAAATCTCCCGCTGAGCGGCTGCAGCTGCTGAAAGAAAGCGGACTGCTCCAGCAGGAATATTGGCAGCCGTTGGCTGAGCAGCGGACCCTGCCTCTGGAAACGGCCAACCAGATGAGTGAAAATGTGCTGGCTACACTGGCTCTGCCTTACTCTCTGGTACCTGACTTTCTCGTAGATGGCAGATGCTACCAAGTTCCTTTTGTGACAGAGGAGCCATCTGTGGTGGCAGCAGCCAGCTTTGCAGCCAAGATCATCAAGCGTTCGGGCGGCTTTGAGACTGAGGTTCACAAACGCCAGATGATTGGGCAGATTGCCCTCTATCAGATAGAGGATGCTGATCTGGCTGCCCAATCTGTGCTCCAAAAAAAGGCTGACCTGCTGGCAAGAGCTGACCAAGCCTACCCATCCATCGTCGCTCGCGGCGGCGGTGCTAGAGACCTCTGGCTGGAGCAAAAGGATGATTTTCTCATTTTCTATCTGTCTGTGGACACGCAGGAGGCTATGGGCGCCAATATGCTCAACACCATGCTGGAGTCTCTTACCCTTCCCCTAGAAGAGCTGACTGGCGGCAAGAGCCTGATGGCTATCCTGTCCAACTATGCGACAGACAGCCTCGTGACAGCCCGCTGTGTGATTGACTACCGCTTTCTCAGCCGTGACAGGGCAGAGGCAGCCCTTCTGGCCGACAAGATGCAGCTGGCCAGCAAGCTTGCTCAGGCCGACCCTTACCGCGCAGCCACCCATAATAAAGGGATCTTCAACGGCATCGATGCCGTCGTTCTGGCTACGGGCAATGACTGGCGGGCTGTCGAAGCCGGCGCTCACGCCTATGCCAGCAGAGAAGGAAGCTATCGCGGTCTCTCTGCTTGGACAGCCGATCCAGACAAGCGCCAGCTGCATGGCCAGCTGACTCTGCCCATGCCCGTTGCAACCAAGGGGGGATCGATTGGCCTCAATCCTGCCGTCGCAGCTAGCTTGGACCTGCTGGGACAGCCTCGGGCTAAGGAACTGGCTGCCCTGATCGTCTCAGTCGGCTTAGCCCAAAACTTCGCTGCCATCAAAGCGCTGGTCAGCACTGGTATTCAGGCCGGTCACATGAAGCTGCAGGCCAAGTCGCTGGCTCTGCAGGCGGGAGCCAAAGAAGAAGAAATCCCAGCCTTGGTCAGCCACCTGACAGCTACTAAGAACTTCAACCTAGCTACTGCTCAGGAAATACTCGCTGACTTACGAAAACAGAATCAATAAAAAGGCCTTGCTCAGGCCTTTTTTGTATGCATTCATCATTTTTATCTCATCTGCTCCTGGCCTTCTCGCAGCCGTCCATAGAGCAGATAGGGAACATTCTTTAATTCTTGCAAGTTTCGGCAGGACAGGGCGCACATGATGAGGCGCAGATCTGCTTTCCAGCCTTCCACAATGTCAATGACTTCTGCCACCGAGCGATGCTCGACCAGCTCCAGCATGGTGCGCGAGAGACCGACAGCCTTGGCTCCCAAGACCAAGGCTTTGATGATATCAAGCGGGTGACGGACGCCGCCGCTGGCCAGCAGCTCTACCTCATCGCGCAGGGGCTGAAGCGCCAGCAAACTTTGAAGGGTGGACTGGCCCCAGTCATTGAGATAGGTACGATTGCCGCCCCGCTGATTCTCGATATAGGCAAAGCTGGTGCCGCCCCGGCCGGAAATATCAAAGGTCTGAATCCCTAAAGAACGGGCCTCCTCCACAGTAGAACGATCCATACCAAAGCCGACTTCTTTGAGAATCAGGGGCAAATCCAGCTGCTGTCCATAGTCTGCCAAATGCTGCCGCCAAGAGCGAAACTCCCGCTCGCCTTCCGGCATGAGGAGCTCCTGCATGAGATTGACATGCACCTGCAGGAAAAGCGGCTGCAGCTCGGCCACCGTCTGCTGGGCTGCCTGATAAGGCTTGTCCAAGCCGATATTGGTCGCCAGCAGCAGATCTGGCCGTCCAGCTGCCACCTGATAGGAAGTATCAGAAGGATTCTTCAAAGCAGCGCTATAGGATCCTGTCACAAAGAGAAGACCGCAGCTCTCTGCCACCTGAGCCAGTTTCTCATTGACTTGACCGCCTTTTGGGCTGCCGCCGGTCATGGCATTGATATAAAAGGGAAATTCCCAGTCACGGCCGGCAAAATGAGTGGACAGGTCAATCTCCGCCAAATCATACTTGGGCAGGGAGCGGTGAATCAGCTCCATCTCATCAAAGCTGTTGTAAGCTAGGCGCTGTTCCAAGGCGTACGTAATATGGTCATCCTTGCGATTTTGGCTCATCACGGCCCATCCTTTCTCTGTATAGTAGCTCAATGCCGGCTGCCTGCCAAGCTCGAATCAGCTGATCGCTGGAAGCAGTATCGAAGCTAAGGGCAATGCCGCAGTCCCCGCCGCCGGCACCGCTGCTCTTGGCCACACAGTTCAAGCCAGAAGCTGCTTCCTTTAAGACCTTCAGCTTGTCCGTGTAAATCGCTGGGCTCAGCGCTTCTAAGAGCTGACTAGCCTGTTCCAGACTGGACTGAACCGCAGCCTTGTCTCCTGCCAGCAAAGCCTGTTCCAAGGCATCGACCTGCGCCCGGCTGCCTGTCAAAAAGGACTCAGAAATCGCCGACTTGACTTGATTGACCAAGTCCTTGGAAATCGCCGGCTGCTTGGTCCAGCCGACCAGAAAATCCATAGACAAACGAGGTTTGATCCGGCGGATTTCAAAGCCCCAATCCTCTGCCAGCAGCTGCTGCAGCTCAAGACTTTCCATCCGCCGGCTGACAGCAGCACGGTCAAAAGACCGATAGTAGATCAAGTCTTCGTAGGCAATGCAGGCCAGATCGCCCATGGATCCGTTATCCCCCCGCTTGAGGAGAACGTAGGAAGCCAGCTTGAAGAGCCGCTCAGGTGCTAAGTCCAGCTCATAGAGTGCCGCCATGGCCTTGAGGGTCAAAACTACGACGCTGCCGCTGGAGCCAATCCCGAACTTCCTGCCCTCCCTTTCCATCTTGCCGCTGATGGCCAGCGAAAATGGCCGGGGCTCACAGCTCAAGGTCAGCAGATAGGCATTCATAGCGGCCACCGTCTCCTGTATCAGGGCATAGTCAGAATCCGGCTCTAGGCTAGCGCTGTGCTCAAACATATCTGACGCCAAGCGATAGGCAGAGGCTGTCTGGATTTTTCCTGTCATATAGATGGGAACAGCCTTGATAATGGCTGGCTGACCAGCCGTCAGCACTGCATATTCCCCCGCCAGATAGAGTTTACCGCAGGTTTGAACGCTCGCCCTAGTCTTCATCTGGCAGCTCCTTTGTTTTGGAGACGATCAGTCGGTAATCCTTCTCAAAAATAGCAACCAGATGGTCTAGGTCTTCCTCTAGGCAGAGAACCTTAACATTGGGGCCGGCATCCATGGTAAAGTAACAGCGTTCGCCCTGCTCACGCAGCCTTCTGACAGCCTCCATGGCTTGGTAGGACGCCTCCGTCAGATAAGAAAAGGGCGGATAGGCTTTCTCTGTCGTGGCATGCATCCTAAGAGCATTTTCCTCGGTCAGCTGTCCGACTTTAGCAAAATCATTGTCTCTTAAATAGCCCAGCATGGCCTGATAATCCAAGGCTGACTGGGCCATCCAGTCAGCAAAGTTGGTAGAAGTCGCAGCACAGAGCTCCATGCCACTGCGGCTGGAAATAGGCTTTTTCTCATCGTGGAGGACCAGCATAATCATGGCCAGTTTCAAGTCTGTCTGGACTGGATAAATAGCGCCGCTGTCCTTATCCCAGGCTGCCAGAGGGCCAAAAAAGGAACGGGCCGAGGAACCCGAGGCAAACTTAGCCAGCTGAGCCAGTTCCTCTGTATCATAGCCGGTCTCAAAGTAGGCATTGCAGGCCTTGACCAGGGCTGACAGACCGCTGGAGCTGGAAGACAGACCCGCTGCAGTCGGCATGTTGTTGCTGGTGTCAATCCTGACCCAGTCTGTCGGCTCTGTCCGGAAACGGTCAATAATCCGGCTGATTTTGGCATGTTCAGCCGGACTTTGCAGCTGACCGTCGATGTAAAATTCATCCCTTACTGCTGTATCCGGCAAGGGACTCAGCTGCGTCTCAGTATACATATTTTCCAGCGTCAGCGAAATGCTGCTGGTTGCGGGAATCATTTTTTCAGCATCAGCCTTGCCCCAATATTTGACAATGGCAATATTGGCATAAGATTTGACACTTACAGGCTTTCGATCCATGTGTTGATAGCCCCTTTCTCTTTCAATAAGGCGGCTAAGGATTCCGCCTGGTCTTTTTCTTTGACAAGTGCAATGACGCAGCCGCCCAGGCCGCCGCCGCTCATTTTAGCGCCCAGCGCTTCATTTTCCACAGCCAAAGCCACCAAATCATCCGCCTTCTGGCAGGACACGCCCAGCTGGGCCAGCTTCTCATGCGCTCTGGTCATGGCCTGCCCCATGGTCAGCAAATCCTTGATGGTAATGGCTTTTTCGACAATTTTAGTCAGATTGCCCAGCTCCTGCAGCAAAGGCAGAGCCTTTTGACCCTGACTTTCGACCGCTCGGATGGCTTCGCGGGTATGGCCGTGAATACCCGTATCTGCAATCAGCAGAAACGCATCCAGATTCAGCTTAATCTCACTGAAGCCAAAGTTGCGGATAAACTTAATAGCCACGTCGCTGAGACAGGTCTTGGCATCCAGGCCGCTGGGATTCATATGGGCAATCATCTCAGCCCGGTTGGCTAGGATTTCCAGAGTCTGGTCATCCAGATTTTCCTCAAAATAATCAAAAACCGCCCGGATGGCCGCTATGCTGACCGCAGCGGACGACCCCATCCCCCTCTTCTCAGGGACCATAGACTCCACCTGACAGCGAATCTTAGCTCCCTGCCGGCCCAGATGTTCCAGACAGGCAAAGACAGCCATGGACAGCGTGTCCTCGGCATAGAGGGTCCAGGCCCGATCAGAAGGCAGCACCCGGCAGGTAACTTCGATGTTATTGAGGGGCAGGGCCAGGGCCGGATAGCCATAGACCACCGAATGCTCGCCCATTAAAATAATTTTACTGTGTGCCTTGCCGACACCGATTGCTTTTGTCATCATCTTCTCTTATCTGTAGATTCTCTCTATCTTATTTTAATATACTTTGGCCAAAAAAGCGATTTTTAATAGAGAAAATCACTGGGACCAGAGACCGATATTGATATCGGTGAGCATGAGAAAACTCCTGGCCTTGCAGCCGGAGCCCCTTACAGTTCCCTTCTTATCATCTCCATCACTTCATTGCGGTCCAAAATCCACTGGGCCCGCTCGTCTTTTTCATAGGTCCGGTTGGAGAGGAAAATGACCGCCTTTTGCTCGGCGCGATTGTACATGATAAAGGTGCCCGTGTAGCCGGTATGGTCCAGCCAGTCTCCATCCAGATTCCAGGCCAGACTGCGGGTCTTGCCGGGGTCCAAGGCAAAATTTTGACTCAGCTTTTCCGCAAAATCATCCTGCAGATAATGCTCCAGAAAGATTTCCAGATCCCTGACAGTCGAAAAAAGACCAGCGCTGCCGGCATGCCGGCCCAGGACACGCGCCTTAGGGTCGTGCACCAGACCTCCCTTGACTCCTCTTACCGTTGGCACAGCTCCTGCAATCGGTCCAAAGCCCGTCTCCGCCATCCCCCAAGGCTGGAAAATCTGACTCCGGAAAATCTGGTCCAGGGGCCGACCATAGACTTCCTCCAGCAGAAAGCCCAAAAGCAGAAAATTCACATCTGTATAGCGGAAGCTCTTATCTTCAAGCACTGTCAGATGATGGAGCGCCGCTTTCAACTCGGCAGCTGTCAGCTGATCACGATTGGGAATAAAAGGATCCAGCCCCGAAGTATGGGTCAGCAGCTGCCTGACTGTCACCCGCTCATCATGGAAGGCCGGGTAATAAGCACGTAGCGGCCGGTCAATATCCAGCCGCCCTTCATCAGTCAAAAAGGCCGCCAGAGTCCCGACTCCGACCACCTTGCTGACACTGGCCAGATCATAGACCAAGTCCTCCTGAACAGGCCTGCCTTTCTCCGGATCAGCCAGACCAAAGCAGTGCTCCTGCCACTGACCGTCACTGTAGAGAGCCAGACTGGCCCCGGGGTAAACTCCTGCTGCCAGCTGTTCTTTGATTTTGTCAAGAATGCCGTCTACAGTCATGCTTCAAACCACAGCTCAATCTTGCTAGGGTCCTGACTAAGCAGAAATTTGTCAGACTTAGGAACAAAAACCTCTTGATCCGTCAGTATTTCCCTGAGCGCAGCAGTATCCAAGTCCTTGACCTGAGCTTTGATCATCGCTATATCCCAAGTATGGGTGCTGTCAGCCTGCAGGTCTTGTCCGGCTGCAGCCGTGAAGGACAGAAAATCCAGCGCATTGACAAGCTTCCGATAGAAGCGCTCCGTTTCGGCCTGATCCGGCACATGGAGCTCTACCGTCTCTACTTCAAAGCAGCTGAGGCCGGCAAAGCCCTCCGGCTGCTGAAAATCCGGCACTGCCCTTACAGGGCGCAGATCAGCCAAATCATCCTCAGCATGCAGCAAAAAGGCGTGCCCCTCCGGAGACACTGCTTCAAAAGCATAAGATTTAGAGCCGCGGTAAAGCTGGACAAGATCTGGTTTTTGAGCCAGCAGGCCCTCAATTTCCTCAGGCTTCTCCACTCTGATAACGATTCGGGCTAATTTCTTAGGTCCCTTGACCCGGCGCGACCGCATGCTGGGTGATTCTTCCAGGACCAGCTTTTCCGTTTTGGTCAGATCCCCCAGAGACAGGTGGGCGGACTCTTCCAAAAGCGTCTTCATGCCCAGCACTTTTTTATAGAAATCCTGATTCAGGTTTCGATTGTTTACTTTCAATACAGGGATTATTCTCACAATTTGATTCACACTCATAAATTCCTCCAAACCATTTAATTGTAATGGATTTTAATCAATTTGACAAGAAATTATGCGCAAATCAACAATTTCTCAAACAATTTTTGCCTGCTTTTATTGGTAAACTGTGCGGGCGATGACCAAGTCATTGGCAGATTCAAACTCATACTGCAGATAAGACTGATAGGTCCCTGGTGCGATAATGCCCCGAATATCTAACATGTCGGTGCCGGCCTGACCGATAATCGAGTCGGCCAGCAGGCAGCAGTTAGTCGACATGACAAAGTAGGTCTTAAAGCGGCTGGTTGTAAACTTATAGAGCCGCGCTCCCAGCTCATGTCTCAGTTTGTAAGCATAGGTATGTCTGCCGTCTTTCAAATCAGCCGGCGGTTCCCATTCTATCAGCCATTGATCGATTTGGGCCAGACGTTTCTCCACCGCCTCCCTCTCCTGCTCTGTCAGCGACAGAGAATAGCCAAAGAGAGTTTTCTTGCTCTCCTTCTTGCAAAGCTCAATATAGTCATCTTTGCTGACCTTAAAAAGCACGCCGTCGCCAATCATCCCCTTGCAGCGTTCTGAAAAGACATCATAGCTGCCATAGGAAATGACCTGCCCCTGATAACAGATGTCAACATGGCCGATAGCCCCGAACAGACTCTCCTTTGATGTGTGGACCAAGACCTCCAAGTCAGCCGTCTTTTTCTCATCTTTAACAAGACTGTAAACAGTTTGCGTCGGCTCATGCACATTCTGCCCCCGGATAAAGCGGTTGAATTGGTCAAGATTTTCAGCCGGTATAAAAGCTGCCAGAATAATCGGCAGATTGATGCGGATATGCCGCCGGAGCTGGGTTCTTTCACGGTCATTGTCGAAAAAAAGCCCGTCCCGAATATTGGAAAATCCCAGCATGACCAGATACATTCCCAAAAAGAAAAACTGAACCTGCCCATTGACTGAAGGAGAGAAAACTGTCGCTAGGCCGATGAGACCGTAAAGAACCGTATCCAAGAGAAAACGCAGAGCTCCCTTGGACTGATTTTTTCGATAGAGATAGTAAGTAATGCCATAGACAGCTGCTGTTGCCAGCTGATAAATCCCCAAAATAATGATGACAATATCAACGGGAAGACTGCTGAGACGGTTCAGCAGGCCAATCAGATTGGCTAGCACAATGCGGACGATTTCAGGTATCACCGGGACTTCTTTTTTCCCCACAATGAAGTGGAGAAATAAATTGACCAGACCCACAAGAAAGAAATAAGACATCAGCAAATCAATAGCAACTTTCGTAAAATTCACTCCGTTGACGATAATAATCAGCCCGAAAGCAACTGCTAAAAAACCAAACAGCAAGGTTCTCCAGCGGCTGATTTTGCGGAGCTTTGATAGATTCATTTCCATAACTAACTGCTAACTTTCTTCAAGGTTTACTGTCTGTCCCTGCAGACAAAACTGCATCCACTGCTCTAGGACTCAACTGCGCCCCTTACTGGCAGACACTTCCTCACGGAAGCTTCATCTGCAGCCTCAAAACCTCCCCCAGAGGCTTTGAGCTAGTTTCGTCAAGAGCAGTAGAAAAGGAGCTGAGAATCCCCAGCCCTTTTGTCATTATAATCCGTAGATGGCCTTGTAAAGCAAGACAGCTGTAATCCCCGCAAGGATTGGTGCCACAACCGGTACCCAAGAATACCACCATTTTGAGTCGCCCTTGTGCTTGCCAAGAACTGACTGAGGAAGAAGGAAGTGCAGGATACGAGGTCCTAAGTCCCGAGCCGGGTTGAGACCTGGTCCGGTCGGTCCGCCCAGCGAAGTCACCAGTGCCATCACCAGGAAGCCCAAAGCCAAGTGGGCCACTGAAAGACCTGCCGCTGTGTGCGGAGCTAATTGGGCCTTGACTGCCAAATCGGTAAAATCAGCTGTCTGACCTGACTGAGCAGCCAGCTGCTTCATGTATTGGAGCGCTTCTGCACCAAAGTAATGCTTGGTCAAGCCGAGCGCCGCAAAGAAAAGAACGAAGGAGCCGACAAATTCATTGACAAATCCGTTTATCATAGCTGCCTTGCGGGACTCAGGCGTTCCATGATCCAAGCTGGAAATTGTAGAGAAAGTACCCAAAATGTTATTAGGATTCTCCGTTTTCAGGTAGTAAGGACGGTGAGTCGCTACGACCAGCGCCTGACCAAAGATGGCACCCAGAAGCTGTGCCGCAATATAAGGCGCAACCTGAGTCCATGGGAAGTAGCCGCTGACAGCCAAGCCCAAAGTGAAGGCAGGGTTGATGTGATTGCCTGAGACATTGCCAAACATCAAAGCCGGAATCATTACACCCATTCCGTAGCCGACAGCAATAACCAGCCAGCCGCTCTGATGCCCCTTGGTTCCTTTCAATTCAACGTTGGCTACAGCACCGTTTCCCAAGATAATGAGGATGGCCGTACCCAAAAATTCTGTGGCATATTTGACTGCCCATTCGAAATCCATTTGTTGATACTCCTTAAAATATTTTTAGACAAAGTCTATTTTATCAAGTATAATGGATAATGTAAAGGTCATTTTTAATAAAAATAAGAAAAAGAGGGAAAAATATGCGTTTTAATCAGTATAGTTATACAAAAGTCGATACAGAAAAAATGCGGAAAGAAATGGCTCTGCTGGGCTTTGAGCTGAAGCCGTCGCTTTCCCATAAAGAAAATCTGGAAAATTTTCTCCGCACCGTCTTTTTTACTTATAAAAATACAGACTATCCGCTTCGGGCCTGGGCAGCCGATAAGGAGACGGACCTGCTGGACTTCTTCCGCTCTGACCGAGAACTGACCGCAGAAGTTTTCTACATGGTCGCCTTTCAGCTGCTGGAGTTTTCACCCTTTGTCGACTTTGAAGATGCCGAGCAGTTCCGGCAGGACACGGCCTTTCCGATTACTTACGGCAGTCTGCTGGAAAACCTCTATCAGCTGCTTAGCACCCGCACCGCAAGCGGCAATCTGCTGGTCGATAAACTGGTCAGCCAAGGGCTGATTCCAGAGGACAACGCTTACCATTACTTCAACGGCAAGAGCCTAGCGACCTTTTCCAGCCACGATGCCATCCGCGAGGTGGTCTATGTCGAATCACGCGTGGATACCGACCAGGACGGTCGGCCCGATCTGATCAAAGTCAGCATTATCCGGCCCCGCTATGCCGGAACAATCCCAGCTGTGATGACAGCCTCTCCCTACCATCAGGGCACCAATGACCCCGCCAGCGACAAGGCCCTCCATAATATGAATGTCAATCTGTCCAAGAAAAACCCGAGGAAAATTGCCGTCCGCGATCCTGAGCTCAAAACTATCCAATCCGAGCAGGACTGGGAAGGAGAAGAGGCGGCGGAAGCCGAGGAAAAACTGGGCCATATCGGCACCTACACCCTCAATGACTATCTGCTGCCGCGCGGCTTTGCCAATCTCTACGTATCCGGTGTCGGCACCAAGGATTCAGAAGGGCTCATGACCAACGGCGATTACCAGCAGATTGAAGCTTATAAGAATGTCATTGACTGGCTCAATGGCCGCTGCCGGGCTTTCACCGACCACACACGCCAGAGGACGATTAAAGCCGTCTGGTCCAATGGCAAAGCGGCGACGACCGGCATTTCCTACTTGGGCACCATGTCCAACGGGCTGGCCACCACCGGCGTGGAAGGCCTGAAGGTCATCATTGCCGAAGCCGGCATTTCGTCTTGGTACAACTACTACCGCGAAAACGGGCTGGTGACCAGCCCCGGCGGCTATCCGGGCGAAGACTTTGAGTCCCTGACCGAGCTGACCTACTCCCGCAATCTGCGGGCCGGAGACTACCTCCGCCACAATGCCGCCTATCAGGAAAGCTTAGAGCAGGAGCGCAGAGACTTGGACCGTGAAAGCGGGGACTACAATCAATTCTGGCATGATCGCAACTACCTTATCAACGCTGATAAGGTGAAGGCCGAGGTGGTCTTTACCCACGGTTCCCAGGACTGGAATGTCAAGCCCCTCCACGTCTATAGGATGTTTCATGCCCTGCCGGCTGGTCTCAAAAAACACCTCTTTTTCCATAACGGCGCCCATGTTTACATGAACAACTGGCAGTCTATCGACTTTCGTGAATCCATGAACGCCCTCCTGTCTAAAAAACTCCTGGGCTGCGAATCAGACTTCGAGCTGCCGCCGGTCATCTGGCAGGACAATAGCCAAGCCCAAAGCTGGCAGACGCTGGAAGATTTTGGTGGACAAGAGCAGAAACGCCAGTTCCAGCTGGGCCAAGACTGCCAAGTTATTCAAAACCAGTATCCAGAAGCAGACTATCAGCGCTTTGCCAAGAGTTACCAAACCTTTAAAACTGAGCTTTTTGAGGGAAAGGTCAACCAAATCACACTGGACTGGACCTTAGAAGACGATCTCCTCCTCAATGGAGCCAGCCAGCTGACGCTCCGTCTCAAATCCAGCAGCGACAAGGGCTTGATTTCAGCTCAGCTTCTGGATGTCGGAGCTGCCAAGCGGCTGACGCCTCTTCCGACTGTCCTTGCTCCCAGAGTGATGGACAACGGCCGCTACTACATGCTGGACAATCTGGCTGAACTGCCCTTTACCGAAACACCCCACCGGGTCATCACCAAAGGCTTTCTCAACCTGCAAAATCGGACAGACCTGCTGACGGTTGAAGAGGTCACTCCTGACCAATGGCTGGAATGCGCCTTTGACCTGCAGCCGACCATCTACCGGCTGAAAAAGGGAGACCAGCTCCGTCTGGTTCTCTATACCACTGACTTTGAGCATACCGTCCGCGACAAAACGGACTACCAGCTGACCGTTGACTTAGAAAAGTCCAGACTGGAATTGCCCCAGCAAATATGGTAGAATAGGTTGTTCAAGCAAACAATAAGGAGATTTTTACGATGATGAACATGCAAAGCATGATGAAGCAGGCTCAAAAGCTTCAAAAGCAAATGGAAAAAGGTCAGGCAGAGCTGGCTGCAACTGAATTCACCGGCAAGTCTGCCCAAGATTTAGTCCTTGCCAAGCTGACTGGTGATAAGAAGGTGGTCAGTATTGATTTCAACCCAGCTGTCGTCGATCCTGAAGATCTGGAAACTCTATCAGAGATGACGGCTCAGGCTCTGAACCACGCACTGGCTCAGATTGATGAAGCGACTCAGAAAAAAATGGGCGCTTTCGCCGGCAAACTCCCTTTTTAATCCAATTCAAAAGAGACTGGGATTTCTCAGTCTCTTTTATAGTCTTTTCCTTTGCTTTTAGCAGTGGCGGTGGGACAGTTTCAGCCTATCGCTTAACGTACAGGACGATAGGGCAGCGAGCTGTTCAAAATCCACAACTTTTCTACCTCATTATCTCGTTTCTAGGTTCGGGCTGAACGAAAGCTGGGAACTGCGTTCCCTTTATCTCCAGCCTCCAACAGTCCTTATGGACTGTTGGAGCAAGGCGAGTTGACAAAGTCATAAAAGATAAGCTAAATGGCGATATCTTATGAAAAATTCAGCAGATCCGCCGCTTTATTCATGAGCAGAACGGTGTACTTGGGGTTGTTCTGCAGCTCTTTGATGGAGGTCTGGACCAGCTCCAGATTATCCGTAATCATACCGTCCACTCCCAGACGGAAGGATTTGGCAATACTGTCCTCATCATTGATTGTCCAGTCGTAGAGCAGCTTATCTGTCGTCCACAGCTTATTGACAAAATTTTCATCCAGCGTAGAGTATTCCATGGTATAGCCGGAAGCCTTGGTTCTGGGGAAAATGGTGTTGTAAGGCAGGATAAAGAAGGTCGGTATCGCCGCATCATAGGTAACCGTCTTATCAATTACCCGGTAATCCAGCGACTGAATCTGGTGGCCGTAAATCTTGATATTGGCTGCATAAAGCTTCAAGAAACGATCCATCATATCCGCCGAATCAAGCTTACTGGTCTTGATCTCAATCAGAAGCCGCTGCCCCAGCTGATTGGCCCGCTTCAGATAAGCATCAAAGCTGGAAATCTTGGCTGTATGGCCGTTTTCGGAAATATCCAGAGACGTCAGCTCCTCCAAGGTCAGCTCCTGAGGCCGAGCATTGACTCCGGCCAAGGCCTGCAGATTAGCATCGTGCATCATGACAAACTGACCGTCCGCTGTTTCCTGAACATCCATTTCAATATAATCCGGCTTGAGCAGGGCCGTTTTTTCCAGCGATTCTACCGTATTTTGGACTCCATTGGCCTGCGAAACCCCACGGTGGGAAATGGTGACAGGAATGGTTTCCAGCGGAAAATTAATATAGAAAAAACCTTCCACAGCAAAAATGGCACCGGTCGTCAGCAGGACAAACCAACGCATGAGAGGCAGGCCTTTTCGGTGCCTGTATTCAGATAGGCTGCTGTCGGTCAGAAAGGCTGCAAATTTGATCAAAAAGTAAGCCAGCATGATATAATAAGCCAGTTTAATCAGGACATAGTTGACCAGAGCGCTGGCAAAAGCAATGCTATTGGACTGACTATCCATATACTGCTGCAGCAGCAGAATGGGCAGGCTGATGAGAGTGAAGAGAAGGAAACTCTTGATCAGCAGCCAAGCAAGTTTCCAGGTATAGTACATCACGCGCTTCTTCGTTTTCCCCAAACTATAGCGCAAGGCGTCACGCAGGCCAGCATGCTCAAAAAAGAGCTTGGGCAGGGCAAACATGAGGCGGACCGCTGCCACAAAGAGCAGAAAAATCAGCCCGTAAATCAGCCACTTCATCCAGACCTCTGTCTTGAGATAGGTCACGATAAATTCTGGGATTAAAAGTTTGTTCAGATAATAAATCTTCAAAATCTGACGCAGGAAAGGGAAGAGAAAGCCCGTATAGAGTGCGATAAAGACCACCTTTCCGGGCCGGGCATAGCGGATCAAGGACCAGCTGTCCCGCAGCGTTTTTCCCAGAAACTGAAAGACACTGCGCTCCTGCTTATCCAAGAGATTGCGAAGCCCCAGAAAAATCAGCCCAATCTGAAAGTAGGCAGTAAACAGATTGGCGGCAAACAGGCTGACGAAGCCCAGCGTGACCAGCCAGTTAGAGGTCAGGACTCTGACGGCATTATTGTAAGAGAAAAAGAGATAGCCAGTCTGTCGGAGCAGCCCTTCAGCTGCAAACGAATTAACGGGCACCCAGACAGACTCCATGAACATGAAAACCATGAAAAAGAGCACCAATATTTTGTCAAGGTTGCGGTACAACCTCAGAATTCCCAGTCTTTGTGATGTCATTGTATTCCTTTATTTTCTTTGGAAGCATAGAGAGGATCGGCCTTTCTGATCAGCCCGCCGTATGTCTCTGTGAGCTCAGCAAATGCCTGCTCTACGGCCGCCGGTATAGTCACATGGACCAGATAATTCTTGCCGCGGGGACCGTAGCCATTCTTGTCATCCCGCAGACGGGGAATTTCTCCCATGAGCAGGCTGATATAACGCTCCAATTCCCACATGCCGCGAATCTCCTGAGCAAAGACCAGCTGCTGCCCCTCTGTCACCGTCTGGGCCCTATAGGCAGCATAGTTGATGATGACGGTATCCGCCCTTGCATGCTTTCGCAGCGTTGCTTCCATGCGGGCCTGCATCGTCGCATCCTGACAGAGAATGATGGACCGGCAGTCAATGCTTTTCTTTTCCAACAGTTCCAGAAGATAGGTGATATTATTGCCGCAGTTGGTGGACTGGCATTCCAGATAATCCGCTGCTGCATGGTGCTTTTCCTTGAGATAGGCTGCAAAAATCTCGGCTTCAGACAGACCTCTGACGACAAGCCGGGGAAGCTCCGCTGCTGCTTTCTGCCGCAGCCCGTCGGTCGTATGTCCTGCTCCGCCGACGATGATATAAGTCCTGGCCACTTCAGCCCTGATAGCAGCTGCCAGCACATCTCCGCCGGCCAGGACACTGCCGCCGAAAAGCACAAAGACATCCGCCTGAGCAAAGCCATATGTGTCCTGCAGGGCCGACTGACTGAGCTCCGGCAGATCCCTGCGGCCGCAGAATTGGCCCAGAAGATTAATATTCGCCGCAATCCGTTCTTTCTTCATTTCTTTACCTACAAATAAATCTCAGCTGCCTTATCAACTGAGATTTTCTTTATTTACCAAATAAACGTGCCCAAAAGCCTTTGCTTTCCTGCTCCTGCACCTTTTCTTTGGCTTCGTCCAATTCCAACAGCAGGGTTTCACGCTCATTCATGGCCTTGGCTGTCAGCTGCTGCTGCTGGTCCAGCTGCTTGTCCTTCTCCGCAATCTGCACATCCTTGATGCGCAGCTGCTCATCTTTCTTAGCCAGCTGACTGTCCTTGGACTTCAGCTGCTCATAGAGACGGACAATTTCTGCATTTTTCTCGTCCACCAAGATTTCCATCAGCTCCCGCTGCTTGACATCTTCGCTGACCGGCTCATCTTCAAAAATGGTTTTTTTATAAATCTCTTCCAGCTTAATCAAACCGCTGCGGGTCACAACCGTTACGCCTTTTTCATTTTTCTGCGTATCTTCTTCCGGCAGGGCCTTGACACGGTTGTTAATCGCCTGACGGCTGACACCGAGAATCTCGGCCAGCTCACTGACTGTCTTTTCTATTGCCATAATTTCCTCGAAAACTTTTTCTAGTTATAGATAAATAAATCTTATCATATCAAGCCTTGACTGTCAAATTTTCCTTGTTTTTCAAGGATTTGGCCACTGCGGCTCTCTTTTTTATGGTACAATGAGACAGGGAGCAGAGCCTTGGAGACACTTCCCTGCGGAAGCTTGATTCACAACGGCAAAGCAGGACTTTGAGTGATTCCGGCGCTGCCCGGCAAGGGATTGAAACGATGGCGTCAGGGGCAGCAGGCAGAGAAAAGCCTGCAGGATACCCCGCAGCACGACAAACAGATTTCTGCCCTCCCTGTCTGCTCCTGCCTCATCTGATGCCGATGTTCATTGACTATGAATATGAATCATTCGCAGAGCCAGAAGGCTTCTCTCAGAAAAAAATACAGCATCCCCAAAAATCAAATCTTACTCTTGAAGAGTCAACAGCAAAGGAACATCATGCAAAACCATTTTGATACCATCGTCATCGGCGGCGGCCCGTCCGGTATGATGGCCGCTATTTCCAGCTCCTTCTACGGACAGAAAACCCTGCTCCTTGAGAAAAATAAGCGGCTGGGCAAAAAGCTGGCCGGAACAGGCGGCGGCCGCTGCAATGTCACCAATAACGGGACTTTGGACGACCTTATGGCCGGCATTCCCGGCAACGGCCGCTTTCTCTACAGCGTCTTCTCCCAGTTTGACAACCACGATATTATCAGTTTTTTCACCGACAACGGTGTCCAGCTCAAAGTCGAGGACCACGGCCGAGTCTTTCCAGCCACAGACAAATCCCGCACCATCATCGAAGCGCTGGAAAAGAAAATCGCCCAGCTGGGCGGGACTGTCCAGATCAACACCGAGATTGTCTCAGTCAAAAAGACTGGGGAAACCTTCACCGTCAAATCCACAGACTCCATATGGACCTGCGATAAGCTCATCGTGACGACTGGCGGCAAGTCCTATCCCTCGACCGGCTCCACGGGCTTCGGCCATGAGATTGCCCGCCATTTCAGGCATACCGTGACAGACTTGGAAGCAGCTGAAAGCCCTCTCCTGACCGACTTTCCCCACAAGGCTCTCCAAGGGATTTCGCTGGACGATGTGACTCTCCGCTGCGGTGCGCACACCATCACCCACGACCTGCTCTTTACCCACTTTGGCCTGTCGGGACCGGCGGCCCTGCGCCTGTCCAGCTTTGTCAAGGGCGGTGAAACCATCTATCTGGATTTTCTCCCTCAGATGGATCAGGAGGAAGTGGCAGCATTCTTAGACAGCAAGCGGGAAAAGTCGCTCAAAAACAGTCTGAAAATCCTGCTGCCCGAGCGCTTAGCAGACTTTATCGCACAGCCATTCCCCGAAAAAACCAAACAGCTCAGTCCCAAAGAGAAAGAAGCCCTTCTCAGCCAGATGAAGGCCCTGCCCATTCCCGTCACCGGCAAGATGTCTCTGGCCAAGTCCTTTGTCACCAAGGGCGGCGTCAGTCTCAAAGAAATCAACCCTAAAACGCTGGAGAGCAAACTGGTTCCCGGCCTCTGCTTTGCCGGCGAAGTGCTGGACATCAATGCCCATACCGGCGGCTTCAATATCACCGCTGCTCTCTGCACCGGCTGGGTGGCAGGGTCCAGCCATTATTAGAAAAGAGAGGGCAAAATGGAATATATTATCTTACTGCGCGGGGTCACCCCAAGCGGAAAAAACGCCATCCCGAAAATGGCTTATCTAGTTGAAATTTTAACAGAAGCTGGCTTTGAAAAAGTCAGAACCTATATCCAAAGCGGCAATATTTTACTTGACAGCCCACTTCCAGTAGAAGAGATCCGACATCTTGTCCATCGCCTCATCAAAGACCAAATTGGAGCTGATTTGAAAATGGTTATCAAAACCAAGAGGGACCTTGAAAAAATGGCTGACGAAAATCCTTTCATAGAAAAACATTACCTTTATGACCGTGTGCACGTTATTTTATATCAAAATTCCATTCAAAACCTGCCTTTGGAAAAACTCCTGCCGGATTATGGAGGAGAAGAGATTTGCATCGGCCATCACTGCCTCTACCTCTATCTTCCCCGAACTGCAAAACGCAAAAAGCTGAACACCAACTATCTTGAGAAACTCTTTGGCGTGGATTTGACCATGCGAAAATTAAAGGTCATCGAGAAGCTCTTGTCTAAGTAATATCACGATTAAGGAGAAAAATGAAACGACTGGAAAAGGCAGAATTTGTCAACATGTGCATGATCTATGACGGAGAAAAAGTTCTCGTCCAAGATCGAGTGAAACCGGACTGGCCCGGCATTACCTTCCCTGGCGGCACGTGGAGCGCGGCGAGTCTTTTACAGATGCGGTTATCAGAGAAGTCAAAGAAGAAACGGGACTGACCATCTTCAAACCTCAGCTGTGCGGGATCAAAGACTGGTATGATGACAAGGGGGTTCGCTATGTCGTCCTGCTCTATAAAACAACGCACTATTCTGGCATCCTGCGGTCATCAGACGAAGGAAAGGTCTGGTGGGAAAGGTTTGAAAATCTTTCCAATTTAAAACTAGCTACCAATGATATGTCTGATATGCTGCGTGTCTTTTTGGAAGAAGATTTAAGTGAATTCTTCTACTACAAAGACGGCGACGACTGGAAGTATGATTTGAAATAATACAAAACCGGCGAGCAAATCTCCGCCGGTTTTGTTATTCTCCTTGCTTCTGCACATAAACCGCAATCACATCTGCTGTATACCGGGCTGTTCCGGCACCGAATTGGTCAATGTTCTCTTTAAACTCAGGATTGGCCGCATAGCCACGGCCGATTTGCGCAAAAATCTCCAGCGAGCAGTCAAAGCTATAGCGGCGAATCGTCTGCAGGAGCTGGGCTGCCTGCTCCTGATTGGTCTCGGCAGCTGCCGGCAGGCCTTGCTGCAGATTATTTGCCAGATTCCGAAAAATCCGATTAAAAGCTGCTGTCACCTGCTCCTCTTGGCCTGCTTGTCTGCCGATAGCTTCATCCACAACAGCCTGCCCATATTTTTCCACAGCTTGGTCATGATAGCTTCGATGAGCTTCATAAGTAAAGCCAGCAAATTTTTCTTCTGTTGTTATCTTTCTTTCCCCTTTTTGAGCTTGAATCGTTTTTCGCAAAGTGGAAATCAAGATATCCAACCGTTCCTTTTCCTGCTCCAAAGACTGCAGCTGTCTCAGCAGGTGCGGCAATAAGTCCTGCCCTTCTTGAGCAAGCAGCTCTGCTATTTCCTTTAAAGGAAATCCAAGATATTTATAAAATAAAATAATCTGCAGGCGCTCTAAATCGGCTTCGCTGTATAGGCGATAGCCATTTTCTGACTTGAGCGGGCTCAGAAGCCCAAGCTTATCATAGTGGTGCAGGGTCTTGACAGAGACACCTGACAGCTGGGCTGCTTCTTTGATATAGTACATTCGACCTCCTTGTCCATCTAGTATAGACCCTGACCTAAGGGGAGGGTCAAGTTTTTGGGAATATTGTCAAAGCCGCCTTAGGGCTGCTAAAGCGGCTGAGACTTATTTGCGGGATGCCATAGCAATAAAGCCCAGCTTCTCCTGATTTTTCTTAAACATCTTAAACATCTTGACAAACTGCGGGCGATTCTCTTTCTTGAGGGCATTGCGGATGATTTTCAGAGTTCCGCCCAGCCCCTCGTCATAAATCATGCCGCGCGGGCTCATAAGGGTCATGTTGCCGACGAAGGTTTCCACCTGATCAAACTTGTGCGAACGGGCCAGCTGGATCCAGGAACCTTCCGTCAGCGGACCGACATTGACATTGATGGCCCGGGACAGCTCCTCCCGCACCGCCTCATCCTTTTGCTTGAGCATGACATCATGGGTCAGAAGGACACCGCCAGGCTTGAGCACCCGATAGTATTCATCCAGGCACTTATTCTTTCCCTTTTCACTCTGCATGGTCAGCATCGCTTCATTGATGACAATGTCAAAGCTGCTGTCCTCATAGGGCAGCTTCATGGCATTGGCCTGCTCAAAGGTCACCAGCTCGCCGACTCCGGCCTTGTCCCCATTGACCCGCGCCTGATTGAGAGCCGCCTTGTCCAGATCAACCGCCGTAATCCGGCAGCCGTACTTTTTAGCCAGTTCAATCGTGGTGGTCCCCATATTGCAGGCAACTTCCAGCACTTTCTTATCACTGGAAAACTGTCCCTGCTCAATCAGCCAGTCTGTTGCTTTCCTGCCTCCGGGACGGAGCCGTTTTTTTCCCAATTTTGCGAGAAATGTATGTCCTGCTTCTGCCATTTTTTCACCTCCGAGATGTAGATAATTCTATTATACCACAAATTCTTATATTTTCAGATAATTCTTAGAAAACAACAAACAGGCAGTGGGACAGGAAGCGGGAAAGAACTCCAAACAAATAACAAGGGTTTGTCTTCCCGATTTTTATACGATATTTTCAAACGATACACCCCCTCTGCGGGTGAGGACGGAGCCATCATGGAAGTCTGTCCCGGCCTCGTCAGCAGATGTCACAGTCCCAAAAGCTGGGCAGCCAGCCGCAGCAAGGCCACAAGTACCACGCCAAACAGGACCGTTCCAATCAGATTTTTATATCTAAATGCCACATAGGCTGTAGGAAAGACTGCCAGCAAATCCAGCCATTTGAAAACAGGAAAATGACCGGTCTGCGTCTGGGTTACGCTGGAGAGGATGAGAGCAAAGATAATGGAAACCGGCAGATATTTGAGAAAGCGCTCGGCCAAGGGGGGCAGACCCTTGTACTTGACCAAGATAAAGGGCAGAACCCGCGGAATCCAAGTCACCAGGGCTGAGCAAAGAATAGCCAGCAAAATATAGTTACTTATCATCTAACAGCACCCCCACCGTACAGCCCAGCAAGGTCGCAAAGAGGACCGCCAGCGAATGTTGAACCAGCATGGCGAGAAGCAGATAGGCCAGACCCACTACGCTCAAGACCAAAAACAGCTTGTTCATCCTGACCCGGCGCAGCATCAGTGCAAACTGGGAAGAAAAAATCCCGATAAACATGGCTACCAGAGCAAAGTCCAGACCAAAGCTTTCCGGATTGGGCAGGAGGCCGCCTAAGGCCGTCCCTGCAACAGTCCCTAAAAACCAGGCCGCATAGCTGAGCAGATTATTACCCTGCATCCAAGAAGCGCTAATCAGCTCCGTATGCAGCTGCTCCCCCATCAGCACCCCATAAGTCTCATCAGTCAGCAGGCTGCCAATGGCTATATTCTCTCCCAGACTGGACTTGCGAAAAAAAGTCGATGCATGCAGGCAGAGCAGCAAATGGCGGATATTAATCAGAAAGACCGTCAGAGCAATGGCCAAAACCGGCGCCTGCAGAGCAATCATCCCAATCATAGCAAACTGAGCACTGCCTGCATAAACCAAGAGGCTCATCAGCGCCATTTCAAAAAGATTCATGTAGGGTGCCGCCATAATGCCGCAGGCCAGGCCGATACTGATATAGCCCAGAGCCGTCGGCACAGCAGCCTGAGCCCCCTGCTTAAATGTTTGTCCGCGCATAATTCCCCTTTATTCTAGCGTATCAAAGGCCAGGCTGGGCTTGGCATTTAGGTCCAGTCCGGCAAATTGTTTCCTGTTCCACTCGCTGACGCTGGCATAGGCAATCATCCCAGCATTGTCACCGCAAAGGCGCAGAGGCGGAATGATCACCTTAACATCCTGAATCTCAGCTGCCAAGCGTTCTCTCAGGCCTTGATTGGCCGCAACACCGCCCGCCACGACCAGGGTCTTGACTGGATATTTTTCCAGCGCTTTCTTAGTCTTGGCCATGAGAATATCCATGACCGCCGCCTGAAAACTGGCAGCCAGATCCGCCTTGGACAGGGTTTCGCCTCGCTGCTCAGCATTGTGATAGAGATTGATGAAGGCTGATTTCAGTCCGGAAAAGGAGAATTCCAGATTATCTTCCTTAATCATCGCCCGCGGAAAATCGTAGACATCCTGTCCTTGATGAGCCAGCTGATCAATCTCCCGGCCAGCTGGATAGGCAAGCCCCATGACCCGGCCGACCTTGTCATAGGCCTCCCCGACTGCATCATCGCGGGTTTCGCCGACAATCTTGTAATCACCGGCTTGGCTGACATAGACCAGCTCGGTATGACCGCCGCTGACCAGAAGGGCCAGAAGCGGAAACTCCAGCTCCTCCACAGACTGGGCTGCCATGAGATGGCCGGCCATGTGATTGACTGGGATGAGCGGCAGACCGTGGGCCCAGGCGAAAGCCTTGGCTGCAGCCAGTCCCACCAAGAGAGCGCCGACCAGACCCGGGCCGTAGGTCACGGCCACAGCCGTCACATCCTGCTCCCTGATGCCCGCTTCCTGCAGGGCCTCCTCGATACAGACCGTCAGCACCTCCACATGGTGGCGGCTGGCCACTTCCGGCACCACTCCGCCAAAGCGCCTGTGGCTCTCTATCTGGCTGGCAATGACATTGCTGAGGAGCTCCTTTTCATTCTTCAGAACCGCCACGCTGGTCTCATCGCAGGAGGTCTCAAAAGCTAAAATATATCTATCTTTCATGGCTTTCCCTTTTCATGACAATCGCATCTTCTGCCGGCGCATGGTAGTAGCCCTTGCGCCGAGCGATTTCCTTAAATTTCTCCTTTTTGTAAAATAGCAGAGCTGGGCAGTTGGACTCCCTCACCTCAAGGAAAATATCCCTGTCAGCCGGCAGATTCTCAAAGAGGGCCGTAGCAATTTTCCGACCCTGATAGGCCTGTCTGACAGCTATCTGCAGGACTTCGGCCTCAAAGGCCGTGACTTGCAGCGCTAAAAATCCGATAACCGCCCCCGCCTCCTCTGCCAGAAAATACAGAGCCGTTTCTGCGCACAAATCCTTTTCCAGCTGCTCCGCTGACCAAGGGCTGACCTGATAGACATCGGACAAGATCTGATAAAGGCTTGCTGCCAACTCCGCTCTTTCCGCAGCAGAACCGCCCTCCCATTGCCTGATTTCCGTCATAGGCGCTTGATGTAGGAATCCTTGGCTGCTTCGTGCGTTTTCAGCCAGTTTTCCTCAGCCTCTACCCGCTTGAGATAGTTAGGAACAAAGTCATGGACAGACTGGGCCGGCAGCTGCAGACTCAGGCGCCCGATGGCAGCTGCATCCGGCAGAGTTGGACAGATGACAGCCTGAGGCAGCTGCTCTCTGATCTGCTCCGCAAAGGCAGCCGTTTCCCCGACAAAGGTCACCGGCTGATCCGCAGCGCCAGCTATTGCCAAAACCTCCGCAAAAGGCAGATGGCCCTCTGGCCGTACCGCCTGTCCAGACTGATAAAAGCCGGCATAGACATTGTTGCGGCGCGCATCCATGATGGGAACGGCCAGTCCCGCTGTACTCTCTGGCACCAAGGCCAAAAGGCTGGAGACCCCGACCAGCTCAATCTGGAGCGTATGAGCCAGCGTCTTGGCTGTCGCCACCGCAATTCTCAGACCTGTGTAGCTTCCTGGCCCCTGAGCAACTACGATACGATCCAAATCCGTCGGCTTCATGTCCAGACTATTCATCAGAAAATCAATAGCCGGCATCAGGGTAATGCTGTGGTTTTTCTTTATATTTAAAGTCATCTGCGCCAGCAAGGTCTCGTCCTCTAAAATCGCGAGCGTCAGCGCCTTACTTGACGTATCAAAAGCTGCAATCTTCATGCTTATCCTCTATTTTTCCTCTTGCCGCCAAAGTGAGCGGCGTTTTAATTTGTCTTCGTAGAAACTATCTACCAAAAATTCCTCTAAAATCTGGCTAAAAGCCTCCAAATTAGGCACTTGCTGCGCCAAGTATTTTCCAAAAATCGCTTCTTGCTCAGCAATCTTGGGCAGCAAATCCGCTCCAGCAGCAGTCAAGCTCAAGCGAGAACTGCGCTTGTCCTTGCTAGAAATTTCCTTCTTGACCAAGCCTTTTTTAATCAAAGCCTGCACCAAGCGACTAGGGCTTTTTTCCTCACAAATCAGGGATTCCCCCAAGCCCTTGAGAGACAGCGGAGCATGTTCGCCCAAAACGAGCAAGACCTCGCTTTGATTGGGCGTAATTCCCAAAGGCTCTAGCAACTTCCCATATTCTCTCGTCGCTAAGCTCTCTGCACTTCTAAACAAATAGCCAAATCGAATTCCTTCTGCTACCACGCTGCTCTCCTTTCAAAAATCACTTCTATACTATTTTACACTAGATTAGGTAAATTGTTGACAATTTTAGTTAAAAAATATAAAATCTTAAATAGATGATATATCATCTATTTGCAAAAGGAGGAAAAACGGATGACCCCAAACCCTACAAATCAAAAACCAGCTAGAACAATGACCCACGCTTTTGTGACTGGTGCGACCGGTCTTTTAGGAAATAATCTCGTGCGTGCTCTGCTAAAAGAAAACATTCAAGTGACCGCTCTCGTTCGCTCCGAGGAAAAAGCGCGCAAACAATTTGCCGACCTGCCTATCCAGATTGTCAAGGGGGATATTTTAGAGCCCGAAAGCTATCGTGACTATCTAGCAGGCTGCGACAGCCTCTTTCATACCGCTGCTTTTTTCCGCGATAATTATAAAGGCGGCAAGCACTGGCAGGAGCTCTACGACACTAATATTATAGGCACAAATAACCTCCTAGAAGCTGCTTACGAGGCTGGTATCCGCCAATTTGTCCATACTTCCTCCTGTGTCGTACTGGAAGGTGAGGCCAATCAGCTAATCGATGAAAGCATGTCTCGCTCAAAAGATACTCCTTTTGATTACTATCGCAGCAAGATTTTGAGTGAAGAGGCCGTTCGTGATTTCTTGGACAAGCATTCAGATGTTTTCGGTTGCTTTATCTTGCCGAGTGTAATGTTGGGTCCTAGAGACCTTGGTCCGACCTCCAGTGGGCAGCTGATTATCAATTTTGTAGAGCAAAAACTTCCAGGTATCTTAAAGGCTAGCTATAATATGGTGGATGCTAGAGATGTAGCAGATATTCATCTCCGCGCCATGAAATACGGACGCTCAAAGGAGCGCTATCTGGCAGTTGGACGGCAAGTGACCATGACAGAATTGTACCAAATACTGGAAAAAATCACTGGCGTTCCCGCCCCCAAGCGCAAGATCTCCCCTCTTTTCGTCAAAATCTATGCCCAAGCAAGTGAGCTCTACCACCGGCTCACCAAAAAACCAATTTTGGTTACCAATGAGCTCGCTCATCTCATGGCCGAAGAATATCTCAAAAGTAATTTTAGCTTTGCCAAAACCGAGAGCGAGCTAGGCGGACAGCATCGCCCTCTCGAAGAAAGCTTAGCTGACGTGGTAGATTGGTACCGCAAGCACGGCTATTTCGCCAAATAAGCAGCCCTCAAAATCAAGTGACCAAATGTTCATCGCTTGATTTTTCTTTTTGTCAAGCCGCTTTGGCTGAAAAACCGTCTCTGAAATTCACCGTCCCGACTTGCTTCCTAAGCTCATTCTATGGTATAATTACAATAATAATTAAACATCAGGTCAATTTCATTACGCTTACTTTTCCATAAGATACAAGGCTAAAACAGCATTTTAGCCTCTTCATTTGAGTAAGCCCTATCAGAAGTCACAGCAATCGCTCACTTTCCATTTATCATTTTTAATTTATCATGTGAAGAAATGCGCTAACGCTTGCCTTCTTTTATTTTTTAGACCTTATCACAGAAAGGAATCTTATGATTTACAAAGTTTTTTATCAGGAAACCAAAGAACGCAGCCCGCGCCGGGAAAAGACCCGCTCCCTCTATCTGGAAGTGGATGCCGACAGTGAGCTTGCCGGCCGCATTCAGGCTCGCAAGCTAGTCGAAGAAAATACCCCTTATAACATTGAATTTATCGAGCTTTTGTCTGACAAACACTTAGACTATGAAAAAGAGTCAGGCACCTTTGAATTAACGGAGTTCTAACCCATGGCATATACCTTAAAACCCGAAGAAGTTGGCGTTTTTGCGATTGGTGGGTTAGGCGAAATCGGAAAAAACACTTACGGCATTGAGTATCAGGATGAGATTATCATCGTTGATGCCGGAATTAAATTCCCAGAAGACGACCTGCTGGGCATTGACTATGTCATTCCCGACTACTCTTATATCGTAGAAAATATAGACCGCATCAAGGCGGTGCTCATCACCCACGGCCACGAGGACCACATCGGCGGCATTCCTTTCCTGCTCAAGCAGGCCAATGTCCCTATCTATGCCGGCCCGCTGGCACTGGCCCTCATTCGCGGCAAGCTGGAAGAGCACGGTCTCCTGCGCGATGCCAAACTCTATGAAATCAATCAAAATACTGAACTGACCTTTAAAAATCTAAAGGCGACCTTTTTCCGGACCACCCACTCCATTCCGGAACCGCTGGGGATTGTCATCCATACCCCTCAGGGCAAGATTGTCTGTACCGGCGACTTTAAGTTTGACTTTACTCCGGTTGGTGAGCCGGCGGATCTGCACCGCATGGCCGCTCTGGGCGAGGAAGGCGTTCTCTGTCTCCTATCTGACTCGACCAATGCTGAAGTACCGACCTTTACCAATTCCGAAAAAGTGGTCGGCCAGTCCATTATGAAGATTATCGAAGGCATTCACGGACGGATTATCTTTGCCTCCTTTGCCTCCAATATCTTCCGCCTCCAGCAGGCAGCTGAAGCAGCCGTTAAAACCGGCCGCAAAATTGCTGTCTTTGGCCGCTCCATGGAAAAAGCCATGGTCAACGGAATCGAGCTGGGCTACATCAAGGTCCCTAAAGATACCTTTATCGAGCCAAATGAGCTCAAGGATTATCCTGCGGGCGAAGTCTTGATCCTGTGTACCGGAAGCCAGGGCGAGCCGATGGCAGCCCTGTCCCGCATTGCCAATGGGACCCACCGCCAGGTTCAGCTGCAGCCGGGAGATACCGTCATTTTCTCTTCCAGCCCTATTCCTGGCAATACGACCAGCGTCAATAAGCTGATCAATACCATCTCAGAGGCTGGCGTCGATGTCATCCACGGCAAGATTAACAACATCCACACCTCCGGTCACGGCGGCCAGCAGGAGCAAAAACTCATGCTCCGTCTAATCAAACCCAAATACTTCATGCCCGTCCATGGAGAATACCGCATGCAGAAGGTCCATGCCGGCTTGGCTGTTGATACCGGAGTTCCTAAAGACAATATCTTTATCATGAGCAACGGTGATGTACTGGCACTGACTGCCAATTCGGCCCGCATTGCCGGCAGCTTCAACGCCCAGGACATTTATGTCGACGGCAACCGTATCGGCGAAATCGGGGCTGCTGTCCTGCGCGACCGCAAGGACCTGTCAGAGGACGGGGTCGTGCTGGCTGTTGCAACCGTAGACTTCAAGTCCAAGATGATTCTGGCCGGTCCAGACATCCTCAGCCGCGGCTTTATCTACATGCGCGAGTCCGGAGACCTCATTCGCCAGAGCCAGCGCCTGCTTTTCAATGCCATCCGCATTGCCCTCAAGAACAAGGATGCCAGCATCCAGTCCGTCAACGGCGCCATCGTCAACGCCCTGCGGCCTTTCCTCTACGAAAGTACCGAGCGCGAACCGATTATCATTCCGATGATTCTGACACCGGATGCAGAAAATGAATAAAATAAATAAGCTTTGCCCAGCGGCAGAGCTTATTTGTTTTGCTTATTCTTGGTTCGAGAGCCATGTTTGATAATCCAGGCACAGGCTGCACTGACTTCTTCCTTCTGCCAACTGCTGATAATCTCTTCAAATTTATCCTCATCTTCCTTGTATAAATCATTGAGATTATTGGCCACGCTTTTTTGAATGGTCTTATCTGCTTCATCCTTCAAATTCGTCAAAATAGTCTTAAAGGTTTCAAAATATTCTAACACAATCGTTAGTTTTTTTGCCCAAGGCAGCCGGATGCGCATACACTCACTGGCCAAACGCCGAACCCGCTTATTCTCATCCTTGCTCCAGTCCAGCAGCAAAGCCATCGTCTCACTAGGGAAATTGGCCAAAAGCGGCCGCATGGAAAATTCTCCTGTAAAGCGTTTGGTCAATTCTTTGCAGAAGGCTGCACTTGCTTCAAAATCCTGTCCGCCGAATAACTCCACATATTTACCAATCGGCCACAGCCAGTAGCCTTCAGAAAACATGCCTAAACTCCCCTCAAGTTCCGCTCCTAAAATCTCTTCAAAAACTACTAAAGACTCCGGATAAGACAGAGGCAAGGATTTTTTGATACTGGACGCCAGCAGCTCCTGTCGCTGACCAAATTCCAAAGCTTCCAACTGGTCCTTTACCAAATCCAGAAACCTCTGTTGGTCAAAAGCAGCAGTTGCCTTCTGAATTTTTTGAGACAATTCCTCAGCATAAGCCAAATCATAGTAATCCTTTATTTTCTTAGCCATGTTTCCCAAATCCTCTCAGAAGACTCTCCACAGCCAGACGCAGGTTTGCCTCCTGTATATTTTTCTGTGCAGCTAGATATAGGGCAAGGTCGTTTAGAGCACCTGAAATCATATGCGCCATTACATCAAGATCAAGTGAAATTATCTTGTCTTCTTTTTGCAGAAACTCCAACTGTTCCTTGAGATGATACAAAGAATTTTCTGCATCCTGGCCTCGCCATTCTTCCCACTCAACAACATTTGGACCGTCAGTCAGCAGAATTCGCCTGTTTTCTTTCCGATTTGCAAAAAGCACAAATGCTAAACAGCCTTCGGTCAACTGCTGCCAAGTGTCACTAACCTTTAAAGCGCTGGCTTCAACATGCTGTCCAAGTTCAGACTGCACCTCTTCTAAAACAGCTAGAAACAGAGCTTTTTTATTTTTAAAATGATGATACAAGGCCCCTCTCGTCATTCCCAGCTCTTCGACAATTTCCTCTAAAGATGTGTCTGTATAACCCTTGTTTGAAAATTTTTTCCGGGCCAGTTTTAAAATCTTTCTGATAGTTTCTTGTGAAGCTAGCTGCTTTTTATTCATCTTCTCCTCCCAGATAATTCGCCACAAAATCTTCACTCGGCGGAATCACTTGGATAATATCTACTAAAATAGAACCCGGCGCTTCCACAATGAAATGGCGCTGACCAAAATCTTCACTCTTAATGGGAAGAAGGAACTCCATTTCTTCTTGCTGACGCAATTCTTCATAAAGACAATCCACATTGTCAACTTCGATATTGATGATTAGGCCACTCGCCTTAGACTGGTAGGCTTGTGGCACTGTCCCATGCTTACTATCAATAAAAGCAAGCTCAAAATCACTCTCGATATTCTTTAAACTAATATACCAATCCGAACGGAAAGTTTCCCGAAATTGAAAATTTTCTATAAAAAAGTTGGCTGTAGCCTCAAGATTTTCACACATCAAAACTGGATATAAACTCGTTATCATTTTTTCTCCTTTTCTATATTTAATTATAACATACATTCTGTATGTATGCAATGATAGTTTATAACAGGGGACTCGAAATCCCCTGTTATTCGCTAGACTTGTTCGGAAATTAATGATTATTCTCTCTTTGCTTTCATTGAGGAGCAAAGAAAGACTTGGTCGTCTAAAGTTTGTCAATTTTATGTTCCGTTGAAAGTGATGATACGGAGTCAGTCGCCGCTGTAGTCAGAGCTTCAAAGCTCTACTGGAGCTTTGAAGCGAGGCAAACGAAAAGACCTTAGGTTTTTCGTTTAACAATGAAGCGATCAAGTCGCTTGCTTGTGTGCCGACCACCTAAGGCGAGCTGACTCAAGGTGAAGTTTCCGAACAGACAGGCTACTATAAACCGCTCAATCTCTTAACAAAATGATACTTGACCACACCCTTTTGCGGTACGTCCTCCAGCTGGCCATAGATTTCATAGCCTTGCTTGATGTAAAAATCCTTGGCCTGATAAGATTTAGTGGACAAGGTAATGCTAGTTACTCCAGCTTCTGCAGCCTTTTCTTCTAATTCTGCCAGCAGACTGGCTCCCAAACCTTTTTTCTGATGTTCTTTATCCACCACCAAGGCCTTGACATGGATATTGTCCAGCACCTGCTGGGCATGGAGCAGGGCCGCCAAGTCTCCGTCTATTTCCCGCTTCAGATAAAGATCCTGAGGCTCAAGTCGGTCCAAATCCTCCACTCCGAACTGCTCCCGATATTGGTCTTGGAAAACCTGCTGGATAAATTCTTGATAGTCTGTCATCGGCATCCTCCTCCTAAAAAAGCAGGGCCTCAGCCCCGCTCTATACAATTAATAAAGATCTAAATAATTATCCACTTCCCATTGAGAAACAAAGGTCGCATAGCTGGCCCACTCGATTCGCTTAGCTTCGACAAAGCTGGTGTAGATGTGGCTGCCGAGCGCTGCCTTGACGACCTCATCCTCTGTCAGGGCCTTGATGGCATTGTGCAGGGTGGACGGCAGGTCTGTAATGCCCGCTTCCTTACGCTCTTCTGCCGTCATGACATAGATATTTTCTTCCACCGGTTCCGGTGCTTCAATTTTATTTTCAATGCCATGCAGTCCGACTTCCAGCAGGACTGCCATCGCCATGTAAGGATTAGCCATCGGATCCACTGAGCGCAGCTCCAGGCGGGTCCCCATGCCGCGCGATGCCGGCACGCGGACCAGCGGTGAACGGTTGCGGCCGGCCCAGGCAATGTAGACAGGCGCTTCATAGCCAGGAACCAAGCGTTTGTATGAGTTGACCGTCGGATTCATGATAGCCGTATAGTTGTAAGCATGCTTGATCAAGCCGCCTAGGAAATAGTAGGCTGTTTGCGACAGCTGCATGCCCCTTGGATCTTCTGGATCAAAGAAGGCATTGCTGCCGTCTTGGTCAAAGAGGGACATGTTGCAGTGCATGCCAGATCCCGCAATACCAAACTTGGGCTTGGCCATAAAGGTGGCATACAGACCGTGCTTACGGGCAATGGTTTTGACCACCAGTTTGAAAATCTGAATCTTATCACAGGCCCGCAGAACTTCGTCATATTTAAAGTCAATCTCATGCTGGCCGACCGCTACCTCATGGTGGCTGGCCTCTACTTCAAAGCCCATTTTAGTCAGGACATTGACAATTTCCCGGCGGGTATTATCAGCCAGGTCTGTCGGTGCCAAGTCAAAGTAGCCGCCCTTGTCATTGACTTCCAGCGTCGGATCTCCATTTTCATCCAGCTTAAAGAGGAAAAATTCAGGTTCAGGACCGAGGTTGAAAGACTTGAAACCAAGCTCTTCCATATGCTTGAGGACCCGCTTGAGGTTGCTGCGCGGATCGCCCTGAAAAGGCTCGCCTTCCGTCGTATAGACATCACAGATCAGGCCTGCTACGCTGCCGTTCTCATCGCCCCAGGGAAAGACCGTCCAGGTATTCAGGTCAGGATAAAGATACATATCTGACTCATTGATACGGACAAAGCCTTCGATAGAAGAGCCGTCAAACATGGCTTTGTTGGACAGGACCTTATCAAGCTGTTCTTCCGTTGCAGGAATTTCCACATTTTTCATCGTTCCCTGAATATCGGAAAACATGAGGCGGATAAAGGTAACATTTTTCTCTTTAATTTCGCGACGGATATCAGCTGCTGTAATTGACATGAGAGTTCTCCTTGTAATTTCAAAAACAAAATGGCTTATGGTCGACGCATGTGACCAAAGGTGGGCAGAGAAGAAGCAAAACGACCTTGCTGAAGAATGTCATTGTGCAGGGCACGGCGGACATCTTTTTCGCTGATTGTTTTATGGGTTTTCGCCTGGCGCTCAGCATATTTCCTCTTGATCGCAGCGATATTATAGCCCTCAGAAATATAATCCTTAATCTCCAGAAGCCGATCCATATCATTTAAGGAGTACATCCGGCGATTGCCCTCATTACGAAGGGGGGTAATCAGATTTTGATCCTCATAGTAACGGATTTGACGCGCAGTCAGATCCGTCAGCTTCATTACACTGCCAATAGGGAAGACTGCCATATTTCGGCGAAACTCTTTTTCCTTCATTCTAATTCCTCTCTATGCACTATTATAGCTGAAATAAATTTTATGTCAAGAAATAATGTCACATTTTCTTACACGGATTTTATTTTTTTCCTTTCAAAAGAGTTCGCAGCCTGTCAATATCGGAGTTGACAAGAATAGCTACAAAAACTCCCATAAATGTCTCAAAAATCCGAGCAAAAACATATAAAATAGAATCTTCCGGCCGAATGGATAAGGTAATAATGAGCATGGCCGACACACCGCCGATGACACCTGCCTTATTGTTCATAGCGACATTGGTCATAATGGTCAGCATGGTACAGACAGGCACTATGAGGAGGGTCACCCAATACTGCTCCCTAAAGAAGCTATTGACCAGAAAAAAGACCAAAGCATAAAAGCCGCCGATGCTGTTGCCCAAGATGCGCGATGTACCGAAATGGACGCTCTGGTCAAAATCCTCACGCAGACTGAAAACAGCTGTCAAAGCGCCAATCTGCAGCCCTTTCCAGCCAAAAAGCCCAAAGAGCAGCAGAATGATGAAAACAGCCAGTCCAGTTTTAAAGGTACGCATACCCAGCCGAAATTTTGACTTATCAAACTTGTATTTATTAAAATAACCCATTCGTCTCCTTCTTTCAAACGACGCCTATGTCCATTCTAACATATTTTCCGGCAAAAGAAGCCTGCGGCCTGTCAGTTTCTGCAATTTGCAGGCCAGCCTTTCCCCTTTTTTGGGAATAATAAAAGACTTAGAGAATGCTCTAAATCTTTTGCCGTCTTTAGTTTGGATAAATGTAAGTGACATTGCCCAAAAATTCATCGGGATTAAAGTAGCCGCGGTAGTTATTGATTTGCTTTTGGCGGTTGTAGTTGGCTTCCAGCACTTGAATCGTGCCGTCACTCTGAACATCCGTCACATAGGCAACGTGACCATAGTCGCCGCCGTCCCAGACAGCGATAGAACCAACTGTCGGAACAGAGCCCGTTGCATAACCCTGACTGCTGGCATTAACTGCCCAAGTATTGGCATTGCCCCACCAGTTGCTGGCCCAAGGGGCCATTTCTTTCACGCCCCAAGTACACTGACCGATCGGATAAGAATTGCCAAAATCCGTCGGAGTATTTAAGACAACGTCTTCGGTATCAGAAACCGCATCTGCATTGCTGACAGCATTATAGACTGTGCTGTTGTATGGATCATAGGTCTGAGCAGCACCGTCCACCTCCAAAATGTCCCCTGGATTGATGGTGTCAAAAATAGATTTTCCGTTTTTCGCAGCCAGCTCATAGGGATCCATTCCGCGGGCACTGGCAATTCCAAAAAAAGAGTCCCCCTGCTGCACAACATAGGCATCCGCACTGACAGCCTGAGTGCCGATTGCTGCAAAAAAGGCCGCCGAAGCCAAACCAAGAGTCGTTTTAGCAAATGCTTTTTTCATAACTATGTTCTCCGTATCATTTAGTATATGTTAGTTACAAAAATCATACCTTATTTTCATGTCAGCTTTCTTATAATTATATTTAAAAAATGTTACAAATGCTTTTGACTTTTAAAACAGAACAAAAGACAGCCGAACTTTTCCTGCTGTCTTCTTTTTTATGAATACCGGATGCACTAAACTCTGCCAGCCTTTTTTCCCTCGGCTAGAAACGTTCGCTCAGTCCCCTCTGAAGCCCAGCTGGGACAGATTCATTTTATCTTCAGTCTTCTTTAGGCTTCAAGCCTGCCAGACCAAGAGCGCCAATCAGAGCAGCCATCCCCAGATAAGGCATGTAGACAGATTCGCTGCTTCCTGTCTTAGGAAGCGTGGCTGCAGGCGCCTGTTTGCCGGCCGGCAAGGTCTTCTCAGCAATAGTATCTGGATCATGCTGGAAGGCTTTATTGACCTGCAGCTGCACCCGCAGGCGATTGTAATGGTAATGAACGGTTGGTACTGCCGGAGCGGCTGGTTCTTGCTCATACGCAGGCTCAATCGGCGAAGTCGGCAGAGAAGCATAGATCGGCTCTGACGGCTGCTGAGGCTCTGGCAAGTCCGGCGTCCGGGTCGGTGCTGTCGGATCCGGTTCATAGACCGGCTCTGACGGAGGGGTTGGCTCCTTTTCATAAACGGGCTCTGCCAACGCCGGCCGAAGCATTTTTTCTACTTCATAGATTGGCTCTGACGGTTTTTGGGGCTCAGGAGAGTCCGGTGTCCGACTTGGAGCTGGCGGCTCTGTCTCATAGGTTGGGGCCGCTGGCGGAGTCGGCAACGTCTTCGGGGTCGGTGCTGTTGGCGCCGCTTCCAATGACTGGATTGCCTCTTCCTTGGGAGCTGCTGGAGCCGTTGGTGCGACTGGCGCTTCCGGCTCTTCCATCGTGATGAGGGGCAGATTATTGGCCCGGACATTCCCGTTAATAGCAAACCAGATATTCGGCTTTTTAGGAGCTAACTTATCGGTCCGGCGCGGATCGGCAGCCGCAGGCTGGCCTAATACTTCTGAAGAGGAAATGGTCCCAATCGTCATGCTGTTAGAGGAACCAGAGATTTCGACAGCACCGGCTCCATACCAGGAGTTTGGGGCATCTGCTGTATCCCAGCCAGAGTCTGCCTGGCTATTCTTGTACATGGTAAAGCGAGAACCGCCTACTCCTTTTTTAAAGTTCTCAGACTCAGTCGCATAGATCTGGCCATCTTTTTCACCAATTGATGAACCCGAAATTTTATTGAAGGTTCCGGTGTAGTCCTTGGCCATCTCGATGGAGTTGGCTTCCCGATTAAGAGAGGCCACAGACATCAGGGCCTTGTCAAAGTTGATAGCCTGCCCCTTTTCATCATAAAAGACAAAGTCCGTCTTGACAAAGAGAGAGGTGACATCTTCCGTATTGCCAGTATAGGCCGAAGCAAAGACTCCCATGGTCGGATCCTTAAAAATCCCCAGCCAGGCCTTGTCATTCTTGAATTGAGAGCTTGGATCCAGTGTATAGGTGTAGACGATTTTAGAAACTTTCCGCCCGCGATAATAGGTCCCTTCAAGATTGGTATAGGTCGCTGTGACAGACTGCCCACGGCTCAGCAAGACAGAAGACCATTCGGTCGGCCCCTTGCCGCTGGTGACATTGGAATTATAGTCCGCATACTGACCAACCGTCCCAAAGCTTTCCTGCTGACTGGTCTGGTAAGCCGTTTTTTGAATATCTGTCACTTTGAAGTTATCCAGCTGAAAGAGTTTTTTGGAAAATTCTGCTGTATTCTTCACGGCTGCTTCCATGCCTGCATAGCTGACGAATTCGGCCGTCGTCGTCAGCGACAGATGAGCATTGGGCTCTGACTTGAACACCAGACTTTGAGCCATTGGACGGCTCAGGTTGCCGTCTTCATTTTTCTTGGTTTCTGCAATAGCCAGATCAGCAGCAATCTGAGCCTGCTCCGCGTCATATTTAGCCTTGTCCTGCTGGTATTTAGCCAGCTTGGCATTGTAGGCTGCCAGATCAGCATTGTACTGGGTCAGCTGGGCCTGATAGGCTGCCTGGGCTGCCTGATTCTGCCTTTGGATTTCTTGGTTAGCAGCTGTGATTTGGGCGTTCTTGGCCTGATTTTCTGCTAGTTTTTGGTCATATGCTGCCTTTTTAGCCTGATTTTCTGCCTGGATGCGGGCCAGCTTGGTCTGATAGGCAGCCTGCTCTGCGGCATATTGCTCCTCTTTTGCCTTGTTAGCAGCCTGAACGCGGGCCAAGTCGGCTTCATAATTCGCTACCGCTGTACGATAGGCTGCTTCATTAGCTGCATTGGCCTGCTGAACTGCAGTTAAGTCAGTCTCATACTGGCTGAGCGCTGCTTCATAGGCCGCCTTAGCCTGCTCATTTTGAGCTCTGATGGCAGCATTATCCGCTTCAATTTGGGCATTTTTGGCCTGATTTTCTGCCAGAGCAGTCTCATAGGCCGCCTTGGCTGCAGCATTGGCCTTGCGAATCCTTTCCAGATCTGTCTGGTAGGCCGCAAGGGCCGTCTCATAAGCCGTCCGAGCGTCAGCGTTTGCTTTCTGTACCCGAGCCAGCTCAGCCTGATAAGCTGTCAGATCTGCTTGATAAGCCGTCTCCTTGGCAGCATTTGCCTCCTGAACTTGCGCTAGGTCTTTTGCATACTGCTGCAAGGCAGCCTGGTAATCAGCCTTGAGTTTTTCATTTTCCGCAGCAATACGGGCAGTTTCAGCCTCATAAGCCCTTTTAGCAGCTTGATAGCTTTCTTCTGTCGCTTTGTTTTCTGCGGTGATACGGGCAAGCTCCGCCTCATAGTTTGCGATTTTCTGTCGGTAATCCGCTGTCTCAGCCTTGATTTTTTCTGTTTGGGCCTGATAGTCAGCCGTAATTTCCGCCCGCTTTTCCTCCACTTCAGAGGAGTTGGCGGCCGTCCCCTTGTCAGCAGCCTCGTCCTCCACAAGTGTCACACCGGCCTCTTGGGCTTCCTTGACTGCCTTCTCCAGAGCAGGGTCCGGCACTGTCACCTTGATCCCGCCAGAAGTCTGACCGGCCTGATCTTGACTGGTCTGGGCCGCCTGACTGGCAGCCCCCGCTTCCTCAGCTAGATTGGTCGCAGCATTGCCTCCAGCATTAAGCTCTGTATCCCCTGAGCCCGCCGAAGCAGACCGCTCGTCTGCCGCAGCCAGCTGGCCAGTCCCAGCCATTAGCAGAACCGCTCCTAAGACTGCTCCGCACAGACTCTTGACAGCCCGGTTCTTCCGAAAACTAAATACTTCCTTCTTTTCCATAATCCTCTCCTTCTCCAATGAGCAACAAGACTGCAGCAAGGCAGCCTTGCATCTTTTGTCACTACTAATCAATTTATACTAACAATTTTTTAGGAATTTTCCAAGTGAAATTCGGGATTTTTCCCATTATTTCTGGCTTAAACCGACATAAGTTTATACTATGTAAACTTATGTCTAAAAATCAGATGCTGAAATAGGAGCTAAAACGAAAAGCCGAACTCTATCATTTTCTAATGACGGCACTAAAAAGGCGGAGGGACAGAAATCGGTAGACGTAGTCTCGATTTCGTCGTCCCAGCCCCGCAAGGCCGATTAGGAGCTCTTCCGAGCTTGAAAAGCGAACGAAGAGTTCAATCGGCTACTGCGTCATGATTTTAATACGAACTATAATAAGAGGCTAAGGACTATTGTCCCGGCCTCTTTTCGTCGAAAGGCGCAGTGATGATTGGCAGTTCATTTCGTTTATACTCCTGACCTGCCTAGTCTATCTTGCGGGAGTGCATCAACGAAATCAAAGATTTCAACTTATCGCCTATTTTCTGTTAGTGCCATCGCAAATCCTGGAAGGGCGTTTTTCTCAATGGGGATTCAAAAACAAGAATCTTTTAGAGTAAAGAGGCTTCGTATAATTCCTCTACCTGTCCATCATTTCCCACTTCAATGAGTTTTAGACCAGTTATTGTACCGGTTATTGGTGGGCAATGTTCCAAACAAAAAAGATAAACTTGAGACAATTTTTTATACTCAATTCGATTAGCTAAGGTCACATGCGGAACCCAGTTATTGGGGAGATAAGGAGAGAACTCTGATACATAAACTTCTATCTCTCCGTGTAACTCTGCATGAAAAGCAGTCATCTTTGGCGTTTTAACCGGATTGAGTGTAACAATCGAGCTTCCTAAAAAGGAAGATATCGAACTAAAGTTCAAGTCTAATACTGAATATTGTTTTGCTAATTTGTTTAAGATAAGCTGGATAGCCGGCAATTCCATTCTTTCAAGAGAAGCCAAGGTAAGGTGTGGTTCTCTATTATCCACTTCATAAGCATAGTTTGAGAGATTATTGATACTTAGCTTGTGCCAGATTAAACGAACTTGTTCTTGTGAAAACTTATCCAAAGTTGCTATAATGGCATACATTTGTATTCTCCTATAAAAGAAAAAGCGGGTTAACCGCCTTTCCCATATTCAAATTACTTCTCAGTAAGTGCTGCAAGTCCTGGAAGAACTTTACCTTCAAGAAGTTCCATTGAAGCACCACCACCAGTGGAGATCCATGAGAACTTGTCTGCACGTCCAAGGTTGATGGCTGCAGCTGCTGAGTCACCGCCGCCAATGATAGATTTCACGCCTGGCTGTTTGACGATAGCGTCCATGACACCAATAGTACCAGCTTGGAAGTCAGGATTTTCAAAGACACCCATCGGTCCGTTCCAGACAACTGTCTTGGCACCAGTCAACGCTTGGTCAAATTTCGCGATTGATTTTGGACCGATATCCAAACCAAGGAAGCCTGGGTCTACTGCTTCGCCTTCAGTATCTTTGACTTCAGTGTAGTCCGCAAAAGCATTAGCTTCTTTTGAGTCAACCGGAAGGATCAGTTTGCCGTTGGCTTTTTCAAGCAGAGCTTTGGCTACATCCAGCTTGTCTTCTTCGACCAGTGAGTTACCGATTTCGATACCTTGAGCTTTGTAGAAGGTGTAAGTCATCCCGCCGCCGATCAGGACTTTATCCGCTTTTTCAAGCAGGTTTTCGATTACACCGATCTTGTCAGATACTTTTGAACCACCAAGGATGGCTACAAATGGACGTTCTGGAGCTTCAACCGCTTCTTGGATATAAGCAATTTCGTTTTCCAGCAGGAAACCAGCAACCGCTTTTTCAACATTAGCAGAAATACCAACGTTTGAAGCGTGCGCACGGTGAGCTGTACCGAAGGCATCGTTTACAAAGATACCGTCGCCCAGAGATGCCCAGTATTTGCCAAGCTCAGGCTCATTTTTAGATTCTTTCTTGCCGTCCACATCTTCGAAGCGCGTATTTTCCACCAAGAGGACTTGGCCGTCTTCCAGGGCATTGATGGCTGCTTCCAATTCTGCCCCGCGGGTTACTCCTGGGATGAAAGCAACATCTTGACCCAATTTCGCTGCCAAATCAGCGGCTACCGGTGCCAGAGATTTGCCTTCTTTGTCTGCTTCTTCTTTGACACGGCCCAAGTGAGAGAAGAGCACTGCACGTCCACCCTGCTCAAGGATATATTTGATGGTTGGAAGAGCCGCTGTGATACGGTTATCATTGGTAATCACACCGTCTTTTACAGGTACGTTGAAGTCAACACGAACGAGGACCTTCTTGCCTTTCAAATCAACGTCTTTAACAGTAAGTTTTGCCATGAATATAGACTCCTTAATATTTTTTTGACATGCTAATTATATCACAATTTGCGTGAAAGGGATAGCAAAATCACTATATCCATTTTATTTCCTGTTTGCAGGCTCTGCTTTTGCCCTCTTTTTACAAATAAACATGGAAGTTTTCAGTTGCTTTCGGCCTGCTTCCAAAATACCTGTAATTCATGAGCAAGTTCCTGAGGAACTTCCATAGGCAGTGAATGGCTGGTATTGGGCCAGGTTTTCATGGTGAGTCTTGGAATTTTTCTTGCCTGTTTCATGGTTGAATCCCCAGTCATTTTAGATTTTTCTGCCAAAGCCAGATAAACAGGAAACTTCCAGTCTTTCAAACTTGCTTCATCAATCGGACTGGGAGTCGGCAGCTCAGTTGAATAGAAACTTGACGCTGCCTTGATCATCTTGGCCATATCATCATCTGAACGGACCTCGCTGGCGTCCTCACCAGATATCTGCGCCAAGGCCTGACTCCTCCAAGATTCTGGAAACAGCTCAATCGAACTGACCGTCCCCCAGAAAAAAACGGAAACATCAGGATAATTCAAGGCAAAGGCAGGCTCTAATAAAGCTAGCGAGGCTACTCTTGCAGGATAATCATTAGCAAAATAAGCTGCTGACGAAGCACCAAAAGAATGGCCAACCAGATGCACCCTCTCAATCCCCAGCCGATCCAACATTTCATTGACATAATCAGCAACATCTTGCATATTTTTCAAAGGAAGGGCCTGTTTTGACTTCCCCGCATCACCTAAAGGATCAAAAGCATAAACAGGGTGCTGGAGCATCAGATAACTGATATTCCCCTGCCACATCGGCGCTCCGGAACTGTGCCCCGGAAAAAGAAGAACCGGAGTTTTATCAGTAACCGTCTCATTTGACCATCGGTAAACCCTGACCAGCCCCCAAGATGTTTCAACATCCTGAACCTGCGCTTTTACTGGCATTGATTCCATAATTCGCTCATAGCTTTTCAGATAAGCAGCCTGACCAGCTTTAGTCTTAAAATGACCGACTTCCGGGATAGCAAAAAAGAGACTTCTGACAGTATAGAAACAAGCCGAAAGACTGATGAACAAAAACAGTTGCTTCCAAAGCCGGCCTTTCTTTTTTTCAGCTTTTTTCATTTCACAGCCCCCCTTTCTCATTTAGGTAAATTAAACCTGCTTCTGTAAATAAAGCCTCAAAGCTGCCTCCAGAAAAGCTTGGGCTCTGTTCAGTTCTGTCTGATCTTCTGTCAGCTGATTTTCCAGTCCCATTGCCTTTATTTTTTCAACTGCTTCTTCGCCATGCTCTTGAGCAAAAGATGCCGTCAGCTGCCTCCATCTCTCAGCCAGTTCCTGAACTAAGAAATGATCAGCAGTAAGACCGCTCTCCTGAAAAACTGCTGCTTCAATCATGATTTTCTTCCACTTATGATAAAAGGCTTGGGCATCTTCCACATCCTGAAAAGACCGCTGCAAGCTGCTCCTGTCTTGGTCAGAGAAAAAATTATGAGTATCCTTAAAGATAGAATCCTGAGGCAGAAACTGCAGACTCTTCAGAAGAGCAGCAAAAGACGGTTCCACTCCCCATTCAAGCACTTCTGACATGGCTTGGATGGTAGCAAAGGCAGTATTTAGCTGCTCTATTTGACTCAATAAATGAAAGGCTTGTTTTTCCAAAAGCCCCAGCAGATCCTCACTGTTTTGACAAAGCAAAAGTTCCTTTTTAATACTCGTCAGAGAAAAGCCCAATTTTTTATACATCATAATCTGAGCCAGCTGAACCAAGTCACTTTCCTGATAAATACGCCTGCCGCCTTCAGTTCGGCCGGACGATGGCAAAAGACCGATTTGATCATAATATTGAATGCTGCGAATTGTCAGACCAGTTAAAGCAGCCACCTGACCGCTGCTGTATGTTTTATTTTTCATGTTCTTCCTCTCTCCCTCATTATATCTCATGACGCAAGGTTACAAACAAGCAGAAACCATTAGATTTGTTCAGAAAAAACTTATTATTTTAGTCAATTATTCTCTCAGCCACCAAAAAAAGAGGTCCTTATCGGACCTCCCTACTCTCAATTATTTAGCGATTTTCGCGAAGTATTCAAGAGTACGAACAAGCTGTGCAGTGTAAGACATTTCGTTGTCATACCATGAAACAACTTTCACCAATTGTTTGCCGTCAACGTCAAGCACTTTAGTTTGAGTTGCGTCGAACAATGAACCGTAAGACATACCCACGATGTCTGAAGATACGATTGGATCTTCAGTGTAACCGTATGATTCGTTAGCAGCTGCTTTCATCGCTGCATTCACTTCGTCAACAGTTACATTCTTTTCAAGAACAGCAACCAATTCAGTAACGGATCCTGTTGGAGTTGGAACGCGTTGAGCAGAACCATCCAATTTACCGTTCAATTCTGGGATAACCAAACCGATAGCTTTGGCAGCACCAGTTGAGTTAGGAACGATGTTAGCAGCACCAGCACGCGCACGGCGAAGGTCTCCACCACGGTGTGGTCCGTCAAGGATCATTTGGTCACCAGTGTAAGCGTGGATAGTTGTCATCAAGCCTTCTACAACACCGAAGTTATCTTGAAGAGCTTTCGCCATTGGAGCCAAACAGTTTGTCGTACATGAAGCACCTGAGATAACTGTTTCAGTACCGTCAAGAACATCGTGGTTCGTGTTGAATACGATTGTTTTAACGTCGTTTCCGCCAGGAGCAGTGATAACAACCTTCTTAGCACCGCCTTTAAGGTGTTTTTCAGCTGCTTCTTTCTTAGCAAAGAAACCAGTTGCTTCCAAAACGATTTCTACGCCGTCAGTAGCCCAGTCGATTTGTTCTGGGTCACGCTCAGCAGAAACCTTCACGAATTTGCCGTTCACTTCAAATCCGCCTTCTTTTACTTCCACAGTTCCGTCAAAACGACCTTGAGTTGTGTCGTATTTCAACAAGTGTGCAAGCATCACTGGGTCTGTCAGGTCGTTGATGCGGGTCACTTCAACACCTTCTACGTTTTGGATACGACGGAAAGCAAGACGACCGATACGTCCGAAACCGTTAATACCAACTTTAACTACCATTCGTGATTTCCTCCTTATGAAAATCAAAAAAATTTATGTGAAAATAGTAACTTGAGTTGCTACAAATCACCTTTCAACATTTCTATTATATACTTAATTGAGTGAAATTGCAACTGATTTCATTAAGATTAACAGAAGGCATCATTTCTTTCGAAAGTTTTCATTCCTTTTCAGAAAACATAGACCTTTCAGCCATTTTTTAAGATTGTATAAAAATTCAATTATTTTAATTTTTATTTACGAAAACACTTTACTATTTCTAGGGTTTTGCTATAATAAACATAGGTAATCTACAAAGTATTATAACACCCACTATCCAGAAACTTCTGAGAGACTCTCGGAAAATCCCTAGCCTAGTTTCCCAGACCTTATTTTTCTTTCCAGAGTCCCAATATCTGCGAGGTAAAACCATGGCATTTTTTTACTTTGAACTCAAACGATTTCTAAACAGTCCCAAAAATAAAATTTGTTTAGTTCTGCTGGCGGCTATCTTTTTAGGCTTGTTTGCCTTTTACCAAACGACAATAAACAAGCAGAGTTTTGACAGCAATCTGACTTTTATCAGAGAGCAGCTCCAGCAAAGTAAGCAATCGGTGAAAAATTTACAAAATCAGGCCCAGCTTGATCCTGATGATCAAACCATCTCGCAGCAGCTTATTCAAGAACAAGAAAAAGAAAAGCTCCTGTCAGAAGAACTGGCTGCTTTAGAAAAGAAGGATCTGAAGAAAGCTTTCCAGCTAGAATATCAGGATGCACTAGTCCAGCTGGAAGCCATGACAGACAAGAATTCCGATAGCTATCAGAATCTGAAGGCCTGTATCCGCTACCGCGAAGCAGTGAAGGCAGTTGGCGGAATACCTGGATTTAGGGTTAATAGCACAAGCGAAGCAGCCTTTAACATCGGTCACATCATGACAGGCTGGCTGTCCTCTACCACCATCTTTGTCCTCCTCACTGTCCTCATAGCTGACTCCCTCAGCAGCGAGATTGAGAGCTCACAGATTCGTTTTTATCAGCTGCTGGGCGGCCGCAAGCTCAAGCACCTGCTCATCAAATTGCTGGTTCCTGTTCTGGTGACCTTCCTATTCACCCTCCTGCTCTTCGCTGTCCTCTATCTAGCCAAGGGCCTGCTGGACAGCTTCGGCACCTGGAGCTATCCCTATTTGCTGGGCCGGACCATTGTCCCCATCTGGCAGATTGTCCTGCAAACGCTGGCTCTCTTTCTAGTTGCCCTCCTTTTTCTGGCTAGCCTGGGTCAACTCCTGGCTCTCATTTTCAAGAAAAGCCTGGTTGTCATCGGCCTAATTATTGTCTTCCTGACTGGCTTTCTGACCTTGGCTCAGGAGGAATGGTTCCAGCCGCTTAAGCAGTTTTTCCCCTTTGAATATCTGGGCTACGGCCAGCTCCTCAACGACGCGGCTGTCCTTCCCAATAATGCCTTTCTGATAGGGATTTTCTACCTGCTTAGTCTGAGCCTAATCTTTACTCTGGCCTCCTATCAGCTCTATAAAAACTTCTACTATCGCAAGGAGGGGAAAGCATGACCGAATTAAGGATAAACAATCTCACCACTGCTATCTTTGAAAATTTAAACTTTGAACTGACTGGTCCGGGGCTTTATGGCATCATCGGCCCCAACGGCATTGGCAAGAGCACCCTCTTCAGCCTGATCAACGGAGAAGTCAAAGGATTCGGAGGGGAAATCCAAAGCGGAAAAGTCGCCTACATTCCCAGCCTGGATATCTTTGATAAGAACCTGTCGGCCCAGGACTATCTGCAGCTCCTGAGCTCGGAGGAGCTAGCCGCCTTCCAGGAGAATTTAGAAAAAATGGGCGGAGCGGATTATTTAAAGAAAAAAATCGGCAAATATTCTCTGGGGATGAAAGAGCTCTTCGCCCTTCTCTATGTCCTGGCTCTTCCCAGCGACCTTATCATCCTAGATGAACTGCTGGACGGCCTTGACGAGCTGCGACGGTTTGCGGCCTACGAGCTGCTGAAAGCATACAGCGCTGACAAAATCATCCTGCTGACCTCCCACAACCTATCCGAAGTCTTTAAAATCTGCGACACGGTCTACCTTCTTGACAAGGATTCCCTGACAGCAGTTGAAGACTTTGACCCGGCCAACTCTCTGAATCTACTGAAGTTTAAAGCTAGCAATACCTGATTCCTCTTATTTTAACCACAGAAAAAACGCCCGAATTTCGAGCGTTTTTTGCTTGGGCAAATTCTTATGCTTCACCCTTGTTTTTCTTGATAATTTCTTCCTGTACTGACTTCGGTACATCTTCGTAGTGGTCAAAGACCATCATGAAGGTACCGCGTCCTTGTGAAGCAGAACGCAGAACCGTCGCATAACCGAACATTTCAGCAAGCGGTACATAGGCACGAACGATTTGGCTGTTGCCGTGTGCTTCCATACCGTCTACGCGTCCGCGGCGAGCTGTTACGTGGCCCATAACGTCACCCAGATTTTCTTCCGGAACAGTGATAGTTACCAGCATCATTGGCTCAAGGATAGCTGGCTGTGCAGTTTTCGCAGCTTCTTTCAGAGCGAGTGAAGCCGCAACCTTGAAGGCTGTTTCAGATGAGTCGACATCGTGGTAAGAACCGTCATACAGCTTCGCTTTGACGTCAACGATTGGGTAGCCGGCAAGGACACCGTTGGCCATTGACTCAATCAAACCTTTTTCAACGGCAGGGATAAATTCACGCGGAACCACACCACCGACGATGGCATTTTCAAACTCGAAGCCTTTTCCTTCTTCATTTGGAGTGAATTCAATCCAAACATCACCGAACTGACCTTTACCACCAGACTGGCGCTTGAAGAATCCGCGAGCTGATGTTTGAGCACGGAAGGTTTCACGGTAAGATACCTGAGGCGCACCTACGTTTGCTTCCACCTTGAACTCACGGCGCATACGGTCAACTAGGACATCCAAGTGAAGCTCACCCATACCAGAGATAACTGTTTCACCTGTTTCAACGTTGGTTTCAACGCGGAAGGTAGGATCTTCTTCAGCCAGTTTTTGCAGGGCAATCCCCATCTTGTCTTGGTCTGCCTTAGACTTAGGCTCAACCATGAGCTGGATAACGGGTTCTGGAACGTTGATTGACTCAAGGATGATTTTCGCTTTTTCGTCCGTCAGGGAGTCACCGGTTGTCGTATCTTTCAGACCTACGGCAGCAGCAATATCTCCTGAATAGACAGTATCAATTTCATTCCGGCTATTGGCGTGCATTTGCAGAATCCGTCCGATACGCTCACGTTTGCCCTTAGAAGTGTTCAATACATAGGAACCGCTGTTGAGAACCCCTGAGTAAACGCGGAAGAAGGTCAGACGGCCAACGAATGGGTCTGTCATAATCTTGAAGGCAAGCGCTGCAAATGGCTCCTCATCAGACGCAGGGCGAGTTTCTTCTTCATCCGTATCTGGATTCACACCCTTGATAGCTGGGATATCCAGCGGGCTTGGCAGGTAGTCGATAACTGCATCCAGCATGAGCTGAACCCCTTTATTCTTGAAGGCAGAACCGGCCAGAACGGGGAAGAACTCAACATTGATGGTTGCACGGCGGATACCGGCTTTCAGTTCCTCTTCAGTGATTTCTTCACCTTCCAGGTACTTCATCATCAATTCTTCATCCGTTTCAGCAACAGCTTCCACCAATTTTTCACGCCATTCCTGAGCCTGCTCCAAGTAGTCAGCTGGAATGTCTGTTTCCTGAATATCTGTACCAAGGTCATTGGTATAGATTTCAGCTTTCATTTTTACCAGGTCAATGATACCAGTAAAGTCATCTTCGGCACCGATTGGCAGTTGGATTGGATGAGCATTGGCCTGCAGACGGTCATGCAGCGTGCTTACTGAGTAAAGGAAGTCTGCACCGATTTTATCCATCTTGTTGGCAAAGACAATCCGGGGAACACCGTATTCCGTCGCTTGGCGCCAAACGGTTTCAGTCTGAGGTTCAACACCTGACTGAGAGTCCAGAACGGTTACCGCACCGTCAAGGACACGGAGGGAACGCTGTACTTCGATAGTGAAGTCCACGTGTCCTGGGGTGTCGATGATATTGACGCGGTAGTCTTTCCATTGGGCTGTTGTTGCCGCAGATGTGATGGTGATACCACGCTCTTGTTCTTGTTCCATCCAGTCCATCTGTGAAGCACCTTCGTGGGTTTCACCGATTTTATGGATCTTACCGGTATAGTAAAGGATACGTTCAGTGGTTGTTGTTTTACCAGCATCGACGTGAGCCATGATACCGATGTTACGAGTTTTTTCAAGTGAAAATTCGCGAGCCATGAGGTTAATTCTCCTATTAATTTATTTTACAATTTATTATAACATTATTTAGAAAAAACGGATAGGCAGGACCTACCCGTTATCAATGTTTTCATGTTATGTGTTGGTTTCAACTAGTCATGTGATGAGTTGAATGATCGCTAAGAGCTGATTAAGCTCAAGTTAGCTGATTCGAGCTGGAACGGGATGCTGTGTGAAAAAGATAAACTTCCTTGTATTCATCGAATACTGCGTCAGTTTCCTATTTTCACCTTGCATCCTTACCGTTCCCAGCATCATGATTGAACTCGGGCTAAAAGCTTAAGTTAATTGATTTGAACCCGAGCGAGGCCCGGCGCAAAAAAGATAAACTGCTTTGTGTTCACGGAACACTGCATCAGTTTCCTATTTTTGCCTTGGGCCTTTGCCGCTCTTAGTATCATTTTATTACCAACGGAAGTGTGCGAAGGCACGGTTGGCTTCTGCCATACGGTGGGTGTCTTCACGTTTCTTGACAGCTGCACCGGTGTTGTTAGATGCATCCAAGATTTCTTTGGCAAGACGGTCAACCATTGTGTGTTCACCACGCTGACGGGCAATGGTTACCAACCAACGGAGTCCAAGGGTTGTACGACGCTCTGGACGAACTTCAACTGGGACCTGGTAGTTTGAACCACCGACACGGCGGGCACGCACTTCCAAAACAGGCATGATGTTTTCCATGGCTGTTTCGAATACTTCCAGTGCATCGTTGCCAGTAGCTTCTTTGATTTGATCAAAGGCTCCGTATACGATAGAAGATGCTGTACCACGCTTACCATCAAGCATAACGCGGTTGATCAGACGAGTAACTAATTTTGAATTGTAAAGCGGATCTGGCAATACTTCGCGCTTTGGCGCACGGTTTTTACGACTCATTTATCTATCTCCCCTTTCCTTATGCTTTTGGTTTCTTGGTACCGTATTTAGAACGGCCTTGCTTACGGTCGGTCACACCTGCTGTATCAAGCGCACCGCGGACGATATGGTAACGTACCCCTGGCAGGTCTTTTACACGTCCGCCGCGAAGAAGCACCACGCTGTGCTCTTGCAGGTTGTGTCCGATACCTGGGATGTATGCTGTAACTTCGATCAGGTTGCTCAGACGTACACGGGCAAACTTACGAAGGGCTGAGTTTGGTTTCTTAGGCGTCATGGTTCCGACACGAGTCGCAACTCCGCGTTTTTGCGGTGAAGATACGTTTGTTTGAACTTTTTTGTGGCTGTTGTAACCAACATTCAAAGCTGGTGATTTAGATTTTTCTACTTTTGATTTGCGCGGCTTGCGAACCAATTGGTTAATTGTAGGCATCTACATTCTCCTGTATTTTTTTAATTTTGGTGATGGCACACTTGGTGACAGCTGCCATCTGCGTGTACTTTTGCAACATTTGTCAGCACGTCTCTGTACACTTTTGAGAGACCAAAAGTAAAAAGTACCGTCTATCATTGTAACACGGCGGCACCTTAAAGTCAATAGATTTTTTGAGAGTGGGGCAAAAATCGAAGACTCCGTCTTGCTGATTTTTGTCCTAGCCTCATATTTTTTACTGTGAACAGCAGTGAAAATCAGTATCCGGCTGGGAGTGTCTGCGGCTGGCTTCCTCATCTGCGCTTTGGTTTTTATTGAGCATGAGTTTGCGGATGATCTTCCAATCGAAAGAGGCCGCTGTACTGAATCAGGGCTGATGATGCTGGGGCAGACTCCTTATCCACCGCCTCCAACAGTCTCCCGGACTGTTTTGACACAAACTGCGTTTGTGCTATCTCCAACCTCCAACAGTCCCCCGGACTGTTTTGACACAAACTGCGTTTGTGCTATCTCCAACCTCCAACAGTCCCCCGGACTGTTGGAGCAAGTTGAAACCAAGGGCAGCTGGTTGCGAGGCGCGAAGAGCATGAAAAGACTTACGGAGATACCGCGGCCGAGTTTTGCTCGCTTTGAGGCCAGGCATTCTCTGTCTCGGCAGGTTCCTGCTCGCTAATCTGCAAATCAGCTGCGGACCCTTGCTGTTCCAGCAAGCGCTGCTGCACCGCCTGAACACGAGCCTGTAACTTGGCCCTGCTCACTCCGTCTCTGACCTGCTCAACAGCTTCCTGAGCCAGAGTCAGCTGCTCTTCAGACTGCACTGCTTCCAGCTGCTGAACTGCAGACTCAGCTGCCAGAACTGCACGCTCCTCCTCTTCCACTTCCCGCTGCTGGGCAGAAGCGGACTGACTGCTGCTGGAAGCCGCTGACTTAGCCGAGCTGGCTGTATCAGCCGAATGGACGGTGCTCCTTTCTGTCTGCGACTGCCGGCGGACCACAACCATGCCTGCAACCAATACTGCTAACAGGGCAGAGAGAATACCCAGCCGCAGCCAGAGCGGACTGCGGTCAAATCGGTTTAACATTTCTTTCATGGAACTGACCTGCTTATTTATCAAAAATATTGCCCACTTCCACATCAATGGTATTTGCCTTGACATCAATGTTGGTCACTTTCAGCAGGGACTTATAATCTAAATGGTCGCGGTTGGTCTGGGCATTGTCAGCGAAGACAGCTACGCCGGCAAGCTCCGAATCAAACTCTGATAAGAGGCTGATCATCCCATTGACCGTACCGCCTCCTTTGAGGAAATCATCCACAATCAGGACACGGCTGCCCGCTTTAAGACTGCGCTTGGAAAGGAACATTTTCTCAATTCGGTCGCCGCTGGATCCGGAAACGTAGTTGACACTGACCGTTGATCCTTCCGTAATCTTCAGGTCACGGCGCACAATAACAAAAGGCACATTGAGCACATTGGCCACGGCATTAGCCAGCGGCACTCCCTTTGTGGCCACCGTCATAACCGCATCAATCTCCTGATTTCTGAAAGCTTTTGCGATAATCCGTCCGATATTGTTCAGAATGGAAGGCGTACTGAGCAAATCAGACAGATAGATATAGCCTCCGGGCAGGATGCGGCCGCTTTCAGACAGCTGACTGCAGAGATTCTGAACGATGGACTTGGCTTCCCTGTCTGAGATGGACGGCGTAAAGATAACACCGCCGCCGGCACCTGTAATCGTTTCAATCGTTCCGATTTCGATTTCTTCAAAAGCGCGTTTGATGATGACAATATCCTCTGAAATAGAGGATTTGGCAGACTCATATTTTTCTGCGAAAGTATTTAAACTCGTCAATTTATAAGGGTGGTTAAGCAAATAATTTGAAATAACCACCATGCGCTCACTTCTTCTTAATTTCATTTCTTCACCAATTTAATTTATTTTCTACCATTATACCATATTGGAATCAAAAAAACGAACATTATTTGATAAACAATGCTCATTTTTCGTATTTTACTGTTCAAATTTTGGCTTGTAAAAGGAACGGCCCTCCAAAGCAAAAATTTTATTACTCATCTGCCCTGGTTCTACGAGAGCCAAGGCAGCGGTCATCATCATCATTTCTGCGTCCAGGTTGTCAATCATGTGCAGGATTTCAGCCTCCATGATTTTAGGCCGGACAGGGCTGCCGTATTCCAAAAGTCCATGGTGGCTGAGCAGAACATGCCGCAGCACAATCACTTCCTCTTTGCTGTCGTCTATCTTCAGCTCAGTCAGAGCCTTGGTCAGCTCTTCATCAATGAGGGCGATATGGCCAATCAGATTGCCGCGAACGGTATATTCTGTATTTTCCGGACCGCTGAGCTCAATGACCTTGGCCAAATCATGCAGCATAATGCCGGCAAAAAGCAGACTTTTATTGAGCTGAGGGTAAATATCGCCGATAGCATCGGCCAGCTTGACCATGGTGGCTGTATGAAAGGCCAGACCCGACTCAAAAGCATGGTGGTTGGTCTTGGCAGCCGGATAGGAATAAAACTCCTTGTCGTACTTGCCGTAAAGCGCCCGGACCAGACGCTGCCAGATGGGATTTTCAATTTTGAAAATCATCTGTGATAAGTAATCCCGGATTTCCTTTTGGTCCACCGGCGGTTTTTCCTTAAAATCAGCCGGATCATTGGGCTCGCCGGCCTTGGGCAGGCGCAGGGTCAGCTGGTTGACCTGAGGCGTGTTATTATAAACTTCTCTGCGCCCCTGCATGTGCACGACCTTCCCAGCTGTGAATTCCTCCACATTGTGCGGCTGAGCATCCCAGAGTTTCCCCTCAATAACCCCTGTATCGTCTTGGAAAGTGAAGGCCAGATAGTTTTTTCCGGCCCTTGTCTGACGGACTTCTGCTGACTTAATCAGGTAAAATCCTTCAAACAATTCATCTTTTTTCATTTGATTAATTTTCATCGTCATCCCTTTCTTCTGAAAAATCAAGTAGGTTTAGATTGAGGTCCTCATCAGACAGCTCAATATGGCGGAGGGTTCGTTCAATCGCGCCGGTCCTGCGGGTCAGCAGTTCGTCAATATTGCCGGAAGCATGCTGCAGATGCTTCTGGGCCTTGGCCAGGATGCCGCCGAATTTGCCAAACTCAGTCTTGACAGAACCCAAGACCTTGCTGATGTCATCCGCACTTTTTTGGATATTGAGCGTTTTGAAGCCGACTGACAGCGAATTGAGCAAGGCGGACAGGGTAGATGGCCCTGCCACCACAATCTGCTCCTCCCGCCGCAGGCTGTCAAAAAATGCCGGATTGCGGACCACTTCGGAATAAAGTCCTTCTGTCGGCAGAAACATAATACCAAAATTAGTCGTAGCCGGCGGAGCCAGATATTTGGACTTAATATCCTTGGCAAAACGCTTGACACTGGCCAAAAGGGCCTTGCGGCAGGCATCAATCTCTTCCTTGCTGCCCGACTCGTAGGCATCCTCCAAACGGTAGTAGTCAGCCAGCGGAAACTTAGAGTCAATCGGCAGGTAGACATAGTCCTGATCGACCTGCCCCGGCAGCTTAATAGCATATTCCACACGCTCGCTGGAGCCCGCTGCTGTCACAAATTCCCGCTCATACTGGCTGGGGGTCATAATATCCTCGATAATCTGACCCAGCTGCAGCTCGCCAAGAATACCGCGGGTTTTGGTGTTGGAAAGCACTTTGTTGAGGGTCCCGACATCACGCGCCACGCTCTGCATTTCCCCCAGGCCGCGGTTGACAGATTCCAGCTGTCTGGACACTGTCTCAAAAGAGGTCTGCAGCCGGGTCTGCAGGGTCTTCTCCAGCTTCTCCTCCACCGTCTGCCGCATCTGTTCCAGCCGCCGTTCATTGGATTCCTGAATCTGCCGCATACGTTCATCGGTTTTATCCCGATTTTTAGTCAAATGCTCGCTGATGTCCGAGCGGAGATCCGTCAGATTGTGATGCAGATCGGTCCGCATCTCGGTCAGACGGTCGCCCAGCGCCAGCTCCAGTTCTTTTTGAACTGTCTGATTTCTCTGCCTTTCCTCCCCAAAACGGTAGTCCAGCTGATCGGACAGATTGTCTGCCTGACTGTCCAAGACCTGCTTTAGCTCCTCCCTCTGCTGACCGCTCTTCTGCCAGAGGAAGAAGGTCAGGGCAAGATTGGCCAAAAGGAGGAGAATGATGATAATTTCCATATCAGCTCCTGTCTCTACTGTAAATGACGACTGCATAGCCGGAAGCCACCTCCAAAAAAAGGGGCTCATCTATAAATTCGTTAGAAGCATAGACTTTTTTGAAAAAAAAGTTCTGTTCATTGAGCGGATATTTGGCTCCTTCAATGGTGAGGACCGTATCCTCTGCCGGCAGAAAGGCCAGATAGCGCATGCCGGCGGTCGGTTTGATTTCATGCCTGCCCTGGGGAACATAGGTCAGCCGATTCTGCGCATCCAAGAGAGACAGCTGCTGCATGTAGGGAGCTATCTTTTCATTGCTGGGCAGAAAAACATTGGCCAGCGCGTGGTCCAGACGGCCGCCAAAGGCACCGAAAATGGTCAGGCTGGCATCTGGATACCGCTCAAAACATGCCAACACAGCCAATTCCAAGTCCGTATCATTTTTTTCAGGCTGAGCCTGAATGACCTCCTTGGCCGCCGCCTTGATTCTTAGCAATTCCTGCTCAGAAACCGAATCAAAATCTCCTACCGCCAAATCAGGACAGACCCCTTGCTCCAGAAGGAAAAGACTGCCGCGGTCCACACCGACCAGTACATCAAAATCCAGACTGAAGTCATCCAGACGGCCGCCGGCAAAAAGAGCTATCCTAGTCATGCAGGGCATCCCTCAGGGTCTGGACCTGATGGCTGACGTCCCCCTTGAAAACATAGCTGCCAGCCACAAAAACATTGGCTCCGGCTTCCTTGGCAATGCTGATGGTCTTGTTATCAATACCGCCGTCTACTTCAATATCAAAGTCCAGCTGATTGACCTCGCGCAGCACCGCCAGCTCCCGGATTTTGTCCATGGTTTCAGGCAGGAAAGCCTGACCTCCGAATCCGGGATTGACCGTCATGACCAGCACCTGATCAACCAGATTGAGAACATTTTTCACAGCCTCCACCGGGGTACCGGGGTTGAGAACCACGCTGGCCTTGACACCGGCCGCCCGGATCTTCTGCAGGGCTCCGTGGATATGCGGTGTCGCTTCAGCATGAATGCTGATAATATCGGCTCCGGCCCGGGCGAATTCTTCGATATGGTGCTCAGGATTGGATACCATGAGATGGCAGTCAAAGACCAGCTTGCTGTGGGGACGCAGGCTGGCTACCACACCGGCACCAAAGCTGATGTTGGGCACAAAATGACCGTCCATGATATCAATATGGGCATACTCCGCACCGGTCGCTTCTAACTTTTTCAGCTCTGCTTCAAAGTTAGCATAGTCTGCACTGAGGATGGAAGGGGCGATTTTATATGATTTCATGTTTTCTCCTTTATTTTGGGTTCTTTTTGGCAACCTTCTTGTAGGTCTCCCGGCGGTTTTCAATCTCACTGAGAAACTGCAGGTAATGATCAAAGCGGAAAGCTGCTATCTGTCCGGCGCCAAGGGCCTGCTTGACCGCGCAGGCCGGCTCATGCGTGTGGGTGCAGGTTCGGAACTTGCAGTTCTGGCTGATCTCAGCAATGTCCGGAAAGACCTGATTGAGGGCTTCAGCAGTATCCACCTCATAATCCAGCGAGGAAAAGCCCGGTGTATCCGCGATTTTGCCGCCGTTGAGACTGTAAAAACTGACCGCCCGCGTCGTATGCCGCCCCCGGCCCAGACTCTCAGAAATCTCTCCGGTTTCCAGCTGTAAGTCAGGCGCCATCTTATTGAGCAGAGTGGACTTGCCGACCCCTGTCTGCCCCATGAAAACCGTTATCTTGCCGGTCAAGAGGGGCAGGAGGTCCGCTATGCTTGTCACAACGGCATAGCCGATTTGCTGATAAACCTGCACATAGCGATCCAGCTCTCCGGGATCATCCAGCAAATCCAGCTTGCTGAGATAGATGATGGGGTGGATCTGCTTGTGCTCCAACAGCACTAAAAAGCGGTCCAGAAGATTGGCATTGAAGTCCGGTTCTCTGGCACTCATCATGACAACGGCCTGATCAATATTGACAATCGGCGGCCGCACCAAGCTGTTTTTCCGCTCAGCTATTTTTAAGATATAGCCTTCTGAATCTTTGTCTGCTGAAAATTCGACTCGGTCCCCTACATAAGGGGTCTGGCCTTTTTTACGAAAATTCCCGCGGGCTCTGGTCTGGTAGACCCGGCCGTCTGACTCCACATAGTAGAAGCCGGCCAAGGCCTTGATGATTGTTCCTTGCAAGATTGCTCCTTAAAAGTTAATACACTCATTATAACAAAAAATATCAGATTTAGCTTGCTTGTATCATGGATATTCCCGCTATGATGAGAGATTTATCCATAGAGGACAGTTTTTCTGTCAACTGACAGCAAACAGCGGAGCAGAGCCTGTCCAGAAAACAACATACTTGTTAAGAAACATCGTCTTGAGTCAGTTCGTCATAGGCAATCAAGCCCCCTTCACTGCCCAATGAATGCAAAAGAGAAAACCATCATTCGTTTCCGTACAGGGCTCCTTAAACGTTTTCGGAGATTTCGCGCATATACTATTGATATTATACCTTAAAAGCTTTATAATGAAAGCGGATACAAAACTGCGGATGCTATTTCCATTCTAAAGTCTAAAATTTTTCAAAAACCATTCTATATCTGCACCAAAAAGATTCCTGCCTTGTCTCAGCGATGAAATGCTAAGCAGAGCGAAGCTGCTGGCCTCCGGACTCAATAGCTGGTCATGAAACTCCAAAGGAAGTCGCTGACATCCGCATCACTTGAGAAAAGGATGTGAATCTAGCATATCATCCATATAAGGAGGCGGCTTATGGACACTAAGTTTTTCTCTAAAAACAACCCTCTCGTGGCCGGTGTACGGCAGGGAAAATTTTTGACGCCTTGGTTTCTGGCACCTTTTATCCTGCACCTGATTCTGAAGCTGATGGGACCTGTCAGAACTGCCTCAACTCATTTCTTTCTGGGCTTTAATCTGGGAATTCCAGATTGGTGGAACATTCTGGATCTCTTCTCTTTCAGCTACACCATTCTGGTTTTCTTTATCTGGGTTAAATTTGTGGAAAGACGGCCTATCCAATCTATGGGCTTTCCTAAGAAGAGCAATCTGTCAGAATTTGCCAAAGGGGTGCTGGTTGGCGCGGTCATGATTAGCAGTGTGTTGCTTATTTTTCTCCTATTGGGAGCTGCAAAACTGGATCGCATCCAGTTCAGCGGTCCTTTCTTGATTTCCTGGCTTTTGGTACTCATCGGCTATATCATTCAGACCTCTGCCGAAGAAATTTACATCCGGGGCTGGCTGCTCCCAGTTATCTCCAACAAGACCAATCTTTTCGTGGCCCTGCTGATTTCATCGGCTATGTTTTCCTACTACCACTTGGACAACAATGGGGCCTCCGTCCTGTCCACTATTCACTTGGTTATCTTCGGTCTCTTCGCAGCCGTCTATGCTCTCAAACGCGGCAGCCTCTGGGGTCCCTGCGGTTTCCACTTTGCCTGGAACTTCCTGCAGGGAAACCTTTACGGCTTTCACGTCAGCGGCTTTGACAGTGAATCCTCACTCATGTACTTCTCTACCTCCGATAACACCCTAATTACCGGCGGCAAATTTGGACCTGAGGGCGGCCTTCCGGGACTCCTGATTCTCAGTCTGGCTCTGCTTTGGGCTATCTTTATCCTCAAAAGCAGAGAGGAGGACGAAAGTTTAGACGCAGCGGCCTAATCTCCTTTCTGTTGTTAACTCTGCACATCGTTATCGTCATTCAGTTTGCCTTTTATAGTCTTTTAGCCCGGCTTGCTCCGACAGCCCGAGTCCAAATATTCAGCGATGCAGAGAGCTTAGGATAAGGAAGCTGAGGCAAAAGCGTTTCCGTCTCGCCCTGTTCTGGTAAAAACGCTGAAGGCAACTGCTGATTCCTTTGTTAACTTCATTTTTCTTTGAGTATAAAAAAGCAGCCATTGCTCATAAATGGCTGCTTTTTATTAGGCTCGTATAGTTCCTCGTTTTAGTTTTCGCTCAGGCGGAAACCATGGTTAGTTTCTCTTAGCTTTAGCTGTGAGTCCGCCGGCCAAACCAAAGATAAGAAGGCCCAAAAGAGAGATCAGATAGGAAAGCTTTTCTCCTGTCTTCGGAAGAGCACGCTTGCCAGCTGCTCCCTGACTTGCCTCTGCTTTCTGAATGTTTTTCTTCGCAGTGCCTCCAGAGTTCTTGGACGGAACATGGCTCAGGGTCAGCTGAGTGCCATTGACAGCCAGTTCATAGCCAGCAATCGGGTCCGCTGCAATGCTGTAAACAATTTCCTTACCGTCCTTGTACTTAGGAAGATCCGCAAAATCATACTGCCAGCCATTGGCTTCTGACACGATCAATTCTTTGATCGGCTGGCCGTCTGCCAAGAGACGGACCGTGATCTGTGAAGGACGGACCTTGTCTTGATTGTCAGCATCTGACCATACAGCCGTTCCTTTTACAGAAACAAGCGCTGGCTGATAACTATTGGTCAAGGTGTAAGTGCCGTCTGCTCCCTGCTGCTGACTGCTGCTGTAGCCAGCAACCGTCACTTCTTCCTGAACGGTGTAGTTGATCTTCTTGCCTTTTTTATTCTTAGGCAAATCCTTAGACTCAAACTTCCAGTCCGCAGCCGCTGTCACTTCCAACTCGTCCACAACCGTATCGCCATCCAAAATCTTGACCTTGATAGAGGTCGGACGCTTGCCGTCTTGATTATTGGCATCATCCCAGACCTTTTGACCAGAGATTTTGATCGTTTCCGGAGTATAGGTATTGGTTACAGTAAATCTGTCAATCTTGGTCTCGTACTGTGCCACGGCCTCTTCTGCGAGAGTGTAGGCAATTTCCTGACCGTTTCTGTACTTCGGCAAATCCTTGGACTCAAACTTCCAGTCCGCAGCCGCTGTCACTTCCAACTCGTCTGCAACAGTGGTACCGTCCATCACTTTTACTTTGACAGAGGTCGGACGCTTGCCGTCTTGATCATCTCCATCGTTCCAGACTTTCTGACCGGAAACCTTTACCTGCTCTGGTGTATGAGAGTTGGTGATGGTTTGCCCTTCTACTTTTGGACTGTAGCCTTTTTCTTTCAGCGCGGCAGCTGTCACGTCGTCCTCTTGGACAGAGTAAGTGATCTGCTGTCCCTTATCAAACTGTGGCAGGTTGGTAAAGCTTGCTTTCCAAGTATTGTCATCTATCTGGTTGGCAGCTGTCAAGGTCAGCGTCGTCCCTGCTACAGCAACTGGAGCCTGGCCATTGACCGAGCGATACAGCTGTACAGTAATGGATGCCGGACGCTTGCCGTCTTGATTATTGGCATCGTCCCAGACCTTGGTGACTGCATATTCTGTCGTCTGAGGTGTGTAGGAGTTGGTAATGGTGAAGTTGTCAATCTTGGTCTGATATTCCGCAACCGCTTCTTCTGTAACGGTGTAGGCAATCTCTTGACCGGCAGCATACTTAGGAAGTGCTTTGGAGGTGAACTTCCAGTCAGCAGCGGCTGTTACTTCGATCTCATCCACAACCTCAGCACCGTTTTTCACCTTGATCTTAACAGAAGCTGGACGCTTGCCGTCTTGGTCATCTGCATCATCCCAGACCTTTTGGCCGGAAATCTTCACCATCTCTGGTGTGTAGGTGTTGGTGACGGTGAAATCTTTGATTTCCTTGGTATAGCCAGCGACGTCGTCTTCTTCGATAGAATAATCAATCTTCTGACCATTTTCATAGACAGGCAGATTTTCAAATTTGGCTTGCCACTGATCCGCAGCTGTCACTTCCTTGCTGGCCGCTTCTGTCTTGACACCGCCGACTGTCTTCATCAGCTTGATGTTGATCTTAGTCGGACGTTTGCCGTCTTGGTTGTCGCTGTCATTCCAAGTCTTGCTGACTGTAATTTCCGTCTTTTCTGGTGTATAGGAGTTCGTCAGGTTATAGCCGTTGAGAGTCGTTGAATAGCCGGGTACCACTTCCTCTGTCACCGTATAGGTGATGCGGCTGCCTTCTTTGTAAGACGGCAGGTTGGCAAAGCTGTAAGACCAGCCTTCTGCCTCACTGACTGTCTGACTGTGGACTTTCTGACCATCAGCCAGCAGATTGACGGTAATGGAAGCTGGACGCTTGCCGTCTTGGTTGTCATTGTCATCCCAAGTCTTGCTTCCCGAAACAGTCGTCGTCTCTGGCGTATAGGTGTTGGTGATGTTGCTGCCGTCCACCTTGCTGGTGTAGCCCGGAACGGATTCCTCACTTACGGTATAAGCAATCTCTTGACCGGCGGCATACTTAGGCAGAGACTTAGACTCATACTTCCATTCGTTGGCAGCTGTCACAACCTGCTCATCAACAACCGTATCACCATTCAGGATTTTAACCTTAACAGAAGCCGGACGCTTGCCGTCTTGGTTATCCGCGTCATCCCACTTCTTCTGACCGGAAATCTTGACCGTCTCTGGCGTGTAAGAATTGGTGATGTTTGTGCCGGCTACCTTGCTGGTATAGCCGGCTACAGCCTCTTCGCTGACTGTGTAGGTGATTTCTTGACCGGCGGCGTACTTAGGCAGGGCATTGGACTCGTACTTCCAGTCCTGTGCCGCTGTCACTTCCTGCACATCGACAATATCGGAACCTTTCAAGATCTTAATCGTCACCTTGTCAGGGCGCTTGCCGTCCTGATTGTCCGCATCATCCCAGATTTTCTGCCCAGAAATTTTGACTGTTTCTGGCTTGTAGCTATTGGTCACCACAAAACCGTCCGCAGCATTGCCTGTTACCTGAGATTGATAATGTTCAACGGTTTCTTCTTCCAGAGAATAAACGATTTCTTGGCCTTTTTCATACTTGTCCAAGTCAGTGAAGGCTGTCGCCCATTGATCAGCTGCCGTCAGAGTCCGACTGGCAGCTTCTGACTTCTGACCGCCGACTTCTTTATAGAGTTTCACTGTGACTTGATTTGGACGTTTGCCGTCCTGATTGTTGGCATCGTCCCAAGTTTTGCTGGCTTTAATGGTCAGTTTTTCAGATGTCCGGCTGTTGGTGACCGTGTACTTTTCCTGATCCAGCACTGGCGCTTCGTAACCGGCGGCCTGCTCTTCGCCAATCGTATAAGTGATTTTCTTGCCATTGGCATCAAATATCGGCAAATCCGCCGTCTGAGCTGTCCATTCAGCAGCAGTGCTGTCTCCCGTCACGGTGACAGTCTTATCAGCCAGCTTTTGACCATCTGCGTAAATGTCCACAGCAATCGAAGCCGGGCGTTTGCCGTCTTGATTGCCGGCGTCATCCCAGATTTTTTTGATGGTCAGGGTTTTGCTGGCATTTGGATCCAGACTATTCTTGACCGTCTTGACTGCACCATCAGACTTGATGGTCACTTGCATTTGCTTGCTGTCCCGGATATAGCCTTCCGGAGCCGTCACTTCTTCAACAGTGAACGAGCCTTTCTTGATTTCTTCAGCAGTGAAAGCTTCCGTAGCAGTCCGGCCGTTGGCGTCTGTCGGCGGCAGAGTAATTTCCCGACCGCTCGGAGTCCTTACTTTAAAGACAGCCCCCTCCAGCATCTGGCCAGTCTTGGCATCCTGCTTGTAGAGGACCAGACTGTTGCTGATATCAGCAGTAATGACGCCGCCCTCGGTAATCCGGCTGCTGCGCTCTACTGTCGAACTCTTCTGACTAGGCCGATCGTCTCTAAACGGCAGTGTTTCGTTATTAACTTCCATCTGAGCTGTATTGGCTACAAGCGAACCATCCGCCGGAGAAGTCGTCATATAAGTCAGCATAAAGGCATGATTGTCTGGATGATTGATGGTCAGCGTGAACTCTGTATAGGTGTCATTATAGGTGACAGTATAGTCCTGATCTTTTTTCAAAATGACAGCATCGGAAATACTGGACAGGCTGGTCTTATATGCTCCCTGCCTCAGGACCAGCTGCTCCGGTACAAACTGCATCGGCGCACTGCTGTCTGGGATTGTGTCCTTGATGACAATCGGGGAGTTATAGGTCTTTTGCTGGGTGTTGACCCGCACTGTCCAATTATGCGAGTAGTCACCGCTCTTGCCCAGAATAGCAGAGTTATAAGGTTTTTTAGCGATAACGCCTCCAACCTTAGCGTAGTTTTCACCGGCCGTTGAAAAGCTGCTCTGCCGGCGCTCATTGACAGTCACCTTGTGGCTCATAGCCCCTTGAGTCTCATCCGATTTGTAAGACCAGTCCTGATTGGCTCCTACTGTCGTCGCCTGGAAATCAAAGAAGAAACTTCCCTTGACCCCGCTGGCAGTTGTTTTGGACTTATAGTCTTCCAAATTTTGAATCGTAACGGTGATGATACCGCCCTTGCCAGAACCATTGGAAGTCATTTTTGCAGCTCCCAGTTCCACCTTGGTTTCGCTGTCAGTCAGGGTAAAGGCCGTTCCGTTGGCAATGGTGGCACCATTGGGCACTGTAAAAATAAAACGATCCCCATCCTTTAACTTTCCATCATAAGCACTGAGGTCAAAGGTCAGCTCATAGCGGTAATTGCCGCCCTGCGTCAGATTGTAGGCATCATTGACCTTGGTTGCCTCCCGGCCGTTTGTATGGTCCCAGATTTTAATCTCTGTGATGGCGTTTTTTAATAAAGCCCCTTCATCGGCCAGCGCATAACCGGCTCCCAAGACAAATAAAAGCGGCAGCAAACAAATCATCAGCCATTTTTTCAACTTCATCAGTAACTCCCTTTATTTTAAACCTAAATAAATAACTATTTCCAGTATAACAAAAGCTCTGCCCAATAGCAAGGCAATAGAATTATTTTTCAGGAAATTTTCTTTTTCCGCTTTTTCAGGCACCGGATACTCAAACCGGGAAAACTTACACTCGATAGCGAGTGAGGCAGACTCTGAAAGTGACGAATCATACTGGCCAAGCAAACTCCTCTCATTTTCATTCGTCTTTTAGCCTCTCAAAGAGGCTGAGGCAGCCTTTCATTCCCTTGTCTAGACCTGCATAAACCGGCCTTCCTGCAACTTTCTTTTCACTTTGTGAAAAAATATTTGAATTCCCTATTGGCATTTTCAAAAAAATAGGGTATAATAGAATCTCAAGCGGAGGTGGTGGAACGGCAGACACGCATGCTTCAGGCGCATGTGCCCATCGGGTGTGAGGGTTCAAATCCCTTCCTCCGCATAGAATAGAAAGAAAAAGCCCCGTCAGAAATGGCGGAGCTTTTTTATGTTTGTACTCAAGAAAATGCTAGGAAGCTACAGTCATTCACTGCTATAGTCTTTTAGTTTGCTTTTAGCAGTGAAACTGTCCGGGGGACAGTTTCAGCCTATCACTTAACGGACAGGACGATAGGGCAGCGAGCCGCTCAAAGCACTGCTTTGAGGTTACGGATAAAAGGCCGTGAGGAAGTCTTAAAAATAGGGCTGATGGCGGTGGGACAGACTCCCCCGGGTTGTTAAAGCAAGGCTAGCTAACAAAGTAATAAAAGATAAACTAAATGACTGCGCCATCCCATACATGCTGCTTCTTACTCAAAGCGGTCCTCATCGGCCTCTGGCAGTTTTTGCTTTTTCCGGCCGGACAGTCTGACAGCGATAGCTGTCGCGGTATTGGTCAGCAGCAGGATCAGCAGCAGATAGACCCAGATTGGGGCAGTGGAGAAAAAGCTGGACTGCTTTGTTTTTTCAGCTTGAATCGGATTGGACAGGAAGTCCAAGACCGCTTGGTTGTCAGTGCCGTTTGAGCGGGCATTGGCCAGGACTCCCTGGAAACGATGATTGAAGGTATTCGTATCTTCAATATTTTTGGCTTGATCTTTGATGAGTGATGCAGTCTCCTGATGGACCTTGCTGACATCCCCCTGGACCCGCTTGGCTTGGTCTGACAGATTACTAAACTGGGTATCCATCGAACCGACAGCATTTCCATTGCCGGTGACTGTATCCGAGACGGTTTGGGTGTTGCTTGCCAGACCGGTTATGATTTGGTAGAGCCGGTTGCTGGTACCGGCTGGTGTATAGAGGCGATGTCCGTCCAACTGATCAGCGGAATCATCAGGAGATACTTCCAGAAGTTCAGGCTCTTTGTCTTTCCACTGCTGATACTGATTATTCAGTTCCTCCGAAGCTTTTTGGTACCAGTCGGTCAGGTCGGTCAGATTTTTGGCAAAATAATTTGCCGGCAAATCTTCCTCCTGCAGCTGCGGCAGACTGGCCGCGGTTTTTCGAAGCTGATTGACCTCTTTGCTGAGCTTCACATAAAGCTCAATACCGGTCTGCCGGTATTGCTCTACATCCTCTTGGTGCAGCTTATCGGCGACGGAGGCCGGCAATAGATTGCCGTACATCCTGGCGACGGAATCACTGGATGGATCAGCAACATTGACATCATAGGAAGCATCCGGGCTGCCGTAGAGATTTTTTACGCTAGTGGCGGCTGTATCAATGCGAGACAGCTGGGCAAAAATAGCAGGCAGATCCGCCTTAATCAAGGCATTGCTTTCCTTGCTGCCGTCATAAAAGAACGTGTACTGCTGCGGGATTTTCTCCCTGCCAATCACAATCTCAAAGTCAATGGTATTAACCCCATACACCGGGCTGAACTGAAGCTGAAACTGAACTGTGGACGGCTCTGAAATACTGTCTGTGCTCGGACTGACAGCCGCATTTTCTGCACCTTGGCTGCTCACATTGGCCACCCGAATCGGAGTGGCAGTGTAATGGCCGCCGCCTTCTCCTTCTGATGTCATCTCAGGATAGACATGTTCCAGGGTAATGGTTTTGGATTCCGCAGCTGGCAGTTTGTCATTTTCAGCACTTAAGACCGAATAAGCAGGCAGAGACCCTGTCGTCACTCCTTTCACACTGGCATACTGAGCCAATAAATGCAGTTTTGCAGTATAGTCACTGACTTGCTGGTCTGTCAGCGCTCCCATGGCCTGCAGCTTGCTAAACAAAGCTGCATAATCCCCAGCGTCGACACTGATAGAAGCCAGAGTGCGGTTGATTTGGCTGGTGTAGTCAGCAGGCAGCTGATCCGTATTTGACAGCGTATGGATAACCTGCTGGGCCAAAGCCTGCCGAGCACTGCCCAAATCCACCCCTTCATCAACAGCTTTTAAAATCGCTCCCTCATCCTCTCCGAGAGAAGAAGTATCAATCTGCTGGCCGTTAAAATAATTCTGACCCACTTGCTCCCGCGAAGCTGCAACTGAACTGCTGATTGCCTCCAGCTCTTTTTGGGTCTCTTCCAGCCGCTTCTGATAATGCTTGATTTTTTCATTATAATCGGCCACGCTCTGAGACAGCAGCTGCAGCTGGGACTTGGTCTCATTTTTATCATCCTCTTTCTGGGGATGGCCGAAAAGATATAAAGAAGCAGAAAAGTTATTGAAGAGACTGACATAGGCATCTTTGTCCTTAGCATACTGCTTCTTAAGGGCATCATTGGCCGTCTGCGCATTGTGCTGGATGATGCGCGACAGGTTTTGCTCCTCCTGTAAAATGGAGCCCGACTGGTCAAACAGAGTGCCGGCATTCTGTCTCAGCAGCCCAGCCGTTGAATCCTTAAAACTGGCTGTTGACTGCTCAAAAGCCTGCTGGCTGGTCTTCATACCGTCGGCCAGCGAAGCCAGGGAATCCAGCGATTGAATGCCCTGACTGGCCGGCTGATAAATGGAGGTTGACAGGGCATTGTAGATATCTGTCTCATCGCCAACAATGGTTCTCATCTGATTTTTAGCATCATCGAGATTGTTGATAACACTTGTAAAGTAGAGGCGGATCATCTCCTGATTTAAGGCATGGACGTACTCCCCAACCTGCTGGGACATTTCCAAGCTCTCTTCTTTTTTGACAGATTTTTTTACCTTATAGGAAATCTTTGCCTTCTCCGGGTTAAAGCTGTTCAGCTGCAGGACACTGCGGGAAAAGTCTTTGGGAACATAGATGACTGCTTCCAGAGAGTCGTCCTGATAGCGGCTTTCTGCCTGATCTCTTGACATGACCCTCCAGGAGGCTTCCTTGTCCTTTTTTCCAGTCAGAAGTCTGGCAAACTCTTCACCTAATTGATAGCGGGTGCCATTCAGCTGTCCGCCCTCATCCTGGTTGACAATTCCAATCCGAAGATGCTGTTTCTCCTTGCTGCCCAAGGCAAAGGAAAAACTGTCTGACTGGACCATATACAGCAAAATCCCTGCAAGCGCCAGCAAGCACAGAAGGAGGCCAGCTTTCCAAATCCGCTGCTTCCGCTCTTTCTTTTTATCCATGTTCTGTCTCTTTCCTTTCCCAAATGTACTTGTACCGCTATTTAGTCTATCTTTTATCCGCAGCTGAAACAGTCTCCCGGACTTAAGGAAAACCGGAAACTGCCTTCCCCTTATCTGAAACCTCTGACATGCGGATTTATAGTCTTTTAGTTTGCTTCTAATAGTGAGGCTGAGACAGACTCCCATGATGGCTGCGCCCTCACCCACAGAGGGAGCTATCTTCGGGAAGATACCGTATAAAA
>NZ_QFAY01000008.1 GCF_017884005.1 Streptococcus panodentis
ACCTTTTCAGCCTGAGCTTAGAAACAAAAGAGTGAAGGGAACTAAATTTTTAAAAATTTAGTTCTGTCCCACCGCCCTCCTAGAAATTTTCAAGAATTATCAATATGTAGATGCGGCCGCAGAACATTGGCAAAGGTCTCAATGTTGAGGCTCTGAATGTAAATTTCACCCGTTCCGGCGAAAGTATTGACCACACCTTCACCGGTGCCGATTGACTGCCAGAAGCCATTTTCTAAATGAATATCGTAGTCCAGCTCCTTGCTCCAGGCTACTACATGGGCATTGTCAATGGTAATCCGATCATCCTTGAGCTCTACCTTTTGGATAGACCCAAAGGAATTGACCAAGAGCGTGCCCTGCCCCTGAGTCGTCATGACAAAGAGACCGCCCTGACCGCCAAAGAGAGCCCGACCCAGACTCTGACGCTCCATGACATAAGATGCCGAACCATCCAGAGCCAGAAAGGCACCATCATTGAGGCGATACTGCTTCTCTCCCAGATAAAGCGGCACAATCTGCCCCGGCATATTAGGCGCCAAGGCCAGCCGGCCGTTATTGCTCTGAGCCACCGCCTGGGTGACAAAAACCCCCTCGCCGGACGACAGGGACCGGCCTACTGCCTTGACAAACTTTCCCAAGCCTGAATTCGCTTCCGCATTGAGCTTGGTATTGAGAACAACATTGGGCGTATGGTAAATCATACTGCCGCTCTGGATATGGACGGACTCCGAACAGTCTAAGGCAATCTCCGCCAAGGGAAATTGGCTGTTGCTGGTTATGGAAAAATTCATGCGATTATCTGCCATCTCTTTTGTAAACCTCCTAAAACTAAGCTAGAGAATCCCTGTCTAAACCAGACACCTCAGGCTGCTTCAGACAAACTCTGTTTTTCCTAGCACTATTATAGCATGCACAAAAGAGCTTGACAAGGCTGACAAGGACAAGCTATCAGCCAAAGACCTTTTTGAGAACCTCTCCAATGGTCGCTACGCCGACCACCTCGATATTTTTGGGAATCTTGAGGCCGTTCAGAGAGTTCTTCGGAGCATAAATCTTGGTAAAGCCCAGTTTGGCCGCTTCGTTGATGCGCTGCTCGATGCGGTTGACCCGACGGATTTCACCCGTCAGGCCGATTTCGCCGATAAAGCATTCCTGAGGACTGGTCGGCAGGTCCTTGTAGCTGGAAGCAATAGCCACCGCTACAGCCAGGTCAATAGCTGGCTCATCCAGTTTGACGCCGCCGGCTGATTTGAGGTAGGCGTCTTGATTTTGCAGGAGCAGGCCCGCCCGCTTTTCCAGCACCGCCATGATCAGGCTGGCCCGGTTAAAGTCCAGCCCCGTCGTGGTGCGCTTGGCGTTGCCAAACATGGTCGGCGTTACCAAAGCCTGCACCTCAGCCAAAATCGGCCGCGTCCCTTCCATAGTCACCACGATGGAAGACCCCGTCGCGCCATCCAGCCGTTCTTCCAAGAAAACCTCACTGGGATTGATAACCTCGACTAGACCGCCGGACTGCATTTCAAAAATGCCGATTTCATTGGTCGAGCCAAAACGGTTCTTGACCGCTCGTAAAATACGGAAAGTGTGCTGACGCTCGCCTTCAAAGTAGAGGACCGTGTCCACCATATGCTCCAGCGTTCGGGGACCAGCCAGAGTGCCTTCCTTGGTCATGTGGCCCACGATAAAGGTCGCGATGTTATTGGTCTTGGCCAGCTGCATGAGCTCGGCCGTTACCTCGCGGACCTGAGAGACAGACCCCTGCACGCTGGAAATCTCCGGCGACATGACCGTCTGAATGGAGTCGATAATCAGAAAGTCTGGCTTAATCTTCTCGATTTCGGTGCGAATCTGCTGCATATTGGTCTCAGCGTAGAGGTAAAACTCGCTGTCAATGTCCCCCAAGCGTTCCGCCCGCAGCTTAATCTGCTCGGCTGATTCCTCCCCACTGACATAAAGGACGGTGCCCTGATGAGAAAGCTGGGTAGATACCTGCAGAAGCAGGGTAGACTTGCCAATCCCGGGATCCCCGCCGATCAGGACCAGACTGCCCGGCACGACACCGCCGCCCAGCACCCGATTGAACTCGTCCATGTCGGTCTTGGTCCGATGAACATCAATCGAAGTGACCTCAGCCAGCTTCATGGGCCGGGTCTTTTCACCCGTCAAGGACACACGGGCATGCTTGACCTCAGCAGCCTCTACCTCCTCCACAAAAGAAGACCAAGAGCCGCAGTTAGGACAGCGGCCTAGATACTTGGGCGAATGATATTCACAATTTTGACAGACAAAGGTCGTTTTTTTCTTAGCGATGGTGATTCTCCTTATTTTCTAATAATCCAAACAAAAGTAGATAAGACCTGACACACCTGCTCTATATTAGTAAAGCCAGCCTCTTCCAGCAGGTCTGCAACTTCTTGAGGAGAGAGGGAATTCATCAAACTGGCTTGATTCTCATAAGTACGCTGAATTTGTTGCTGATCGGCTCCTAGCTCTGAAGCAAGTGTTTTCCAATAGCCCAGTTGCTGGTTGGAAAAAAAGCTAAGAATCAGAAGGCCATCTTCACTTAAAGAGTCATAAATTTTTCGAAGAAATAAGCTGGGATTTTCAACAAACTGCAATACTAGCAAGCAAGAACAAATCTGATAAGCAGAAGGCAGCACTGCTTCTTCAAACCGACTATTAAGATACTCCGCTTGAGGCAGATGAACCTGTCTTTTAAGCTCTTGTAGCATCGCCTCACTTGGCTCCACAACGGTCACCCCTGCCTTAGGAAATAAGGATGCCAAAGCATTCAACTCATCCGTCTGGCTTGCCAAAGCTAACACTTTATCGACTTTTAAACTGGGTGCTAACCTGAGCAATACTCCTCGGAAAATCACATATAGCATCACATCATAGCCTGGAATTTTCTGACGAATTTCTGTTGCATAGTCCTTGTTCTTAAATTCTTTCATATTTTCTTTTATCTCTAAATCCTTTTGTTAAGATTCTTTTTACAACGAAACATTAAAACTTCAGTTCATATTCAACAAACTGGCAAAAATCAATCTGCTGATCAGCTACAAACTGGCGGATGAGCATGCGATGGGCTACAAGAGCTACCGTCTCGTAGTCTCTGTATTTGCTTAAGGCACTGAAAAAGCGGGCTTTCATCTGCTCAGCCGTTTCATACTGGACAGGACTTCTTGCAGGGAGACAACCATTATTTTCAAAAAACAACTCCCGAGCCTGCTCAAACTTTTCTATCCCACTCTCATATACCTGCCATTCATGCAGCAAAGGCTCCACAAAAAGCGGCAGTTGGCGGTCTCGAATCAAATAGGAAGCCGTCTCCAAAGCTCGCGTCACAGAAGATGAAATCAGAATTTCCGCCTGTTCCAGCAAAGGATTAGCAGCGGCCTCTGTCGCCATCCTACGACCAGCAGCTGACAAGGGAGCCAAATCTAGTCCAAATCCAGTATAGCCGGCCTCTTCCAAAAGTGAATAATCTGGCTCTCCGTGACGGATAAAAATGATTTTCATGCTAATGTCCTGTCGACCCAAATCCGCCGGTCCGCACGCCTTCTGCCTCATCTCCATCCGCAATTAAGAAAGGTGCGAAGACAGCCTGAACTACACGTTCGCCAACTTCAAGAACGACTTCCTGATCCGTGATATTCTTCATCTGGGCAAAGATATGGCCTTCATTGCCCGGATTTCCATAGTAGTCACCGTCAATCACCCCGACCGAATTAATGAGAACCAGGCCTTTCTTGCGGGGATTGGACGAGCGGTCGTAGAGATAGAGGACCTCTCCTGCCTGCATATAAGCCTTGACGCCAGTCGGTACCAGCTTAATCTCGCCCGGCGCGATGACCGTGTGCTCGGCTACTTTCAAGTCATAGCCTGCTGCATGAGCCGTCTCCCGCTTGGGCAGCAAATCTTCATTTGTAAAGCTGGAAACCAGCTCGAATCCGCGAATTTTCATGATTGTCTCTTTTCTGCATTTTCTGTTCCTATTATACTAAATTCGCAAAGAACAAGCAAAAAGCAAACCAGTTCCAGTTTGCTTTTTAGAAATAGGGTTTTCATCATATGTGTTTCATGAAAAATAATCAAACCGAATAATCTGCTCATCCACATTGACTTTGGCTTTTACTCCAAAAGGAACAATCGCTCTTGGAGTGGCATGCCCCACATTGATATTATAAACAATCGGGAGTTCTCCATCCACCACTTCAAGCAGAATTTGCTTATATTCGTCATAATAAGTTTCATCCATTGGTTTTCCCACAAGCACTCCGCTTAAAACAGTAAAAATTCCCGTTGTTTTTAACGTTTGCAGCATGTTTCTAAATAAAGCCGGGCTTGGCTTTTCTTCGCTGGTTTCTAACAAAAGGATTTTCCCCTGCCACTCCGAAATGCTTGGAAAGAGTTTATACTTTGCGCACACTTCAACCGTATCGGCGTATCTGGAATTGATAAAAATGTCATAAAGAGATTCCAGACAGCCTCCTAAAATCTCCCCTTGAAATACCGGATTGCCTTTTAGCAGTTCAAAGCCTTGATTTTCATGATCAATCCGCTGTGTTCCCAAGGCTTTTTCACTGAAATCAGTTCTTTCGTCATACCAGACTTTGCTGGGCCTCATTTCTGAAATACCTCCTGTCTCAATCAATTCTTGAAAATAAGAAAGAGAGTAAGGCAGCATCTCCTGATCTAATTCACAAATATCAGCAAGAAAAGACTGCCCATAAAAGGTTTTGATTCCCAGCTTATGCAGCATCAGATGATTGATGGTGGTATCCGAAAAACCCAGAAACGGTTTCTGATTGACCGCTTTTTTTAACTGGTCCTCTTCAAACAAATAAGGCAATAAACGATAAGTGTCATCTCCGCCGATAGCACATAAAATCATGTCTATGGAGGAATCCTGAAAAGCCTCCATCAAATCCTGCGCTCTGGCCTCAGGGTGCTTCTCTAGATAATCCAGCCCTTTTCGTGCATGCTCCAAGAACTTCACCTCAAGGCCTAACTCTTTCAAACGCCTGACTCCCAGCTCCACCTCATGCTGGACAAAATCCTCACCAATCAACCCGCTTGATAAACTGACAATTCCAACCGTCTTGATCATATCCTTTTACTCCGCCTTTCTTTATCATTTGCAATATTATAGCATAATTTTTCACTGGCAGACCAGTCAATTTGGTTCTGATTTTTCTCTCTCGAAACAGCGCTGATATTCCATGAAAATCAAACTCAGACCGAGCATGAAACACTGCTTTGAGGTGGCAGACAAGGGCGGTGGGACAGCCTCAAAGGGTTTACAGCTGATGGTATTTACAAACTTGTCAAAATAAAGGCCATTTGCTGTAAGAGCAGAAAAAAACCGCCGATTGGGCGGTTCTTATAGGGAGATTATTATGAAAAAGAAAAGTTTTAGGATTTCTAAACAAAGTTAGGAGGTCTTTGTTTATGTTTTACATTATAGCTCCCTAACCTTAAAATTTCCTAAAAGTAAATCCTTTTTTTATAATTCCTGCAAAAGGTAGCTGAAAAGCTCTAAATTCCCCTTTTCTTCATGGATGAGGAATTCCGGATGCCACTGAAGACCGATGATGCGGTGGCTGTCGACGGACTCAATGGCTTCGATGGTATTGTCTCTGGGGTCAAAGGCTGTCGCCCGGAAATTAGGCGCCAAATCCTTAATGCTCTGCCGATGGACAGAATTAATCTGACTGGCCCGACCAAAGAGACGTTCCACAACACTGCCCTTCTCTGTGCGAATGGAGTGGGACGTTCCAAAGGGCAGTCCCTGCCAATGATTGTCAATATGCTGATGGAGCGTGCCGCCAAAGGCAACATTGACCAGCTGCAGACCGCGGCAGATAGCCATAACCGGCTTATCCTGACGCAGAGCTTCTTCCAGAAGGGCCAGTTCAAACTCATCGCGGGCGATATGATAATCCTCGCTGTCAATGGTCTTTTTCTCTCCGTAGAACTGCGGATGCACATTCTGCCCGCCGGTCAAAATCAGCTTATCAATGGTTTCGACATAATCTCTGACCAGACTCTTGTCTCCGACAGGAATCACCATAGGCAGACCGCCGACCATACGGATGCTCTCTGCAAATTTGCAGGACACGGATGAATGGATATTTTTTCCACCCTCATCAACCGGACAAAGATTTGCTGAAATGCCAACAATCGTTCTGCACATACTGTGATTCCCCCTTATCTTGATATAGTATATCTTACCACTCCTTGGAAAAGCCGTCCAATAGAATTTTTTTAAGCGGGTGATAAAAAATTTTTATAGAGGAAAACCAAATATTGAACCGCTTACATTTTTGAAAAAATTGTCAGAAAATTATTTACTTTTCGTCAGAAATTGTTATAATAAGTTAAGTAATGTAAAAATCATCATTTGGAGGTCCCTATGAAAAAAAGAAAACTCTTTCTTGCCGCAGGTGTCACTCTGCTTTCTTTCGGCATTCTGGCAGCCTGCTCCAGCAATTCCCAGTCTAGCAGCAAGATCTACAGCTATGTCTTTACCGCTGACCCAACGACTTTGGACTATATTCAGTCTGCTAAGGTCTCTACTCACGAACTGACGACCAACGGCGTTGACGGCCTGCTGGAAAACGATAAATACGGCAATCTCGCTCCTTCACTGGCAGAAGACTGGACCGTTTCCAAAGACGGTCTGGTCTACACTTACAAGCTGCGCAAGGATGCCAAATGGTACACTGCTGACGGCGAAGAATACGCCGATGTTAAAGCACAGGACTTTGTCACAGGAATCAAGCATGCCGCAGATGCCAAGTCCGACGCTCTCTTGCTGATCCAAAACTCCATCAAAGGCCTGAATGACTACGTAAACGGCAGTAACAAAGACTTTTCCGCCGTCGGTGTCAAGGCACTTGACGACTACACAGTAGAGTACACCCTCAATCAGCCTGAAACCTACTGGAACTCTAAGACCACAGCAGGCGTTCTGATGCCGGTCAATGAGGATTTCCTGAAAAAAGAAGGGGACGGCTTCGGACAGGCAAACAAGCCCGACTCGATCCTTTACAACGGACCGTTTATCATGAAGTCCATCACCTCTAAGTCATCTGTCGAGTTTGAGAAAAACCCTAACTACTGGGACAAGGATAAGGTCAAGATTGACGGCCTCAAATTTGCCTACTATGACGGTTCGGACCAGGATTCTCTGGCCCGCGTTTTCGGAGACGGCGGCTACAGTCAGGCCCGGCTCTATCCAGCGACTTCCAGCTATTCTGCTATTGAAAAGAAATACAAGGACAATATCTTCATGACAGAAGCCGGTCCTGGGGTTGGTCTGATCAGTGTCAATATCGACCGTCAGGCCTACGAGCATACATCCAAAACCAGCGACAGCCAAAAAGAAGCAGCCAAAAAAGCCCTGCTCAATAAGGACTTCCGTCAGGCTATGGTTTTCGCCTTCAACCGCGAGACTTTCTCTGCTCAGGTCAATGGCGAAGCAGCTGCTAAGCCGGCCATCCGCAACCTCTTTGTGCCGCCGACTTTCGTTCAGGCTAACGGCAAGGAATTTGGAACCTTAGTCGAAGAAGCCCTGACCGGCTACGGCGACGAATGGAAAGGCAGCAAGCTTTCAGATGGTCAGGACGGCTTTTACAGCACTGAAAAGGCCAAGGCTGAATTTGCCAAAGCCAAAGAAGCCCTTCAGGCAGAAGGCGTAGAGTTCCCAATCCATCTGGATGTTCCGGTCGCTCAAAATTCTACCAACCATGTCAACCGCATGCAGTCTCTCAAGCAGTCTCTGGAGAACACGCTGGGCAAGGACAATATTTCAATTGACCTGCAGATGATGAGCGAAGACGAGGCCCTAGGCGTTACCTACAATGCAGAATCTGCCAGCCAGCAGGATTGGGATCTGAACGGAATGGTCGGCTGGGATCCGGACTACCAAGACCCTTCAACCTATCTGGATATTCTGCTTCCGGGCTCTGACTCTCAAACCAAGACCTTCCTTGGCTTTGAAGGAGCTGATAATGCGGCGGCCAAGGCAGTAGGACTGGATGAATATGACAAACTGGTCGAAGAAGCCGGCAAGGAAACTCAGGACATCAGCAAACGCTATGAAAAATATGCTGCAGCACAGGCTTGGCTGACAGACAGCGCTCTGATCATCCCAACCATGACCAGCAAAGGCGCAGCACCGTTTATTTCCCGCGTCGTCCCATATACAACTTCCTACGCCCAAACCGGTACAAAAGATTCTGCTTACAAGAAATATACCGAAATCGGCGACGAGACCATCACTACCAAAGACTACGAAAAAGCCCATAAAAAATGGCTCAAGGAAAAAGAAGAATCCAATAAAAAAGCCCAAGCAGACTTGGAAAAACACGTAAAATAAAGGGCTTGATGAAGCGCCAAAACCACCCCGCAGCTGATTGCAGGGTGGTTTTTCCATTTATTCAAACACAAACTGATTATGATACAGTTCGGCATAGAAGCCGTCTAGCTGCAGCAGTTCTTTGTGGGTGCCCTGCTCAATGACCTGACCGTCCTTAAGGACAATGATTTGGTCGGCATTGAGAATGGTCTTGAGTCGGTGGGCAATGACAAAGCTGGTACGGCCGGCTACAATGGCCTCCATGGCATGCTGAATCTTGCTTTCGGTCACGGTATCGACATTGGAGGTCGCTTCATCCAGGATCAGCACCTGCGGATCCGTCATCAGGGTGCGGGCGATGGAAATCAGCTGCTTCTGGCCGGTTGAAAAGATATTTTGATCGTCATCCACCAAGGTATCGTATTGGTCAGGCAGACTCTCGATATAGTCGTGGATATGGGTCGCACGCGCGGCGGCTTCCACCAGCTCCTGGCTGGCATCCGGCACACCGAAGCGGATATTATCGCGAATGGTACCGCTGAAAAGGACTGACTCCTGCAGAACAATCCCGACTCCTCGGCGCAGGCTGTCCAGTTCATAGTCGCGAATATCCCGGCCGTCAAAGGCAATGCGCCCGCCATCGACGTCATAGAAACGGTTGACCAGATTCATAATGGTGCTCTTGCCCGATCCAGTCGGCCCCACAATCGCCGTCATCTTGCCCTTGGGCGCTGAAATGCTGACATCGCGCAGGACGGGCTTGCCCTCCACATAAGAGAAGTCCACATGGCTGATCTCTACACTTTCGCGCAGCTCGGTAAAGGCCGGAGCCGGCTCTGGGCGCACTTCCTCAGGAGCGTCAAACATTTCCTGAATACGGTCGGCGCCGGTAAAGGCCAGCTGCAGGCTGCCCCAGCTGGCTGCCACCTGAATGATAGGCTGATAGTATTCCCGGGAAAACTGGGCAAAGGTAACGACCAAGCCAAGAGCCACTGAGGTTTCGAGGGAAGGGTCGTTCAGGACCAGAGCCGAACCCAGAAAGATAACAATGGCTGTATTGATCAAGCTCATGCCGTTCATGATAGGAAAGAGCATGCCTGAAAAGGCCCGGCCCTTGAATGTCGCTGAGCGAACTTTATCGTTCTGCTGGATAAAGCCCTGAATCACTTCCTCCTGCAGTCCTTGGACGATGACGGCCTTCTGGCCGGAAATGGTCTCATCCATATAAGCATTGAGACGGCCGACTTCCTTTTGCTGGAGATCGGTGTATTTGCGGGCCAGCCGCACAATAATCCAAAGGACCAGAAATGCCACTGGGGTGCTGGCGACAGTCACCCAGGCCAGGGTCGTATTGCGCAGAAACATGACGGCAATCAGTCCCAGATACAGAGCGGCATTGCTCATGACCTGAATCAGACTTTCATTGAGGGCCTGAAGGATATTGTCCAGATCGCTGGTGAAGCGTGACAGAATATCTCCGTCCTGATGGCTGTCAAAGAAAGCCACCGTCATCTTGGACAGCTTGGCAAAAAGCCCTTTGCGCATGTCATTAGTCGAGTGGGCAATGACCCTGCTCATGAGACTCATGTACAGCAGATTGCCCAGAGCATAGAAGATAACCGCCAGTCCCAGATTCCACATAACAGCCATGAAGCCGGCAAAAAGAGCCGGACTGTCAGCCGCTGTTCCCTCGGCATAAGCCGTGCCTGCCTTGACCAGCTCAGTCACAGCCTGACCCATATAAATCGGAAAGAGGGCCTGCAGGACCGTTGACAGGATAATGGCCATGATGACCACTGCAAATGAAAGCTTGTACTTTCTGAAATATGACCAGAAAAATGCTGCTGTTTTCATCTTAGTCCTCCTTTCCTTTCTGGGTTTCGTAGATTTCACGGTAAACAGCGTTATGAGCGACTAATTCAGAGTGAGTGCCTTGGCCGATTAAACGGCCTTGATCCAGCACCAAGATCTGATCAGCATGAACCACCGAGCTGATCTTTTGAGCAATAATAATCGTCGTCGTCCCCTTAAGGTCTTTGTTCAGTGCTTCCTGTACCAGCTTTTCAGATTTGGCATCCAGAGCCGAGGTCGAATCATCTAAAATCAACAGCTTAGGATTGCTGACAATACCGCGGGCAATGGACATCCGCTGCTTCTGCCCGCCTGAGAAATTGCTGCCGCGCTCCTCTACCTGACTGTGGTAGCTGTCTTCCATGCGGCTGATAAATTCGCTGGCCTGAGCAATGCGGGCCGCCCGCTCCATTTCAGGAACGGTGGCATCTGCCTTGCCCTGCCGGATATTGTCGGCAATGGTTCCGCTAAAGAGAATGGCCCGCTGCAGGACGATGGAAATATTTCTGCGCAGCGTTCCCTGACTGAGCTCCCGCAGGTCTTTTCCTCCCAGCCTGATCGTGCCTTCCTGAGGGTCGAACAAACGCGGAATGAGCTGGGCCAAAGTAGACTTGCCTGCTCCGGTCGCTCCGACCACTCCGACCATCTGTCCGGCTGCAATCTCAAAGCTGATGTCCTTGAGCATGGGCTCATCGTCATTGGGATAGCTGAAAGTGACATGTTCAAAGGACAGGCTGCCAGCCAGCTCCTCGTCCGGCACGTCCTGAAAAGTCATGGCCGGATCCGTTGCCAAGACTTCCCTGATCCGCCGGAAAGAGATGATAGCCCGGGTTACCGTATTGCCCAAAAAGCCAACCATAATAATGGTAAAGATAATCTGACCGAGGTAGGAGATGAACGAAGCAATGGCTCCGACTACGCCGGGGTCGCTCTCCACCATGCCGGCCAGCACCCAGATGGACAGAAAAACTGCCCCATAGCCAAAGAGCATCATCATAGGCTCAATGACCGAAAAGACATAGCCGATATAGAGATTCTGCCCCAAAAGGTCATCTGAGACCCCCGTAAACTTCTCAAACTGATGCTTTTCCTGCACAAAAGACTTGACCACGCGCACGCCCCGGAGATTTTCCTTGGCAATGCCATTAATCTTATCAACCAGAGTCTGGAAAATGGCAAATCGGGGACCCATTTGCCCCATCATTGCAGCCGTCAGCAGAAAGATAATGACAACCAGCAGGACAATAATCCACCACAGAGCCGGCAGGGTCATGACTGCCAGGACGAAAGAGCCCAGAAAGAGAATGGGCAGGCGGAGCAAAATCTGAAAGAGCATCATGACCATATTTTGGATCTGATTGATATCATTGGTCATGCGGACAACCAGATTGCCGGCATTGAACTGCTCAATATTGGCATAAGAAAAAGTCTGAATCTTACGGAAGGTTGCCTCACGCAAATCAGACGACACCGCTTGAGCGATATAGGCTGCAAGGGTCACATTGATACCGCCGGCCAAGAGGCCCAAAACGGCAATCCCAATCAGCCAGACACCGATACGGCTGATTTCCTGATGATTGCTGGCTAGCAGGGCATTCAGGACATCCTGCAGGTAGAGGGGCTGCAGGAGGGAGCTGGCTACCATGGTGCTGGTCATCAGAAATGAGGCCAGCATGAGCCATTTATACCTAAAAAAAAGTTTCTTTAACATGATTTCTCCTCATCGTTTTTAAAACCTGTGTTTGCAAGGAGGGGCTCTGAAGGGGGCTTTATCGTCATTTAGTTTATCGTTTATTGCTTTGTTAGCTCGCCTTGCTCCAACAGTCCAGAAGGACTGTTGGAGTCTGGGACAGACTCCCATGATGGCTGAGACTTCCTAGCGGAAGCCTTATCTGCCACCTCAAAACCTCCACTGGAGGTTTTGAGCAACTCGCTGCCCTATCGTCCTATATTTTAAGCGATAGGCTGAAACTGTCCCCCGGACAGTTTCACTACTAAAAGACTATATCTGCGAACACGGATTGTTATAGCTAGACTCTGCGAAAAGCAAAGACGGCCCTTCCCAGCAGAAGCGCTGTCTACCACATCAAAAGGATTCCCCAAACCTTTTGAAGTCCGATTCGCGCAGGAAGGGAGAAAGTCCCATGGAATTTCCCCTAAGCTGATAAGCAGGACTGCCACCAGGTCTGCTCTTTCCTGATTTGCCTATGGTTTTCTTTGAGGGCCGGCCCGTCTCTATGCTTGTCAGTTTCGGAATTCCGAAACAGTCTGCTTTAAATCTTAGTCTCTTTACTTTAACATAAATAAGAACAAAGTCAAGCTGACGATACAGAACAGACCACCCCTTAGATAAAGGTGCAAGAAATTTCTGCTATTTGACTCTTGAAAACGATTTTTCTTACTTTATATGTTAAAATAGAAGTAATGATTCTAGTTAGAAATGGAAAGTAGCAATATGGATAAACAACGAGTTGCTGTTATCGGGCCCGGCTCCTGGGGAACGGCTCTGTCACAGGTACTGAATGACAATGGCCATGAAGTCCGCATCTGGGGAAATATTGCTGATCAGATTGATGAAATCAACGACCGGCATACCAATCAGCGCTATTTCAAAGAAGCTGTACTGGATGAGAATATCAAGGCCTACCATGATTTGGCAGAAGCTCTTGACGGTGCAGACGCCGTGCTCTTTGTCGTGCCGACCAAGGTGACCCGGCTGGTGGCCCAGCAGGTCGCTCAGACTCTGGACCACAAGGTCAGGGTTATGCACGCTTCAAAGGGTTTGGAGCCCAATACACATGAACGGATTTCCACTATTCTGGAGGAGGAAATTCCGGCTGAGCTGCGCAGCGAAATCGTCGTGGTGTCCGGTCCCAGCCATGCTGAGGAGACCATCGTCCGCGACATCACCCTGATTACAGCAGCTTCAAAGGATTTAGAAACCGCTAAGTATGTACAGGAGCTCTTCAGCAATCACTATTTCCGGCTCTATACCAATACCGATGTCATCGGGGTCGAGACAGCCGGGGCTCTGAAAAACATCATTGCCGTCGGGGCCGGTGCCCTGCACGGTCTGGGCTACGGCGACAACGCTAAAGCTGCCATCATCACTCGCGGTCTGGCTGAAATCACCCGGCTCGGTGTCAAGCTGGGTGCCAGCCCCCTGACTTACAGCGGACTGTCCGGTGTCGGCGATCTGATTGTCACCGGGACTTCTGTCCATTCCCGCAACTGGCGGGCCGGCGATGCTCTGGGACGCGGCGAAAAGCTGGCTGACATCGAAGCCAACATGGGCATGGTCATTGAAGGGATTTCCACCACCAAGGCGGCCTATGAGCTGGCTCAGGAGCTGGATGTCTATATGCCCATCACCCAAGCTATCTACAAGGTAATTTACCAAAACTATGATACAAAAGAAGCCATTTACGAAATCATGAACAATGAATTTAAGGCTGAAAATGAATGGACTTGAGTCCAAAGAAAGGAATGACTTATGTCAAAAGTTAAAAAAGCCGTTATTCCGGCTGCCGGCCTCGGCACCCGCTTCCTGCCTGCTACCAAGGCTCTTGCTAAGGAGATGCTGCCTATCGTGGATAAACCGACGATTCAGTTCATCGTTGAAGAAGCCCTCAAAGCCGGCATTGACGACATCTTGGTCGTTACTGGTAAGTCCAAACGTTCCATCGAGGATCACTTTGATTCAAACTTTGAGCTGGAGTACAACCTCAAGGAAAAAGGCAAGAATGACTTGCTCAAGCTGGTAGACGAGACGACTGGTATCGGCCTGCATTTCATCCGCCAGAGCCATCCGCGCGGTCTGGGCGATGCTGTGCTTCAGGCCAAGGCCTTTGTCGGCAATGAGCCTTTTATCGTCATGCTGGGCGATGATCTCATGGATATCACCAATGACAAGGCCGTCCCGCTGACCAAGCAGCTCATGAACGACTACGATGCAACCCATGCTTCTACCATCGCGGTGATGAAGGTGCCCCACGATGAAGTATCTGCTTATGGGGTGATTGCACCTCAGGGCGAAGGAGTTAACGGCCTTTACAGCGTTGAGAAGTTTGTGGAAAAACCAAACCCTGAAGACGCACCGAGCGATTTGGCCATTATCGGCCGCTACCTGCTGACACCGGAAATTTTTGAAATTCTGGAAAATCAAAAACCCGGTGCCGGCAACGAAATTCAGCTGACCGATGCCATCGATACTCTTAACAAAACCCAGCGAGTTTTCGCGCGTGAGTTCAAAGGCGACCGCTATGATGTCGGGGATAAATTCGGCTTTATGAAGACCTCTATCGACTACGCCCTCAAGCACCCGCAGGTCAAAGACGATCTTAAGCAATACATTATTGACTTAGGCAAAAAACTAGAAAATAAAAAAACAAAAGAATATAATCCTGCAATAGAAAAGAGCTGAAACACCTCAGCTCTTTTCTATTGGCAACGACATGGAGACGGCTTAGCAAAAATCCATACTCATCCTCTTCAAAAAACTCTTTAAACCACGTCAGCCCCTGCCCGGAATTTGAAAAGCAGGGAAGGTCCGGGGGACATTTTTAGCCCCTGCCCAGAATTTGAAAAGCAGGGAAGGTCCGGGGGACCTTTTTAGCCCGAACCCAGAAACGAAATAGGGAGGCGGGGAAGCTGCTGATGATTTCATGGAGCAGCAAAGAGTATCGTTTAGAAGAGGGAACGGCTGAGACCGAGAATCAGCAGCAGGCCGGCTAGCACCAGATAGGCCAGCAGGGCCAGCCAGCGCTGGGATTTTTTAAAGGCACCTTTTTCGCCGCGGACCGGGAAAATAACGGCGCAGAGGGCACCGCCAATCAGGCCGCCTAAATGCCCGGCCAGACTGATGCCCGGCAGAAAGCTAAAGATGACATTGATGACGATTAAGGTCAGATAGGTCTGCCCCAGCTGCTGAATATAAGGATTTCTCACCACATAGCGCAGCGTTACAATGGCAGCAAACAGCCCAAAAAGCGAGGTGGAAGCCCCCGCCGACAGACTGTCAGGACTGAAAAAAAAGACAAAGAGATTGCCCATTAGACCGGATAAAAGGTAGAGCAGGAAAAAATTGCGGGAACCAAAAATTTCCTCTGTCTGGCGGCCGATAAAATAGAGGGTGACCGCATTAATCGCAAAATGCTCCAGGCCGATATGGACAAAGATTGCAGCAAGAAGGCGCCAAAGCTGACTGGGGTCTTGGATGATAGACAATGCATGAACCGCGCCAAACTCATACACCGTCTGGGGGCTGTCATAGCCAAAGCCCTTGAGCAAAAACATGGCCGCAAAGACAAGCCCTGTCAGGATTAACAGCCCGCTTGTTACAGGATATTTTTTATCGTAGATGTACTTCATAAACCACCAGCTCCTTTACCGCTATGTCATGGGAATCCGGCTCAAAATCAGTCAGCTGAAAATCATACATGCTGCTGATCGTCCGTCCCTGAAAGTCCGCCAGATAGCGATCATAATAGCCGCCGCCATAGCCAATGCGAAAACCGGCTTCATTAAAGGCCACCCCCGGGACATGGATCAAATCGATCTTCGCCTTAGCCACAGCATCTTCACTTATCGGCTCCAAAAGGCCGAAAGAGCTTTTCTGCAGGCGGGTCTCATCATAGTCCACGAAGACCATCCGCCCTTGGCCATAGGTCTTGGGCACTAAGACCCGCTTGCCGTCCAGCTGGGACTGCTTGATAAAAGCTGAAGTCGCAGCCTCGTGCGGCATGGAGAGATAGGTCGCAAGGACCTGAGCCTCTTGATAAGCGGCTGACTGAAGCAGCTGCTGGGTCAGCCAGCTGTCTGCCTGTTCTTTCTCTCTTCCTGCGAATGTTTTCATCTGGCTCAGTACAGCTTGTCTCAGCTCTTTCTTCATGCGCTCATCCACCATTTCCTTATCTTTGGTTGCTTTTATAGTTTAAGAACTTCCCGATTTTTTCAATAGCTAAAGGCAGGACTGCTTCGTCAGGGCTCATCTTGGGATGATGAAGAGCATAGGGACTGTCCACTCCCAGCCAAAACATGACGCCCCTGACCTTGCTGAGCAGATAGCCAAAGTCCTCTCCGGTCATAGCCGGCTCAATGTCAATCAGGTCAATCCCTGCTTCCTGACGGAAGAACTCCATCATCTCTGCAGCCAATTCGGGGTCATTTTCCACCGGCAGATAGCCCCCCTGTTTCAGCTCCAAATCCAGTTCCAAGCCAAAACTTTGGGCAATTCCCTCAGCCATCTCTTTCAGACGCTGCTGGGTCAGCTGATTCATTTCCTGAGTCAGGGTCCGAATAGTCCCGTGCAGAAAAGCCGTCTCTGCGATGACATTGTTGGTCCTGCCGGCATGGAGCGCGCCAAAGGTCACTACTGCCCCCTCGATAGGATCCACATTGCGGCTGACAATGGTCTGCACCTGCGTGATAAAATAGCTGGCTGCTACCAAAGCATCGTTGGCCTCATGCGGGAAAGCAGCATGCCCTCCCCTGCCCTTAAAGGTCAGCTTGACTTCGCAGGTCCCGGCAAAAAGGGTACCAGTATTGGTGGCAAACTGCCCCACCTGCAGATCGGGCCGGACATGGAGGCCGTAAAATTCATCCGGCAGCCAGTCGCCAAAGGCCCCAGCCTCATACAGGAGCATGCCGCCGGCCTCATTTTCCTCCGCCGGCTGAAAGAGAAAAAGCAGATTGTGAACAGGGCGTTCCTGCAGGCTCTGCTCCAGCAGGCCCAGAGCAACCGTCATGTGCAGATCGTGCCCGCAGGCATGCATCCGCCCTTCGTGGGTGCTGGCAAAGTCCAGACCCGTCTCTTCGCTGATTGGCAGACCGTCTATATCTGTCCGCCAGCCAATCGTCTTGCCCGGCGCACTTCCCTTGACAAAGACCAAGATACCGGTCCGCCAAGTCCGAATCTCCACAAAATCCAGACCAGCCGTCAGGCAGTCAATAACCCGCATCAGGTAGGCATGGGTCTTGTACTCTTCCAGACCGATTTCCGGTATCTGGTGCAGATCGCGGCGAATGTTTACATAATCAAGCATGGTTTCTTTCCTTCAAAGTCTTGTCCGACTATTTCCAGTCTCAGAACAGTCAAAAAAATTGAGCCGCAAGCACGATTGGCAGAAGCGGCTATTTTTTGTCTTAATGAATATTACAGGGTCCGCAGAGCATCTTCCAAGGCTGTTTTCTGCTGTGTCTTTTCATCAATTTCCTTGATGACACGCGCCGGAACACCGGCAACAACAACATTTTCCGGAACATCCTGGGTCACAATCGCTCCCGCTGCCACCACAGAGCCATTGCCGATCTGCACGCCTTCAATGACAACGGCATTGGCGCCGATGAGGACATTGTCTCCGACCCGTACTGGCTCCGCACTGGCAGGCTCAATCACACCAGCCAGCACAGCCCCAGCGCCGATATGGCTGTTTTGGCCGACACTGGCCCGGCCGCCCAGAACAGCTCCCATATCAATCATGGTCCCCGCTCCGATTTCTGCACCGATATTGATCACAGCGCCCATCATAATGACAGCATTGTCACCAATCTCCACCTGATCGCGGATAATGGCTCCCGGCTCAATCCGGGCATTGAGCTCTCGCTTATCCAGAAGCGGCACAGCCGAATTGCGGGCATCCTGCTCTACGACATAGGTTTTATTTTCTTCTAAGTTGACCAAAAGCGGCTTGATTTCGGCCCAATCGCCAAAGAGGACATTGCCTAATTTCACAACAGACCAAGGAATCGGACCGTGCAGTTCTCCTTCAAAGGTCACCTTGACGGCCGTTTTTTTCTTGGCATCTGCGATAAACTGGATAATTTCTTGAGCGGACATTTTGCTTGCTGGCATAGGATTGCCTCCATTCGTAAAATATGATTAGAAAGTATTATAACATAAAAAAGGAGATTGCAAAACCTCCTGCAAGATCCCTAATCAATCTATCAGCAGACATTTTTATAGCAGAGGCGGTCATCGCCTGCGGAGGTACTGTGAACCAAAGACTCACATGTTTTCCATTTTCCAATTTATAGAGAATGTTTAATCTTTGTCCGCTCTCACCTCCAGAATCCATGTCTATGTATTTTGACAAGCCAAACTGCTCTAGAATTTCTGGATAGCTGGCGCCAGATTCATTCTGAAATTCCTTCCCAAGGATAAGATGATTAAAATCTTCCTCTTTTAAAGCCCTTTGGCTTTGAGCGTGCTCCGAAGTCAAAAGATTATAAGAATAAAGACCGGATAGTTGATATTCATTTCTTATTTTTTCTAAATAAAAGGACGAACGCTGCCGCGGATTTTCCCGGGAATAAAAAAGACTCCCACGCCCATCAGCTTGCCCCATGAAAGGAGCCAGATTGCCCGAATGAGCTTTGCCAAATTTAGCAACAATATCTTTAGGCGTGAGCCCTGCACCGCTTCGTTTGTCCGCATCCCTTTTCTTCTGCAACTGAAGTTGGGGGATCAGCTGATTGGCTGGTCCTCGGACTTTTTCCCCTCTTCCAGAGACAGGAAAACCATCGGAATGACCACCAGAATCATTGCCAAAATCAAGGGCAGATCCAGCTTTAGGCCCAGAAAAAGGGTGCTGAAAACAGCGGATGACAAGGGCTCACTGGCACCCAAAACGGTCACAATCAAAGGGGAAACCAGAGAGACTGCCTTGAGAGACAGCAAAAAGGCAAGAGCCGTCCCAAAAAGAGCAATAATCAGCGAGATAGCGAGACTCTTAAGGTCTGGCTGAAAGGGGAGGAGCGGCAGCGGAGCAAAGAGATTGCTGAACAGCCCAGCCGCAAACATGCCCCAGCCAATAGTCGGAATCAGGCCGTATTTCTTAGCAAAGGAGCGCGGCAGAATCGCGTTGAGAGTCATAGCCAGAGCACTCATGAAGCCGCCCAGCAGGGCCAGCGGTGTCAGGGTGATTTGTGAAATATCCCCCTTGGTCGTCATCAAAAAAACGCCGGCCATCGCCAAGAAAACATAGAGCAGAGCCGTCTTGCTGACTGGCTGCTTGAGGAAAAAGAAGTGATAGCCCAGCATAAAAATCGGGCTGGTAAACTGCAAAATCGTCGCCGTGGCCGCATTAGACTCCTGAATGCAGAGATAAAAGAAAAACTGCACCGAAAAAATACCCGCCAAGGCATAAAAAGCAAAAGGAAGAACATTTTTCCTTTCCCGCCAGATATCGAAAATCCGCCAGCCAGCCTGTCTGAAAGCCAGCAGCAGAAAGACAAGGCCGGCTACAATCAGCCGCATGGAGGTAATCCAGCCGGTCGTGACGCTGTAATATTTAAAAAAATATTCGCCAAAAATCCCTGACGCTCCCCAGACCAGTCCAGAAGCCAAGGCATAGCAAATACCGCTAAATAGTTTCTTTTGATACTGATTCATATCTTGATTGTAACATATATTTCAGGAAAGACAAGCCCGCCTGACAAAAAGAACAGCTCTGGTCTTTTAGTTTGCTTGTATACTTCGGCAAACTAGACTTGAGCCAGCCGCAGGCTCTTGGGGCGGAATTGATTTAATGCTCAATGAAAATCATCAGCAAACTAGGCAGGAGCAGACAGGATGGCAGCGAGCTGCTCAAAGCAGTGCTTTGAGGTTGCGGATAAAGCTTCCGAGAGGAAGTGTCAAAAGTGCTGCTGATGAGGCTGAGACAGACTCCCATGATGGCTGCGTCCTCACCCACAGAGGGATGGATCTTTGGGAAGATACTGTATAAAAGTCCTTCAGTCTCGCTTTGTTTTAGTAAAAAACTCTTAACGCGGTAGCTGATTGCTCAAAAGCTCCAGTGGAGGTTTTGAGGTTATAGATAGAGCGTCCGAGAGGAAGCAACAAAAGCACTGCTTTGAGGTTATGGATGAAACATCCGTTAGGATGTGTCAAGACCGTTCGTCTTTTAGACTCCAAAAAGCTCCTAATCATCCTCGCGGGGCTGGGACGACGAACTAAATTTTTAAAAAATTTAGTTCTGTCCCACCGCCCTACTCCACAACCTTTCTACCTCACTATCTCGTTTCTAGGTTCGGGCTGAAAAGGTTCCCCAAACCTTTTCACTCCCTAGGACTGTTTTGACACAAACTGCGTTTGTTTTATTCCCAACCTCTCACAGTCCCCCGGACTGTGAGAGCAAGGCGAGTTAACGACGGAATAAAAGATAAACGAAATGACGATGGCTGTCCTTCTGCCCCTCTCTTCACTCCTCTGCTTCATTGGTCTCTTTGGACGCCTGCGCCGCAAAAAACTGAGCCGCAGCGACAGCCCGCTGCCAGCCTTGGTAGAGCTCTTCTCTGCGCTGAGCGTCCATCTGCGGCTCGAACCTCCGGCCGACAGCATTGAGACTTTTCAGCTCCTCCAAGTCCTGCCAATAGCCAGCGGCAAGACCCGCCAGAAAAGCCGCTCCCAGAGCAGTTGTTTCCAAATTCTGGGCTCGGGCAATCTCAATCCCCAAAATATCTGCCTGAAACTGCATCAGATAGTGATTCATGGCAGCTCCGCCGTCCACTTTTAACAGCCGAATCGGTGTCCCGGTGTCCTTTTCCATAGTATCAATAATATCCCGCACCTGATAAGCAATAGACTGCAGGGTTGCCTTGATAAAATCTTCCTTGGAAGTTCCCCGGGTCAGACCAAATACCGCTCCTCTGGCCTCCTGATCCCAGTAAGGAGCGCCCAGCCCTGTGAAGGCAGGCACTACATAGACTTCATCGGCATTTTGAGAATGCTGGGCATAGCTCTCAGATTCCGCCGCAGAGTCCAAGAGGCGCAGACCGTCCCGCAGCCACTGGACAGCACTGCCCGCGATGAAAATGGAGCCTTCCAAGGCATAGGTAATCTTGCCGTCAATGCCATAGCCAATCGTTGTCAGCAGGTTATTCTGAGACAGGCTGGCATCTGCTCCTGTATTCATAATGATAAAAGAGCCTGTTCCGTAAGTATTTTTGACCATGCCCGGCTCAAAGGCCAGCTGGCCGAAAAGAGCGGCCTGCTGATCTCCAGCCATTCCCGCAATCGCTGCCTGCCCGCCGTAGAAATGATAGGGCTTGGTATAGCCGTAGATTTCTGAATTGGAGCGGACCTCCGGCAGCATGGCCGCAGGTATCCGGAGAATGTCTAAAATTTCCTCATCCCATTTTAAATCCCTGATGTTATAAAGCATCGTGCGGGCTGCATTGGAATAATCGGTCACATGAACAGCGCCGTCTGTTAGCTTCCAAACCAGCCAGGAATCAATGGTACCAAAGAGCAGTTCCCCCTTCTCCGCCCTTTCCTGAGCGCCTTCCACATGGTCTAAAATCCAGCGGACCTTGGTCGCTGAAAAATAAGCATCAATGACCAAACCGGTCTTCTGATGAAAGAGCTCCGTATAGCCTTCTTTCTTCAGCTGCTCTGCCAGCGGCGCTGTCTGCCGTGACTGCCAGACGATCGCATTGTAGATTGGAAGACCGCTTTCCTTGTCCCAGACCACTGCTGTTTCCCGCTGATTGGTAATCCCAATAGCCTCAATCTGACTGGGCTTGATGCCGCTTTCGATAAAGACATTGGCGATGACTGACTGCACCGAATTCCAGATTTCATTGGCATTGTGCTCCACCCAGCCCGGCTCCGGAAAAATCTGCCTGAATTCCTTCTGACTGGCGCAGACCTGCTGACCTGCATGATTAAAAATAATCGCTCTAGAACTGGTCGTTCCCTGATCAATCGCCATGATATAGTTTTCCTGCGGCATAAAAAAACCTCCATTCTGTCTTTGTTTCTATTATACAAAATAAAGCGTTTTCTTTCTATGCTTTTTGACCATTTTGTGAGGAAATCACAAAAAGAATGCCAACCTCCAAATTCTTTGTCCGTTCAGCACTCTTTCCGTGTCTTATTTCAAAATGTTACTCAAAAGATACCGGCCGTCTTCCTGACGGATAAAAATCAGATTCAGTTCCTTGCTGGAGGAAGTTTCGTAGTTTATCTGCATCTCTGGCGCCAATTCACCATCTCCAAAAACTGAGATACTTCTATATTCCGGAAACTCTTTGACTAGCTCCGTAAAGGAAGAGCCCCCTTCGCCTGTTTCCTTATCGCCTGTCTTTAACTTCTCTGTAATCTGATCAGATACTTTCCGATCATAATCATCACTGCCGGGCATAGCATGCATGCCATTGAGACGATAGACACCATCCTCGTCTTTTACAAAGGTAAGGCTGGTATAGCCAGAATCAGGCAGCCAAGACAAAGACAGCCCTTCTTCTTGAAAAGTCACATTGCTAGCCAAGCCAAATTGTTCAATAACCTGATCAGGAGTCAGCCCATCATCATCTATATGATGGAAGTTCAGTTTTTCAAAATCTTTCATTTTCCATTCATATACATCATCTTCAGACTGGGCTACATAGGCAGCAAAGTTGGTTTGCTGGCCTTTTCGTACATTTTTCGTCGACACAAGCTGTGTACTTCCGCCGCTCATAAAATCATTTAGGAAATAGCCGCCCAGACCTCCTAGAAATAGTCCTGCTGCCAGACCGATTCCTAAAAATCCTATCCATTTCCCTGTCTGGTTTTTCTGCGGTTTTTGGCCCAGTTGGTCAGAAAAATTGGCAGTTTGCTGCAGACCAGCATCGTTTTGCCCAGCCGGATTGAAGCCTGGAGACGGGGACTCTTGAAAGGGCGCCTGCGGCCAACCATTCTGCTGAGGCGTTTGAGTATAGAACGCTTCAACTGTTGGCTGCTGAGCACCAAAATCTTGATTCGTATTCATCATCTCTGGCCCTCCAACTGCTGCTTGAGGAGGTTGACTCCCTACTGAAGCGGCTGAAAATTGCCCTGTTTCTGACATCTGGGGCTGCGGCGGATTTGGAGCCGCTCCATCCAGTGATGCTTCTTGTGCTTTGTTTTGTTCTGTCATTGGTTCTCCTTTTTGCTGTTTATTTTGCAAGAGCAGCAGACAAGAGATAGTTCCCATCCTCCTGCTGAATGAAAGTCAATTTATAGCTGCCGCCATTAGGAGCTGCATACACAGCCTCCATGATGGTTCGGCTAGTCTTCTCCTTAAAATCTTCATCGACATAGATATAGATGTTCTGCAGACTGCCATATTCCTTAAAAACATCCTTATAGGAAACACCGTCTTTACCAGTCTTTGCATCGCCTTTTTTCAGTTTTTCAAAATAATCCGTCGCCATCGCTTCATCCTCAGCATTATGACTGCTTCCTACAAAACGAATGTCATACATATGAAGGCTGTTCAGATAGAAGGCCTCTTTTTTCTTATCAAAATCCAGAGAAACAGATTGGTCCGTATAATAAATCGGCCATTCTTCTTCCTCATCATAGCTTTGGAGCGTCCCCCACTCTAAATCCATCTCATCGTTAGAGAAATCCCCTTTTAAAGCCTTACCGTATTTATCCAGAATATCCTCTATAGGAGTCCCATTAGCATCTGTCTGCACAGTATTAAACCGCAAATCTGCCAAATCGTCAATATTCCAGTTAAATGCAGCCTCATCTGGATCAATGTACTGGTCTGATTGATCTCTCTTTGACGGCCCAGCATCCGCCAAGGGCCGCAGCTCAGGATATTCTCCTTTGATAACATCCGCTGTTCCCATGCCATAGCCCCATACTCCTCCGCCGATTAGTCCAATGCAAAGAGAAAGCAGGACTGCACCTATCAGGATTCCCTTCCATAGCTTATTCTTGGCCAAAGGCGGAGTTGGTCCCTGCGGGCTTGAAACATGGTCTTGCGGAGATTGAAAATGATGCGGTCCCCCCTCTTGCGACTGAGCATTTTTTGACGGATCAAAAGAATGCTGTGATTGCTTTTCTGTCAATCTTCCTTCCTCCTTACTTATTTTTTAAATTGTAGCAGTAAAAACGGTCTCAGCGAGACTTTGAAACAGTAACCGGAAAACCTATTCTTAATCAGCTCCGATATATAAAAAGCTCCCGTCTCTCTGTCCTAAGAAAACCAGATGCTGATAGCCATCTTCCGTCTTGTAAGTCGCCGCAGCCATCAAACGGTTGGAGACAATCTTATTATCCACATCGCGCTCGGTTGTGATGACAATCTCTGATGGAACCGGATGCTTCTGCAGAACTTCTGACAAGGCCGTTCCTCCTTTCCCGGTCTCCTTATCCCCTGTCTGCAATCGCTCCAAATCTTCTTGGGAAAGCTCGCTCCAATCTGTCGTTTCCTTCTCTTTTCTATATTCCTTGAAAGAGTCTCCCACTGTCACCTGCCTCAGATAGTAATTCTGATCTACTTCGTCGAATTGAAAATAGATATTTTGCTCCTTGTCTCTGACAGAAGAAGCCCAGCGGAGTATCAGCTGATTGCCATCATATTCGGCTGAGCTGGCCAACCCGTATGCTGCAACAATTTGATCTGCCGTCAAGCCTAAGCCATCATCATTCGTATAGCTCAACAACCCCAAATCTTTCAAGGTCCATGTGAACTGCACTGACTGACCATCCGTAATAAATCCCTTGTCTTTTTCCTTGGCTTCTTCCTGCGCCTTAGTCAAGCGTTTAATGCGTTGGATGTCCTTATCTGTCTGCGCTTGCTTGCCGATCAAATAAGCTGAACCGCTGCCGATCAAAAGGCCAATGATGAGAGCAAAAACTGAACCCCCTATGACTGTTCCGATATTGCCCTTCTTATCAGGCAGCCCTTGCGGCTGAATCTGCTGGAAATTCCCTTGCAATGGCTGGCTGGTTTCATGCTCTTGCCAACCCCCTTGCACTTGACCTTGTCCGTCTTTTTCTGACATGGTTTTCTCCTTGTAAATTTTGTTGATTTGCCACATTGCAAAAACATTGAAATAAGATGACAAATTTTACAGTATTATAACATAAATTTTTCTTCCAATCAAAAAACCTCCCCGAAGGAAGGTCTTGTCTTGCATGATTACAGGCGGGCATTCAGCTCTTTGCTCAGGTCTTCAAAGCCCGGTTTGCCAAGCAGGGCAAACATATTCTTCTTGTAGGCTTCTACACCAGGCTGGTCAAATGGATTGATGCCATTCAGGTAGCCTGAAAGGGCAATCGCCAGCTCAAAGAAGTAGATCGTATAGCCCAGCGTGAACGCATTCTGCTCTGGCAGTGTGACGAACATATTAGGCACATCACCGTCTGTATGGGCCAGCAGCACGCCATCTGTGGCCTTCTTGTTGACAAAATCTACATCTTTTCCTTGTAGGTAGCCCAAACCGTCCAGGTCCTCTGCCAGTTCAGGAATCAGCACATTCTTGCGCGGTTTATCAACACGAACAACTGTTTCAAACATGATACGGGCACCTTCTTGGATAAATTGGCCCAGAGAGTGCAGGTCCGTTGAAAAGTTGGCTGAGGTTGGGTAAATCCCTTTTTGGTCTTTGCCTTCTGACTCACCGGCCAGCTGCTTCCACCATTCACTGAAATACTGCAGGGACGGCTCGTAGTTGACCAAAATCTCTGTCGCATAGCCCTTGCGGTAAAGGATATTGCGCAGAGCCGCATATTGATAGGCTTCATTATCCGAAATTTTGTCAGAAGTGTAAGCCTTGCGGGCAGCGTTGGCACCTTCCATGAGCTTGGTGATATCAGCACCGGAAGCTGCGATTGGCAAGAGGCCTACCGCTGTCAGCACTGAGAAACGGCCGCCGACATCATCCGGCACAACAAAGGTAGCCCAGCCATTGGCATCAGCTTCCACTTTAACTGCCCCCTTGACACGGTCTGTCGTTGCATAAATCCGCTTGTTAGCTTCTTCCTGACCATATTTCTTAAGCAAGAGTTCCTTAAAGACACGAAAAGCAATAGCCGGTTCTGTCGTCGTTCCTGACTTGGAAATCACATTGACAGAGAAGTCCTTGTCCGCCACATATTCCACCAAATCAGCCAAATAGGTTGACGAGATTGAGTTGCCGGCATACAGAATCTGCGGCGCCTTGCGTTCTTCCTTGCTCTGCAGATTCACAAAGGAATGATTCAAAAAGTCAATGGCTGCTTTCGCTCCCAGATAAGATCCGCCGATACCAATCACGACCAAGACATCGCTGTCTGACTTGATTTGCTCCGCCGCCTGCAGGATACGGGCAAACTCTTCCTTATCATAATTTTCAGGAAGGTCCAGCCAGCCGCGGAAATCTGCTCCCGCTCCGGTTCCTTTGCGCAGTAATTCATCAGCAGCAGTCACCTGAGACTGCATGTATTCTACTTCATGAGGTGCCACAAACTTGCCCAGCACCTTGGAGTAGTCAAATTTAATATGTGTCATGTTCATCCTCCATTATTTCTTCTCTTTTATGATAACGCTTTAAAGACAAATACGCAAGTAGTTTTACCATTTTAAAACGTTTACATTTATCTCCCTGCTCTATTTTAAAGACAGCCTTCAAAGCAGAGCAGGCTTAGACGCAATCGTTTGCATTCGGCTGCCAATCTGTAAAAAAGCATTCTCTTTCTCTGCAACTCCGCAGGAAACAGTAAGAAAAAACTCCCGAGAAGGCTGGGAGGCTGTACTATAACGTATCTGCGTCCTTGGGACTGGATTCGTCAAGAGCTCCGTACCCACGCCGACCAGCGGCTGGGCATCCATATCTCTAAGCTCGACGTCACTCTTTGAGTTAGTCTCGCTAAGAGATATAGAAAAAGAGCACACAGTTTACTTCGCTTAGGGCTGCTGGATTCCTCCCCTGACCCGCTTCACGCAAAACTGTTGCTCCATTAATCAGTATAACACAAACTTTCTCAAAACTCTAGACATTTACTCACTTTTTTTCCGGCGGTTTCTGAAAAAATTCTGCATCACAGCAGCGCAGTCTTCCTCTAAAAGCCCGCTTTCCACCTCAACCCGGTGATTGAGCCGCTCATCAGTCAAGATGTCGTAGAGGCTGCCGGCAGCACCGAATTTCTGATTTTTGGCACCATAGACAACCCGAGGGATTCGGGCCAGACCGATAGCCCCGCTGCACATGACACAGGGCTCAATGGTGACAAAGAGCGTGGTATCCAGCAGACGCCAGCTCTGCTCATGCTGATTGGCCTCTTCAATGGCCATGATTTCCGCATGCATGACCGCCCGCTGCAGTTCCTCTCGGGCATTGTGGCCGCGGCCGATAATATCGCCGTCCCTGACCAGGACACAGCCGATGGGAATTTCATCATGTGCCAGAGCGATTTCTGCCTCTTTCAGAGCTTCCCTCATAAAAAATTCTTTTTCTTCCTGACTGTAGTCCATGATCCCTTTTCCCTTTCCACTCTTCCTCTCCATTATAACATGCCTTCAGGCAAAACAAAAGCCACCGCTGGGGTGGCCTTCAGGAGATTATTATGAAAAAGTTTTAGGATTTCTAAACAAAGTTAGGAGATCTTTGTTTATGATTTCATTATAAAGAACCCGACTTAAAAGAAACTTAAGAGCCGTTTTTTTAAAAGGTTGATTTTGCCCAGACGCTAAAGGCTTGCAAAGACAAAGGCTGACAGCAGGACAGACTCCCATATGCTGTCTGCCAGCCACCGCCTTGCTGCCTATCATTTTCTTATTTCCAGACGATAGCTGGAACTTTCCCTGCTTTTCAATTTCTGGACAGGGCTAAAAGGGTTCCCCGAACCTTTTTATGCTCCCAGACCAGTTCACTGCTAGAAGCAAACGAAAGGGCTATACGGTATCAGACTCATCTATTACAGGCTGGACCAAACACTTTCCAGGATATTGGTCTGTTCCCGACCGGGACCGACTGAGAAAGTTGAGATACGGACACCGACCAGCTCACTGACACGGCGGACATAGTTGCGGGCATTTTCAGGAAGGTCCTCTAAACTGCGGACACCAGTGATGTCCTCCTGCCAGCCCGGCAGCTCTTCATAGATCGGCCTGCAGCGTTTAAGCTGCTCCAGACTCGCCGGATAATGATCGATGCGCTGACCGTCAAGGTCATAAGCTACACAGATCTTCACCGTATCCAGACCGGTCAGAACATCAATCGAATTGAGGGAGAGATTGGTAATCCCTGATACCCGGCGGCTATGGCGCATGACCACTGAGTCAAACCAGCCAACCCGGCGCGGACGGCCAGTCGTGGTACCATATTCATGACCCACATCGCGAATCCGGTCGCCAATCTCGTCAAAGAGTTCCGTCGGAAAGGGACCATCGCCGACCCGGCTGGTGTAGGCCTTGCAGACGCCGACAACCTTGTCAATCTTGCTGGGCCCGACACCGGAGCCAATGGTCACACCGCCGGCTACCGGATTAGAAGACGTTACAAAAGGATAGGTTCCTTGATCAATATCCAGCATGACCCCTTGAGCCCCCTCAAAGAGCACGCGCTTGCCATGGTCCAAAGCATCATTGAGAATGACGGAAGTGTCAGTCACATACTGCTTAATCTGCTGACCGTAAGCGTAATATTCCTCAAAAATATCCTCAACACTCATCGCCCGGCTGTCATAGAGCTTTTCAAAGAGACGGTTTTTCTCAGCCAGATTGCGCTCCAAGCGCTCTCTGAAAATGTCTCTATCCAAAAGATCAGCAATGCGAATCCCTACACGCGCAGCCTTGTCCATGTAAGCCGGTCCAATCCCCTTGATGGTGGTACCGATCTTATGTTCGCCCTTGGCTTCTTCCTGCAGGCGGTCCAGCTCAATATGATAAGGCAGAATGACATGCGCCCTATCTGAAATACGGAGATTATCGGTGGTAATGCCTTCTCCATGCAGATAAGCCAGCTCTTTTACAAGAGACTTAGGATTGACAACCATACCGTTTCCGATGACAGAGATTTTTTCCGGGAAGAAAATCCCTGACGGGATTAGGTGCAGCTTGTACTTTTTGCCGTCAATGACAATGGTGTGGCCGGCATTGTCTCCGCCTTGATAGCGGGCAATGACTTCCGCATTGGCAGAGAGAAAATCGGTAATCTTTCCCTTGCCTTCATCTCCCCACTGGGTTCCTACAACAACTACTGATGTCATATCTTTGTCTGAGCCTCTACTCAGACTATTTTAAATTCAGACTGGCTGCAGGCTGCAGCTCAGGCAGTGAATTCAAATAGAAAGAGTAAGAAACAGCTCTTCCTTTCTTGCATCTATGGCAGGAATCTCACCTGCGGTATATCTTACACTTCATTATAAGAAAAAATGAGTTTTTTTTCAAGGTTGGGCAGATTTTTGATTTGGTTTTTCTTTTTTGAAAAGGGTTTAATTGCTGCAAATCTCTTATTTTCCCGAAACAAAGCAGAGTATAGGCCGAAAAGGTTCGGAAATTTCCTAAAAACGTAGCAGATAGTTGTTTTCTGGCTGTTTTTGTAATAGACTAATTTTATCATAGCAGGGATGGAGAAAACCGATGACCATTGACCATTTATTAGAAAAACTAGATGCAGCAAGTCCGATTCTGCAGGCAACCTTCGGCCTTGAAAGAGAGAGCCTGCGGGTGACAGCAGAGGGAAGTCTGGCTCAGACAGACCATCCGCAGATCTTGGGCTCCCGCAACTACCACCCGACCATCCAGACTGACTTCAGCGAGCAGCAGCTGGAGCTGATCACCCCTGTCGCCCACTCAGCCAGTGAAGCGCGGCGCCTGCTGGGAGCCATCACAGACGTAGCCGAGCGCTCCATCGACCCCAATGAGCGACTCTGGCCGCTCTCCATGCCGCCCCGGCTGACAGAGGAAGAGATTGTCATCGCCCGGCTGGAAAATGAATACGAACACCATTACCGGGAAGGGCTGGCCGCCAAATACGGCAAACGTCTGCAGGCGATCTCAGGCATTCATTACAATATAGAGCTGGGCAAGGACTTAGTGGCGGCTCTCTTTGCCGTCAGCGGCTATGCTTCCCTCCGAGATTTTAAAAACGATCTCTATCTCAAGCTGGCCCGCAACTTTCTGCGCTTCCGCTGGCTGCTGACCTATCTCTACGGAGCAGCCCCCTTAGCGGAGGCTGGTTTCTATGACCAGGACATTCCCCAGCCCATTCGCTCTTTTCGCAACAGCGACTATGGCTATGTCAATGATCCCCACATCCATGTTTCCTACGCTTCTCTGGAACAGTATGCCGCGGATATTGAAGGCTATGTTCAGGCAGGCGACCTGAGTGCGGAGAAGGAATTTTACTCTGCTGTCCGTTTCCGCGGGCAGAAGCACAACCGCAGCTATCTGGACAAGGGTGTGACTTATCTGGAATTTCGCTGCTTTGATCTCAATCCCTTTGATGCTTTGGGAATCAGTCAGGAAACTCTGGATAGTGTCCATCTCTTTCTTCTAGCCCTGCTGTGGCTGGAGGATGTCAAGGAGGCAGACGAAAGCTTAGAAGCTGCGCACGCTCTCAACCAACGGGTTGCCTGCAGCCATCCGCTGACTCCTCTGCCGGACGAGGCCGACAGCTCTGCTCTTATCCAAGCCATGGAGGCTCTTATCTGCCACTTTGACCTCCCCGTCTACTACAGTCAGCTGCTCCAAAACATCAAAGCAGCTCTGCTGGACCCTAGGCAGACCCTGTCCGGCCGGCTTCTGCCTTACATAAAAAATAATTCTTTAGAAGAGTTTGGCTTGGCGAAAGCGGAGCAATTCCACGATGATGCCTGGATAGCTCCTTATGCTCTTAAAGGCTATGAAAACATGGAACTATCCACCCAAATGCTGCTCTTTGACGCCATTCAGAAGGGGCTGAATGTTGAGATTTTAGATGAAAATGACCAATTCCTCAAACTCTGGCGGGGAAATCATGTAGAATTTGTCAAAAACGGCAACATGACTTCCAAAGATAACTATGTCATCCCGCTGGCTATGGCCAATAAAACCGTGACCAAGAAAATCTTAGCAGCAGCTGATTTTCCAGTGCCTGCCGGAGCGGAATTCTCCAGCATAGAGGAGGGCTTGGCCTACTATCCGCTTATCAAAGGCCGGCAGATTGTTGTCAAACCTAAGTCCACCAACTTCGGTCTAGGCATTTCTATCTTCCAAGAACCGGCCAGCCGGGAAAGCTACCGGAAAGCTCTGGAAATCGCCTTTGCAGAAGACAGGGCCGTTTTGGTAGAGGAATTTATCCCAGGAACCGAGTATCGATTCTTTATCCTAGATGGCTGCTGTGAAGCGGTCCTTCTGCGTGTAGCAGCCAACGTAATCGGAGACGGTCGGCATACGGTGCGAGAGCTGGTTGCTATTAAAAATGACAACCCCCTGCGCGGCCGTGACCACCGTTCTCCCTTAGAAATCATCGAACTGGGAGACATTGAACTGCTCATGCTGGACCAGCAGGGCTATGGACCTGACCATATCCTGCCAGCTGGTGTCAAGGTGGAGCTGCGCCGCAACTCCAATATCTCGACTGGGGGAGATTCCATCGATGTGACCGAAAGCATGCACCCTTCCTACAAGCAGCTGGCCGCAGATATGGCCAAAGCCATAGGGGCCTGGGTCTGCGGTGTAGATTTGATTATCCCGGACTGCACCCTTCCCTCTACCCAGGAAAAGCCCAACTGCACCTGCATTGAGCTCAATTTTAACCCCTCCATGTATATGCACACCTACTGCGCTCAGGGACCGGGTCAGCCCATCACACCGAAAATACTGGCCAAACTCTTTCCGGAGCTGGAGTAATCTAGGCTTTTCGTGCTAAGCAGCAAAGCACCGACCGTCCCGGCGGAACCAAACCGAACTAGAAAGATAAACGAACCAGCCGACCTTTCTTTCACAGCCAGCTGTTCCATCCAGAACTTTCTCTATTAAAAAATCGCAGCACAAAACGGCTGCGATTTTTGTCTGCATGTATACTCAAGGAAGAGCGGCAGAAAACTAGAATCAGGCTAAAAAGATTCTCCTAACCTTCCCTGCTTTGCTATTTTTAGCCCCCAAGGCTGTTGGAACTAGCGGTTTGAAGAGATTGTCAAAGAGCATGCGGTTTTTTTACAGTGCTCCTACAATTCGATGGGGGACATAGGCTTCATCCAAGTAAGCCATGTCTGCTGCTGTCAGGGTCAGGTCAAAGGCCCCGGCGAAATCATCCAGATACCTTTCCTTGGTGACACCGACAATGGGCGAATCAATCCCTTTTTGCCAGAGCCAAGCCAAGGCTACCTGCGCCCGCGTGCGGCCGCAGCGCTCGGCTACTTGAGCGACCCGCTCGACAATCAGACGGTCCTGCTCCTCGGTGCTGTCATACTTGGACTTAGCTGTTTCATCGGTGCGGCTTCTGGCTGTATCTGCCGTCCAGTCGCGGACCACCCGGCCAGCGGCAAAAGGACTGTAGGGAGCCAGACCGACACCGGAGTCTTTGCAGAAAGGAATCATTTCCCGCTCATCTTCCCGGTAGAGAAGATTATAGTGATTCTGCATGACGGAAAATTTGGTCCAGCCGTTCTTTTCAGCGGCATACTGAGCCTTTTGGAACTGCCAGGCATACATGGCAGAAGCTCCTAAATAGCGGACCCTGCCAGAGCGGACCAAGTCATGGAGGGCAGCCATTGTTTCCTCAATCGGCGTCTGGTAATCCCAGCGGTGAATATAGAGCAGGTCGATATAGTCCAGCCCCAGCCGTTCCAGACTGGCATTGACCTGACTGAAAATTGCCTTGCGGGACAGTCCCCTCGTATTTCGGCCTTCGTGCTGACCGTCACCAAAGAAAAGCTTGGTGGCAATAACGACCTCCTCCCGGTCGGCAAAGTCACGGATAGCCCGCCCGAGGTACTCCTCACTGCTGCCGGCCGCGTAGACATTGGCCGTATCAAAGAAGTTCACGCCCATATCCAGCGCTTTTTTAATAATCTGCCGGCTTTTTTCCTCATCCAAGAGCCAGCCTGAGTGAAACCCTCGGCTGGCATCGCCGAAACTCATACAGCCCAGACAGATTTTCGAAACGTCGAGGCCGGTTTGGCCTAATCTTGTATATTCCATGATGATTCCTCCATTAGCCTGTGCTATTCCCAGATTTCCTTTGCCTTGGTCAAAGCCGACCAAGCCTTGGGCCAGCCCATATAAAAGGCAGCATGGGTGATAATTTCTGCGATTTCGTCTTTGCTGACTCCATTTTCTTTGGCCTTCGTCAAATGAAATGCCAGCTGCTCAAAATTGCCCGCCGTCATCAGCACCGTGACGGTGACAATGGAGCGGATTTTAGGGGACAATTCTGCCTCTCTGGACCAGACCTGCCCAAAAAGCACATCGTCATTCAAGGCTGCAAATGCAGGAGCAAATTCTCCCAACAAATCACGACCGGCTGTTTGTTTTTCTGCCATTTCCTGTCTCCTTATAAACCATGATCTCTATGAGCCGACTCATAAATGTCATCTGTCACTGCTTCAAAGAACTCACTGGCTCCAGCAGTGATAGCAATATGCTCAAACCAAGCATCTTTAACAGCACCGTGCCAGTGCTTGACTCCTTTATCCGTCACCACAACATCCCCGGCCTGCAGCAGCCGCGCAGCTTTTCCCTCCTCTTGGTAAAGCCCCTGTCCGCCTAAAACCAGAAGGATCTGATAGCCCTCTGTATGAACATGCCAATGATTGCGGCAGCCCGGCTCAAAGGTCACATTGGCAACTCCTGTACGGCCGCCGGGCGCTTGGGCTAATACAGCCAGATAAGACCGGCCCGTAAAGACATCCTGGTAAGCCTCATTTTCCTCTCCAACCGGAAAAATAATCCCCTGTTGCACTTCTTCAAACTGCGCCATTAGTCTGCCTCTCTTTCTGTAAATAATTCTCGCTCTCTGGGAACCACCTTATTTTCATAATTCTCAATCTTATAGTTCAGCCGATTGAGAGCAGCCTGCAGGGTTCCCAGCCGTCCCTCCAGCTTATCCTTTTCATCCTGCAGGATAGACAGTCTGGCCGGAATGCTCTCATCCCCCTTGTCCAGAAGCTTGATATAGTCAATCAGGCTTTCAACAGACATGCCGGCTGTTTTAAAAAGGCGGACAAACTCCAGCACCTCGATCTCGTGCTGGCTGAAATCCCGGATTCCTGCAGCATTTCGCGTCACCGGCGGAATCAGTCCAATCCGCTCATAATAGCGAATCGTGTCCGCACTGATACCGGTTCGTTCACTTACTTTTTTTATGTTCATCTTTTCCTCCTATTTTTCTGGCTGCAGCGGTCCGTAAAAATACGAAGCTGTCGCGACGCCATCGATCAAAAAGGTAGAGTCCATTATACATGGGCCGCGCTCGCCAAGCAGCAGTTCCGCCAGATTGGCAATTTCGTCTGTCGTTCCCGGACGTCCTGCGGGCGACTCTGCAAATATATTTTTATAAAAAATCTCCGCGAATGCCGCTCAACTCATCAACAGCCAGCGGCGTAACGACAATGCCCGGTGCAATGTCATTGATCCGAGCTCCTATTTTGCCTCATTCAACCGCCTCATACATGGTCCGCTTTTCATTGGCGCGCTTAGCCGGCTGATATGCGTGGAGACTATTTTCAATCTTATCAATATGCAGAAAATCCAAGCCCAGCAATTCATCTGCCGGTGTCATCTGGACCTCCTTTGTTGCAATCTGTATAAATCCATTATAAACCTTGGAGTGGACTCCAAGTCAAGCCCTTTTAGAAAAAAATCGTCTGCAAAATAAAGGAGCGGGAAAGAACGCCAAATAAAAGAGTTCGTCTTCCCACCCCTCACAGTTGATTCAGTCATCTTTGATGCTTCATACTCTTCGAAAATCCCTTCAAACCACGTCGCTTCTCAGAATGAGAGAAATGCTAAAACAAGCAGCTGTCCAGCAATTCTCTGTTGCGCAGCTGCTGGAGCCAAACCTGCGGAATAGCCTCCAGACCGTAGATAAGACCGGCTAAGCCGCCGGTCACAGAGGCTACCGTGTCGGTATCATCGCCCAGATTGACCGCTTTCAGGACTGCTTCCGAGTAAGCCGTAGTCTGCAGCAGGCACCAAAGAGCCGCCTCTAGAGTGTCCACTACATAGCCGCTGGAGCGAATAGCAGTCTGCGGCAGCCGGGCCAGCTCTTTTAAGCGGCTGAAAGCCGAACTGACTTGCAGACCAGTCAAAATTTGGGGCAAGTGCCGACCAGCCAGCAGCTGTCTGGCAATGTCTATATAAATCTGGCAGGCTTCTATCGAAAGAGCATGGGCATGGGTAATGCTGGAAACCGCCTGAATGTCAGCCCTATCAGCTGCTGTAAATGCCAAGGGCAGGATTCGCATCAGAGAGCCGTTGCCGTTGGAAAACACATCAGACAGGCCGTAGCCTAGCATCAGAGCCTGACGAGTTGCATGGCCCACATCAAAGGTCTGGCCATCTGCTGTATAGGCCCCCTCAAACAGCCAGCTCCTGAAACGCCGCTGCATGTCCGCTGGGTCAATGACTCCTCGATCCCTGATAGATGCACAGGTCGCTAGGACAAGACTGGTATCATCCGACCAAGTGCCAGCCGGCTGCTGGTGGCTGCCGTAGCCAACCATAGCGTCCGCCGTAAAACTGCCTCGCTCCCGAAACTCATAAGGCACCCCCAGAGCATCTGCCACAGCCAGGCCATAAACCGCTGCTTTTAAATATTGATTCATCATACGCCTCCCTCGTTTTACAGTCTTGTTCGGAAAGAGATGACGATTCTTCTTTTGACTTACCTTAGCCGTGAGGCGCAAAAGGCAGAATCTGCTGCTCTTTCTATTGAAACCCGCACATCGTTCGCTTCGGCCCGCTCTACCAGTCCGCCATCACTTGAGAAAAAAGATGGAAAGCCAGAATAGAATGAATAAAAAACGAACAGAGTTGAGTTTTTCCCTTTCGCAATGAATATCGTCTTTTAGTTTGCTTTTAATAGTAGGTAACAAGCCGCAGGCTGTAGTGGGGTACGGCTGATGCAAGCTTCGCTTGCCTTATCCACAACCTTTCTACCCCACTATCTTGTTTCTAGGTTCGGGCTGAGGGTGGGACGAAAGTCCTTCAGTCTCACTTTGTTTTGGTAAAAAACTTTTGACGCGGTAGCTGATTGCTCAAAGCACTGCTTTGAGGTTATGGATGAAATATCCGTTAGGATGTGTCAAGACTGTTCGTCTTTTAGACTCCAAAAAGCTCCTGCATTGAGGAAAACTCTGTTTTCCTCATCCCCAACCTCTCACAGTCCCCCGGACTGTTAAAGCAAGGCGAGCTAACGACGTCTTAAAAGATAAACGAAATGACGATAATAGAGCCAATTGCTTGCAGGCCACTGCTTAAGGTAAGGCATCAAAAAGACAGCCGGTCTCCGAACAAGTCTATTATACCATGTTCTGCTCAAGAACCAGCAGGCGAACCATCTCTCTATGTTCTGCTCAACGAAAATCAAAAAGCACACTGGAAAGCCAGCTGGAGACTGTACCGGCCTCAAACCGATGGCGGTGGGACAGACGCCCATGATGGCTGCGACCTCACCCACAGAGGATCTGTCTTTTGAAAGATCCCATATCAGACCCGCCATCTTCATTTTTCAAAAAGCTTGAGTATAGTCTTTCAGTTTGCTTTTAGCAGTGAAACTGTCTGGGGGACAGTTTCAGCCTATCATTTTGAAATAAGAAAATGATAGGTTGCGGATAAGAGACCGTGAGGAATTCTCAAAAGTAGGGCAAGGCGCGAGTTAACGACATCATAAAAGATAAACGAAATGATGATAAAATATGGCAAGGCCGAGACATCTTATCCCGGCCTTGTCCCGAAGGAGCTTTAAACCGCTGGCTGCTGCTGGGTAATACAGTGGATATTGCCGCCGCCGTATGCAATTTCAGCCGTCTGCACGCCGACAATCTTTCTGTCAGGAAACATGGCCTGAACCTGCTCCACAGCCAGAGCATCATGCTCATCACCATACTGAGGCAGAATAACAGCCCCGTTGACAATCAGAAAATTAAGATAGGAAGCAATGGCGATTTCTCCCTCTTCCCGAGGAATGCTGCCCTCGGCGTAATCAATGCTGTCTGCTGCCCTGAGATAGCAAGGCTCCTTGGTCACACAGAGCTTATGAACTTTCAGCCGACGCCCCTTGGCATCCGTCTGCTCTGTCAGAAAATGATAGGCAGCCTGAGCTTCCTTGTAGAAAGGATGGCTCCTGTCTTCTGTATAAATGCAGGCGGCTTCTCCCGGCCGAACAAAACAGGCAACATCGTCAATATGCCCATTGGTCTCATAAGGGTCAATACCGTCCTTGACCCAGATGACCTTTTCAGCATTGAGATAATCTTTGAGCTTTTCCTCAATCTCTGCCTTAGACAAATGCGGATTGCGGCTGGGGTGCAGGAGACACATCTCCGTCACCAGAACCGTTCCTTCTCCATCCACATGGATAGATCCGCCTTCCAGCACGAAATCCGCCGTCTTGTAAGAGTCCACGCCCTCGATTTCGCAGACCTTGCGGGCAACCAGCGCATCCTGATCCCAAGGGAAATACAGCCCGTCAGCCAAACCGCCCCAAGCATTGAATTCCCAATCTACTGCCCGGAGATCCCCCTGATCATTGACCAGAAAAGTCGGCCCGCAGTCCCGAATCCAAGAGTCATCGCTGGTCATTTCAATAACGCGAATATTGTCTCTGCCCAGCGCTGCCACACGCGCCAGCGCATTTTCATACTGAGTAGGCGGCACACAGAGGGAGACTGGTTCAAACTCACTGATAGCCTGTGCTACTTGGAGAAAAGCCTGCTGGGCCGGTTTCGCTCCCAGACGCCAGTTGTCATTGCGCCAAGGCCAAAGCATCCAAATCTGCTCTTGCCTTTCAAATTCTCCCGGCATGCGGAATCCGTCTTGCTTAGGAGTAGAATCATTGATACGTTTTGCCATTTTTTGACCTCATTTCTAATCTTTGATTTTTTTGACCAGGATAATCAGCTCGCCAAGGCCAATAAAGATAAGGGAGCCAATCGTAATCGGAAGCTTGGCTGTCAGTGTCTCAGCATCAAATGCCAGCGGCAGAGCGGTGAAAATCAGAGAGATGACAATCAGAATCATAGGCAGGATGACCATTAATTTCAGAAAGCCATCTTTCCCGCCGACCTTAAAAGGCCGCGGTGTGTCAGGATCTATCTTTCTCAGCCTGTAAAAGGCCGGAAAAACCGGAACATAAGACAGGAGAAACATGACCAGATTGAGGGAGAAGAAAGCCCAAAACAAGTCCTGATTCGGCAGAATAGGAGCCAGCACCACCACCAGACTGGCTACCAGACCATTGGCTACAGCAGCCCCTACCGGCATATCCTTGCTCTTGCTCCTCCTAGCAAAAAATTTAGGCATATCGCCGTTTTCGGCCGCATAAGAAGCCGTGTTATTGACGCCCAGCGACCAGGAAATCATATTGCCAAAGAGAGTCAGCAGGAAGAGAAAGGCCATAGCAATGATAAACCATCCGGTACCAGTCCCCGTCAGCAGTTTAAAGCTGTCCATCATGCCGCTGCTGGTTGAAATCTTATGGACCGGTATGGCCACGCCAATCCCAAAGGCTGAAAAGATATAGATAGCTGCAATCACCAGTCCTGCTGCAATAATCGACTGAGGAATCTGCTTCTTGGGATTTTCCATGTCACCGGCAAAGGTGCAGATGACCTCAAAGCCCAGCAAGTTGAAGATAATGACCGAGACATAGGACAGGCTGTTCAAGTCAAAGCTGGGCAGCAGCGAAGAGAAGCTCATATCATTAGCCATGCCTTTAGTGAAGGCAACATAAAGACCCAGACCGCCGACCAGAAGAGCCAGCAGCATCTTAATGACCGCCGCTCCATTGAGAATCCAAATGCTGTCGCTGACCGGATAAAAACTAATCCAAATAATCAGCCAAATAAAGACTAACTCAATGGCAATGCCAGCCCAAGGGGCCAATTTGAAGCCTGTGATGGTCTCCATCAGGCCCGGCGTCATGACCGCCAGCGAAGCCAGCCAGAGCGGAAAATTAATCCAGTAATACCAAGATACCCGAGCTCCCCAACGGTGGCCAAAGGCCTTGGTCACCCAGTCGTAAATCCCTCCATCTCCGATGTAGGCAGTTCCTAGCTCTGAAGAAATCAGCCCATAGGGAAGCAGAAAAGCCAGCAGGAGAAACAGCCACCAGAAAAACTGGGAATTGCCAATGGCCGCAACCGGCGCGGCGGCTTCTGCCACAAATACTACACAGATAACGGACAGCACCGCACTGAACAAACTAAATTTTTTCTTTCCTTCCATGATCTTCCCCTTTCTGAAGATAGGCGGACCTTAGCGGGCCCAGTCTGACGAAAGCCCGCTCCTTTCACTGCTAACCCTGTCTTGCTCCAACAATCTGAGGGAGTGAAAAGGTCCGGGGGACCTTTTCAGCCCGAGCCTAAAAACAAGAAAGCGAGGCAGGTCTGGGGGACCTTTTCAGCCCGAGCCTAAAAACAAGAAAGCGAGGCAGGTCCGGGGGACCTTTTCAGCCCGAGCCTAGAAACAAGAAAGCGAGGCAGGTCCGGGGGACCTTTTCAGCCCGAGCCTAAAAACAAGAAAGCGAGGCAGGTCCGGGGGACCTTTGCAGAATGAGCCCGGAAACCCGGAAGCGAGGCAGGGAAACTGCAGATAGAGCAAATGCAGATTGCATCAAAAGCCTAGTTCATACTCTTTGAGAATCAGAGAGAGCAGGACAGACGCATTCAGCTGCCTCAATGCAGTGCTTTTGCTTGCTGCCTTACGGAAGTCTATCCGCAGCCCCAAAGCCTCCACTGGCATTTTTGAGCATCTCACTTCCAGCACTGACTGCGATTTTTATTGAATCTCAGTTCAAAAAGGCTTCCAAATCCGCTTTTGCTGCTGCCTGCTTGGCCAGATCATAAGGATGCTTAGCCGCATAATCTCTCAAAAGATAGACCAGCAGCCCCCGAATAGAGGTCAGCCGGTTTTCTGCTTCATCAAAGCAGATAGAGCGAGGCCCGTCAATGACTTCGTCAGTCACTTCTTCATTGCGGGTCGCCGGCAGACAGTGCATAAATTTGCAATCACGGCCAGCCTTGTCCAGCATCTGGCTGTCCACTTGGTATTTAGGATAAAAAATCCCCATTCGTTCTTCTTCCGACAGCTCCGCTTCATAGAGGCCATACCAAACATCAGTATAGAGGAAGTCTGCTCCGACAATCGCTTCCTCATCATCCGTCACAGTGTAGCTGCCGCCGGACACTTGACAAATAGCCTCCAATTTTGCTTTGTGCATATCATTGAGCTGGAAACCTTCCGGGCCATAGTGAACAAATTCCATCCCTATTTTGGCCGCAATCAGACCGAGAGAAAAACAGACCTGAGTCGCATCACCGACAAAGACAACCTTGCAGTCCTCCAGCTTCTTGCCCGCCGGCAGATGCTCTGCCATCGTGCAGAGATCTCCCAATTCCTGAGTTGGATGATTGTAGTCTGACATGCCATTGATGACCGGAATGGACGCATACCGTGCCAAGTCCACCACGCTCTGATGCCGCTCTACCCGTGCCATGAGAATGTCATCCAAACGGGAAAGCACCGTCGCCGTATCTTCAATTGTTTCATGACCGCCCAGCTGAATCTGACCAGGTGCCAGATACTGAGCATGCCCGCCCAGCTGGGTCATGGCTGTTTCAAAGGAAACCCGGGTCCGGGTTGAAGACTGCTGAAAGATCATCCCCAAAGTTTTATCTTTCAGCAAGGGCGGATAATAACCGTTTTTGATGCAGGCCTTGATTTTCAAGGATAAATCAACCAAATGAAGCAATTCTTCCTTGGAAAAATCTTCCGTTGTGATATAGTCTAATTTTTCACTCATAGCTGAGCCCTCCTGAATGTTTTATAAGACTATCATAGCGATTTTAGCAAAAGTTGACTATCAACCCCGGGATGTAAACGCAAACGGCCGGGTTTAGGGAGCTAAACCCCTGTGAAATCAAGGATTTTCAAAAAATAAACCCAAGGTTTAGACCTTTGTTACAGCAGCGTCATCAAAAAGGTTTAGCAGAATGTTATAATATTTGTATAGTCTTTTTACAAAGGAGGACATTATGGACCCTGCCATTGTTTATATTTACAACACGCTGCTCCTTATTCTTTATTCTACTACCCTGGCTATCTCCTTGGTCAATTACTTCAAGGCAGATAACAAAAAAATGAAAGCTTTCTTTCTGATACTCTCCCTTTATTTTGCTGTTTTCATTCTGGACAACTCTGTTATTTCCATGACTGAGCTGATTGCCAGCTTTGCTTCCGGCTATAACCAGACTTTTCAGGGAACTTCCTTTATCAAAACCAGTATTTTTTTAGCCGGCAACTTCTGCCAGCTCTGGCTCTTCCATTTTATCAGCAAGAGCAAGATTAAAGGCTGGGAATACCTGCTGCTGGCCGCTATATTCCTCTTTATGCTGCTTCCCATCGACCAAAGCTCCTCTTGGCGCACCTATCTTTATTACCTGCCCAATCAGCTCTGGCTAGGCTGCCTTGGCATCCGGGCTTGGCACCGTTCCAGACAAGAAGCAGTCAGTGCTGTCCGCAGGAAATACCTGAAAATCATCGGCAGCCTAACTTTCATCTTCAGCCTGCTCATACTTGCTGAAGACACCTTTATCATCTTTCATGTGGACAGCTACAGTCTGCTCCACAGTCACATTATCAACCGCAGTTTTTCAGAAAATATCTTCTCTATCAGTCTGAGCATGCTGGCTCTCCGCTACTTCCTAAAAGACTCTCCGCTCCTGTCCGGCTCGCCTCATTCCTTAAAAGACAGGGACTCCTCCTTTATGACCAGCTTCTTTCAGAATTACCGACTGACCGAGCGCGAACAGGAAATCTGCCAGCTGCTCCTTGCGCAAAAGCACAATCAGGAAATCGCCGAAGAGCTCTACCTCTCCGTCGGAACGGTCAAAACGCATATCCATAATATCTACATCAAAACGGATGTCCGAAAAAGAGAAGAGCTTTTTTCCCTCTATCATCACTATCGGCAAGCCCATTCCTAATAGGCTTTCGAAAAACCGGAATCTGCTCCTTTTCGCCAGCTCGCCTTTTGCTCCCCCAAATGAAAATCCGCATTCAAAAAGAAAACGAGGCTGGGAAGCCCCCAGCTTCGTATACTTCTATCGTCTGATTTATAGTCTTTCAGTTTGCTTTTAGGTTGCGGATAAAAGACCGTGAGGAAGTCTCAAAAGTAGGGCAAGGCGCGAGTTAACGACATCATAAAAGATAAACGAAATGACGATACAAGACGCAGCGGCTGAACAGGACAGGTGCCCGAAGCAGTTATCCGACCATCGGAACTGAAAAAGCTGTATTGATGACAAGTGAGACTGCAGGAAAAACCATAAAAAGAGGAGTTCATTTCCAAAAAAACGAATGCTGAAATCCAGAAAGCATGAGTTTCTGATTAAACATCTTTCACGCCTTTGTCCTGAGGTTTGAAGCACAGGTCTACGCTTGCCGCCCTTTTTGTGTTAAAATAATAGGTATGGACAAGATTATCAAAACAATAGCAGAAAACGGAGCCTTTCGGGCCTATGTGCTGGACAGCACAGAAACGGTGCGGACTGCTCAGGAAAAGCACCAGACACAGGCCAGCTCTACCGTCGCTTTGGGCCGGACCCTCATTGCCAGCCAGATACTTGCTGCCAACGAAAAAGGCCAGACCCGCATAACCGTCAAGATTCTGGGAAGCAGCTCACTGGGGGCTGTCATCACCGTTGCCGATACAGCAGGCAATGTCAAGGGCTATGTGCAAAATCCCGGCGTCGACATCAAAAAAACAGCCACCGGCGAAGTGCTGGTCGGACCGTTTGTAGGCAGCGGAGAATTCCTAGTCATTACCGACTATGGTACCGGCCGCCCTTATCATTCTATGACCCCGCTGATTTCCGGGGAAATCGGCGAAGATCTAGCCTACTATCTGACCGAAAGCCAGCAGACCCCATCCGCTGTCGGGCTCAATGTCCTGCTGGACAAGGAGGACAAGGTCAAAGTAGCCGGCGGCTTCCTGCTTCAGGTCCTGCCCGGTGCTAAGGAAGCAGACATCGCTCGCTTTGAGAAGCGCATCCAGGAAATGCCGGCCATTTCAGCACTGCTCGAATCCGATGACCACATCGAAGCTCTCTTGGCTGCCATCTACGGAGAGGAGCCTTACAAGCGCCTGTCTGAGGAAGATCTCCGCTTCCAGTGCGACTGCAGTAAAGAACGCTTCTTAAACGCTCTGGCCAGCCTCCCTCAGGCAGATCTAGAAGAGATGCGGGAGGAAGACCAAGGGGCAGAAATTACCTGCCAATTCTGCCAGACCCATTACCATTTTGACCAAAAGGACTTGGAGGAACTGATTCGTGACAAATCTTAACACACCTTTTATGATTGGGAATGTCAAGATTCCCAACCGCACCGTTCTGGCTCCTATGGCCGGGGTGACCAATTCGGCCTTTCGGACCATTGCTAAAGAGCTGGGAGCCGGACTGGTGGTGATGGAAATGGTATCTGACAAGGGCATTCAGTACAATAACGACAAGACCCTGCACATGCTGCACATTGAGGAAGGCGAAAATCCGGTGTCCATTCAGCTTTTCGGAAGTGACGAAGACAGTCTGGCCCGCGCAGCAGAATTTATCCAGAAAAATACCCGAACCGACATGGTAGACATCAATATGGGCTGCCCGGTTAATAAAATCGTCAAAAACGAAGCCGGGGCTAAATGGCTCAAAGACCCGGATAAAATTTATAAGATTATCCACAAGGTCCAGTCGGTACTGGATATTCCCCTGACTGTCAAGATGCGGACCGGCTGGTCTGACAGCTCTCTGGCTGTGGAAAACGCTCTGGCCGCTGAAGCAGCCGGTGTTTCCGCCCTGGCCATGCACGGCCGCACGCGCGAGCAGATGTACACCGGCCATGCCGACCTGGAAACCCTGCATGCAGTCGCCCAAGCCCTGACCAAGATTCCCTTTATCGCCAACGGCGATATCCGCAGCGTTCAGGATGCCAAGCAGCGCATAGAGGAAGTCGGTGCTGACGCTGTCATGGTCGGCCGCGCCGCTATGGGCAATCCCTACATTTTCAGCCAGATCAACCACTACTTTGAGACTGGGGAGATTCTTCCCGACCTCAGCTTTGAGGACAAGATGAAAATCGCCTATGACCATCTGTCTCGGCTGGTCAGCCTCAAAGGCGAATATATCGCTATCCGCGAATTCCGCGGACTAGCACCGCATTATCTGCGCGGGACGGCAGGCGCTGCTAAACTCCGCGGCACGATTTCTCAGGCTCAAAGCCTGACCGAAATTGAAGAACTCCTGCAGATCCAAGTCTAACAGGCACTCTCATCTTTCATACTCAATGAAAATCATCAGGCCAACTAGGAATCTAGCCACAGACTGCTCAAGCAATGATGTGTAGCTGTAGATGAAAGACCGCTAGGAAGTATCCAAACAAGAAAACCAAAATTATCGTAGAATAAAAGGCGGTGGGACAGAAATCGGTAGACGTAGTCTCGATTTCGTCGTCCCAGCCCCGCAAGGCCGATTAGGAGCTCTTCCGAGCTTGAAAAGCGAACGAAGAGTTCAATCGGCTACTGCGTCATGATTTTAATACGAACTATAATAAGAGGCTAAGGACTATTGTCCCGGCCTCTTTTGTCTTTATAAACCTTCAGTTTGCTTTTAGTACTAGGCAACGATTCGCAGGCTGTGCTGGGGTATAGCAAGGCAGAGTTAACAAAGCAATAAAAGATAAACTAAACGGCTATATCAAGGCTGAGCAAAGACAAGGCTCGTCACAGAACCGTCTGCCCCAGTCGTAATCTGCACAGCAGGACTCTTACCTCCTTGGCCGCCGCCCAGCTGGGCATTGTATTTACCGTCATCAAGAGTGTAAGAGTAGGACGCGACATAGTAATTTTGTGTCGTTCCATTGGCAGACTGAAGGGTAAACTGTCCGTCAGCTGACACCGTCATCGTATTGCCAGACCCGTCTTGCCATGATCCGGCAGCTGCTGAAAAGTCGCCGTCTACCATCGTCAGCACCCCTTTGTAACGTGCATTGCCGGCTGCCTGCTTGTTCTGAAGCTGACGATTGCTTTCCGCCGGCTGAGCGGACTGTGCCTGCTGCTGGCTTTGCTGGCGGCTTTGAGGATTTTCTGACTGCTGACTTTGCGCTGGCTGAGGCTGAGCCGCTTCCACTGCTGACTGGCCTTGGTCTGCAGGGCTTTCTGACTGCACAGACTGGCTGCCTGTATTTTCTGAAACAGTGCTGCTGCCGGCTTTAGCCGAACTGCTGGCTTTACTAGAGCCCGCTGCTTTAGAGCTGGATGCCGTCTGGACCGTCTTGCTGGAACTATCCGCTGTCTTGCTTTCTTCTTTTTTGCCACAGGCTCCTAAAAGCAAGAGAGAAGCCAATGCGGCTGCAGTCATCAGGGTAACATAAGTCTTTGTTTTCATGGTATTTCTCCTTTGTAATATAAAGAAATCTTTTTGTAATATAATTGTAATACTCTGAATTCAATATGTCAACCATTTATCGGCGATTTTTTCAAAAAAAAAAGAGGCTGGGACAGACTCCCATGATGGCTGCGCCCTCACCCACAGAGGGATGCATCTTTTGGAAGATACTGTATAAGAAGTATCTCAGCCTCCTTTAACTTGAGTTAGAATCTTTGACACAAACTCCGTTTGTTTTATCTACAGCCTCCAACAGTCGACTGTTGGAGCTAAACAAAGATTGGTGGTGATTTTTGAAGTGTATAAACAGAAAAAATCATGAAAACAGCAGGGCGGATTCAGCAGCTTTATCGTTCCTGCCCATGGGGGTCTCCTTTCAGACGGTAAACCTTTCTTGGTTTTTTCTTAGGAACCCGCTTGACACCTGCTTCTTCCAGATAATGGCCGAATTTCACCAGAAAATTATTGCTGACAATCGGCCGGCGCGGTGAGATCAGATTGACCAGCTCGGTCCCCTCATAGACCGTAAAAGGTTGCTCCAGCAGATGGAGAAAGGTCGGATTCCAGTCCAGCCGTCCCTGTATACGTTTGATGGATTCCAGCAGGATTTGGTAATGATCAAAGGCAAAATCATCCTCAGTCAATACCCGGCTGCCGTCCCTGAAAGTCGCCGTCTTAAAGTCTACATCCAAAAACATGACCTGCTTAGCATCGTCGCCGGCTGCCGCCTGATCCATAACCTGAGCCGGCAGATATACCAGATGGGCAATGGTAATCACCCAGCCGCGCGGATCACGGCCCGGCGTGGAGACCGTCAGGAGTTGTTCCACCTTTTCCAGCGGTATCGTCAGCCCCACTTCTTCCTTCACCTCACGGATGCAAGCCTGATAGGCATCCTCCTGTCTGTCCACAAAGCCGCCGACCAAGGCGTATTTATTTTGATAGGGATGAGCCCGGCGTTTGATGACCAGCAGTCTGATGCGGCCCTCCGCAAAGCAATAGGCCACCATATCGGCAGTCACACTGGGCGTCTCATATTTGGGCAGGTCCTGCGACTTGTACCAAGCCAAAAAGGCTGACTCGTCAGCCAGCGTTTCATAATATTCCTTTTCCGACATTCCCTCAGGAATCGTAAGTTTGCTCATAAATGTTCCCTTTCAAATATTATTTCTTCCTTACAGCCCTGCTCCACTGATACCAGCCCACCAGACTGTTGAGCGTGTAGACCCAGTACATGGCCTGGATATGGAGGTTGCTGCCCCACCAGAGGTAGATACTGAAGAGATTGGTCGCAATCCAGAAAATCCACTGCTCTCGATAAAGCCCTGTCATGAGGAGCTGGCCAATCCCATTGGTAGCATCTGTCACGCTGTCACGGAAGGGCCGGTGACTGTGAATGCTCTTGTAAGCAAAACCCATGCCAATCCAGATGAGCGCCGTCAGAGCCAGATATTTGAGCCAGCCCTTCCAGTTCAGCTTCTTAGCCTCAAAATGCGAAGACTCCGTTTTCTCCTGCTCATTGACCCGGTTGGACAGCCAAGTATACAGGCCGATTGGCTGCATCACAAAGAAATAAACCGTTGTCAGCACTTCTCCGTAAAAGCTGGCCTGAAATGACAGGAGCAGGTAAATCGCCGAATTGACAGCCCCGAAAAGATAATTGCTGGCCCGTCCCTCAGCAACCAGAATGACACAGACAATCCCCGTCCAGGAAGCAAAGAGTCCCAGCCAGTCATGCTGCGCCTCTCCGTTGGTAAATTCCAGAATGAACGGCACGCTGGAAAGCAGCAGCAGGTAGGCCCACTGAAAAAGACTGCGCCCGACAAACAAATCCTGCCAAATGAGCTTGGCAATTCCGCCCAGCCCCTGCTCCTTGGCTGCCGCCCAGACATTGCTGAAGTTGCGGACAAAAGTCTGCAGTTTTTGCTTGAAGGCTGCACGAAGCTGAGCAGGCGAGAGTTTTTGCATGTTTATATTTCTTACTACCATCTATTTTACCACTTTCTTTTCTAATCTGCTTGATAAATGCTATCAATTGCCTCTTTGGCTGCCTGATAGTTGTCCAGATAATCGCTGGCCAGATACACCATCGGAATATGCGGCAGAAAGCGCTGTCTAAGCCGGTCCAGATAGGCCGAAAAATCCTGACGGATAGCTTCATCTGCCATGCTCATATCGCGGAAGCCGTCATTGACATAGGAGCCGACCGGCTGAACAAAGAGTACCAAATCCCATTTTTCCTTCGCCAGAATGCTGGAAAAGAGATTGTCAAAGGTAGCTGTCTCATCATCTTGAGCCGGACTCTCCTTCAGATAATAATCATAATACCCCTTGGTCACCAGCGAATTCGTATCAGCTACTACCAGACCGCGATTGGCGCTGCTGTCAATCAGGCGCGAAGTCTGAGCATACTGCCCCAGCAGCAGGTAATAATAGTCCTTGGGAGTCAGCTCATCATCGCGGACATTGTTTTGAATCTGGTATTCGCGGGCGTATTCCAGACTGACCGGCGCATCGTAGAAGCGAGCCAAATCTTTAGCCAGTGTCGTTTTACCATTGCTGGCGCTGCCGATAATCAGCACTTTCTTGGTAAACTGCCTGCGGAAGGGCTGGGCGATATACTTCCAGTACTTGCTGGGATTTTCCCGGATCATGCTGGCCGAAATCCCGAATTGGCGGCCTTGCAGACTGCTGTCAAAGCCCCGTTTAGCCAGCTCAGCCTGATAGTCAGCCTCTCCGACAAAGAAAATCAGCTCCTCCCGCTCCGGCTGATAATCGATTAGCTCCAGCAGAGCGCTCAGCCACTCGTCCCAGCCCAGAGGATAGCGGGGCAAGGCTGTCTCGTCCAGCTTGTAAACCTGCGTCAGCTCATCATCCGAGAAGGTCTCACGGATATAACGGAAGCGTTTCTGCAGAGACAGGCCGACTTCCTGCCCCCGATCGCCTTCATAGCCAGAGACAACCACTTTCACCCGGTCATATCGGCGCTTGGCTTTCTGAATCAGATCAATATGCCCCTGATGAAGCGGAGCAAAGGTGCCAAAGACAATCGCAGTTCTTTCTTTCATGACATTACCTTTTTATTGTTTTCTATATTTTTTATTTATGTTTTTATTATAAACTATATTTTCTTTTTGTCAAGAGTTTTTTATATTTTTTTATAAATATCGTTGTTTAGTCTGTTTTTTATTACTTTGTTAGCTCGCCTTGCTCTCACAGTCCGGGGGACTGTGAGAGGTTGGAGATAAAACAAACGCAGTTTGTGTCAAAACAGTCCGGAAGGACTGTTGGAGGCTGGGGATAAGAGGAAGACAGTTCCTGACTTTCGTTAAGTCCGGGGGAGTGAGGCTGGGACGAAAGTCCTTCAGCCTCGCTTTGTCTTGGTAAAAAAATCTTGACGCGGTATGAAGCTGTCCCCCAGACAGTTTCACTACTAAAAGCAAACGAAAAGACTATATCCCCTTTCTCCCAAATCCGACCGCTTCAAAAGAAGAGCGACTGCACAAAAAAACTCATACCTTGCGATATGAGCGAATATTTCTACTCAAAGAAAATCAAAGATAAACAGGTAAACCGATGCTGCTTCAACAGCCCTCTGGACTAGTGAAGCTGGCAGGCAAAGTAAACCCGTTTGTGTCAGTTTGTCTTCATCAAAGCGCTTGAACACCAGCATCTTCGATTTTCAAAGAGGAGCAAACAATGAGAATTCACACTAGGCAGACACAGACAGGAGGGGAAGGAAACAAGTCCATCCTGTCACGAGCAATCCTATGGGAATGTCTCGAACTCCTGCAGGAGCTGTTTGGATTGAAAACAGAAAGAATGCAACAGCTTTATTGTTGGTAGACTTCCTGATAAAATTCCAGTTTGTCGCCGTCTTTCAGGGTGATTTGATTGGCCGCTTTCGGTGCCATTTCGCCATTGACCTTGAACATCCAATAGAGGCTTTTAGCTTCATCCTGAGCCCGGCCGTCAATAGAGGTAATAAAGCCATCTTTTTCCTCCACTCGGTAAGCTTTTTTCAAAGCATCCATGGCTGTTTGCCCTTCTTCAACTTTCACCGTTTTTTCTGACTTTTCCTGACCGTCCGGGGCAACACTGACCGTGATAGACAGCTCGTTTTTGGCCGAAGACTGGGCTGAGCCTGAACTGCTCTGGTCGGTATTTGAGGAACCGCCGCTGCAGCCTGCCATTGCAAGAGCCAAGAGCAGCGTAACGAAACTAAAAAGTTTTTTCATGATAGAGCCTCCTTAAAATAGGGTAAAGAATCGGATAAAAGAGCAGAGTCGACAGGGCATGCGCTAAGTTAAAACCTGCCCCTGCCGCCACATAAGTCCACCAAGGCATTTGATACAGAGCAGCCATTATACTGTCAATCAAGATTCCGTAGCCAAAGGCTAAAAGCATGGCCAAGACGCTCTGGCCAAACAATCTAAAGTGTCTGTACAGCAGGTACCATAGGCAAATAACCGCCGCAAAGGTCACAATTTGAAAAAGCACCCAAGGTCCCATTCCCAAAAGAAAAGAAGAAACAAAGATGCTGATGGACATGACCAAAAGCGAACTCTTCAAATCTTCAGCATCCACCAGCAAAAAATAAAGGGCTGAGATGGGCTTGATATTGGGCAGACCGGCAAAAGCGTAGCGAAGGACGACACAGAGGGCTGCCAACAGAGCGATACGGGTAAGTTGACGGACAGACACGGCTGCTTCCTTTCTAAAATGTATACCCTATTAGTATAACATATTTTTTATAATATAAGCAAGTTTCCAAAAAGAGCCGGGCAGTCTCGGCTCTTTCTGCTTATCAAGTATCTATCCGCACCATGTCCCTGAGCGGTTTGTCACGGTAGAGCAAATCCTCTCTCAGCCCGAATCCCAGCGCTTCCCAGAATTGATTGCCAGCGGCATTGCCTTCAAAGACGACCAACGATACTTTGTGGAGCCCAAGGCTTTTTACCGCTTCCAAGGCTTGCTCTACAAGTGCCTTAGCGATTCCCCTTCTACGACAGTCAGGGGCAACCGCTGTGTGATAAATCTAAGCCCGGCGGCCATCCGTTCCAACCAGAATGGCACCGATAAGCCGGTATCCCTCCACTGCTACCAAGCAGGTATCCGGATTTCGCTGCAAAAAGCGAACTATCCCTTCCTCAGAATCATCCAGATTATTGAGCCCCATCCCGGCACAGGACAGCCACAGCTGACAAAGCGCTGGATAGTCAGCCCCTGTCATCCTACGAATTTTCATTCTTTCACCCTTTCAATTCAGCTGGAATTTTACTCCACTTCAAACTTGAGCTGGCCGGCCTTGACACCAACCTTGAGGGTCTGACCGGCTGTCAGCTCTCCTGTCAGCAGCAGCTCAGACAGCTTGTCCTCGACCTGAGTCTGCAGAGTCCGGCGCAGCGGCCGAGCGCCCATTTCTATGTCATAGCCCTCTTGCGCCAAGAGTTTCAGCGCGCTGGCCTGAAACTTCAGTGCAATGCCTTTCTCTGCCAGACTGGCGATAAGCGGCTTGACCATGACCTTGACCACTTCCTGCATATCTTGGCTGGACAGACTGTGGAAAACCACCTTTTCATCTATCCGGTTGATAAATTCCGGACGATAGGTTTTTTTCAGCTCTTCCAGCATGCGTTTTTCCAGCCCCGCATGGTCCAGACGAAGATCACGGGCTCCAAAGCCGACCGTCTTATCATCACGCAGACTGGTTGCTCCCAGATTGCTGGTCATAATGATAATGGTATTGGAGAAGTCCACTTTGCGGCCCTTGCTGTCAGTCAGCACACCATCATCCAGCACCTGCAGAAGGACATTGAAAATATCCGGATGGGCTTTTTCTACTTCATCAAAAAGCAGAACCGAATAAGGTTTGTTGCGGACTTTCTCAGTCAGCTCCCCTCCTTCTTCATAGCCGACATAGCCCGGAGGAGCCCCGTTGAGACGGCTGGCTGCGAATTTCTCCATATATTCGCTCATGTCAAAGCGGATCAGAGCAGACTCATCGTCAAAGAGCGTTTCTGCCAATGCCTTGGCCAATTCGGTCTTGCCGACCCCGGTCGGACCCAGAAACATAAAGGAGCCAATCGGCCGCCTGCTGCTGCGGATACCGGACTGATTGCGGCGGATAGCCCGGCTGATTGCCGAAATAGCCTCATTCTGACCAATCACGCGCTTGTGCAGTTCTTTTTCCAAATTCAGATATTTCTTAGCATCCGTCTGTGTCAGCTTTTGCACCGGAATGCCGGACAGATGGCTGAGCGTCCTTAAAATATCATCTTCCTCCACCCGAAGCTCATAAACGGCCGGCTGCTGCTCCTCTTCAAGCAGTCCGGCAAGCTTTTTAAAATCGCCGGCTGCCAAGGCTTGATCCACAGGTGTCAAATCCATCCGCTCATGCTGCTGCGGACTTTCATTCTGCACCGTCGCACTGGCTTCGTCCAAAAGATCAATGGCTGAGTCAGGCAGGTGCTTGCTGGTCAGATAGCGGTGGGCAAATTTCACCGCCGTCTCAATAGCCTGATCGCTGATCAGCACCTTGTGGTGTTCCTCATAGCTTTTCTTAAGCCCCTGTAAAATAGCAATGCTGTCAGCCACATTGGGCTCTTCGATGCTAACCTTGGCAAAACGCCGGGACAGAGCCGCATCCTTCTCGATGTGCTTCTGATATTCCTCCTGAGTCGTTGCCCCTACTGTTCGGAGACTGCCGCGGGCCAGTGCTGGCTTGAGAATATTGGCCGCGTCCAGCGTTGAGTCAATCCCGCTGCCGGAGCCCATGATGGTGTGCAGCTCATCAATAAAGAGAATGACATGGCCGTCCTCTTCAATATCATTGATGATATTGTTCATGCGCTCCTCAAAATCGCCGCGAAAACGCGTCCCAGCCACCACGTTCATCAAATCCAGCTCCAGCACCCGCATCTTAGCAATTTCAGCCGGCACCTGGCCAGCTGCCACGCGCTGTGCCAATCCCAAAGCCAGAGCAGTCTTCCCTACACCGGCATCACCGACCAAGACCGGATTATTCTTGGTCTTGCGGCTGAGGATCTGGATCATGCGGGAAATTTCCTGGTCCCGGCCGACCACAGGCTCTAAAAGACCGTTTCTGGCCAGCTCTGTCAGGTCGCGGGTATAGTCTTCCAAGCCGCCGCTGGTCGAAGGCGGCATGCCCATCATATTGGCCATGGTCTGCTTAGCTGCCATCATGCCCTTATTGAGACTGCGGATAGCCTTGATTTCTTCCTTGCCCCATCCAGCCCGCTGTTCCAGTATTTTGCGGATATCGCTAATTCTAGGACTTTCACCCTTGTCCTCATAGCTAAAGCCGGTAAATTCCAAGATGCGCGCTGCCAGCGTTCCCCGGTCAAATATCATAGCCAACAGAACATGCTCAGTGCCAACACTCTTAGCATGAACAGCCTCTGCAATCTTGCCAGCTTCTTCAAAGAGTGCTTCCAGCCGGTAAGAGAAAGGCAGGAGCTCAAAATGCCCCTCCGGCTGATAGGTCTGACCGGTGATATGAAAAGCCGCTTCCTCAAAATCATCAATCTCAATCGGGAATTCATTAAGTACTGAACCCGCGACGCTGTAAGGATTATTAGCCAAGGCAATCAGCAGATGCCAAGATTCCAGATAATCCGTTTCAAAATGGCCTGCCAAGAGCTGAGCAGCCTCTAAACTTTCTATTAAAGCTTTTGAATATTTCATTAATGCTTACATTCCTTTTCTGTCTAATTGTTGCAAAATCTTCTTCAGCATCCGCGCTCGAATGGCTGGTGCTTCCTCTCCCAGCACAGAGTCCGCTGCCGCCGCCAGCAGGAGATTGCCCTCACGCTCCCTTAAAATCTGCTCATCAAAGAGCAGCTGGATAACATCCGTAAAAACCTGCTGGCTGATGCATTCCCCCACATTGTCAAACAAATCGCAGAGCATCTGATGCCGGTCGGAAAACTCTATCTTGCCAATCCGGATATAACCGCCGCCCCCGCGCTTGCTTTCGACCATATAGCCCCGGCTCTCTGTAAAGCGGGTCTTAATGACATAGTTAATCTGACTGGGAACCACCTGAAAAACATCGGCCAACTCGCTGCGCTTGAGCTCAACCATACCAGCCTGCGCCAGAATAGCCTTGATATATTCCTCGATACTGTCTGATGTATTTTTCGCACCCATGGCTTTCCTTTCTATCCTGATACTCAAACGATTTTGAATTCACACTAGGCAGCGAGGCCCCCAAAAGCTCCAGTGGAGGATGTGAGACTGCGGATGAAGCTGCCGAGAGGAAGCAGCAAAAGCACTGCTGTGAGCTGGCAGATGAAGCTTCCGGCAGGAAGTGCCTGCTGGACTGGGGTCAGTCGAGCCGAACAACGTGTGGATTTAAAACAGAAGGAGTATGAGAGGCAACATCCGCCGCTCCTAAGACTGTCTCTCTAACATTGACTATCTTTGACTTTTATTATACCGAAAAAGCCGCTATTTTGAAAGGAAAAGGGATAGCTGAAAAGTCTGACAATTCAAACTAGTGAAAAAGCTGTCCGTCCGGCAGAAAAGCGAGTGTAACCGCTTGCTTTCTGCGGTTAAAGCGTTATAATATAGGTGGAAACGAACTAAAAAACCCATGAAAAGCTGCCGCTCAGGTCCTTCCTGCAGCCGTGCCAATTGCAGGCCCGAATGAGCAGGCAGAAGCCAGCTGGCCAATAGCCAGCCCCCTAGCTTTCAAAGAGGATAAAATAAAGCGAAACCGGAAGAAAGAAGCCGGCCGCAAATGAAACAAAGGAGGATAATCCAATGAAAATGGATTGGCTCAAATATACCCGCCATGTACTCAAATGTCTCTTTATGGCATTGTGTATCTTTACGATCTTCTCTGCTGACTATGTCGATGTGCCTATCGGCATCATCATCGCCTGTCTCTACATACCTCTGCTCTTTGAGCAGCAGCCGGTCAGCAGCCGAGCCAAGTGGTATACCTTCCTCATCATTGTAGCTGTTACCCTGCCCGTCTTGTTTATTACCAAGACCTACCAAATCAGCTTGACCTATTCCGAAACCACCATTCTTCTCTTCTTGTTTGCCATTCTCATATTTACCAACGCTTTCATCGCCCATAAGGAAGAAAGCAAAAAAGCAGCCAAGTAACACCACGAGGCAGAAAACAGCGAAGCACACTTTGAAGCCGCAGATTAGACTGACCAAGTCAGCAGCAGGAACAGGGGGCATTTGAGGCAGACTGCGTCTGCTCTGTCTACAGCCTCCCTGCCTCGCTTTCGAATGCTTCGCTCGGACTGACGAGTGTCCCCAAATCCGCCTCACTCGCTAGCTTCTGAGCACAGACTCTTGAAGCAAGCCGAAGCGAACGGCATGCAAGCTTATACTCTTTGAAAAGCTCTTCAAACTGCGTCAGCGTCGCCTTGCTCCAACAGTCCTTCCGGACTGCACGACGGACAGGAATTGCCTTTTTTATCTGTAACCTCAAAGAGGCTATCCCACCGCCATTTGAGCAAAAAGAGCATAAAAACAGCAGCCTACTCCCCACCCCTTCAGAGTTCAACCGATTCTGAAGGGGTTTTGCTGCCTAAAAACGATAGCAAAAAAGACTGAGAATCCAATCTCAGTCCTGCTGAAAATCCTATGCAGTCTTTTAGCCTGCTTTTAACAGAGAGGCTGTCTCAGCCTCTCATGCTGCTGAAGCAAGGCAAAACAAAGGCTGGCTGCTTTGGACTTTCGAAGAGTATTAGTCTTTTCCAAGTGCTGCTGCCATAGTTGCCGCAACTTCATTTTCAAAGTCGTTCGCTGCTTTTTCGATACCTTCGCCAACTTCAAAGCGGGCAAAAGCAACAACAGAAGCATTTACAGATTCAAGGTAGGCTTCAACAGTCTTGCTGTCGTCCATGATATAAACTTGAGCAAGAAGAGTGTAAGCTTGGTCGACCTTGGTATTGTCCAAGAAGAAGCGATCCATCTTACCTGGAATAATCTTGTCCCAGATTTTTTCTGGCTTGCCTTCTGCAGCCAATTCTGCCTTGATGTCTTCTTCAGCTTGCGCAACCACTTCATCGGTCAGCTGAGCTTTAGAGCCAAACTTGAGGTGCGGAAGAGCTGGCTTGCCGACCATCGCACGGCTTTCATTGTCTTGATCGATTACGTGGTTAAGCTGTGCCAATTCATCTTTGACAAACTGTGCATCCAGCTCTTTGTAGGACAGCACAGTCGGCTTCATAGCTGCAATGTGCATTGAGATTTGCTTAGCAAGCGCATCGTCACCGCCATCTACAACAGAGATAACACCGATGCGGCCGCCATTGTGCTGGTAAGCACCAAAATGCTGAGCGTCTGTCTTTTCAATCAAGGCAAAGCGACGGAAAGAGATTTTTTCACCAATCGTTGCAGTTGCGCTGACATAAGCTGCTTCCAGCGTTTCGCCTGAAGGCATCGTCAGGGCAAGCGCTTCTTCATTGTTGGCTGGCTTGCCTTCTGCGATGACTTTTGCAGTCGCATTGACCAGGTCAACGAACTGAGCATTTTTCGCAACGAAGTCTGTTTCAGCATTGACTTCCACAACTGCTGCCACATTGCCGTTCACATAAACACCGGTCAAACCTTCAGCTGCTACACGGTCAGCCTTCTTCGCTGCCTTAGCCATGCCTTTTTCGCGCAGCAATTCAATCGCTTTTTCGATGTCGCCGTCCACTTCGACCAATGCCTTCTTCGCGTCCATAACGCCGGCACCGGATTTTTCACGCAATTCTTTGACCAGCTTAGCTGTAATTTCTGCCATTTTTGTTTCTCCTTTAAGATACGAAGAGCTTGAGCCCGATTCACTGCAAATCACTGAGACTCCCGCTCCGGTTTAGACTGATTATTTTTACAATAAAGGGACAGGGCTGAGCCCCGCCCCTTCAGGTTTTTATACTGATTACTGATTAAGCGTTGTCGCCTTCCACAACTTCAACGATTTCTTCGATAGAATCTGCTTCTGTTTCGGCTGCAGCCAATTCTGCTTCTACTGCTTCAACACTGTCCTCACCCTGACGGCCTTCGATAACAGCGTCAGCCATTTTAGCGGTGATCAGTTTAACAGCGCGGATTGCATCATCGTTGGCTGGAATAATAACATCAATATCATCTGGGTCTGTATTGGTATCCACCATCGCAACCACTGGGATGCCCAATTTCTTAGCTTCCTTCACAGCAATCTGCTCTTTGTGCGGGTCAACCACATACATCACATCTGGGATTCGAGGCATTTCTTCGATACCGCCCAAGAATTTTTCAAGACGGGCACGCTGTTTGTTCAGAAGCGCTACTTCCTTCTTAGGAAGAACGTCGAAGATTCCTTCTGCTTCCATGCGTTTGATTTCTTTCAAACGCGCCACACGTTTTTGGATTGTTGCCCAGTTTGTAAGGGTTCCGCCCAGCCAACGGTGGTTGATGTAGTACTGTCCTGAGCGCTCTGCTTCTTCTTTCACAGCGTCAGCAGCCTGTTTCTTAGTACCGACAAACAGAATGACTGCATCGTTTGCCGCAGCATCACGCATGAAGTCGTAAGCCTGATCAGCATATTTTACAGTTTGCTGCAGGTCAATCACATGGATGCCGTTACGCTCAGTGAAGATGTACTTAGCCATCTTAGGGTTCCAGCGGCGAGTTTGGTGACCAAAGTGAACACCAGCCTCAAGAAGTTGTTTCATTGAAATTACTGCCATGAGTAAATTCTCCTTTATGTTTTTTCCTCTTTCAGACTTCAGCTTGCAGGACCACCCGTAGGCAACAGCCCCACAATTCATCTAAAATGAGTATTTTGCCGTTTGCACGGCAACCACTATTATAGCAAAAACCCAGCCCTTTGACAAGCACTTTAACAGAACTTTCTCGCTCTTGCAGGAACGGCAGCGCTGTACTGTCAGCCTTGTTCGGTATTTCGGCCCAGCCTTTCTCAGATAGAAAAGGTTCAGCCTCTTGACGAAAAAGAGGATTTGCGGTAGAATAATAAGAGTTGCGGCGGTATAGCCAAGTGGTAAGGCACGGCTCTGCAAAAGCTTGATCGTCGGTTCAAATCCGTCTACCGCCTTCATAAATGTATTTCTAAAAGTCCAGTAAAGGGCTTTTTCTTTCATTTTCTATTGTTTTCAGCAAATTTTACTGATATAATCATTATAAACATATCATTCACCATCAGTGAAAGGAAAAAGATTGATTATGAAAAGAGTCAGCTTCTATGCCCTCAGCCTCCTCTCCTTAGCAGTCCTCACAGCCTGCATGCCTGCCAAGCAGACACAGCAAAGAAAAGAAACGCCCAGCTCCCTCAAAGCTTCTAAAAGTTCAGCTTCTAAGGAAACATCCAGCCAATCATCTAGCAGCAGCTCTAGCACCTATGAAAGCGATGATGAGGTATTTCAGAAGCGTGCTACCGTTGATCCAGATGATGCTTCTGCACTGCAATACCTACCAGATGCAGCCTCTATTCCTGAATTAGAGAAAATAAGAAATTTTCATATTTCCACCGGCTTCGTCATTCAGGTAAACGGAGAGGATATCAATGGTGACAAACCTAAAACTTCTTACGATGAGGTAACAGCGGCTCTAGGTCAACCTACTTTCAGCACTGAGGAGAATGACCCAGGCAACTCTGTCAACATCTGGCACACAGACAACGGAGACATTATGTGCTACTTTACCAATAATATCCTGACGAATTTGAGTTTTAGTCTAAAAGACGCTCAGCCAGCCAAAAACAGCTATTCTAGCATCACCACATCCGACACTCCCAAGACAGCTTTTGACAAACTTGGTCGTCCAGAAACAATTATACGCTCAGAACGCGATACAACCTATGTCTATAAAAATTCCAATGACGAACAGTTTAGTTTCTCCACGCAGAACAATCAAATCGTTGGGGTCATGTCTACTTATCAAATGAAACAAACCAAAGACATTATTGACTCTGTCATTAAGGATAAATAATCTTGCAATCAATTTTAAAAAATCGTCGTACTACAAAAATCCAAGACCTATTTTAGTCTTGGATTCAGATCGTAGACAAATTCCATTTTCTTTGTAAAAATTTTATAAATTCTTACAAAGAATTAAGAAAAAGCTCATTGCTATAATTAAAACAAAGATCAACCAAGTCTTTCCGCTGTGAGAAAAGCGCCTGAAACTCTTTAGTTTCAGGCACTCGGAAGATTTGAGACTTTAGGCTCAAATCTTAGGTATGGAATTCCGAAGGAAGTCGCTACCGTCCGCACTCACTTAAGGAAAGACTTTGGATAACTTTGTCTTCAGTCTCAATCCAAGACCTATTTTAGTCTTGGATTTTATTTTTGATGAGATCAGTGAAGAGGTTCCCCCTTCTTTGTCAATTAAAGCTCTGCAATCTGGCTGAGATTGACCTCAGCAACTGTATCGTTGCCAAACATAGAAATAATCATCTTGACCTTGTTATTGTCAATCTCGGCAATCTTCCCGGTATAGTCTGTAAAGGCGCCGTCAATGATGCGGACTGTGTCGCCGACCTTGACATTCAGATCAAATTCCTGAACCGTTTGTCCCATAGAGATAAGGATATTGCGGATTTCTTCTTCCAAGAGCGGAGTTGGTTTAGAGCGGTTCCCGTGGGATCCGACAAAGCCGGTTACATTAGGCGTATTCCGCACAACAAACCAAGCTTCGTCCGTCATGACCATCTCAACCAAGACATAACCCGGAAATCGGTTTTCTTCGACTTCCTTGGTCTTGCCGTTTTTCTCTACCTGTACGGTCTGAGTAGGGATTTCCACGCGCAGAATATTTTCCAGCATATTATAGGTCTGCGCCCGCTGCAAGAGATTCTCCTTTACCTTATTTTCGTATCCTGAGTAGGTTTGCAGTACAAACCAGCCTTTATCAAAACTGTCCATGTCTTGTCCTTTCCTAAATAAAAAAGCCTGCGGCTCCTGTTCTTGTTTTCTAGCCCTATTATACCATAAAATCTGCAAATGCAAAGCAATTTATACTCTTCGAAAATCTCTTCAAACCACTTCTTCGTCGCCTTGCTTTGACAGTCCCTTCAGATTGTCGGGATTTACAAATATATAAAAGTTTTATCTGCTCACAATAGATAAAGCTTCTGAGTGATACGGCATGCCGATAACTATCCTCATCAGTCAGTGCACCTATTTTTTATATCCTGTCAAGTCTTACCCGAGACATAAATATACAAGAATTGTCAAAAACTGCCTGCAAATCCTTGACAGGGGAAAACAGAGTGGTATAATAAAGTTATCATTTTATATGGTTATCTTTCAGTTGGGTATGAGGCCTCGTCGGCTTCATCTATCTTTAAGAACTGACTTTCTAATCTCCACTGAGACATAGAAGGCTTAAGAGATAGTGCAGGAATACAAACAAACAATCTACGAAGCTATGGGATTGGTATTCTGACAGTTTTTATGTAACAGCTTAGATTTTTGTGTTGATTATGGTAATGATGACTTTTTGAGCAATGCTTAAAGAACACTGAGAAAGTTTTTCTTTCTGCACTGGACTGAAATTGATTGTTCTATCAGTTTTGGAATAGCTGTTTTTAGTGTGCTTTTCATTTGTTTGAGAGTTTTTTTGCTGTATCAAGATGAATGTCGGATCAGTTGAATTTTCCAGTAGGAAAAAGATGCTGATTTTACAAGGTTCAAAGGCAAAGCTGCAGTTGTGGCTTTTTTGTTTGAACAATTTTCTACCTTTTATGGAGGCGAGATTATGAAATGAGCGACTGCAGACCCGCAGCCCATCAGCTAATCTTTCTCCTTAAGGTACAAGCCAAGCTTGGCTAACAGTTAAAGAAGACGCGTATTCTTTAACAATCCACAAGTTCCGCATGTCCCAAGTTAGGAGAAGATCGACATGCTCAACACCATCCTCACCTCACTGAGCACCGCGGCCCCTACCATTGTTTCAGGGATTGCCGTCCTCATTCTTTCAGACCTTTACAAAGGCCTGAAGAAATTGATTCGCTGGATTTCTCAGCGAATTCAGAAAGTTTTTCTGCAGCGCAAGCTGCAGAAAAAAGAGCTCGAGTTGAAAGAGCTCAAGGCAGCTCTGAATACCTGCCCCAGGTCTCAGCGAAAGCAGCTGAACCTGCAAAAGCAGGATTTGCACCAGCAAATTAAAAAGCTGAAGTGCAAAATCAGGAAGCTGTCGAATCAGCTGAGCTGATTCGCTCGATAGTTCTCCCTCATATGAGAACTACAAGAAGCCCTCATCTACTCACAATAGATGGGGGCTTCGGCTTTTTTTATGCTATTCATAATCTTTCTCAAGCAATAGCGGCCGTCAGCTTCCACTGCCCGATCCTAGAAACAAAAGAGTGATACAAGCATACAAAAAGCTTTACCTACTCACAATAGATAAAGCTTCTGAGTGATACGACATGCGTATAACTATCCTCAATAAATAGCATAACTCTTTTTTTATACCCTGTCAAGTCTGATTCAAACATGGATATACAAGCCTTTTTTTGCCCGCAGAATAGATGGGATGCAGGCCATACAATAGCTATCGTATTTTTCCCCATTTTCTGCCAAGTGCTTATGAGAAAATATTGATAATGCGGAAAAGGCCGCTGGCAACTACCTTGTCAAAGATATAAATGATTACCACAAAGAAGGCAGTGTATTCCATAACAGAAATAAAGTCTGTCCATCTTTCCTTGCGGGTAGGCCAAGTTGTATCTTTCAGCAGTTTAAAAATATCTTTAAAGAATTTCACAACAATCAAATCTCCTATCTAGTTTCTTTATGTAAAGTATATTTACTGCAGTGTTTGCAGAATTTATTGACTTCTAGGCGTGTTGGTTTAGGAGTGCTGCTAAGCTTGATAGAATAATTCCTGGAACCGCATACTGTACACGCTAGGCTCGCTTTTTTTAATACCATAGCCCTATTATAGCAGGATTCCTTGCTTTTGACAAGCTGCGTCCACTCTGCTCAGCGGCGGGTCCGGCTTCTTCGGCCTGTTGCCCAGTCTGATGCTGCTTGCACGGGGCAAGTCTCTGTTTTACTGGAACCAGCTGGTGATGGTATCCCAAAGGTTTTTGGCCTTCTCAGGCAGCCCTGTATCATCAATCGCTTTCTTGGCCTCGTCCACCAGATTCTGAGCCCGATCCTGAACCTCCTGCAGGAAGTCCTTGTTTTCAGTCGTTGTGCCGGTTTCCTCTGTGCCATAAGTGTCCACCGGTGAAATACCGTTTTCAGCATAAGCATTTTCCTGACCGGAAAATGAAGAGCCCTCGGTATATGGCAGGATACTATTGGCAACATTGCGGAAGACAGCCGAAGCTTCATTGGCACTGGTACCCGTCAGATAATGGCTCTCGTCTGTTGTCGGGAAGCCCAGCCACTGGCTGATGACAACATCCGGAGTATAGCCGATGACCCACTGATCCCCGGACAGATCCGGATTGAAATCCGTCTCTGTTGTCCCCGTCTTACCAGCCATCGTATAGCCGTAAGGAGCCGCATAAATCCCTGTACCATTTGAGAATGTTCCCAGCATCATGCTGGTCATCTTTTCAGTGGTTGAGTGATTGAGGACCCGGGTTGAGGTCTGACGATGGGTCTTGACAACTTGGCCGCTGGCATTTTCAATCTTGGTAATGAGATGGGCATCGTTCATGACACCGTCATTGGCAAAGACAGAGTAAGCCTGTGCCATTTGCAGCGGATTGGTCGTGACACCGCTGCCCAGAGCAACCCCCAGTGTCTGGTCAACCTTATCCATATTGAGGCCGAATTTCTTGCCGTACTCAAAGGCCTTATTGACTCCCAATTCATCAACTGTCGAAACAGCCGGAATATTAAGGGATTCTGCCAGAGCCTGGTACATCGGCACTGTCGGTGAACTTTGGATATTGCCGTAGTTATTGATGGTGTAGTCGCCAAAGGTGGTGCGGGTATTATCCAGCTCCTTATCCGTGGGCCAGCCGGCAGCGACCGCAGGACTGTATGCCACCAGAGGTTTGATGGTCGATCCGGGACTGCGGGAGGACTGAGTCGCATAGTTAAAGGACCTGAAAGAAGAACCTTCCTCACTGTTGACCCGGCCGACCAAGGCGCGAACGCCGCCGGTTTTCGGATCTAGCGCCACACTGCCTGACTCAGCCATGGTGCCGTCTTCTGCCACCGGAAAGAGACTGACATTGCTGTAGATGACCTGCATGCTGGCCTGATAATTCTGGTCCAGCTCTGTATAAATGCGGTAGCCGTTGTTGACGATTTCTTCCTCTGTCAGGCCGTAATTGTTAATGGCCTCATTAATGACCGCATCAAAATAGGACGGATAGCGGTAATCTTCTGATTTGCCAGCATAGGCATCCACCAGCTGACCGCCAATCCCCACCGCAGCTGCCTGATCAGCTGTCGCCTGATCAATATAGCCTGCCGCCACCATATTCTGCAGGACCGTATCCCGACGGTTGGTCGCATTTTCGACAGAATAAAGCGGATTGTAGATTTCCGGTCCCTTGAGCATCCCCGCCAGCACAGCCGACTGATCCAGGCTGAGCTGACTGGCTGATACACCGAAGTATTTCTTGGCAGCATCTTCCACTCCCCAAACCCCGTTTCCGAAATAGGAATTATTGAGGTACATGGTCAGAATCTCCTGCTTGGTATACTTTTTATTGATTTCCAAGGCGAGGAAGAACTCCTTGGCCTTGCGCTCGATGGTCTGGTCCTGAGACAGGTAAGCATTCTTAGCCAGCTGCTGGGTAATGGTGGAACCGCCGCCTGAGCGCCCGGCTGTCAAAATAGCCAGGATAAAGCGGCCGTAGTTGATTCCGCCGTTTTCATAGAAACTGCGGTCCTCCGTCGCAATAACTGCATTCTGCAGATCCTGACTGATCTCCGTCAGCTCGACATAGGTCCCCTTCTGCCCGGACAGGCTGCCTGCTTCGCCGCCGTCTTTATCGTAAATCAGCGTGGTCGCCTTAAGGGCATTCTGCAGATCCTTGACATTGGTCGTCTTGGCTACATAAAAGAGATAGCCGCCGACAACCAGACCAAAGGTCAGACCAGAAATCAGAAAAATCTTGGTCAGATGAAATTTTCGCCAGAACCGGCGGATAGGATGCTGAGAGAGGGGCTTTTTCCTGTTTTTGCCTGAGCGGCTGAAGCTAGGCTCTGCCGCTTCTTCTCCTTCCAGCTCGACCTCCTCTGCTGCCTTTTTGGGCTTATCGATCGTAAAATAATCTACTAATCTTTCAAACAAATCTTTTAAGTTCTTCATAAACTTTATTTTATCACCTTATTTAGGTGCAGACAAGAAAGGACCTTCTTTCTTCGTCTATTTTTAGTTAACTTTAAGCAAAAGAGTATATTAAGTCCTGATTTCCAAAAGAGAGCGATGCCGATTCCGGCTTGCTGATTCCCAAACGGCCGACTTTCTGCTACAATAAAACCATGCAATTCATGATAGAAATCCCAGCTGCCCTGCCAGCCACAACGGTCAAGGAACTACTGGAAGAGCACTTTCTCATTCCCCGCAAAATCCGCCATTTTTTACGCATCAAAAAGCATGTCTTGATCAACGGCCAAAGCATCAACTGGCAGAGTCCCGTCAGGGCCGGAGACCGGATTTGCCTGACTTTTGACGAAGAGGACTATCCTCCCAAAAGCATTCTCATGGGCCGGGCCGAACTGGTCGAAGAGCTCTACCAAGACCAGCACCTCATCATCGTCAACAAGTCCGAGGGCATGAAGACCCATGCCAATGAACCGGCCGAACTGGCTCTGCTCAACCATGTATCAGCCTATGTCGGTCAGACCTGCTATGTCGTCCACCGGCTGGACAAGGAAACCAGCGGAGCGGTGCTCTTTGCCAAAAACCCCTTCGTCCTGCCTATTTTGAATCGGATGTTAGAAAACAAGGCGATCCGCAGAGAGTACTGGGCCCTGACCGATGGGCAGCCCAGTCAAAAAACGATGACCTTCAGGGACCGAATCGGCCGCGACCGCCATGACCGCAGAAAGCGGCTGGTGGACCCCCAAAAGGGCCAGACCGCTGAGACCCAGGTGACGCGGCTGAAAAACTTCAGCCAGACCAGTCTGGTCAACTGCCAGCTGAAAACCGGCCGCACCCATCAAATCCGTGTCCATCTTTCTCACCATGGCCTGCCTATTGTCGGCGACCCTCTTTACCATCCTCAGCCGCAGGGCCGCCTCATGCTCCACGCCCACCGGCTGACCCTGACCCACCCTTTCACGCTGGAGAAGCTGCTTGTCGAGGCTCCGTCAGTGAGTTTTGAGGAAGGGTTGAGATAAAAGCCTCTGTATCCATGGCTGATTTTACCATCTAACCCCCCTAGGTCCCAGTTCCGGCAGGCATTCCTGAATCTTTCGGAAGATGTCCAGCATGCCTGCAGCGCGCCACCTAGATTGACTGAAAAACCATTTCTCATCTAGCAAAAGCTGCCTTCACAAATAGTGGTTCAAAAACAGACTTTTCTTCTTCCTTTTGCGAATAATGTAAGTAAGAGCACAAAACGGAGAGGAGAAAAAAATGAACCCGCAAGAGAAAAAGGCAGTGCGCCACCCCAACCTGTCCCCGACCATGGACATGGTTGCTAAAAAGATTTTTCATCAGGAACGGCTGACCGCAGACTTTGTCAGAAGCGTACTCAAGCTGCCGGTAAAGTCTGTCGAGATCCTGGAGGGAACGCAGATTCAGCTGGAAGAGTACGATCACCTGGGCTTTTACACTGCTGTAGATGTCCGAGCCCAGCTGGACGATGGGACACAGATTATTATCGAAGTTCAAGTGACCAAACAGCGCGCCTTTATCAATCGCCTCATGGCTTATATCGCCAATCAGATTGCCAGCAATCTGAAGCGAAACAAGCAGGATAAAGCGACGCATACACTGTATTCAGAGATGAATCCCGTCTACTGCATTGCCATTCTGGAGCAGGATTATTTTGCAGACGGGCGCGCTTTCCGCACCATTTCACTCAGGGATGATGAGACCGGAGAGCCCCTGCTTTCCGACTTCAAAGACAGCCGGAGCCGTCCGCCGATGGCATTTGCATTCTTGGAACTAAGCAAGTATAATAGAGATAAGGTAGCGGATTACAATCTGCAGAAATGGTTCGAATTCTTCCGCAATCAGCCTTTTGACATCCCGACAGACCCTGTCATCAAAGAGGCCGAGGAACTTTTGGACCAAACGCGCTGGACCAAGGAGGAGAGACAGATGTTTGATGAAAAACGCAGGCAGCAGGACCACTATGAGGCCACTATGGCCCAGATTTATTACGAGCATGAGCTGGCCATTCAGGAGGAGCGTGAGAAAGGGCTGGAACAGGGCTTGGAACAAGGGATAGAACAAGGTTTACTGCAAGGGCGAAGCCAAGGAATGGAGCTAGGTGTCCAGCAGCTCGTCCTAGCCATGCTGAAGAATGGGGCCAGTCCGCAAACTATTGCCCAGCTGACCGATATTCCCGAAGAAAAAGTGAAAGAAATTGCCGAGCAGAACTTGGTCTGACTCCGCAGTATGATATGTAAAAAGAAGTTGGGACAACAGTACCCAGCTTCTTATATTTCTATCGTTTGATTGCAAGACACAGTGGTTCATTAGGCACTTTAGCGCCAATGAGCCGCCCATCGCCAAACAGCTGAATCTCAATGAGCGCGTAATTGTCGAAGCAAGCCTTTCAAGCTCCTATATTTATAGAGGCTATAAGCCAGATAGACCAGGCCATAGGATGCTGCAGCTAGATAAACTGGCAAAAACCAGTTGGAAGCGATAAAGACAAATGTCATCAGCAGCTCAATCCCCATATCCTTGACTACCGCAATCTGCATCCGCTTAGCTAGGATAACTTCTGCAAGGATACTTCTGACCGTCAGTAACAGCACGATAGAAAGGACTGTAGCATTTAGGTTGTGAAGGAAAACAGCAAAAACCAAGGTACTAGCAAAGCTCAAGAGCATAGCAGTGACATTCACTTTAAAAATCTGTCTCTCCATTCGCAATGCCTTTAGATAGGTATTGATGAGCAATGCCATCTTGCCCTCGTAAACAGACATTGGAAAGACCAGAGCCATAAACATCAGCGACTCTTTGTAGGCTGGAAGCCAATGATCTAAGACTATTTTTAAAGGATAATATAACAAAAGCACGCCAAACATAACAATCATGAGGATATTGCGCAGCTGATCATAAATCTTTGGCAGCCTGCTCTCGTCTGTCCGTTTTAAAATCGGAAAAACAACTAGCCCAATGGCATTGATAAAAGTCATGAGCAGATTGGAAATGCTCAATGTCAAGGATACCTTCCCAAAGGTAGCAATATTCCAAACTCTCTGGATTCCCATCCTAACAGTTCCGATAATCAGCATACTGGCCACATTTGACAGCATGAGATTAATCCCGACTGCAATATTGCTGACCGTCTCTTGGAAGTCAAATGAGAACTGTCTGAGAGGTCGAAACGCCATATCCCTGCAGAGATACATGGCATAAAATAATGAAACGAACCGACCAATCAAATCTGCATAAACCATGATTTTAAAGTCTCGAAAGCCAATGAAAACAAAGACCAACAAGAGCAGTAGATAAAGCAATCGATCGCCGCTGATAACACAAGAGCTTTCTTTTAAGCGGTTGGTCATCTGCAAGACATAAACAAAGAAAAAGCGCAAATTCGTCACCAACATGGTGTAAGCCAAAAGCGTAAAGACAAAGCGGCTATTTGCATCTGTGATAAAGGCGGAAATCCCCAGCAAAAACAAGAGACCCACTCCTATCAAATAGGACAGCAGCATCAAAAATTGGGAGAAAAACTTTGTCTTATCCAAATCATGATATTCCATCCCGCCATAGCGAAGATAAATACCGTCAGTCCAGCCCAGATGAATGAATCCTGCATAGGATAGATAGAAGATATAGAGCTGCCAGTAGCCATACTCTTCCACCCCCATGATTTTAGGCAGAATCAAAACTACTAGAGACGTCACTAAAACAGTCAGCAGGTTGGATAAAATGACATAAGAAAAATTAGCTGCTAATTTTTTAAATCCACTAGACACGCACCTACCTCCTAATCTCTCTTATCTGCTGCCATGCTCTGAATCAACCTCTGAAACATGATTGTCAGATCTGTCTTAGCCTGCCAACCTAAGCTTTCAAGTTTATCCGTATTCAGACGAATCTTAACCGTCGGATTATAGCCCAGCTTTTCTATATTTTCCGCCAAATCAAAAACTAGCTTGGTCTTACTGCTGCCGCTTTGCTCAATGACCAGATCTGCCATCTCACGAATGGAAATAGCCGTTTCTTTATTGGCAACATTGTAAGCCTGCCCAGCCTGCCCTTTCAGCAGAATGTAGAAAATAGCCTCAACAGCATCCTTTGTATAACAGTAATTTCGAATAGTTTCCCCCTTGGTACGGAGAACAATATCTTTCTCCTCTATGACAGCGCGAGCAAACTGTGCAAAAACACGGTTGTCCTCATAAGCTACACCTGGTCCGAAGGTTTGTGACAAACGAACTATTCGCGCCGGCACCTGATACTGATGATAGTATGCTGCGCTCAAGGACTCTGCCATACGTTTGCTCTCCGAGTAGCTGCTGCGAACACTGGTCGGGTCTAAATAACCATAGTCTGCTTCAGTAATACTGGATGCTTCCGGATTTGTGACCCCATAAACTTCAAGAGAGGACAGATAAACCATACTACGAACCTGCTTGTCTCTCGCCAACTTCAGCATTTTTTCAGTGCCTCTGACTGCCAAAGCAATGGTCTCTACAGGATGCTCAACGAAAAAAGAGGAGTCCGTCGCACTGGCTCCATGGATAATATAATCCAGTTTTTCGTCAATCCGCCAATCCGACAGCAAATCAGCATAGACAAGCTGTAAGTGCTCGCTTTGCAGAAAGGGGGCAAAAAGGATCTCTGCCTTTTGGCGGCTGCGGGCCAAACCCAACACTCTGATATTAGCATTATACAAAGCATTCAGAGCCAGCAAAGCAAAGACACAGTGGCTGCCCAAAAGTCCAGTAGCTCCTGTTATCAAGACGGTAACATTTCTCAGGTCTTTGAAAATAGGACTGGTCGCAGCCAAGTCTGTCATATCTTCTTCTAACATCGTATTCTTTTTCATATTAACCAAAAATTTGTGCATTTTCTCGCGCCTCATAGATTGCCCTGAAAATATAGAAATCTGACGGAGTTGTTATTTTGATGTTTTCACTGCTTCCCATAACTGTATGAAGCGGCAGCCCAAAATAGCGAGCCAACGTAGCAGAGTCGGTCATATCAAACTGACCTTCTGCCTGAGCCTTTAAATGCAGGGAATGAATCTTTGAAAGCACAAAGGTCTGAGGAGCAACAGCTGTCTGACAGGTTGAGCGTTCAATGACCTGATTGATTACATCTGCTTCATCTACCTGAATGACTGTTTCGATGACAGGCTTAACCGTGATGGCTGCTCCATGCTTCTTGGCCGCTTCAATATTTTTAGAGATAATCTCTCCGTCAATCAAGGGTCGAACGCCATCGTGAATCAAAACATAATCATCATCATTTTGATATTTTTTCCGTAAGGCTGCCAGACCATTGAAGATAGACATTTGCCCAGTCTCTCCGCCAGGAACAACTTGACTGACTTTTTTGATATTAAATCTAGCCAGCAAATCTCTGCAGTAGTCTAACCACCCCTCCACGCAGACAACAACAATGTCTGTCACTGCCGGATGGGCCTCAAAATGCTCAATTGTGTGAATAATAATAGGCTTGCCATGCAGCTCCAAAAACTGCTTGGGCAGGGTTTTGGTATTCATACGGCTGCCTGTGCCACCTGCGAAAATCAAGGCCGTTGTTGTCATACAGATACTTTCCTTCCTCTCGTTGTAAATCTTACCCTGCTAAACAAATCAATTGCTATATAAATAGCAAAGGCATAGACAATCCGATTAATATGGGTTGTCAGCAGCGACAGCAGTGTTTCCTGAAAAAATGAAATAACCAAAGGATACGCAAACAAGGCGAAAACGATGACCTTCAGTGGGGTGAAATAGCGTTTTTTTATAGAATAGTAGAAACTTCCATAAAAGAAGCCATAAACAAGCTGCAGGATTAGAACTGAAAAATAGCCAAAATCCTTGATAAAATAGTAGTAAATCGTATAAACATTGGTTTTGTCACCATTAAAGTGAATGACCGGCAAAAAAGGAGTCAAGTCATAGCTGGATAGACCCAGAGACTTTAAGGTCCCGTAGACAGCAATAAGAGTATTTTCTCCAAAGACCTGATTATTATCATAAAGAGAAGGATTTTTCAGATAATAGTCAAGAGCTTGTATGGGAGATCCCATATACTTTATCAAATTATCCAAGATCCCTAGCTCTGCTTGACTATCTACACGGTTCAGAACGAAGGTTCCAATAACCATAAACAAACCTAGGAAAACAAGACCGATTGTCAGCAGCATTCGAAAAAGCTTCTTGCCATAGCGGCGGTCTTTCCATGAATAATATTTCGAGAAAAATAAGATATATAAAATAGCATACCCTGAAATCAGACCAAGCAATTCCGTCCGTCCGGTCGACAAGAGGGAAATTCCCAGAGAAATCATACTAATCAACAGCAATTTCCCCTTATAAAAAATACTATCCTGCCCCGAAAAAAGAGACTCACAGAAAAAGTAGAAGAAAACAATTCCTAAGGAAAAGTTAATCCGCAATAAGTTCAGACTAAGGCGACTGAGAGAGAAATCATAATTTGTCGTCATATGCCGAGCCAGCTCAATCGTTCTAAATACTCCACCTGGCAACTGCTTGCTCTGCGCTGCCAGATAAACTAGCTCAGAATAAACAAATCTAATCGCAAAAGCAAAAAAGAGGAGAACTAACAAAACACAGAGATTGCTCACTTTTATCTGACTGAGTTTGATTTCCAACTTTCTTTCAGCAAACAAATTCGATGACAGCAAAACCCCCATTAAAAAAACAGCATTACCAATAAGGATGATAATGACGGTTATCAGGGAAATTTCTTCCCCCCATCTGGATGAGTAAAATGCAGTAGAAATACTAGCAATCAGCCATACTGCCAAGTATATAAAGACTGGGTTTGCATAGTCTTTTCCCATCATTCTGACTGTCAAAAACAATAGGAAAAGACCACCCAAAATTAGTAAAAAAACCATTATCTTCCTTCTATTAATTCAACCCAATTATCTCTCAATCTGACATGACGCTCTGTCTGCTCTTTCTTTTCAGGCGGCGTCATATAGTCACCATAGCGATTCGTCAGATACTTATCTGCATCATTCGGTCCATCAAACTCATATCCTTCAAAGGAATACTTCTTAGCTGGGTAGAAACTTTCATAGTCGATCGTCTCTCCCAAGTAGCCTTTTACGCCATAAGCAATGGTTATTTTTGAAGTCTTCTTATTGGACTGGATAAGCCTCTCCATCAGCTTGTACATATTGGCCGGTCCCATGATAAAAGAAGGAAAGCCTACAAGCCTTCTAATCCAAAGATTTTTTCTGAGTTCCTTAGATTCTTTAGCCATATAAGTCAGATGCGGTGTGAACTTCGTATAGCAGCGCGAGCTATTGTGTGACAGGTCTAATGCCCGAAAAATTAGCCCTTTAATCTTTCGAAGCATATCATTTTCTGGAACAAAGTCAATGGGCAGCATATCCAGATAGAGGTGTTTCTTCTTGCTGAAACCTTCTCCTAGAACATCGTAGTAAGTTAAGGACTTACTCTGTAGCTTCAGGACCTTGAAAACGCTGTCTGTCGCCTCAGCAGGGGAAATCAACTCGAAATCTTCGCTGTTTGCAAAAATATCCTGCAGACGATTATAATCTTCGCGGAACATCACCAAGTCGATGTCATCGTCCCAAGGTATATAGCCCCCGTGCCGCAAAGAACCAATCAGAGTTCCTGCAACCATATACGAATGAAGCTGATGACGATGACACTCTGCATCAAAAGCTTTATACATCTGTAAATAAGCTTTCTGCAACGCTTTTAACTTCTCGTCTGTAATCTTCTGATACATGGGACTGAAACGCTCTCCCAAAGCCAACTCCCATTCAATCTTACTTGTCCCTCTCATTTTCTTACCTCCCAAACTTTTTCAATAATTTTCTGGCGACTCCATTTAATGAGTAGGTATAGACTATATCACTAACGAAGTCTTTTATTGATTTATACTCCCTTATTTGAAATAACAGCCCCAAGGCCAAAAATGGATTTCTAGACTGTAAAAATCTCAGTCTGCGCTCGGTCAGGGCCAAAGCTTTGTTAGCTTGCCGGCAAGCCTGCTCAGAAGCTTGGCGCTCTCTAGCAATTTTCAAAATAGACTCATAGCGTCTGACAACTTTTTGCAAATAATCGATTCTTGACCGTCTTGTTTTTGTAAAGCTGAGCGATGCAGCAGACTGAGTCACATTGGATTGATGGATACGGTGCTGGTCTAATATCTGACCAACATCAATGACTCGACCATAAAGAGGAGCTAGCATACCAAACAAAACATCGTGATAATCAAACCCGGGATAGTCCGTGTACTGCTGCTGTATAATATCCGTCAGTACCGACCTTCGAAAAGCTGTCTGATAGCCTGACGGCCAATTTTTCAGAAGATAGGCCAAGTCTCTCTCCCGTCTCTCTTCTGAAACCTTGGATTCCTTGATAATCTGACCGTCTTGGTCAATGACATACGAGCGGCCATATACCATTGCAGCTCCCGTCTCCGACAGCACTTTATACAAGGCTGCTGTTTTATCAGGCAGCCATTTATCATCCTGATCAGCAAAGAAAACAACATCATGCTCAGCCAGGCCAGCTAATTTGATAAAAGTCTGATAATGGCCGATATTTTCTTGATTCTCAATCAACTGCCAATTCGTCAGCTGGTGCTTAGCGATATAATCCTTGACCAGTGCGACCGTCTGATCTGTCGAACAATCATCACAAATAATGACCTGATCCGCCTTCATCTTTTGCATCCGAATAGAATCCAGCTGCTCTAAAACAAAACCCGCTCCATTGTAGGTCGCCATTGCGATAGAAATCATCTCTCCCCCTTCCTAAACTTTTCCCCCTATATGAAAGTCGCCCAGTTCCTGCACCTTCAAGCTTGACGGCTCGGCTCGTAAAAAAGATTACTTCCTTCTGAGAACATATTTATAAATAAATGCTTTTATCCAAACCGGTGTCCCTACAAAAACACGAATCAGCAGCATGTTTTGAAAATACTGGCTTCTCTTTAGCATGCCTTGTGCCAACAGAAAAGTGTTGACAACTTTCCAGCTGGCAATCTGCTCCTTCTGGCTTCTTCTCACATGCATGCCGTTTCCGACACGCGCATAGACAAGAACCTGATCAAGATTGGCAAAACGACAGCCCTGAGAAGCCATTCTGGCCCAAAGATAATAGTCTTCCACTAAAGGTAAGGACTTGTAATTGCCAGCTTTTAAAACTGCTTCTTTCCTGAAAAAGACTGTCATGTGGCAGAAAGGATTCCTGCGCTGCAGCCTCCTAACTATCTCTTCATGAGAGATAGGCATCCTTTTCTCGGCTACAGGCTGATCCGGCTCCGTATCAAACTCAATGATATGGCCACCCAAAACATCTAGCTCCGGATGCTTCTCAATATAGGCCAACTGCTGCTGAAAGCGGTCGGCTGCCGCAATATCGTCTGTATCCATCCTAGCAATCCAATCATAGGAACAAGCCTGAACTCCTTGATGCAAGGCCTCTCCCAGGCCGACATTTTTTTTTAAGGAAAGAACTTTGATCTCTAAAAATTTTTCCTGAAAATATCGAATGGTTTGATAGAGCTCGTCTGTCAGCGGTCCATCCTCCACAAGGACAAGCTCGTCTGGCTTGCAGCTTTGCTCTACAAGAACGCTATTCAGACTCTTTCTCAAAAAATCCGGATGCTCCTTTTGATAAACAGACATCAATACCGAAAATTTCACAAATCACTACTCTCCATCATTCTAAACTAGTTTCCCTTCTCTGTCTTTTCAATAGAGCTCCTAAAATCTGCAACTTGATAAGACTGTGAATACGCGGATAAATCTTTAGCATAGGTCAAATCTGAAAAGAGCTTATTCAGAGTTGCAGCACGTCTAGACAGGCCTTTTAAAATCCAATGAACAGCAGGCAGCAAGAACACTTTTTGACCATGCACTCTTTTTATCTCTCTGACTAACTGAGAAGTATTTACATAGTCCTGATTTTGAGGATAGAAAAGACCGCTGTCTTGATACTGAACAATCAATCTGATAAATTCACAAAGATTGTCAATATAAATCATACTGCGCTGGTTGTTGACCAGCGGGAATATCGGTAGTTTTTGGGCCAGCTTGGACAGCCGCTGATAGTTTCCCTTAGCTTGACGGCCATAAACCATCGGTGGCCGGAGAATCGCAATACGAAATTTTTCACTCTCTAATGAGGACAAAAGCTGCTCCGCAGCCAGCTTGCTTTTGCCATAAAAAGAAGTCGGAAGCTCCGGTGTATCCTTCGTGATGACTCGGTCACCTAGCACTTCGCCATAGACACTCATACTGCTCATAAAGATAAACTGCTTGACACCTTCTTGCTTGGCCTTTTTCGCCAGCTCATAAGGCAGCTGAGTATTGACCTGATTGTACATTCCCTCCATTTCCTTTGCTGGATTGGAGATGTGAACAAGGGCCGCCAGATGCAAAATCGTATCAAAAGATGAAAAATCCTTTTGCTTCCATATCTCCTCGCGAACATCCAGCTCCTCGACCTGAACATCCTCCAGCAAGGAAACATGCTTTTGAAAACTCTGGCCGATGTAGCTGTTTGCTCCTGTAATCAATACTTTTTTCATCAGCTCTGCTCTCTCTTCTCCGTCTTCCCTGTTCCGCCTTCGACAACCCCTTCACTCTTGGCAACACTTTTAATCGTAGCAAAGAAACAGCGAACGTCTAGGCTAAAAGATAGGTGTTGGACATAATAACCGTCCAATTCAGCCTTTTTTGCGATTGGCAGTTCATCTCGTCCGTGAATCTGAGCCCATCCTGTCAGTCCCGGCAAAATATCATTGGCCCCATAGCGTTCCCGCTCTTCAATCAAATCATTCTGATTCCAAAGAGCTGGACGCGGCCCAATGATACTCATATCTCCTACAAAAATATTCCAAATCTGGGGCAGTTCGTCCAAAGAAGTCTTTCTGAGAAATTTGCCGGTGCCGGTAATCCACTGCTCAGGATTTTCCAGCAGGTGCGTTGGGGTATCTTTCGGCGTATCCACGCGCATGGTACGGAATTTAAGAATATTAAAATGTTTTTTATGCAAGCCTACTCGTTTTTGCTTGAAGAGCACTGGCCCTTTTGAATCCAGCTTGATCGCTAAGATTATGGCAAGAAATAAAGGAGATAAAAGAATCATCCCTGTTAATGACAACAGAATATCCAGCCCTCTTTTTACTGATTTATACATTTTTTCCTCATCTCCTACTGCTGTGCAAATGCAACCAGGCTATCCTTCAGGTCAGCGCCCTTTAGATTGGACAGAGAGGCAATAAAGTCATCAACCGCTGTTTTGGAAAGAAGCTGGACATTGCCGACAAATATTTTATCATAGATCTGCTCATCCACTTTTTCTTCAGCTGACAGCAGCTCTTCATAGAGTTTTTCCCCCGGCCGAATACCTGACTCTACAATTTTCACCTCTTCTTCTGTACGACCGCTGAGGGTAATCATTTTTTTAGCCAAATCCAGAATTTTTACGGGCTCTCCCATATCCAGCACAAAGACTTCTCCGCCCCGCATCAGGGCTCCAGCCTGAATTACCAGCCGGCTTGCTTCTGGTATAGTCATGAAATAACGGGTCATCCGAAAATCTGTCACCGTTATTGGTCCGCCTTTGGAGATTTGTTCCTTAAACAAAGGAACAACACTGCCGCGGCTGCCCAAGACATTGCCAAAGCGCACCGCAGCAAACAATGTCTTTCCTTCTTCATTTAAACTGGTAACAACCATCTCAGCCACACGCTTGGTTGCTCCCATGACATTGGGAGGATTGACCGCTTTATCTGTTGAAATCATGACAAACTTTGCCACACCTGCTGCTTTTGCAGCTTCCGCGACATTTTGCGTTCCATAAATATTATTTTTTACTGCCTCCGTCGGATTGTACTCCATCAGCGGAACATGCTTGTGGGCTGCCGCATGGTAGACACGGTCAGGCCGATAATGCTCCATAATCTGGAAAATCCGTTCTCTGTCCTGAATATCCGCAATAATAGGGATAATCTCGATTTTGTCCCGATAGCGGCACAGCAGTTCTTTATGAATAGAATAAATGGAATTTTCGCCATGCCCCAGAAGCAACAGTCTGGCAGGCGAAAACTGCACAATTTGCCGTGAGAGTTCTGAACCAATGGAACCGCCGGCTCCAGTGACCAAGATTGTTTTTCCTTTGATATTTGACTTTAAGCTGGACTGGTCAAGTTTGACCTCTTTACGGCCCAGCAAATCAGCAATATCTATTTCCCGCAGTTTATTAACAGTTAATTTTCCAGTAATAACTTCTTCATACTTAGGCATGGCACTGACCTTAGCCTCCGTATTTTGGCAGTATCCTATAATTTTTTCATAATCTTCCGGAGCAAGGGAAGGGATTGTGATGACAATTTGTTCGATTTCATAGTTTGTAACAATTTCCGGAATCTGTTCGTCAGTACCGACCACCTTGATGCCGTGTAAAAACATTCCCTGCTTGCTCTTATCGCTGTCAGCAATAGCTACAATTTTTAAATCAGGAGAGTTTTTCAGAGCTGTTTTAATAAATAAATTTCCGCCATCACCAGCTCCAACGACCAGCGTCCTCCTAGCCTGATCTTGATTTATTATACTTTCCGGCTGTTTAATTTCATGCATGGTCCGCCAAGTCAAACGAGCTGACAGAGTAAATAAAACAGAAAACAAACAGCTCAGCAGCAGAAACCTAAAGCTCAATGTCACAGAAAGAGCAAGACTTCCTAAATAAATCAGATTGTATATCAAGATAAATATCAATCCTATCTTGCCCAAAGTGCGATAGTCTGTATATCTATTAATTGTCGAAAAAATCCTGGCACAAAGCCCCAAAGATAAATAACAGACTATGATCAGCGTCGGCAAAAGCAGCAGCAGCTCATCAGAAAGATTGATATAATTTATCAGAAAAAAATAAGCTACTAATGCACTTAAATAGATTAACAGACTATCAATAAGGATTAGAACAATCCTTTTTTGCCCCCTTGTTAACTCCATAACTCCCTCTTTCAATTTTCATCCCTAAAAATTAATTGCTCTTCCCATAATTCCCATAACTTCCGTATGCTCCGTAGGAGCCATAGCGTTCTAAGTCAATGTTGTATTTGTTTAAGACGACACCTAAAAAGGGGGTGCCGGTCTGTTCCAGCTGCTCCTTGGCCTTCATCACGGCCTTGCGCTTGACGCTGCCTGCTTCGGTTACCAGAAGGCTGGCATCGCATTTCTGCGCGATAATGGCTGCGTCAATGACGAGGCCAATCGGTGATGTATCCACGATGATAGAATCATAGCGGGGACGGAGGTTGGCCAGTAAGGTCTCAAACTGCCGGCTCTGCAGGAGGCCTGTCGGGTTGGGCGAGACTGGACCTGCCAGAATCACATCCAAATTGTCAATATCCGTGTCATTCAGAATCGTCTGCAGCTCTGCCTGTCCAGTCAGGAAGTCGGTCAGCCCCGATACCTTGCTTTGGCTCTTAAAGACACCCGACATGACCGAGTTGCGGATATCCGCATCCACCAGCAGGGTCCGGTGGCCGGTCCTTGCAAAAGCCGCAGCCAGATTGGTAGCGGTGGTTGACTTCCCTTCATTGGCTGTCACAGAGGTCACTTCGACCAGCTTGATACTGGCACCGCTCAGCTGCACATTGGTACTGAGCGCATTGTAGTATTCTTCTGTCAGTTTGATAAGATTTCTTCTTTTTCTGACTAATTCTAAGGTTGCCATCTTTTCTCCCTACATTTTTTTCATATCTGGGATGACTCCGAGCAGAGTCAGCCCTAAAACTTCCTCAATATCTTCTGGTTTTTTCACACGGTCATCCAAAATCTCCACCGTGATGATAAAGAAAGCCACCAGAACAGCGCCCCCCACAAAGCCTAAAAGGACATTGCGGCGGATATTCGGCGATGAAGGCTCCTGAGCGACCGAAGCTTCTTCCAGCGTCGTCACATCAGGCACCTTGGTCACTTCGATGATTTTCTCAGCAGCTATATTGCGGAAAGCATTGGCAATGCGGGCCGCTTCCTCGGGACTGCTGTCCTTGACCGTAATCGAAACGATACGGGTGTCGGCAGGGACGGATACAGTGATGTTTTGGGCCAATTCATCCGGCGAGGTCTGCAGCTGCAGCTCACTGATTGCCTGGGACAGAACGGCCTGGGACAGGATGATTTCCTTAAAGTCCTTTACCAAGTAGGAACCTGCCTGCAGATCCTGATTGGTCAGAGCAGACTGGGCTTCATTCTGCCGGCTGACCACATAAATACGGGTCGTGCTCTGGTAGGACTTTTTAGCGATAAAAACACTGTAGCCAAAGGCTAAAAGCGAGAAAAGAACAGCTCCTAAAAGAATGGTAAACTTTCTCAGCCATAAGGTTCTGAGCAAGGACAGAATATCAATTTCTACTATTTGCGTGTCTTGTTTTTCCATTGTTTCTCCTAAATTAATTCATCTTCCAGCAATAACTCTTGATTGCCCTGAAATAAGGCAGCCGCTCGCTGCGGGCTGTATTTCTTCTCAATCACGTCAAAAGCTTCTCTCATATAAGGCGGCCGTTTTGACAGATTGTGCATGTCGCTCGCGACAAAGTGCACCAAATCTTTCTCCAAAAAGAAATGGGCTCTTTTTTTCATAAATTTGTCTGTATCGCCAAACAGCCTCGGCTTAAGCACACTGGAGCTGTTGATCTGCGTATAGCAGCCCATATCAATCAGTTCCTGCACCTTTTTTTCGTCCTGCTCCAAGCAGTGATAACGCTCAATATGGGCCACGACTGGGGTCAGACCCAGACGCAGGATATTGCCCAAGGCTGCATGGATTTCCTTATAAGGCGTTGCCATGCTGAACTCAATCAGGACATACTGGGTCCCGGCCAGGCTGGGAAGCAGCCCCTTTTCCAGCTTTTCTAAAACATCGCTGCTGTAGTAAATTTCCGCTCCGTAAAGGACCGTCAAGTCAGGGGCAATCAGCTCTGCCAGCTCCTTGACCATCTGAAAATGGCTGCTGATCTGTTCTTCAGGTGTTTCAAACATCCCCTTTCTGCGGTGAGAAGTGGAAATAATCGTCCGCACCCCCTGACGGTAGCTTTCTTCCAGCAGGCTTTTGGTCTCTTCGATATTTTTGGGACCGTCATCCACATCAAAAACAATGTGAGAATGAATATCAATCATGCTTATTTCCCTTCCATCACATTCTGGATTGCTGCCTTGGCTGAGTCTAAGCTTTCCGGCTGGATTTCCATCATATACAGACTGGAATCAGGCATCGCATAGGAAGGCAGGTCCATGCGGCCGTTTCCTGCAATCGCCTGTGACGCTACCTGATAGCTGCCGCCAGACTCCAGCTGGGTATTGACCAGATTCATGAGAGTCGGCAGCTCCAGATTGGTCTGAACAGAGTCCTGCAGGCCAGAGATGATTTCATTGTAATGTTTCAGGGCGCTGGTAGAGGTCAGCTTCTGGATCACTGCCTCAATGACTTTCTCCTGATTTTTCCCCCGGTCATTGTCTCCGCCTTCCAGCGAGTAGCGCTCACGGACAAAGCCCAGAGCCTGCTGGGAGTCCAGATGCACCGTCCCGACCGGAAAATGATAATTGCCATGGGCGCTGGTAAATTCCTGGTCATTTTCCACATCAATCCCGCCCAAAAGGTCGACCAGCTTGAGGAAAGAAGTGAAGTTGAGACGGACATAGTAGTCGATGCGGATACCGTAGAGATTTTCCAGCGTATGGACAGAAGCGTCCACGCCATAAATCCCTGCATGGGTCAGTTTGTCCATCTGGCCGCCTCCGCCGTCCGCAATGGCAACATAGGCATCGCGCGGTGTCGTTGTCAGCAGGACTTTCTTGGTCTTGCGGTTGACCGTCATGATGATATTGACATCAGAGCGGGACACAGACGAGATTGACCCGTAGGTGTCGATACCGCTCACATAGATATTAAAGACATCCGCATTGGTGCTGTCGCTGCGCTTGCCAGTCTCCACCTGCCGCGTAATCTTATAAGAATAAATCTTCTTTATCTTGGAAGCATAGTCCGCATCATGCGAAGCGATCATGTCTTCGAATGTGCTGTTTAGGACAATCGCTTCCGTTTCCTGGTGGACCAGAGCATTGTAGGCCGCAATGTAAGAGGAAGTATTGCTGAGCGCAATGTCTGTCTTTTTGCTTTCCTTGATATGCTCCAGCAGGGCCGTGATGTTGTCCCGATCGCCATTTTCAGTCGGCGCAAGCAGGGCCTGTACCTGCTTGATGTCGCTGACTTGGCTGTCTGAGCGGACATAGACCCCCAGTTCAAATTCAGAGTAATTAGAGGTTGACTGAACCCCGCTAGACAGGTCCATCAGGCTTTTGACGCCATACATGGCCCCTGAGGACAGCAGCAGAGTCACCAGCAGCAAGGCAGCCGTGAAAATCCTGAAGGTATTTTTCCATATAAAAAAGGAGGATAGAAGGACTACGACTCCCAGAGCAAATGCGATTATCAGGTTTAGGCCGCGGAAGGCCAGAACATTATTTTTGAGCAGCGAAAAAACCAGTAAGCCTGAGACAGCGCTTACCAAGATTAGCAAGGTTGCATTAAATAAGCGGATTTTCTTTCCCTTTTTAGAAAACCGTAAACTTTTCCTATAACGACTCATTTTCTCCCTTTTTCTCCCCTGAGATAGTAAGTATGTTTTATTATACCATAAAAAGATGAACAAAATGACCATTTTTAGAAAAAAATAATTTATAAATATACACATTTTCGGCTCATTTGTCATCAGCTCCAGCAAAAAAGATGCCTTTTTAAGCAAGACATCTTTCTATAATATCTCCTGTGAGATGGGCGGTGGGACAGAACTAAATTTTTAAAAATTTAGTTCCCTTCACTCTTTTGTTTCTAAGCTCAGGCTGAAAAGGTCTCCCAGACCTTTTCACTCCCAGCCCGCGAGGCTCTCCCAGTCTGGGGGACTGGGAGAGGTTGGGAATAAAACAAACGCAGTTTGTGTCAAAAGCAGGGCAAGGCGGGCTAACAAAGTCATAAAAGATAAACGAAATGACGATAAATGCCCGCAAGCCTCCGCAATGGAGACCGCGGCTGCTGCAAATTTTGATTCCGCCTATTAAATCAGGTTATCTCGGTCCACCTGCTCATAGGCCTGCAGACCGTCATTGAGTTTTTCCCAGATGACGACTTGGCCTGACTGGAGCGACTGTTGCACATCGATAATCCGCTGGTTGGAGGAGCCGCGAAACTGCAGCATGAGATTTTTCTTGCTGAGGTCAAAGCGGCCGTCAACCAAGATATCAATGAGACTGAGCAGCTCCAGCTTATCATCCGTTTCCAGCATCATTTCCTCCCAAGTATAGCCGGTCCAGGACCATATGTCCTTATCAGGCAGCTCGCGCCGAATTCGCTTGACCAAGGGCAGGAGGATGCCGGTATTGAGAAAGGGCTCGCCGCCCAGAAGGGTCAGCCCCTGCACATAGGGCTCCGCCAGATCTTTCATAATCTGCTCTTCCAGCTCCTCTGTATAGGGAATGCCGGCATTAAATGACCAGGTCGCTGCATTGTAGCAGCCCTCGCAGTGAAACATGCAGCCGCTGACATAGAGCGAATTGCGGACCCCCTCACCATCTACAAAGTTGAAGGCCTTATAGTCAATAATCCGGCCCTTGCTCAGTTCCTCGCTTTTCCATTCTTGTGGTTTTGGATTGTTCATGCGGCCTCCACATCTATCCAAAAACGCTCATGGCCGGCGATGGTATTGTCATAAACGCCGCCATTGGCCAAAATGGTCCGGCGGCTGGCTTCATTGTCTTCATCGCAGGTCACAAGGACAAAGTCCAGACCGCGTTTCTTGGCTTCTATCAGTCCCAGATGCAGCTGCTCCTGTCCATAGCCTCTGCCTCGCTGACTGGGGCGAATGGAGTAGCCGATATGGCCGCCTTCAATAAAGAGTTTTTCATTGAGCAGCAGGCGCAGAGCCAGAAAGCCTACAGGTCGGTCCTCCTCATCAAAAAAGAGGAACTGAACAGAGGGCACCCAGCCCGCCGGCAGGTTGTCAGCCGTTTCCTGCTCTCTTAAAAGCCGCAGCCAGTCCGCAAAGTCTTGGGAAGCATTCCAGGCACTGCTGCGCAGGCCGTTTGGGTAACATTGTCTTTCTTCGTACTCAGCCATCATGTCAAGGACGGCTGCTTGGTCTTCTAATCTCGGTCTTCGTAATTTCATAGGACCTCCTCAATCTAGGTCAATCCAATAACGCTCACTTCTGTCAATTGTATTTTCATAAACTCCGCCGGCCGCAAGAATGGTGCGGCGGCTGCCTTCATTGGCCTCATCACAGGTTATCAGCACCCGGTCCAATCCGGCTGTCCGAGCCTCTATCAGGCCCAAGGCCAGCTGCTCTTTGGCCAGCCCCTGACGGCGCTTGCTGGGACGAATGGAGTAGCCGATATGGCCGCCTTCGATGATAGTCTTTTCATTCAAAACTGGTCGCAGGGCCAGAAAGCCTAGTACCTGCCCCTCTTTATCAAAAGACAGAAACTGAATGGAGGGCACCCAGCCGGCTGGCACCCGCCGGCCCTTTTCTTGCTGCTGAACCATGTCCAGCCAGTCTTCGTAGCTGTCGGCTATCTTCCAGGTTGCCCCCATGCCGCCGTGCATGTAAGAATCTGCCGCAGCAAACTCGGCAATCATCTCCAATACCCTATCTTTATCTTCCGCCGTCGGCCGCCTTAGCTCCATATCTTACTCCTCCGCTAGATCTATCCAATAGCGCTCTGTCCCATCCCGGCTGTCCTCGTAACTGCCGCCATTGGCCACAATCACCGCCCGGCTGGCAGGATTTCCGCCTGAGCAGGTCACCAAAACACGCGGGATATTCTTGCTTTTTGCCAGCTGCAAAGCCTGCCGCAGCTGCTCTTTTGCAAGACCGCACCCACGCGCCGACGGACGGATGCTGTAGCCGATATGGCCGCCGTGCCGGAGCAGATCCTCATTGAGCCGCAGGCGCAGATTGGCAAAACCCAGCGCCCGACCGGACTCATTAAAAGAAACCAGCTGGATATAGGGGACAAAGCCATCCGGCAAGCCCAAGCCTGCTTCAGCCAGCTGGATTGTCTCCAGCCAGTCTTCGTAAACAAAATCCGCTCCGCCGAAAAAGCCATCCTTGGGACCGCCAGCTGCCTCAAAGTCAGCCAGCATCTCCAAAATCGTATCCTTGTCTGCCAAAGTCGGCCGCCTTAGTTCCATCGCTTTTTCTCCTGATACGAAGAGAGTGAGACTGCATCGCGCCCCACTCCAACTTCTATTGTTTCTTCTTTTTTTCTAAAAATTGCTGCCGCAGACTGACTAAGCGGTCTTTTTTGTCGCTGCCGCCCTGCGAGTGCTTCTCGTGGAAACGCCGTACTTGAGCCTTTCCCTTGTCATTTAGTTGGTATTTTCCCATCTTAATTTCCTTCATACTTAATGGTCGAACCGTTCATATGCTTAACCCGGGCCGATATTTCCTTGTGACGGCCCTTGACCATAGGCCGAGCCTGAGGATTGCCCAGATAGCCGCAGGTCCGCTTGACCACATCTACCGTCTTGGGGTCGCTGTTGCCGCAGTTAGGGCAGGTGAAGCCCCGCTCAGTCGGCGTGAAATCTCCTTCAAAATCACACTGATAGCAGCGGTCAATCGGCGTATTGGTCCCCAGATAGCCGACCCGGTCGTAAGCATAGTCCCATACAGCTTCTAGGGCTTTGGGATTCTGCTGCAGGACCGGATATTCACAGTAGTGGATAAAACCGCCGGAAGCACCGGCCTCTGGATAAACCTTTTCAAAGTCCAGCTTTTCAAAGGGCGTCGGATTCTTGCGCACATCGTAGTGGAAAGAATTGGTATAGTACTCCTTGTCAGTAATATCCTCAATGACACCAAACTTCTCCGTATCCAGCCGGCAGAAACGGTCTGTCAGACTCTCAGACGGTGTTGAATAGACAGAGAAGTGATAGTCGTACTGTTCAGACCATTCTTCCACGCGCCGCTTCATATCCTTGACAATCGAAACGGTAAATTCCTTGGCTGCTGGATTTTTTTCCCAGTCGCTGCCATAGAAGACTGCGGCTACTTCATAGAGACCGATGTAGCCCAGAGAAACGGTGGCTCGGCGGTGGGTAAAGAGCTGGTCAACCTGATCGTACTTGCCCAAGCGCCGGCCGAAGGCCCCATATTGGTAGAGGATAGGCGCATTGGCCGGACTGGCCTCCTTAGTCCGCTCCACCCGATAGACCAGCGCATCTTCGGCGATATTCATGCGCTCATTAAAGATTTCCCAGAACTTGGCAAGGTCGCCCTCAGACTCCAAGGCAATCCGCGGCAGATTAACCGTGACAACCCCCAGATTCATGCGGCCGGAGTTGACTTCGTCCCCATTTTCGTCCTTCCAGCCCTGCAGGAAGGAACGGCAGCCCATGGGCACCTTGAAGGAGCCGGTCAGGTCAATAATCTTGTCATAGGACAGCACATCCGGATACATCCGCTTGGTGGCGCATTCCAAAGCCAGCTCTTTAATATCATAGTTCGGTGTGCCGGGCTCTAAGTTCAGGCCGCGCTTGAGGGTAAAGATCAGCTTGGGGAAAATGGCTGTGCGGTGCTCGGATCCCAGCCCCTTGATGCGGATATTGAGAATGGCCTTTTGAATCTCCCGCTCAAAGCGATTGGTCCCCAGGCCAAATCCCAGCGATGTAAAAGGCGTCTGACCGTTGGATGTAAAGAGGGTATTGATTTCATATTCCAAGGACTGCATGGCATCATAGATATCCTTTTTGGTCTTTTCCCAGGCATAGTCCTCGCGCTTATCCTCCAGGACCCAGTGCTCCGCATCCCGCAGATGTTTTTGATAATTCAGCGCAGCATAAGGCGCCAAAACCTCATCAATCCGGTCGGCCGAACAGCCACCGTACTGGCTTGACGCTACATTAGCGATGATTTGCGAAATCTGAGCTGTCGCAGTCTGGATAGACTTGGGACTTTCCACTTCAGCATTGCCGATCTTAAAGCCATTCTTCAGCATCCCCGCAAAGTCAATCAGGCAGCAGTTGGTCATCGGTGTATAGGGACTGTAGTCCAGATCGTGGTAATGAATATCGCCTTTTTGATGTGCATTGGCCACATGGGGCGGCAGCATTTTCAGTCCGATGGATTTGCCGACAATCCCCGCTGTCAGATCGCGCTGGGTATTAAAGACATCGCTGTCTTTATTGGCATTTTCATTGACTACCGTCTGGTCCTTGTTGAGGAGCTTGTCGATGGTAAAGTTGATGTCCGTCGCTTTTGAGCGCTCAAAATCCCGCTGGGTGCGGTAAGTAATGTAGCTCTCTGCAATGGCATACTCCTTGGCATTGAGCAGCTCATGCTCTACAATATTCTGAATCTCATAGATTTTGACATACTTGGCAAAACGATCGGTGATTTCAGCGACAATGCGATCCGTAATCGTTTCAAGCTTGGCTTCCAGCATCGGCGTCAGAGGGCCGACTTCCTGCGCAGCCCGCACCATAGCCTTGTAAATCTTCGCAACATCAAAAGTCACCCGGCGGCCGTCCCGCTTTTCGACATAAACAGCTGGAATGGTTTCAAACTTTTCTTCTCTTAAAATCATCATGGACACATCCTCTTTCTGATACTCATGAAAATCATCTCAGCTCTGCTGTACACCCAAACCACAGCAGCTTGGCCTTGCAGCAGCGGACAAACTTCCGCAAAAAAAGTGCCGGTACAGCTGGCAGCGGACAGCTTCAGACCCAGATCGTCCCGGGCTGATTTTCAAAAAGTATGCTATGATTGATACAAGAATCATTATAGCACGTTAAAATAAAAAATCAATATGTTGTGTAAAATTTTTAAAAATTTTATTTTATACACAACATATTGATAATTTACTTCAGTTCGTAAAGTTTAAAATGGCTCAGTTTGAGATCCGTTTCTTTATAATTTTTAGAAAGATTTTGGCGGGTATCAGACAGCAGCTCCAGATGATTGTTGACCAAAATAAACTTGGGCTGGACATTTTCCAAAGCGCTTTGCAGTCCCAGACGATTTTCAGCCGTTCCCAGATAAAGAGCGGGCGAAAGCAGGGAAACAGCTGACTTGCGGCCGCTGGCCTGATAGAGGCTGGCACTATTGTCCCAAGCATACACTTTATCGTCCGTGCTGCTCTTTTCCTGAATATACTGAGCTGCTCTGGCTCTTTCAGCAGACTGACCGCTGGAAAGCAGGTATTCATTGACCAGCGGATAGCCTACTAGATAGAGCAGAGCCAGGAGCGGCAGGAAGAACTGGCCGGCGATGTAGCTGGACCAGAGGGAAGGCTGGCGGCGGTCCCTGCGGTGGCGGCCCGCCTGCTTCTTTCCCTTATTAAACCAGAGAGCCAGCAGAATCATAGCAAAAGGCAGGGCTGGCAGCAGCTGATAGCTGCCTTGGTCCGGCAGACCCAGCGCTCCTAAAACCGTTGCCAACAGGCCCAGCAGACCGATAAAGCGCAGCACGCGCGTGCTGGTTGACTCCGCCTTGGTAAACAGGCCGACTGCAAAGGCTGATGCAAAGCCCAAACCGACCGTCAAGAGACCGTAATAAAGCAGATTGCCGAGGAGATGGCTGCCGAGCAGGTTAAAGGAATCCCAGGCATAGGTCACCTGGCTGATGGCCTGACCGAACGTCTGATTGACAACGGTAAAGTAGCCCAGCGGATAGAAGATCAGCGAAAAGCCCAGCAGTGCTGCCAAAAACTGGTAAAAACCTCTAGCCTTCTGCTTGCTCACGATATTGTAGACAAAGAGCACCAAGCTGGTCAGCGCATAAAAAACAAGGCTGACCATCGGCTCAATCATAAAGGCAACGGCCCCGAAAGCACCGTATAAGATGAACTTTTCATCCTTGAGATCGTCCTGCAGATAGCGCACTAAGAAAGAGAGATTCCAAAAGATAAAAGGAAAAACAAATATAGTGGAGTAAAGACCGCCAAAGCCCAGCGCAAAAACCAAAAGGTAAAAGAGCAGCAGGAGACTGCGCGACAGGCCTTGCTTGGGTCTGAGCCGGGCCACTGTCCGATGCAGGAAAATGCCCGCCAGCCACAGAGCCAGTGTTTGAAAAGCTATGAGCAGAAACTGCCCAAAGACCAGACTGCCAGCCCAAAGAATGAAATAATAGAGCAGGCCGCTGGTCCCATAAATCTGCGAATAAGGCAGCTGCCCCTGACTCATGGCCCAGCCGGCATACAGATTCTGCGACTGCAGGTTGGTAGACAAGTGGGTCAATAAAGGATTGACCACACTGAGCAGGCTGAGAATCAAGCTGCATAAAAAAGCAAGAACATAAGGAACAGGCTCCAGTTTTGCAGGCTGGCTCTCAGCCTGTTCACTTCTGCTTAAAGAGGCCTCAGACACTTCCAAAACCGGCTCGTCATTTGTATCGTACATAAAAAAGAATCTCCTTGATATCAGTCTTATCTAGTATATCAAATTCCTTTCTTCCTGTCAGCCTTCTCTTGCATTTCCTTTCTCTTTCTAGGCTTTGCAGCCAGACTCTCCAATTCCCGAAAACGGCGGTATTCTCTGCTCTCCCAGACCAGTTGGCTGCCGTAAAGCACTTCAAACACTGTCATCCAATCCTCCCTTTATTTTTACTATTCGCAAAAAACAGCAAAAAAACAGAGAGACTGCTGAATCTGATGTCCGCTTCACTTAAAAAAACAATTAATCGCAGCTCATACAAAACTCCCCCAAAATCCAAGCCGGTTCAGGATTCTGGGGGAGTTGTTTTTTCTCATTAGGTGACAGGCTTTGCAGTCTGATTTCGATTTTCAAAGAATGTGAGCATGGATTTCACAAAGCAGCAGCCCTTACAGCATAGGAGCAAAGAGCTGCATGACCTCTTTCAGCAGGCGTTTGTACCAAGTGATATGGAGATTTTCCGGCAGAACTTCCTCAGAAATGTCAAAGACAGCCTCAAAATCCTCTTTGATAGCCGGAATGGTCTCGGTCTGATAGAGAAGCACTGCATTTTCATAATGGTGAACCAAACTGCGGTAGTCAAAATTAATGGTCCCCACCACGGCAAATTCGTCATCTGCCACAACATGTTTGCTGTGAATGAAGCCGGGCTTGTACTCAAAAATCTTGACCCCAGCCTCCAATAAGTCTGGATAGGCCCCGCGGGTGACAATCTGAATCAGCTTCTTATCCGGGATGAAGGGAGTCACAATCCGAACATCCACTCCCCGCATAGCAGCATTTTTAATGTCCTCCGTCAGATCGTAGTCAATAATCAGATAAGGAGTCGTAATATAGACATAATCCGTGGCCTGACTGATGATATTCTGGTAAACATTCTTGCCGACAGGCGACTTATACATGGGCTTGGGACCGCTTCCGTAAGGAATATAAAGTCCCTGACCTGCCACTGCCTGATTGTCCAGATGATACTTATCAAAGTCGGAAATTTCCCCGCGGTTGATGTACCAATTCATGAGAAAAAGCCGGGTCAGCGCCTTGACAGCCCGACCTTCCAAGCGGATACCGCCGTCTTTCCAGTGACCGAAGCGCTCAATATGGTTGATGTATTCATCCGCCAGATTAATCCCGCCGGTGTAGCCAATCTGACCGTCAATGACCAGAATCTTGCGGTGGTCACGGTTATTATAGGCTACCGTCATCCGCGGAATCACCTTATTAAACTTATGGGCATCAATCCCCAGCCTGCGCAGCTTGCGGGTATAGTCCCCCGGCAGTGTCGCCATACAGCCAATATCATCATAGAGCAGCTTGATTTCGACGCCCTGTGCCGCCTTTTCCGTCAGCACCTGCAGAATGCTGTCCCACATCAGCCCCTCGTCGATGATGTAAAATTCCAAAAAAATGAACTTCTCAGCCGCCCTTAAATCCTCCAGCATGGCCGCAAACATCTCCTCGCCAATCGAAAAATAGCGGGAAGCCGTGCCGTCATAGACATCCGCATTGTGGTCCATGGCCAGAAGCGACTTAACAATCCCGTAGGCCGCCTTATTTTCCTTTTTGAGACGGACTCGGAGGTCATAGCTATTGTCCTCCCGGAACTTCATGGAGTCCATATTTTCCAGCTGCACCATCTCTTTTTTGGACAAGCGGCGCTCCCCGAACATCAGATACAGCAGAAAGCCAAAAATCGGTACAACTGCAATCAGGAGCCAAGCAACCTTGCTTTCAGGAGGCATGTTGCGGTTGACAATGGACAGAATCGTCCCGATGTACATAAACACAATAATGGCTATTGACAGCCAGTTAGGAGCAATCCCGCTGAAATAGAAAAAAGCAGCAAAAACAAAGGACAGCTCCAGCAGCATGATAATCATACTAAAGCCATACTTGGACATCAACAGACGAAATTTCCCGAAAGTCATAGTCTCTCCCATCTCATACTCAAATTAGTTTGCTCTTTGTTTTTCATGAATAGTCCTCTGAGAGGCCGGGACAGACTCCCATGATGGCTGTGTCCTCACCCAAAGAGGGAAAGGAATAGGACAAAACAAAAGTAGCCAGCTTCGCATCTTTCTATCGTTTGATTGCAAGACGCAGTGATTGGGGGGAGCTTTTGTTGACTGTCGTCAACCAGAATCTCCCCTGCCCAAGTTCATTAGGCACTTTAGCGCCATCAACCGCTGCTGAGCGGCTTCTCATTCCTTGAACCATCAACTCTTACAAGCCGCTGCTTTGACAGCGAGCTTTGCTTGACTGTATTCACAAGCTCAGACCATCATTCCCTGATTGGCTGAGCTGTTCGGAGGTGGGAAGACGGCTTCTTTTTATTTTTCAGCATTCTTTCCCACCCCCGCTGTCTCGGTTTATACAAAACAAAAAGAACAGTTTTACATATATTCTAGTATAACAATAAAAGAGCCGTAAAACAACGCTTATATCAATGCAAAAGGAATTTTCCTGCCCAAAAGACTGCAAAAAAAGAGACTCCGACAAGCTGAAAACAGTCAAACCGCTTCAGCCAGAGTCCCCCTATCCCCATTCAACATTTAAGAAGCTGTATTCAAGAAGGTGATTGCACCAGAAAAAGACTGATTTTTTAGTCTTTTAGTCTGCTTTTAGCAGTGAAACTGTCCGGGGGACAGTTTCAGCCTATCGCTTAAAACACAGGACGATAGGGCAATGAACAGCCGTGCGGAGCCTGCCATCTTTACTGTCTGCTGAAAATCATAGTGTCATCATCAGAAGCTTCCTGCGAGAGATCCTCCAGTGTCAGCTGATCGCCATCTAAGCGATAGCGTTTAACATCGTCTCCGATGACCATTGTCTGATTGCTGGAATCAATCTGAACCTGCTTGACCTCTGACTGTCCCTCTGCTTCAAACTGGGTCAGACTGCCTGTCGTGCCCGAAATCTCCAAGGTCAGCTGCTCGCCGTCATAGTTAGCCTGGTAGCTGCCATCCAGCTGAGCAGTCTCTTGGTTTTCAGAAGCAGAAGCTGCTGACGAAGAGCTGCCGGCAGAAGAGGAAGAGCCTGCGGAGGATGATTCCGCTGCACTGCTGGACGAAACTGACTGAGCCTGAGAGGACTGACCCGTCTGCTCTTGATTGGAACTGCCGCAGGCAGCCAAAGCTATAGCTGCCAGCGCCGTTAAAGCTGAAAAAGTGATTTTTTTAGAAATTGTCATCTGCTTGTCTCCTTTTTATCCTTATTGTAGCAAAACTTGCTTCTCGCGGTCAATCAGCAGCTGTCAACTCGGCACGGACCTCCGCTATAAAATAGAGCGATCCGGTGATGAAGAGCAGCTGCTTGCTCTTTCTGTTCTTCTTGAAATTTTCGATGAATGTCCGGTAATCATCCGTATAGGCAAAGGCTCCGATTTCCGCCTGACCTACTGCCTCTCCATAAGCAAAGGTCGTCACTGTCAGAGCTCCGGCGGGCAGAACTTCCTGCAAATAAGCCAGCATGCCGCCGTAGTCCTTGCGCTTGAGCGCTCCAAAAAGAACCGTGCAGTCTTTGCCGTCCTGCGACTGGATAAATTCCGCCAAACGCTGCAAAGCCGGAAGATTGTGGGCACCGTCCAGATAGATTCCCGGACTGACTTCCTCCAAGCGTCCAGCCCAGCGCGTCGTCCGCAGTCCTTCTTGAATAGCCGCAGTATCCAGCTGCCAGCCCTGACGCTCCATAAAGAGCAAGAAAGCCTGCAGGGCCAGAGCTGCATTTTCTTCCTGATAACGGCCCTTGAGCCCTAGCTGCAGGCCGGACAGGCTCACTGATGAATTGCGGAACGTTTGGTGTGACCAAGAAAAATCCCGGCCATACTCATAAAGGCGCAAACCCAGCTCCTGCGCCCGCTCCCGACAGACCAAGCGTGCCGCTTCCGGCAGAGGTCCGATAACAGCCGGGCAGCCTTGCTTGAAAATACCGGCCTTCTGCCGGGCAATCGCTTCAACACTGCTCCCCAAGGTTTCCTGATGATCCAGTCCGACCGATGTAACCACAGAGACAGCTCCTGTCAAAACATTGGTCGTATCCAGCAGTCCGCCGATTCCGACTTCAATCAAAGCCAAATCCACCTGCTGCTCCCTAAAATAGAGAAAGGCAAGCAGGGTCAAAATCTCAAAATAAGACAGCTGATCCTGCGTCTTCAGCAGTTCCGACTCCATTTTCTGGATGTGCAAACCCAAGCGGACAAAATCCTCATCAGAAATCGGCTGCCCATTTACGCAGATCCGATCGTGAATGCTGATGATATGCGGCGAGGTGAAGCTGCCCACTTTCAGACCCTGACCAGCAAATAAATTCCTCATAAAGGCAATAGCAGACCCCTTGCCGTTGGTTCCCGTCACATGGATGGCCGGATAGGCCCGTTCAGGACTGCCCAACAGCCGAACTGCTTGCCGCATCCGGTCCAGGCCCGAACGGAAATTCAGGCCGATTCGGCTGTTCAGCCACTCTTCAATTTCATTCATTTCCTTACCTAAGAAAAAGAGAAGCAGAGCAGAATCCAATACTGAATTACAACTCGCTCCTCTTTCATGTTTTTATTTTCAACCGAGCCGAAAAAGTGCGGCAGAACAAGCATTCGTTCTCGCCTCTCAGAGCGAACCCCCAAAGCACCCCCTGCCCTCTTTCTATGTACAGAACCGAGACGACAGCGCACACTTTCTCGCCCTCGCATTTCAAACTGGGGCCAAAGCGGTCCGAACAGCCAGCTCATTCTCACTGCTCAGAGCAGGTCTGAAACCAACCCCAGCCCGACTGGCACTTTTCAAGCTCAGGCTTAAAAATCTCCCAGACCTCTTACACAGCCTCAGCCTTACTCTTCCATAAAGCTGTTAAAGACTTCCTCAATCATGTCCCATTCAGCATCGGAATCTTCTGGAATCGGCTGCAAGTCGCCCTCCGTTCCGTCCTCGTTTTCAGTGAATGAGTAAGCTTGGATTTCCACTTCGCCGTTTTCATCCTCTTCCGCATTGGCCGGAATCAGAAGGACATAGTTTTTGCCAAATTCTTCCTTGCCGTCAATCGTCAGAAGAATCTCAAACAGGGTTTCATTTCCTTCTTCGTCTACCAAAGTAATCAGTTCACGCTCTTCATGCTCGTGGTCATGGTTATGATCATGTGCCATATAGGTTTCTCCTCAAATTTCTTTTTAAAAATTTCGATCTAAATAATTCTGCAGAATCAGCTGAGCTGCCAGCTTATCAATGACTTTTTTGCGCTTGCTGCGGCTGACATCCGCCTGCTCAATCAGCATACGCTCTGCAGCCGCCGTCGTCAGACGTTCATCCTGATAGTCTACCGGCAGCTGAAACTGCTCTGCAATCTGCCGGCCATAAGCCTGACTGGCTTCCACCCGCGGACCGCTGGTGTTGTTCATATTTTTTGGCAGACCGACGACAAACCGCTCGACTCCATACTGCCTGACCAACTCCCCCAGACGCTCAAGGCCAAGCTCCCCCTTGTCTTCATTAATCGGAATAATCTCTAAGCCTTGGGCCGTAAATCCAAGAGGGTCGCTAACGGCGACGCCCACGGTTTTTGAGCCGACATCCAATCCCATTATTCTCATCAGAGATCAATGCCTTGCCCTTTCAGATAGTAACGAACCAATTCTTCCACAATCTCATCGCGTTCGTACTTGCGGATTTGATTGCGCGCATTGTTATAGCGAGGTACATACGCAGGATCGCCGCTCAGTACGTATCCCACGATTTGATTGATTGGATTGTATCCCTTGTCATTGAGCGACTTGTAGACATCTGTCAAAGTCTCGCTAATTTCCTTTTTATTTGAATCATCGAGATTAAAACGTACTGTTTCATCTGTAAATCCCACAATTACACCCTCTTTCTTTAGAATATCCCTATTATAGCATAATTAAAGGCTTTTCACAAATTTATACTCTTTCCTCTTTCTATTGACGCAGGAGACAGAAAAACCAGTCTCTCTGTGAAAACTGGTTTAAAAATGCAGATGCTCCGTTTTGATTACTCGGAAGGATTGGGAACTTCGCTGCCGTCTGCCCCCTTGAAAGTGCTGAGCAGCTCTTCGGGACTCAAGGTCTGAATCTGCTCAAAAATCGGCCCATAAGTCGGCAGCTGCTTGACAGCCTCAAAGTCAAGCTCTTTGGGATGAACCGTCAGAACAAAGAGAATCTCATCTGCTGTAAGGTCTGTATGCAGCTCAATTCCCTTGATAGCCGCAATCTGGTCCAAACCGAGCAGTCTTTCCGCAACCTTCAGCAGCTCCTCCTTGACCGTCGAAATATCCTGATCCCCCAGCGATTCTTTGATATTGGCAGGAATGGTCCGATTGACCCGCAAAACAACCTTTTCATACTGCTGGCCGCTATAAGTAACAGTTAAAATCCGGCTCTCTTTTCCGCCTTCAAATTCCTGCTCTGTCCGGTAGGATTTGGTCACTGTCTCCGCCTTTGCTGCCTGGCTCTGCGAAGTCTCTGACAAATCGGACTGACCCGCATTCCTGCTGGAATCTGACCGCTGGCTGCAGGCAGATAAGAACAGCAAAGCAGCTAACAGGCAAATAAGCGCTTTTTTCATCTCTTGTCTCCTTCACAATAAGTTAACTACATCATATCATGATTAAAAAAGCGCTGTCAATTCTATTCCCCTTCCCGTAATCAGATTGTAATAAAAGAGCAGTTATTTCTGCTCTTCTGCGCCATTGGCCAAGAGATTCGTGATATACTCCTCCGGAGTCAGCTTCACCATCTCTTTTAAATTCAGGTTTTTAAAATAAGGCATGTCTGCTGCTTTGTTGATATCCAAACTCTGAAAATCACAGGTTGAGGTTATTTTCAGCTCATTTTCATTGAGAACGGTAACAGAGCCCGTAAAACCAGCTAAAGTCTTAGCCTGAGCATAGTCCGCATCCTTATCCAAGGACTCATTGAGCGACTTCTGCGCTTCCTCTATCCCCAGTTCTTTAATCGCTTCTTTCAATTCAGGGTCTGTTGCAGTGACTCTTTCAATCACCAGCCGCTGGAAATGACTGCCCTGATAGGTCACAGTCTGGGTCTGCTGTGCTCCTTGCTCATCCTTTGGAAAGGCTACTGTCCGAGTGATGACCTCCTGCTGCTCAGCCTGATTGATAATGGGCAGATTGTTGCTGATTTCTTCTTTTTTTCCCTGACTTGCCGCAGTCTCCGTTTTTTTCTGGGCGCAGCCGCTTAAGACTGCCGCAGTCAAGCCCAGAAGCAGTAAAATTTTTTTCATGAAAAATCCTCCTCAGAGATATTGTATCACAGTTCTGCCTCTTGTCAATCAGCCCTTTTCATCTGCAGGCATAAAATGAGGAGCTGGGAAATCCCCCAGCTCCTGCAGACTGTATACGATTTAGAGAGCCGCACGCAGACGGGCTTCTGCATTTTCAACATTACGGACAGAACGCGGCAGAAAGGCACGGATATCATCTTCTTTGTAGCCAACTTGAAGACGCTTATCATCGACCAAAATCGGACTTTTCAGAATCCGCGGGGTCTCCATGATAATGTCCAGGACTTCGTTGACACTCAGTTCTTCGATGTCAACACCCAATCCCTTGGCATAGCGATTTTTAGACGAAACAATACTTGCAATTCCATTTTCAGTCTTGGTCAAAATATCCAGAAGTTCTTCTTTGGTGATGCCTTCTTTGCCGAGGTTTTGTTCCTTATAGGTTAATTGATGAGCGTTTAGCCAGGTTTTTGCTTTTTTACAACTAGTACAACTTGAGACGGTATAGATTGTAATCATGTAAGTACTCCTTTCGCTACACGATACTAATATCGTAGCCTATTATACCACAAAAACCATCAGTCTTGCGACCTATTTTGAAAAATTATTCTTCAATTTCAATGGCATCGTCCAAATCAAGAGTCACTTCTTCAGCTTTTGCTGTAAGGTTTTCTGAACCTTCAGCCGCCGGTTCTGCCACTTCTTCACCGTCAATCAAACCAAAGCGGATACGGACCTGACGGTCAATTTCCTCAAAGACTTCCGGATGGTCAGCCAAGTATTTCTTAGCATTCTCAGAACCCTGACCGATTTTTTCATCATTATAAGAATACCAGGCACCTGCTTTCTTGATGATATCCAAATCAGTCGCAATCTTAATCAGCTCACCGGTCTTAGAAATCCCCTCGCCGTACATAATTTCCACAAAAGCTTCCTTGAACGGCGGAGCAACTTTGTTTTTGACAACCTTAATCTTGGTCTCCTTACCAACATTGGTATCTTTGGCGTCACCGGTTCCCTTGATTTGAGTATTGCCGCGGACATCCAAACGGACTGAAGCATAGAATTTCAAGGCCCGGCCGCCCGGCGTTGTCTCAGGATTGCCAAACATGACGCCGACCTTCTCCCGCAGCTGGTTGATGAAGATGGCAATGGTCTTGGTTTTATTGATAGAAGCAGACAGCTTGCGCATAGCCTGACTCATCATCCGAGCCTGCAAGCCGACATGGCTGTCCCCGATATCACCATCGATTTCTGCGCGCGGTACGAGAGCAGCAACTGAGTCCACAACCACTAAGTCTACTGCCCCGGAGTCAATCAGCTTACCCGCGATTTCAAGGCCCTGCTCACCAGAGTCTGGCTGAGACAGCAGCAGCTCATCGATATTGACACCCAATGCAGCTGCATAGGACGGATCCAAAGCATGCTCCGCATCGATAAAGGCAGCGATACCGCCTTCTTTCTGTGCCTGGGCTACTGCGTGGAGGGCTACCGTTGTCTTACCAGAAGACTCCGGACCGTAAATCTCAATGATCCGGCCCTTCGGATAGCCGCCGGCACCAAGAGCAATATCCAAGGCCAGCGAGCCCGAGCTCATGACCTGCACCTTTTGCTCTGCCCGCTCGCCCAGGCGCATAATCGCTCCCTTACCGAAGTCTTTTTCGATATTTTTCAGAGCCGTATCCAACGCTTTTTGGCGCTCATCGCCAAACTTTTTCGTGATTTCATCTAATTTTTTTTGTTTCTTTGCCATTGATTTCTCCTGTTTTTCTAAAATGTCTGTTGGCCATTTGTTAATTATACCAAAATTCAGCTCTTTAATAAAGTTTTTCGTACGAGATTGAAAGCATGCAGAACGGCAATTTTTCGTACATCACGACGGCTGCGGCCAGCGATGTTAACCTCTATGATTTCTGTTGCAGCGGCACTGGCTAAAGCAATAAAGACTGTCCCGGCCGGATGGCCTTCAAGGGAGTCTGGACCAGCCACACCTGTCAGACTGACGGCTAGATCGCTCTGGGTCAGTTTTCTGGCCTGCTCAGCCATTTTTTCTGCTGTAAAGGCTGACACAACTCCATGCTGCTGCAGCTCAGCCAATGGGATATCCAGCATCCGGCTCTTCTCCTCTATGCTGTAAGTCACATAGCCGCCATTAAAGACTGCGGATGCCCCAGAAAAATCGGCTAAAGTCGCCTGAAAGAGACCTGCCGTCAGGCTTTCGGCTGCCGTGATGGTCTTGCCCTGCTCCTTCAGTAAGTCGAAGACCACCTGAGCCAGCGAATGGTCATCGCCGTAAGCGTAGAAAATCTCTGACAAGGGCAGTCCTTCAAAGGTTTTATGGGCCAAAATAGACTTTTCCACAGGCTCAAACTTGGCGTCCGCTTCCGCCTGACTCAGCGCCTTGGTAGACAGGCGCAGGGTCACTTCACCGGTCTTGGCATAGGGAGCAATGGTCGGATCCGTCTGTTGATCAATCAAGTCCGTCAGGACCGTTACCAGCTGGCTTTCCCCGATTCCAAAGAAGCGCAGCACGCGCGAATAAAGCTTCTGCCCTGTGGATAAGAGAGGAACCAGCTCATTATTGACCATGGGCTTGAGCTCGCTGGGCGGACCGGGCAGGACCACATAGGTCACTCCGTCTGCTTCCAGCAAGCCACCGACAGCCAGTCCCGTTTCATTCTGCAGGGGAAGCGAACCCTCTATAACTTGGGCCTGACGCTCATTGTTGGGCGTTCGGGCATAGTCTGGCCGACTGGCAAAAAAGCGATCTAATTTTTCCACAGCCTGTGGGTCAAAGATCAGCTCGCGTCCTAAGAATTTAGCCAAGGTCTGCTTGGTCAAATCATCCTCTGTCGGTCCCAGGCCGCCGCATAGCAAGATCAAGTCGCTGCGCTGCTGGGCAATTTCCAGAATGGATAAGAGCCGACCTTCATTGTCACCGACCGCTGTCTGGAAATAAACATCAATCCCCAAACCAGCCAGCTTTTCAGATAAAAATTGGGCATTGGTATTGACAATCTGACCGGTCAGAATCTCGGTGCCCACAGCAATAATTTCTGCTTTCATAGAACCTCCTACCTTACTATTCGGAATTGGCTTTATTTTATCACAAAAAAAGATAAAAAAGTTGATTTTTTATTTTCGGATTTGCTTTTTTCAGGCAATTTCCTCTTGAGAGGGCCGGCAGTCCAGAAATTGTTTTCACTTTATTCACAGACTCTTAAAATCTGCTTTCATTATATGAAATTCTCCCTTTTCCGCTATCTGACACATCTTTGAGTGGATATTCCCTCCTTTATCTCTGTCAAGCTCCTTGACAAACTTGTCAACATCCTGTGGAAAACTTTTAAAAAGGACTGGTGTTATGCAGAATAACCAGATTGTTAGGGAAATGCTATTGGCAAATGGTTTCATTATTTTTATAATAAACTCAAACTTGTAACCATCAAATCTCCCGTAACCCCTTATCCCTCAAGAGTTTAGACACAAAATAATGCTAATCAG
>NZ_QFAY01000009.1 GCF_017884005.1 Streptococcus panodentis
AAAGACGAACAGTCTTGACACATCCTAACGGATGTTTCATCCATAACCTCAAAGCAGTGCTTTTGTTGCTTCCTCTCAGAAGCTTTATCTATAACCTCAAAACCTCCACTGGAGCTTTTGAGCAATCAGCTACCGCGCCAAAAGTTTTTTACCAAAACAAAGCGAGACTGAAAGACTTTTGTCTCAGCCTCCTCATCTACAACCTTTCTACCTCACTATCTTGTTTCTAGGTTCGGGCTGAGTCTGTCCCACTCTCACTCCCTCGGACTGTTAAAGCAAGGCGAGCTAGCAAAGTAATAAAAGATAAACCAGTTGACGATATACCGTTTCCAATCAGGCAAAATGAGTATCAGACAAGCTGCATCGCCTGAATTGTAGGCAATTGTTTTTCAATAAACAATTTTCAGATAATTATTGAAATTCAGACGGCATTATGTTATAATGAAACTATTAAATATGAGGTAAATGTATGGCCAATTTATTAGAAAAGACAAGAAAAATTACATCCATCTTGAAGCGCTCGGAGGAGCAGCTGCAGGAGGAGCTGCCCTATAACGCCATTACGCGCCAGCTGGCAGATATTATCCACTGCAATGCCTGCATTATCAACAGCAAGGGCCGGCTGCTGGGGTATTTCATGCGCTACAAGACCAACAATGACCGCGTAGAAGCCTTTTTCCAGGATAAGAATTTCCCGGAGGAGTATGTCCATGAAGCGAATATGGTCTATGAAACAGAGGCCAATCTGCCGGTTGCTCATGACTTGACCATTTTTCCAGTAGAAACCAAGAATGAATTTCCTGAAGGGCTGACAACGATTGCCCCTATTCATGTCTCTGGGATTCGTCTGGGCTCACTGATTATCTGGCGCAACGATAAGGAATTTGATGATGATGACCTGATTTTGGTAGAGATTGCCAGCACGGTGGTCGGCATTCAGCTGCTCAACTTCCAGCGGGAAGAGGACGAGAAGAATATCCGCCGCCGGACGGCGGTGACCATGGCGGTCAATACCCTGTCTTACTCGGAACTGCGGGCCGTCTCAGCTATTTTAAGTGAGCTGAAGGGCAATGAAGGCCAGCTGACTGCTTCTGTGATTGCGGATCGGATTGGCATTACCCGTTCGGTGATTGTCAATGCCCTGCGCAAGCTGGAAAGTGCCGGGATTATTGAGAGCCGTTCACTGGGGATGAAGGGAACCTATCTGAAAGTGCTGATTCCCGATGTCTTTGAGGAAATTAAAAAGAGGGACTACTGATGGCAAAAGCGCTGATTTCCATCGATTACACAGTTGACTTTGTGGCTGACGAGGGCAAGCTGACGGCGGGTGCGCCGGCTCAGGCCATCTCTGAGGGAATTGCCCGGGTGACAGAGGCAGCCTTTGAGCGGGGGGATTACATCTTCTTTGCCATTGATGCCCATGATGAAAAGGATGCTTTTCATCCAGAAAGCCGCCTCTTTCCGCCGCATAATATCAAGGGAACGAGCGGGCGAAATCTTTATGGTCCTCTGGCTGATTTCTATGAGACACACCAGCAGGATGAGCGGGTTTTTTGGATGGATAAGCGCCATTATTCTGCCTTTTCAGGCACGGACTTGGACATTCGCCTGCGGGAGAGAAAGGTGGATACGGTGATTCTGACCGGTGTTCTGACGGACATTTGTGTCCTGCATACAGCGATTGATGCCTATAATCTGGGCTATCAGATTGAGGTGGTCGCACCGGCCGTGGCTTCCATTTCGGAAGAAAATCATCAATTTGCCCTCAACCACTTGCAAAATGTCCTCGGTTCGACTATAATAGATACAATTTAAGAGTAAAAGAGAAGCAGAGTAGGCTTGCTGACTTGCACAGAGAGTGCTGATAGCTGAGAGCGGCGCCAAGGGAGCAAGAACCGAAGAACATGCTTCAACATCTTTTGTGTGACCAAGCACAAACGCTGCTCCCGTTACGAGCCCAGAGGCCGCCTTTTAAGGCGGCGAATAACAGTGGTACCACGGCTCTCGTCTGTTTTTAGGACGGGAGTTTTTTTATTTTGTAAGTGCAGAAGTTCAATGCTTATGCGAGCGATATGCTTACTTTCAGAATGTCACATTGATAAGAGAGGGAAAACATGAAAGAAATTTTTATCGGTAATTACGGTCTGGCTCAAGTCGGACAGACCCTGACAGCGACTGGCTGGGTAGCCAATATCCGCCATCACGGCAAACTGGCCTTTATTGAGCTGCGGGACCGAGAAGGGCTGCTGCAGGTCTTTGTCAGCGGTGAGATTGCAGATTTTACCAAGCTGGAAGAGCTCAAGAAAGAAGATGTCCTTGCAGTGACCGGGCAGGTCGTCCAGCGTGAGGAGCGCTTCGTCAACAAAGCCATCAAGTCCGGTCAGGTGGAGCTGCGGGCGGAGAAGATTGAAGTCATTGCCAGCAGCAAGCCCCTGCCCTTTGAGCTGGACCAGCATGCCCATACGGGAGAAGACCTGCGGCAGCGCTACCGCTATCTGGACCTGCGCCGCGAGCAGATGACCAATAATCTCAAACTTCGCCATCAGGTGACGTCAGCAATTCGCGATTATCTCAATCAGCTGGATTTCTTGGAAGTAGAAACGCCTTACCTGACCAAGTCAACGCCAGAAGGAGCGCGCGACTTTTTGGTTCCCAGCCGGGTCTTTAAGAATCAATTCTACGCCCTGCCGCAGAGTCCGCAGATGCTCAAGCAGCTCCTGATGGGGGCTGGTCTTGAACGCTATTATCAGATTGTCCGCTGTTTCCGTGACGAAGACCTGCGGGGCGACCGCCAGCCCGAGTTCACACAGGTGGACTTGGAGCTGAGCTTTGCCAGCGAAGAGGAGATTCGGGCGCTGGTCGAGGCTATGCTCAAGGCCGTTGTCCAGAAAACGCGCGGTCTGGAGCTGCCCCAAGCCTTTCCGACCATCAGTTATGAAGAGGCTATGAGCCGTTTTGGCTCAGACAAGCCGGATACCCGCTTTGGACTCGAGCTGAAAAGTCTGACAGACTTATGCCGGGACAATGACTCGCTCCTGATCAAAAAGGCCTTGGACAGCCAAGAAGAGCTGATGGGGATCTGCGTGCCGGATGCGGCGGCTGCCTTCAGCAAGAAGCAGCTCAGCCATTTCTACCAAGAGGTGAAGGAATTTGGCTGCAGCCGCTTGGTCAGTCTCCAGCTTGAAAATGGTCAGCTGTCCGGTGATTTAGCTTCGGCCTTGGAGGCAGAAAGCGAGGCTGTTATCGAGCGCTTTGAAGCCAGAGACGGCGACCTGATTCTGCTGGTCATGGCCAAGAAACGCCGGGCCCAGGAAGCTTTGGGTCATCTGCGCATAGAAGTCGCAAAAGCTTTAGAATTGATTGATCCGAGCCTGCTTCATTTCCTCTGGGTTGTGGATTGGCCACTACTGGAGTGGAATGAAGACCAAAACCGCTATCAGGCCATGCACCATCCTTTCACTCAGGGCATCTTTGAAGATGGACAGGAGCCGGGGGAAAATCCCGGTCAGCTGGGCAGCCGGGCCTATGATATTGTGCTCAATGGCTATGAAATCGGAGGCGGCAGCCTGCGGATTCATGACAGGAAGGCTCAGGAAGCCATGTTTGAGCTATTGGGTATGAGCCGTGAGGACTATGAGCGGGACTTTGGCTTCTTCCTTGAAGCCTTGGACTATGGCTTCCCGCCGCATGGAGGTCTGGCTCTGGGCTTGGATCGCTTGGTTATGATTTTGGCTGGGGAAGAAAATATCCGCCAAGTCATTGCCTTTCCAAAAAACGGCACCGGCTTTGATCCGATGCTGGAAAGTCCAAGTCTGGTGGATCCGAGACAAGTGAAAGAACTGCATTTGGAATTGAAGAATTAGCCTCAAATGTGGTAAAATGAAATGATGCGATTTCCTGAAAGACAGCAGGAAAGGAATGGGGCTAAGCTACTGAAATAAATTTCTGAATAGTCCGGCCAATACTCACGAAAGGAATTCGAGATGAAAATCACTCAAGAAGAAGTAACCCACGTTGCCAATCTGTCCAAACTGGCTTTTTCGCCAGAGGAAAGGGCGGAGTTTGCGACGACCTTATCAAAGATTGTCGACATGGTCGAACTGCTCAAGGAAGTGGATACGGAGGGCGTTCCCTTCACTTCCAATGTAGCAGACAATGTCAACTACATGCGGGAAGATGCGGCTCAGCCTGGCTGGGACCGGGAAATGCTCTTCCAAAATGTGCCTGAAAAAGAGCGGGGCTATATCAAAGTGCCTGCTATCCTGGATGACGGAGGAGATGCCTAATGACTTTGAATCACAAGACCATTGAAGAGCTGCACGACCTGCTGGTCAAGAAGGAAATTTCCGCAGTGGAGCTGACCCAGGCGACTCTGGCAGATATTAAGGAGCGCGAAGCAGCTGTGGACAGCTTCATTACCATCAGCGAAGAAGAAGCGCTGGCTCAGGCTGCAGCTGTAGATGCTAAGGGGATTGATGCGGAAAATCTCATGAGCGGGATTCCGCTGGCGGTCAAAGACAATATCTCAACCAAGGGCATCCTGACAACCGCTGCCTCAAAAATGCTTTACAACTACAAGCCCATTTTCGATGCGACCAGCGTGGAAAAACTCTATGGCCAGGATATGGTCATCGTCGGCAAGACCAACATGGACGAGTTTGCCATGGGCGGATCCAGCGAAAATTCTTACTTCAAGACGACCAAGAATGCTTGGGACAGCCGCAAGGTTCCCGGCGGTTCATCTGGTGGTTCTGCGACGGCTGTTGCTTCTGGACAGGTCCGTCTGTCTCTGGGATCTGACACGGGCGGCTCTATCCGCCAGCCGGCTTCCTTTAACGGTGTAGTCGGCCTTAAGCCAACCTACGGACGGGTGTCCCGCTTTGGTCTCATTGCTTTTGGTTCTTCACTGGATCAGATTGGGCCTTTTTCTCAGACAGTCAAGGAAAATGCCCAGCTTTTGAAGGTCATTTCCGGCAACGACCCGAAAGATTCGACATCCTCCAAGCAGCTGGTGCCGGATTTTGCCAGCAAGATTGGCCAGGACATCAAGGGTCTGAAAATTGCCCTGCCTAAGGAATACATGGGCGAAGGGATTGATGAGAAAGTCAAGGAAACCATTCTGGCTGCGGCTAAGCACTTGGAAAGTCTGGGAGCTGTCGTTGAGGAAGTCAGCCTGCCCCACAGCAAGTACGGTGTGGCGGTTTACTATATCATTGCCTCTTCTGAAGCCAGCTCCAACCTGCAGCGCTTTGACGGTATTCGCTATGGCTACCGCGCAGAAGGTATTGAGAATTTGGAAGATGTCTATGTCAAATCCCGCAGCGAAGGCTTTGGCGATGAGGTCAAACGCCGCATCATGCTGGGAACCTTCAGCCTGTCCTCTGGTTATTACGATGCCTACTTCAAGAAAGCAGGTCAGGTCCGGACCTTGATTATGCAGGATTTTGCCAAGGTTTTTGAAACATATGACCTAATCTTGGGCCCAACTGCACCGACTGTTGCTTATGACTTGGGCAGCCAAAACCAAGACCCGGTGGCCATGTATCTGGCCGACCTCTTGACCATTCCAGTCAATCTGGCAGGACTTCCGGGCATTTCGATTCCGGCTGGCTTTGCGGACGGCCTTCCTGTCGGCCTGCAGCTGATTGGGAATCATTTTGATGAAGCGACCATCTATCAGGCAGCTGCAGCCTTTGAAGCGACGACCGACTACCACAAGCAGCAGCCCCTTATCTTTGGAGGTGAAAAATAATGAACTTTGAAACAGTGATTGGACTGGAAGTCCATGTTGAATTGAAAACCCATTCAAAGATTTTCTCACCAGCCCCGGCCCACTTCGGTGAAGATCCCAATGCCAATACCAACATCATTGACTGGTCCTTCCCGGGTGTCCTGCCTGTCATGAACAAGGGGGTTATCGACTATGGGATTAAGGCGGCTCTGGCGCTGAACATGGACATCCACCAGAAGATGCACTTTGACCGCAAGAATTACTTCTATCCTGACAATCCTAAGGCCTATCAGATTTCCCAGTTTGATGAGCCCATCGGCTACAATGGCTGGATTGAGATTGAGCTGGAAGACGGCACAACCAAGAAAATCCGCATCGAGCGGGCCCACTTGGAGGAAGACGCTGGGAAAAATACCCACGGAGCAGACGGCTACTCTTATGTAGACCTCAACCGCCAAGGGGTGCCCCTGATTGAGATTGTGTCTGAAGCGGATATGCGCAGCCCAGAGGAGGCTTATGCCTATCTGACAGCCCTCAAGGAAATCATCCAGTACACCGGCATTTCCGATGTCAAGATGGAGGAAGGCTCCATGCGGGTGGACGCCAATATTTCTATCCGTCCTTACGGCCAGAAAGAATTCGGTACCAAGACCGAGCTGAAAAACCTCAATTCCTTTAACTTTGTCCGCAAGGGTCTGGCTTTTGAGGAAAAACGCCAGGCAGAAATCCTGCGCAGCGGCGGCCAGATCCGTCAGGAAACCCGCCGTTATGACGAGGCGACAGGCGAAACCCTGCTCATGCGGGTCAAGGAAGGTTCGGCTGACTACCGTTATTTCCCAGAGCCAGACCTGCCGATTTTTGAGATTGAGGATGCTTGGATTGAGCAGGTCCGCAGCAGTCTGCCGGCTTTTCCAAAAGAGCGCCGGGCTCAGTATGTGGGCGACTACGGCCTGTCTGACTACGATGCCAAGCAGCTGACAGCGACCAAGGCCGTCTCAGACTTCTTTGAAGCTGCGGTGGCAGCAGGCGGTGATGCCAAAGCTGTCTCTAACTGGCTCCAAGGAGAAGTGGCTCAATACCTCAATGCTGAAGGTAAGACCATCGCAGAGATTGAGCTGACACCGGACAATCTGACGGAAATGATTGCTCTCATCGCAGACGGCACCATCTCCTCTAAGATTGCTAAGAAGGTCTTTGTCCATCTGGCTAAAAACGGCGGCTCTGCCAAGGAATATGTGGAAAAAGCCGGTCTGGTCCAAATCTCAGACCCTGCCCAGCTTCTGCCAATCATTCAGGAAGTCTTTGCCAACAATGAAAAAGCCATCAATGACTACAAGGGCGGCAATAAGAATGCGGCCAAGTCACTGATTGGTCAACTTATGAAGGCCACTAAGGGTCAAGCCAACCCACAAGTAGCACAAAAACTGCTCAATCAAGAGTTGGAGAAATTATAGAAATAAGTAGAAAACCAGTCAAGAGGCTGGTTTTTTATGTAGAAATCTAAAAAATAGCAATGAAGATATTATTAGGAGAGCTTGGGATGATTATGTTAGCTGGATGTAGTTAAAATAGTAGTCGAAAATTTATTGAAGGGAAGGCAGCTGAGCTCAGCAAGGTCTATCCGACAGAAAATTTGGAAGACCTGTTTGATAAGATTCCAGGTGGGTTTAGTATTTGAAGTGAAGACCTTTATGATGACAAGGAAAGGGAGGATCTTTGTTCCAATCTGTAAAGTTAAAAGGTAATATTGAGAATCAAAGAATTACTGGGACTATTTATGGAAGAAAGTAACTATTGATAATGATAAAGAACATACATAAATACTCTATGAAGGTGAAATTGTTTATCAAGATGGGATGATTCAATTGAAGATTCTTCAGGTAAATGTAACGATAAGGAATCCTAAACGATTGCTACAAGAATTTACGATTAATAGAGACGTCTTATCAAAATTAAAAATTGGCGTGAAAAGTTATAGTATTGGAATACATAAATAATATGAGGTAAAAAATGGGTGAAGAAAAAACAGTTACTCTTGATGCAACCATTCCAACACTAGATGCCTCTCAATTAAGCTATGAATTTGAAAAGGCCAGAATTAAGGGAGCGACTGATGATAATGTTGTAGATAGATATTTTAAGACCGAAAACAAAATCATGCCCCCTACTTTCGAATACGTGTCCAGCTTTCGTGACCCTCATACAGGAACCAGCGGGGCTGCCTTTAAAGATACTACAAGTGGAAAAACCATTATTGCTTATACAGGAACCAATCCTGATACTGACTTAGCAAATGATGCAATCTTGACAGATGGAATCGGTATTGGGGTTGGGACGGGGCATCATTATAGCTCGGCTTATCAGTTTTATGAGGATGTTCTTAAAAAGAATGACTTAAATCCAGAAGATGTTATCTTGACAGGTCACTCACTGGGTGGAAATGTCGCTCAGCGTGTCGCTCTGAAATACAATGCTCCGAAAACCATTGTCTATAACTCAGCTCCTCTCTATGTTCCTACAGGTGCAGTTGTTGGGAATGGACTCATAGGTAATCCTTTGTTAGCACTCGCTTCTGCAAAAAATATAGCTGAGATAGAAAGTGACAAAGCTAGGTTCACAGGAAGTGTGACACGGATTACGACAGAGAAAGATCCTTTGAATATTGGGGCTGTTGCCTAGATTGAATCCGAACCTTAAAACTGGTATAATTTAAGTAACTATCTTGGATTCTGAGAAGGAGGAGCAATCCATGTTTAAAAAAATTGCAATGATAATGTTATTAGGAGGGCTTGGAATGATGATATTAGCTGGATGTAGTGAAAAGAATAGTCGAAAATTTATCGAAGGGAAGGCAGCTGAGCTCAGCAAGGTCTATCCAACGGAAAATTTGGAAGACCTGTTTGATAAGTTTCCACATGGTTTTCAGATTATTAGTACTGAATCTAGACAAGAAACAGAAGATAGTCCGTCTATTAGTTTTGAAATAACACTGAATGGAAATCCAAATACTAAAGAAATAGCAGGAGAATTGGTTAAACGAAGGGCAATGACGGACTCAAATGGTCATTTAGAAGAAGAGGTTCTATTTCAAAAGGAAGTATACTATAAAGGTGGAAATCTTCATTTAGTGAGCAATAGTGATGAAGAAATTTTTAATTTAAAACACTCAAAACTATTAGTACAATTATTCACAATTTCAAATGATGAGTTAAAGAAATTGAAAGTAAAACAAAAATCATATAGTCCTGAAACTGGTTCAGCAACTATTACTTATCAAGTAAAAAATAAAATAGTGAATCAGTATATGGGATTGAATGGTGGTAATGATTTAGATATGTCAGTAAATATTTTTTATGAGACAATCCATAACAATGACTTTGGTTATTCATTGGAGTTTCGTGACAAGAATGATTACTACTATTCATATTATTCTGAAGTTATTTCAGAGAAGAAGCAGGGGGAGTAATAATGGCTCTTAAAACTTTGGATGGAAAGATCCCAACACTAGATGCCTCTCAATTAAGCTATGAATTTGAAAAAGCAAGAATTAAAGGGGTCGAAGGGACAAATAATTTATTAAGAGAATATTCGAAACAAGAAAATGTTGCAATGCCCGAGAATTTCGAGTATGTGTCCAGTTTTCGTGACCCTCATACAGGAACCAGCGGGGCTGCCTTTAAAGATACTACAAGTGGAAAAACCATTATTGCTTATACAGGAACCAATCCTGATACTGACTTAGCAAATGATGCAATCTTGACAGATGGAATCGGTATTGGGGTTGGGACGGGGCATCATTATAGCTCGGCTTATCAGTTTTATGAGGATGTTCTTAAAAAGAATGACTTAAATCCAGAAGATGTTATCTTGACAGGTCACTCACTGGGTGGAAATGTCGCTCAGCGTGTCGCTCTGAAATACAATGCTCCGAAAACCATTGTCTATAACTCAGCTCCTCTCTATGTTCCTACAGGTGCAGTTGTTGGGAATGGACTCATAGGTAATCCTTTGTTAGCACTCGCTTCTGCAAAAAATATAGCTGAGATAGAAAGTGACAAAGCTAGGTTCACAGGAAGTGTGACACGTATTACAACAGAGCAAGATCCTCTTAATAAATGGTCTGATCGTTTTGGTGGAGTTTATTTGGGTGATGAATATGTCATTCCACATTCAGGTGGTCACTTAATGGGCGATCTGCGGGCGGTTAGTGGTGATATCCAGAAGATTGAACAGTCTACTATTGCTATAGAGAACGTCGAAAGAAGTACTCAAGTCAAATTAAAAGGCGTTCAAAGTAAAAAAGAACGATTCAAAGTCAATGATATCGGTACGGGTTCTCCAAATGGGTTGTCCAAGGCAGAACTAATTGCACTAGATTCTGAGCAAGCGTTGGTCGTCGCTAGCGGTTTATCTACTGCCTCAACAGCAGCTATCACCTTTATAGAAGCAAAAGTGACAAGTGCTGTTGAGAAGGCCAAAGCATTGTACGATACTCTTGATGATGTACCTTTTGGCTTCATCCTCTCTCCCGATGAAGTCAAGCAAACCTATAACGAAAGTGGCGTGAATTATATCTCTACAGTAGAAGCGGTGGATAGTCATTGCCAATCAGTTAAATCAAATGCAGATACGATTGCAACTTCTTTTGTAGACTTGGAGACAAAAATTAAGGCAGGGGTTGAACAAATTGTTCAAAAAGATACAGAACTACAAGGATTAATTGCTCATGGATAAGTGGAGTAAGATTAGGGATAAGCTAGTGGATGCCCAAGAAGAGCTCTATAATATTAATAATAAGTTTAGAAAGTCCAAGGATGACCTGGACACCAAATGGGGGTTATTGAATGAGTTTAATAAGGGTCTGAATCAAAAATTTGATGAAAAACATTCTATTGTGTTATCAGCTTATTCAAAAATGCCTGATGCGACTGAGGACATGCTTGAAGCTGCGGTAGGAACAATTGAACGATATAGGATGGTGAATGAAGAAGAGTTTTTGACTCGGCGACATGAGCTGGAAAGAGAATATAATGACTTAGAAGATAGATATAAAAAAGAATATCGAAAACAAGAGAGGGTTATTGAGCAACTTTCTAGTGAGTTAAAATCATACCAGACAGATGAGGAACAGGAGGAAAATTGATGGGATTATTTGAAGATGTTGGCAATGGAATTTATGATTTTGCCTCAGATACACTGGATAACATAGGTAATATAGTCTCTGAACTTAACGGTATGGCTAGAGACAATATCCCAATAGTAAGGGATGTAGAAGATAGCATACATGGAGCTTACGATTGGGGGATGGATCAATTACGATCTAATGAAGCTTACAGTAAAATCGAAAAAGACTTGGAAAGAGCACTTATCTGTACTTTATATGTTCCTGCTAAAAAACGAGCAATAACTCGTATTATTAAGGGGTTTGATAAAGAAGTAAAGGAAATCGGTGAAAAAACCAAGAAAACGATTGATTCCGTAAATAATCAAATCGATTCAGAAATTAAAGGCGAGTTTTCAACTGCCACTCAGGATTCAGTTAATAAAGAAAATCTCAAATGGGAACAGTTGGTTTAGTTTTACCATAGATTCTGTTAAATTTTATATATTCTTTTACCTTCTATGTTAAAATAATAAAAAAACAAAGGAGTCTTTTATGTCGGAAATTAAAATCAAACGCGAGACAGGTTTTGTAGGGATTATTGGGAAGTTTCCAGTCTTTATCGATGGCCAGAAAGTTGGCGCAATCAAAAACGGAGAAGAGGTTGTTTTTCCAATTGCAGCTAATGAAGCAGAAGTCCGTGCGGGTTCTGCTCCTATGAAAACCAAGCCAGTGACAGTTAAAGCAGGCCAAACCTTGCTGATTGAAACTAATTTTACTAATTTTTCCGTTTATTTAGTAACTTTAGTGGTTGCGCTTCTATTTGGCGGATGGCTTCGTGTGATTCTCTTGATTCTTTGTATTAGCTTCCTCTTCCTTTTGCCTTTTTATACTGCTAGAATTGCAGAATAAGTCTATGACCAGCTGATGCTGGTTTTTTGTATGCTATTTTTTGACAAGATTTCTGAAAGGGTTTACAATAAAACTAACAAATTATAAAGCGAGGTATGTTTATGGCAAAAATGAATGCTGCGCGTTGGTATGGCGCTAAAGATGTCCGTATTGAAGAAGTGGATGTACCTGAGGTCCAGCCGCATCAGGTCAAGATTGCGGTCAAGTATACAGGAATCTGTGGAACTGACTTGCATGAATATCTGGACGGACCGATTTTTATCCCGACAGAAACTGAGCATGTCTACTCCGGTCAGAAGGCACCGGTTACGCTGGGTCATGAGTTTGCCGGGGAGATTGTCGAGGTTGGCAGTGATGTGACCCGGGTCAAGGTTGGCGATCGGGTGACAGTTGAGCCCATTTTGGCTAAGCATAATCTTGTCGGTGATTATAATCTGGACCCTAATCTAAACTTTGTCGGTTTGGCGGCAGACGGTGGTTTTGCCAAATACTGTGTTTTGGACGGAGACATTGTTCACAAAGTTCCAGACAGCCTTAGCTATGAGCAGGCAGCCTTGACAGAACCTGCTGCTGTGGCTGTTTACGCGGTCCGTCAGTCAGCTCTTAAGACGGGCGACACAGCAGTTGTTTTCGGTTTGGGGCCAATCGGGCTCCTAATCGTCGAAGCCCTGCGGGCAGCCGGTGCCTCTAAGATTTATGGAGTTGAATTATCTCCAGAACGTCAAGCCAAGGCAGAGGAGCTTGGGGCCATTATCGTGCGGCCGGAAGAAGGCGAAGATACAGTGGCAGCCATTCACCGTCTGACCGGCGGCGGAGCAGATGTGTCTTATGAAGTGACCGGTGTACCAGCGGTGCTGGGCCAAGCTTTGGCAGCAGTCCACAAGGCTGGAGAATGTATGGTTGTTTCTATCTGGGAACGAGAAGCTAACATTAATCCAAATGAATTTGCCATTCAGGAAAAGACCCTCAAGGGGATTATTGCCTATCGGCATATCTTCCCTAAAGTTTTGGAACTCATGGAGCAGGGCTATTTTGCAGCAGATAAGCTGGTGACTAAGAAAATCAAACTGGAAAATATCGTCCAAGACGGTTTTATTGAGCTGACTCAGGATAAGGCACAGATTAAAATCTTAGTATCACCTGAGTAGAAATGCTGCAGCACTACGGCACAGAAAAAGAGACAGGAAGTGGAACCCTGTCTCTTTACTTTGCCAGCATTTTCCAGAAAAAGTCAATGATATAGGTCAGTCCGTAGGTATAGATGACGAGAGTGATGGGCTTGCAGAGGAGGATGATAATCATGTATTTCCGAAAGGTCATCTTGGTCAGAGCAGCCAGCATGCAGAGGAAGTCAGCCGGACTGATGGGCCAAATCATCATGAAAATAAAGAAGCGCTCAAAGCGGTTGCCTTCATCCAGCCAGCCGATGTACTTATCATAGGTGCGCCTGCTGACGACGGACTGGACAAAGGCAGGGCCATAGGTACGGGCCAGATAGAAGATGGCAGCGCAGCCGATGACAATGCCGATGTAGTTGTAAAGAGTGCCGATGATATGTCCATAGATAAAGACGCCGGCAACAGAGGTCAAAGCCCCTGGGATAATGGGCACAACTGTCTGTAAAATCTGCAAAAAGATAAAGAGGGGCGGTCCCCAGATGCCTGCCTGCTGGATAAAGGCCGACAGGGTTTCCTTTGACTGCAGGATACCTGCCTGATAAGCCCAGATGCAGAAGGCAATCGTGCCCACAGCTCCGATGATAGAGGACCAGTTGATGATTTTTTGCAGAAGAGGGGAGACGGCATTCATTTCTCTGTTTTTGCCTGCCATAAAAACCTCCGTAGAATATTGCTATCTCTACTATATCATGTTTTGCGCTTTTTGTAAGCTTTGAGGCAGAATGTGCCAAAAAGCCTATTTTATGCTATAATAGTGAGAATACGATTTTTGGAGAAGAATGTGGCGATTGAAGATTATATGCCCGATTTTGCGATTGAGGCAGTTTATGACTTGACAGTAGAAAGTTTGAAGAAGCATGGGATTAAGGCGGTGTTGGTGGATTTGGACAATACCCTTATTGCCTGGAACAATCCTGACGGAACCCCTGAGATGAAGCAGTGGCTTCATGATCTGCGGGATGCCGGCATCAGGGTTATTGTGGTGTCCAATAATACCAAGAAGCGGGTCCGGCGGGCTGTCGAAAAGTTTGGGATTGACTATGTTTACTGGTCTATGAAGCCCTTTACTTGGGGCATTGACCGGGCGCTGAAGCTCTTTCACTTTGAAAAGCAGGAGGTGGTCATGGTCGGCGATCAGCTCATGACCGATATACGGGCTGCCCATCGGGCGGGTATTCGATCGATTTTGGTCAAGCCTTTGGTGGAGCATGATTCGATCAAAACACAGATTAATCGGGCGCGTGAGCGCCGGGTCCTGAAAAAGATTGCTGAAACATACGGACCGATTGACTATAAAAAAGGAATGTAAGATTAGATGGAAGAACTTCTCTGTATTGGCTGCGGTGCCCCTATTCAGACAGAAAAGAAAGACCAGCTGGGCTACACGCCGCAGTCAGCACTGGAAAAGGGCTTGGCCAGCGGCGAACTCTACTGTCAGCGCTGCTTCAGGCTGCGCCATTATAATGAAATCACAGATGTCCAGCTGACAGACGATGACTTTCTCCGCCTCCTCCATGAGGTCGGAGACAGCGATGCCTTGGTGGTCAATGTGGTCGACATTTTTGACTTCAATGGATCAGTCATTCCCGGACTGCCCCGCTTTGCGGCCGGTAATGATGTGCTCTTGGTCGGCAATAAAAAAGACATCCTGCCCAAGTCGGTCAAGGACAGCAAGGTCACCCAGTGGCTGACAGAGCGGGCGCATGAGGAGGGGCTGAGGCCAGTTGATACTGTCCTGACCTCTGCTCAGAACAAGCAGGCTATTAAAGAGCTGATGGACAAGATTGAGTATTATCGCCGGGGCCGTGATGTTTATGTGGTCGGTGTGACCAATGTTGGCAAGTCTACTTTGATCAATGCTATCATTCAGGAAATTACTGGAAACAAGGAGCTGATCACGACCTCCCGCTTTCCGGGGACGACTCTGGACAAGATTGAAATTCCTCTGGCAGACGGCAGTCATATCTATGACACGCCGGGCATTATCCACCGTCACCAGATGGCCCATTATCTGTCAGCCAAGGACCTCAAATATGTCAGTCCTAAGAAGGAAATCAAGCCCAAAACTTACCAGCTCAATCCAGAGCAGACCCTCTTTCTCGCCGGTTTGGGCCGCTTTGATTTTATCTCGGGGGACAGGCAGGGCTTCACGGCTTACTTTGACAATGAGCTCCAACTTCACCGGACCAAGCTGGCAGGAGCGGATGAATTTTACGACAAGCATGCCGGCAGTCTCTTGGTGCCGCCCCGCAGCAAGGAAATGCTGGATTTCCCTAAGCTGGTCAAGCATGAGTTTCGCATTGATGAAAAGACAGATCTGGTCTTTTCAGGCTTGGGCTGGGTTCGGGTCAGCGGACCTGCCCGAGTAGCTGGCTGGGCGCCGGAGGGCGTAGCAGTGGTCACTCGGAAGGCACTGATCTAAATTTTAAAATACCATTAGAAACAGGAAGGAAAGGCGATAAGGAGAGACGGGCAAAGGAAGGTCTTACTCTCTCAAGCTTTTTGGAAGAATATGTCATTAACATCAAAACAGCGGGCTTTTCTCAACAGTCAGGCTCACAGTCTCAAGCCCATCATCCAGATTGGCAAAAACGGTCTCAACGACCAGATCAAGACCAGTGTCCGTCAGGCGCTGGATGCCAGAGAGCTGATCAAGGTCACGCTCTTGCAGAATACGGACGAAAATATCCATGAAGCTGCAGCGATTCTGGAAGAGGAAATCGGGGTGGATACCGTTCAGAAAATCGGCCGAACCTTGATTCTCTACAAGCAGTCCAGCAAGAAAGAAAACCGCAAACTTTCTGCCAAAGTCAGGGAAATCTAAGCAAAACGTGAATATCTATGGAGACAGCCTATGGCTATTGAATTACTGACTCCCTTTACAAAAGTGGAGCTGGAACCAGAAGTAAAAGATAAAAAAAGAAAGCAGATTGGGATTCTGGGCGGGAATTTTAATCCGGTCCATCATGCCCACTTGGTGGTGGCTGATCAGGTCCGCCAGCAGCTGGGGCTGGATCAGGTTCTGCTCATGCCTGAGCACGAACCGCCCCATGTGGATAAGAAAGAAACCATTGACCAAAAACACCGGCTGAAGATGCTGGAGCTAGCAATTGAAGGTATTGAAGGTCTGGGAATTGAAACCATTGAGCTGGAGCGCAAGGGCATCAGCTATACCTATGACACCATGAAGCTCCTGACTAAGCAGCATCCCGATACGGATTATTACTTTATCATTGGGGCAGATATGGTAGACTACCTGCCCAAGTGGTACCGGATTGATGAGCTGGTCGAGCTGGTCCAGTTTGTCGGAGTTCAGCGGCCGCGCTACAAGGCCGGGACTTCCTACCCGGTCATCTGGGTGGATGTGCCGCTCATGGACATTTCCTCCAGCATGGTGCGGGATTTTCTGGCGCAGGGGCGGACGCCCAACTACCTGCTGCCTCAGCCAGTCTTAGATTATATCAAGAAAGAAGGGCTCTATTCATGACTTATGAAGATTATGTCGGTCTGACCCGGGAAGAGCTGCTGGCCAAGATGCAGACGGTGATGCCGGACAAGCGTCTGCGGCACTGTCTGGGAGTTGAAAAGGCTGCTCAGGAATTGGCTCAGCGTTTTGGGGTTGATCCTGAAAAGGCAGCGTTGGCCGGACTGCTGCATGATTATGCCAAGAAGGTTTCTGATGAAGAGTTTCTGTCCTTGATTGACAAATACGGTCTGGACCCTGAGTTGAAAAACTGGGGCAACAATGTCTGGCACGGCATGGTAGGCATTTACAGGATTCAGGAAGACTTGGGACTGACCGATGCGGACATCCTGCGGGCTATTGAGATTCATACAGTAGGATCCAGTCAGATGTCGGATTTGGACAAGGTCGTCTATGTGGCCGACTACATTGAGCACAACCGGGATTTTCCGGGAGTGGACAGAGCCAGAGAGTTAGCCCAGCGGTCGCTCCATCAAGCCGTGGCCTATGAAACAGCAAGGACTGTGGAACATTTAGCTCACAAAGGCCTGCCCATCTATCCCCAGACTTTGGAAACTTACAATGCCTTTGTGGAGTATTTGAAGGAAATGGAAGAATGAAAACAGCCTTGATTATTATCGATGTACAAAATGTTTTAGTCAAGACAGGTTTTCAATCAGAAAAGATGTTGGAAAAAATTTCTTTTTTGCAAGAAGAAGCCCGAAAAAGAAAGATTGAAATCATCTATATCCAGCATATTGAACATTCAGTTGATACTGCCTCAGAAGATTGGCAGCTGTCTCCTCTCTTGAATAGAAAGTCAGACGAAAGGGTCTTTCAGAAGAATTATAATAGTATATTTAAAGAGACAGGTTTAAAAGAATACTTGGATGAACAAGATATTGGCCGTCTGGTTTTATGCGGCATGCAGACAGAATATTGCGTGGATACATCCGTTAAGGTTGGATTTGAATTTGCTTATAAGCTTGTTATTCCTGAGGGTGCTTTTACAACTGTTGATGGAGAAGATACTTCAGCAGAAAGCATAAATCATTTTTATCAAAAAATTTGGGATGGACGTTTTGCGGATGTTCTAGATTACAAAAACATTTTTAATTAAAGAGGAACTATGAAAGAACAAGAATTATTGGAACTGGTCGTGAAGGCGGCCGATGAGAAGCGGGCTGATGATATAACCGCCTTGGACTTGCAGGGACTGACAACAGTGACAGACTATTTTGTCATCGTCAGCTCCATGAACAGCCGGCAGCTGGATGCGATTGCGGAAAACATTCGGGAAAAGGTAGCTGCTGCAGGCTTATCAGCCAGCCATATAGAAGGTGATGCAGCCGGCGGCTGGGTGCTGCTGGACTTGGGCGGTGTGGTCGTCCATATCTTTTCCGAGGAAATGCGGGCCCACTACAATCTGGAAAAGCTCTGGCACGAAGCAGCCGGTGTCGATGTAGCAGCCTTATTGGAAGAAAAAAACAAGTGATTTTTTGCTCTTAGGCAAAAAGCAGAACTCGGCTCAGTCAGCCTGCTGGCTGGGTTCTTTTTGAAAGACAGCCAAACTTTAAGAAAGGAAACGCATGGCAGCCTACGAAACATTTGCATCAGTCTATGATGCGATTATGGATGATTCTTTGTATGAGAAGTGGACAGATTTCAGTCTCCGCCATTTTCCCAAGGATAAGAAAAAGCTGCTGGAGCTGGCCTGTGGGACGGGTATCCAGTCTATCTGTTTTCAGCAGGCTGGCTTTGAGGTAACGGGGCTGGATCTGAGTCAGGAAATGCTGGATTTGGCTCAGAAGCGCAGCCGTGAGGCAGGTTTGGATATTCCCTTTATCCAGGGCAATATGCTGGATTTGAGCGGGATTGGCCCGTTTGATCTGGTGACCTGCTACTCAGACTCAATTTGCTACATGGCTGATGAGGTTGAAGTTGGCGATGTCTTTCAGCAAGTTTACGACTGCTTGAACGAAGATGGAATTTTCATCTTTGATGTGCATTCTACCTACCAGATTGATGAAGTCTTCCCCGGCTACAGCTATCACGAGAATGCAGAAGACTTTGCCATGGTTTGGGACTCTTATGCCGATGAGGCGCCGCATTCGGTGGTCCATGAGCTGACCTTCTTTGTACAGGAGGAGGACGGCCGCTTCACGCGCTTCGATGAAGTTCACGAAGAACGCACTTACGAAATTTTGACATATGATATTTTGCTGGAGCAGGCGGGCTTCAGGAATGTCAAGGTGTACGCTGATTTTGAAGACAGGGAACCGACGGAGACAAGTGCCCGCTGGTTTTTTGTGGCGGAGAAATGAGATGGCAGTGACAGGCATTATCGCGGAGTTCAATCCCTTTCATAAGGGACACAAATTTCTGCTAGATCAGGCGGAAGGCCTGAAAATCATCGCTATGAGTGGCAATTTCGTCCAGCGGGGCGAGCCGGCTGTCGTGGATAAGTGGACCCGGACCCAGATGGCGCTGGAGGCGGGGGCTGACCTAGTGGTGGAACTGCCTTTTTTGGTCAGTGTGCAGGCGGCGGACTTTTTTGCACAGGGAGCAGTGGAGATGTTGGATCAGCTGGGAATCGACTGCCTGACCTTCGGGACCGAAGAAATGCTGGACTACCAGGCTCTGGCCCAGCTCTATGAGGACAGGCAGGAGGAAATGGCTGCCTATCTGGCGGAACTGCCGGCATCCCTTTCCTACCCCCAGAAGACTCAGGCTATGTGGCAGACCTTTGCTGGTTTGGATTTCTCAGGTTCTACGCCCAATCATATTTTGGGGCTGGCCTATGCCAAGGCAGCAGCTGGTAAGCAAATCGCTCTGCGGCCCATCCAGCGGCAGGGAGCCGGCTATCATTCGCTGGCAGTAGACCATGCCTTTGTCTCGGCTACAGCTCTGCGCCAGCATCTGGATCAGCCGGACTTTCTGACCCGCTTTGCGCAGTCGCCGCAACTTCTGCAGGCTGCACCCAAGGTAACTTGGCAGGAGCTTTTCCCCTATCTCTGCTATCAGATTCTGACTTCTCCTGATTTGACCGTCTTTTATCAGGTCAATGAAGAGCTGGCCGTCCGCATAGAGCAGGCAGTCAAAAAGAGCCGTACGATAGAAGAATTGGTCGAGCAGGTGGCGACCAAGCGCTATACCAAGGCCCGGGTCAGGAGGATTCTGACTTATATTCTGGTAGGGGCAGAGGAAGCAGAACTGCCGCAGGGGATTCATATTTTGGGCTTCAGTCAGGCTGGACGCCAGTACCTGTCTTCTGTCAAACATCAGACCAGCCTCATCAGCCGCATCGGCAAAGAGCCCTGGGACAGTCTGACCCAGCAGGCAGACCGAGTCTATCAGCTGGCAAACCATCAGCTGAGCGAGCAGAATATTGGGCGGGTCCCTCTTATGGCCTTTTAATTGCTTTTTGAAGAGTATGAGCCGTCCTGACATCAGCCAAACCGGCAGAGCTGCCGGGCCGAGCTATCGTGTCTTGGGCTGCCTCCCTCCTTTTTATCATAAAGATAAAGTCCCAGCAGTCTGTGTTAAAATGTTAGGGAATATGAGAACCATAAGGAGGAAGGACGATGAAATCCAAAAGATTAGCATTCTTATCCATTGCGCTCTTAGCAGTTCTGGGCTTGACAGCCTGTATGCCAAGCAGCCAAAACAATTCTCAGCAGAATCCAGGTCAGGAGAGCCATTCTTCTGAATCTATTGAAAAAATCTTAAAAAAAGCGGAATCTGCCAATCAAGCAGTCAGCTCTATGAAACTGAAGGTAGACTTATCCATTACCGTTGATGGTTCAACGAAACATCAGACCATGGACGGGAGCCTGCTATATGACAAGCAATCAAAAGAGCTGGACAAGGGAGCCCTGATTCTGAGGGAGACTGCGGACGGGCAGCAGTCTTATCAGGAAATGATTATGAGCGGCGGTCAGGACATGCCGGTCTACAGCCGAGATTCTGAAAAAGGGACTTGGTCCAAAGAGCTGACAGAGGGGACGGCCCGCTATTTTGTACGCCCGGATTATTTCAGGCTGCTGGAGGGCCTGTATAGCATGGCAGATGATGTCAGCATGAAAGAAAGCGGCAGCGACTATGTCTTCACCCTTAAAAGCAAAAATACAGATATAATCGGATTGTTTGGTGATGAATTTAGTCTGGAGCTGAGCGGTGTAGCCCAGTCAGAAATGGACAAAACATTGGAAGTGCACCTGAATAAGGAGACTCTCTACCTGAGCGATTTTAAGATGGACTTATCCTACAGCGGCGAGAAGGGCAGCCTGAAGACCAAGATAGCTAACCGGTTTTCAGATTGGAATAAGCTGGCAGATGACGCAATTACAGCGCCTGACTGAAAGAGAGGCTGGGACAACAGTACCCAGCTTCGTAACTTTCTATCGTTTGACTGATAAGACCCAGTGCTTTGAACAACTGACACTTCCTAGCGGAAGCCTTATCTGCGACCTCAAAAGCTTCGACATAGGCAGTATTGAAACGATTATTTTCAATACTGATAAATTAGTGTAGGAGCAGACCTGCTGACAAGATCGAAAACTCTGTCTGACCGATTGTTGCCCCGCTCTCCAAAGGACTGTTGGGCGGTCGATGAGAAATGAATGAGCGCTCGTCAGAATGCTCATCGTTTGTGAGTATAGGGTCAGCCAAAGACTGGACTCTCATACCTGTCGGAACAGCCGCAAGCCTGATCTGCTGCTGATGCAGGAATAGGCCGCTGCTTTTGCCAGAAAAATCACAGATTTGATCATCAGGAATGAGGCGATATATTTTCTGCCTTTTTTCTTAGTGCTTTTTCTTATTTCCTGTGTTATAATAAGAACGATTGAAAATGTGAACTTCAAAGGAGAAATGATCAATGGGACGTAAATGGGCCAATATTGTGGCAAAGAAGACAGCTAAGGACGGTGCAAACTCAAAAGTTTATGCTAAGTTCGGTGTAGAAATCTATGTGGCAGCTAAAAAAGGGGACCCTGATCCCGAGTCCAACTCAGCTCTTAAGTTCGTTATCGACCGGGCCAAGCAGGCGCAGGTGCCCAAGCATGTCATCGACAAGGCGCTGGACAAGGCCAAGGGAAATACAGATGAAACCTTTACCGAAGGCCGTTATGAAGGTTTTGGCCCCAATGGTTCCATGCTGATTGTGGATACACTGACTTCCAATGTCAACCGGACTGCAGCCAATGTCCGGGCTGCATTTGGCAAAAACGGCGGCAATATGGGAGCCAGCGGTTCGGTTGCCTATCTCTTTGATAATAAGGGAGTGATTGTCTTTGCGGGCGACGATGCCGACAGCATCTTCGAGCTGCTGCTGGAAGCGGATGTGGATGTGGACGATGTGGAGGCAGAGGCAGGAACGCTGACGGTCTATACAGCACCGACTGACCTGCACAAGGCCCTGCTTGCCCTGCGCGAATCCGGCGTTCAGGAATTCCAAGTGACAGAGCTGGAAATGATTCCTCAGTCAGAGGTGGAACTGACAGGGGAAGAGTTGGAAACATTTGAAAAACTTTACAGCGTCTTAGAAGATGACGAAGATGTCCAAAAAATCTACACAAATGTAGATGGATTCTAAGAATCACTCTTCGCAAGCAACAAACAGACAGTCAACGACAATCAATACTCAACAGGGAGCTGCGGATAAAACTTCCAGTTGGGTGTTGATTTATTTTCATTGACTATCCGTATCAATCAGACGATAGAACGATAAGAAGCTGGGTACTGTTGTCCCAGCTTCGTTTTTTTATGTCTCATATTTCTGCCAAATATCCTGAATTTGCTGGATTTGAGCATTGGCCTGATTTTCCAGCAGTTTATACTTATAGGACAGGTCCTGAGTGATGTCTTTCAGCTTATCTCTCTGTTCCTGAATAATGGCAACATTGCGCTGGATATTGGCCAGATTGTTCTGCACTCTGTCCAGAATATCAGCCGTTTCTACGACTTCTTGGCGGATCTTCTGGCGATTCTTGACCAGTCTGTAGCTAGCCGCTGCTGCCCCTGCAAATAACAACAAATTTGAAAATTTCATGGCTTCTCCTTAGGCTTGGGCAATCTTCTCAGCTAACTGGACCAGAGCTGGAAAGTCGGGCTCGTGCGCAGTGAAAGTGAGCTGCAGGTCATCATCCCCGCTGTAGCGCGGCGCCAGATGAACATGCGTATGGAAGACGGTCTGGCCAGCGACTTCTTCATTATTGTTGATGATATTCATACCGAGGGCGCCGGTTGCCTTCATGACCTTGCGGGCGATGTCCGGCACACGGGCAAAGAGCTGGCTGCTGCTGTCAGCATCCATTTCCAGCAGATTGCGGAAGTGCTCCTTGGGAACGACCAGGGTGTGGCCTGGTGTCACTTGGGAAATATCCAGAAAAGCCAGGACTTTATCGTCTTCATAAACCTTGGAGGAGGGGATTTCTCCGGCGATAATCTTACAAAAAATACAATCAGCCATAAATGATACCTCTATTCGCTAGATTTTGTTATAATATAAGAACCATTATACCAGATTTGGAGAAAATATGTTAGAAATCAAAGAGCTTACAGGCGGCTATGTCAATATTCCTGTTTTGAAAGAGGTCAGCTTTGAGGTGGAGAACGGGCAGCTGGTCGGTCTGATCGGCCTCAACGGTGCAGGCAAATCCACGACTATCAATGAAATCATTGGCCTGTTGACGCCCTACAAGGGCCAGATTCTGATTGACGGCCTGCAGCTGCAGGACAGTCCGGCTGCCTACCGCAAGAAAATCGGCTTTATTCCAGAGACGCCTAGTCTTTATGAAGAACTGACCCTGCGGGAACATATTGAAACGACGGCCATGGCCTACGATATAGAGCAGGACACAGCCTTTGAGCGTGTGGAGGAGCTGCTGGAGCTTTTTCGTCTCAAGGAAAAGTTAGACTGGTTTCCGATTCATTTTTCTAAGGGAATGAAGCAGAAGGTGATGATTATCTGCGCCTTTGTCGTAGACCCCAGTCTCTTTATTGTGGATGAGCCGTTTCTGGGGCTGGATCCGGTCGCTATTGCGGATTTAATCCAGCTGTTGGAGAGGGAAAAGAAAAAGGGCAAGTCCATTCTCATGAGTACCCATGTCTTGGACTCGGCGGAGAAAATGTGTGATTCATTTGTGATTCTTCACAAGGGACAGGTGCGGGCTCAGGGCAGTCTGGCAGCACTGCGGGAAGCATTTCAGATGCCCGCAGCCAGCCTCAATGACATCTATCTGACCTTGACGGAAGAGGCGGCACGATGAAAGAAGTATTTATCAAACGCCGGCAGGAGTTTCGCGGTCAGTGCCTCAAGTATCTGCGGTATGTGTTCAATGATCACTTTGTCCTCTTTCTTCTGATTTTTATCGCTTTTCTGGCTATTCAGTACAGTCAGCTCCTGCGGCATTTTCCGGAGAACCATCTGCCCATTATCCTGAGCTTGGTCCTGCTGTCGCTTTTTATCCTGCCTTTTGGCTCTGTTGCTACCTATTTGGAGCGGCCGGATGCGCTCTTTCTTCTGGTCAAGGAAGCGGAAGTCGGCCGATTTATCAGGGAGCAGGTCCGTCGTTCTTATCTGCTCTATGCTGTTTTGCAGACGGGGATTTTGCTGCTGCTGGCTCCGCTCTTTTTGGCTCTGGGGCTGCCAGTCTGGGCCTTCGCTCTCTACTGTCTCCTCATGCTGCTGGCCAAATGGCTGCTCTTTCAGAGAAAAGGAGGCCGGTTTTTCAGCAGTGAGAGGCTGGACTGGCAAGCGGCTATTGCTTACGAGGAGCGGCGCAAGCAGGTCCTTCTGCGTTTCTTTGCCCTCTTTACCAATGTTAAGGGAATCTCAAACAGCGTCAAACGCCGGGCATATCTGGACGGTCTGACCAAGCTGCTGTCCAAGGAGCCGGGCCAGACCTGGTCCAATCTTTATCTGCGTTCTTATTTGCGCAATGGGGACTTGTTTGCCCTGACTCTGCGGCTCCTGTTCCTCGCTCTTTTAAGCATCCTCTTTGTCAGCCAGACTTGGATTGCTGCGGCCTTTGTGCTCTTGCTGAACTACCTCCTGCTTTTTCAGCTGACGGCGCTCTACGAGGCCTTTGATTACCAGCTGCTGACCCAGCTTTTTCCGCTAGAGGCAGGGGCCAAGATGAAAGGGGCCAGGCAGATTATCAGGGCTGTCGGCTGCTGTGTTCTGTCGGCCGAAATTCTGCTGGCATCCGTCTTTTTCCAGGACAAGCTGGCCGTTCTGGCTGTCTTGGCCGTCACCCTGCTCTTCTATCTTTTCTATTTGCCCTTTAAATTGAGGAGATTGGTTGACTAAAAGAGGCAAAACTAGTAAAATAGTAAGGAAACTTTTTACGGAGGGGAAACATGGACTTGATTGATAAAGAGCTGACCCTGACGCCGATACCAGGTAAGAGCGGAAAGGCCTATATGGGGACCTATCCAGACGGGGAACGCGTTTTCGTCAAGATGAACACGACCCCAATCTTAGCAGGCTTAGCTCGAGAACAGATTGCACCGCAGCTTTTGTGGAGCCGCCGCATGTCAGACGGCAATGTCATGAGCGGGCAAGAGTGGCTTTCAGGCACCATTCTGACACCGAATGACATGTCCAAAAAGCAGGTGGTCAATATTTTGACGCGGCTGCACCGTTCGCGGCCCTTGATGACCCAGCTGACCAAATTGGGCTATACGCTGGAAACGCCGACCGACTTGCTGACTGCCTGGCTCAATCAAGTGCCGGCTGTTTTGCGAAATAACAGCTATCTGCAGTCTGTCATCCGCGAATTGCGTCAGACAGTACCGGCCTTTCGGGAGGATTTTGCCACCATTGTTCACGGAGATGTGCGCCACAGCAACTGGGTGGAAACGGACAGCGGGCTGATTTATCTGGTGGATTGGGATTCCGTTCGTCTGACGGACAGAATGTTGGATGTCGCTCATATTCTAAGCCATTATGTACCGGATTCGGGCTGGCAGGAATGGCTGAGCCACTACGGCTACAAGTATAATCAGACGGTTTTCAATAAATTATACTGGTTTGGCCAGTATTCCTATCTGACCCAGATTGCCAAATATTATGAAAACAATGATTTAGAAAATGTGAACCGGGAGATTTACGCCTTGCGAAACTTCCGTTCCAAGTACGGAAGGGTGCAATGAGAGTAAGAAACCGCAAGGGAGCGACAGAGTTACTGGAAGCAAATCCGCAGTATGTAGTCCTCGATCCTGCTAACGCCAAGGGAAGATGGCGGGATATTTTTGGCAATGACCGTCCCATTCATGTGGAAGTCGGCAGCGGAAAGGGGGCTTTTGTCGCCGGCATGGCCAAGGCCCATCCAGATATTAACTACATTGGCATTGATATTCAGAAATCGGTCCTCAGCTATGCTCTGGACAAGGTTTTAGCAGCGGCTGTTCCCAATATCAAGCTGCTCTGGGTGGATGGCTCCGATCTGACCGACTACTTTGCTGACGGCGAGATTGACCGCCTCTATCTGAATTTCTCCGATCCCTGGCCTAAGAAACGTCACGAAAAGCGCCGTCTGACCTATAAATCCTTTCTGGATACGTTCAGGAAGATTCTGCCTGAGCATGGAGAGATTCATTTCAAGACTGACAACCGCGGTCTCTTTGAATACAGTCTGGTCAGTTTTTCTCAGTATGGCATGAGACTGAAAGGCGTCTGGCTGGACCTGCATGCCAGCGATTTTGAAGACAATGTCCTGACCGAGTACGAGCAGAAATTTTCCAGTAAGGGACAGGTCATCTACCGGGTTGAGGCAGCCTTTTGATAGCTTAGCGTCATTTAGTCTGTCATGATTTTTGGACTGTCAAAAGCCCAAGGAAGATGCCCATCAGCCACTGCGTCAGTCTGTTTTTTCGCATGCAGCTGCAACAGACTGAACTTTTTGCTCAGTCTCCGCCGGATCAAAAGCCAGATTTCTGAGATTGTTTTGCCATATTCCTTGCATTCTGGCGGGGAGCGTGCTATAATACTAGTAATGAATAAGGAAAGAGAGGCGAGGAAGTATCTTCGCCTCTTATCTGTGAGGAGGTGCAGTTTTATCGCAACGATTGTTGAATTAGTGAGGGAAGTGATTGAACCGGCTGTTCAGGCTCCCTATGAGCTGGTGGATATTGAGTATGGCAAGATGGGGAGCGACTATGTTCTCAGTATCTTTGTGGATAAGCCGGAAGGCATTACGGTCAATGATACGGCGGATCTGACCGAGCTTATCAGTCCCCTGCTGGACAGCATCAAGCCCGATCCCTTCCCTGACCAGTATTTTCTGGAAGTGACCAGTCCGGGGCTGGAGCGGCCGCTTAAGAGCAAGGAGCAGCTGGCTGCTGCGGTTGGGAGTTATATCCATGTCAGCCTGTATCAGGCGCTGGATAAGAGCAAGGTTTTTGAAGGGACCTTAGTTGGTTTTGAAAATGACATCCTGCGCATGGAGTATCTGGACAAAACCCGCAGGAAAGAAGTTGAGATTCCCTATCGTCTGGTCTCCAAAGCCAGACTGGCAGTTCAGTTTTAGCAGCAGAAGCACGATATAAAAGAAAGGAACACTTTTGTTTCAGCAAAAGTTATGTAAAAATGAGTAAAGAAATGCTAGAGGCCTTCCGCATTCTGGAAGAAGACAAAGGAATTAAGAAAGAAGATATTATCGACGCGGTGACGGAGTCGCTCCGTTCAGCATACCGCCGCCGTTACGGGCAGGCAGACAGCGCAGCTATTGAATTTGACGAAAAAACCGGCGATTTCCGTGTCTACACAGTCCGCGAAGTAGTGGATGAGGTCTTTGACAGCCGTTTGGAAATTAGCCTCAAAGATGCCTTAGCAATCAGCTCGGCCTACGAACTAGGCGACAAGATTAAGTTTGAAGAGGCTCCGGCAGAGTTCGGCCGGGTGGCTGCACAGTCTGCCAAGCAGACCATTATGGAAAAGATGCGCAAGCAGACTCGGGCCATCACTTACAATACCTACAAAGAGCATGAAAATGAAATCATGAGCGGAACGGTGGAGCGCTTTGACAACCGCTTCATCTACGTCAATCTGGGCAGTATTGAAGCGCAGCTGTCCAAGCAGGACCAGATTCCCGGCGAAGTCTTTGCTTCTCACGACCGTATCGAGGTCTTTGTCTACAAGGTGGAGGACAATCCCCGCGGTGTCAATGTCTTTGTCAGCCGCAGCCATCCAGAAATGATCAAGCGCCTGATGGAGCAGGAAATCCCTGAAGTCTATGACGGAACTGTGGAAATCATGAGCGTGTCACGGGAAGCAGGCGATCGGACCAAGGTGGCGGTCCGCAGCCACAATCCAAATGTAGATGCTATCGGGACCATCGTCGGACGGGGCGGTGCCAATATCAAGAAAATCACCAGCAAGTTCCACCCAGCCAAGTATGATGCCAAGAGCGACCGCATGGTACCGACTGAGGAAAATATCGATGTCATTGAGTGGGTAGCCGATCCGGCTGAATTTATCTACAATGCCATTGCGCCGGCTGAAGTGGATCAGGTCATCTTTGATGCTGAAGACAGCAAGCGGGCTCTGGTCGTGGTACCGGACAATAAGCTTTCTCTGGCCATCGGCCGCCGCGGTCAGAATGTCCGTCTGGCAGCCCACCTGACAGGATTCAGGATTGACATTAAGTCTGCCAGCGAGTTTGAAGAAATGGAAGCGGCTCACGAGCTGGGCGGTTTTGCTCAGGATGCTGAGGTGATTGCTGCAGAAGACTTTCCTGCTGAAACGGAAGCAGAAGGATTTGCGGCTGAAGCAGAAGTGTGGGCAGAGACTGACTTTGTCGAGGCTGACAGCGCAGAAGCTCCGGCTGAAACCTTGGAAAATCTTGATATAGAAAGCGAAGCGCAAGAACTGGAATAAGGGGGCTGATATGGCAAAAACAAGGAAAATCCCTTTAAGGAAATCAGTGGTTTCCAACCAAGTGATTGACAAGCGCGATTTGCTGCGCATTGTCAAAAACAAGGAAGGCCAAGTCTTCATTGACCCGACGGGCAAGGCTAACGGCCGCGGTGCCTATATCAAGCTGGACAAGGATGAAGCCCTGCAGGCAAAAAAAAGGCGGGTTTTCAACCGCAGTTTCAGCATGGAAGTGGAAGAGGCTTTCTATGACGAATTGATTGCCTATGTGGACCACAAGGTTAAAAGAAGAGAGTTGGGACTTGAATAAGGAAAAATTAGCCAGCTTGCTGGGTCTGGCTCAGAGGGCCGGCCGCCTCATCTCCGGAGAGGAGCTGGCTGTCAAGGCCATTCAAGAGGGGAAAGCCCATCTGGTCTTTCTGGCCCATGATGCCGGTCCCAATCTCAGCAAGAAAATCACTGATAAAAGTCATTACTACCAAGTAGAAGTATCAACCGTGTTTTCAACACTGGAATTAAGCTCTGCAGTTGGCAAGGCCAGAAAAGTGCTGGTCGTTGCAGATGCTGGTTTTACAAAGAAAATGAGGTCTCTTATGTAATAGAAGAGGAGGACAAGATTTGTCTAAAGTAAGATTGTATGAAATCGCCAAAGAACTTGGCAAAGAGAGCAAGGAGGTGGTGGCGCGCGCCAAGGAATTAGGCTTGGATGTCAAAAGCCATTCATCCAGCGTGGAAGCAGAAGCCGGCCAGCGGATTCGCAGCAGCTTCAGGCAGGCGCCTCAGGCCTCCGCAGAAAAGGCGGCCCCGCTTTCCAAGCCGGCTGCTGAAAAAGCGCCGGCAGCGCAGCCATTGACCGAAAAAACTCCTGCCAAAGAAGCCAAGCCAGTCTCCGGCGAAAAGGCGGAAGCTGCAGCAGCCCCTCAGCCTGAGCCTAAGGCAGAACCGGCCGCTCCAGCAAGACCGGCCCGGCCGCAGAGCCGCAACTTTAAGGCGGAACGCGAGGCCAGAGCCAAGGAGCAGGCAGAACGCCGCAAGCAGCAGGGCAACCGTCAGCCGCAAAAGGGCGATAAACGCGAGCGCGGCAATGAGCGCAATGAGCGCAATAAAAACCGCCGCGACCGCAATGACCGGGACCGGGGCAGCCGCAATGACCGCCGCGACAACCGCGGTCAGGACGGCCGCCGCAGCGGCCAGCAAAATCAAGGTTTCAACGGCCAAAGCCGCCAGCAGCCCAAGCAGGGTCCTAAGATTGACTTTAAGGCACGGGCAGCGGCTCTGAAAGCCGAGCAAAATGCCGAATATGCCCGCTCCAGCGAAGAACGCTTCAAGCAGGCTCAGGAAGCCAGAGAAGCGCTGGACCGGCAGAACCGCCGCAAGGAAGCAGCACCGGCACCGGAAGCAGCAAGTCTTGCCCAAGCTGTTCAGCCAGCACCGCCGGCCGCGGCAGCAACAGCTTCTAAACCAGCAGCGGCAGCGGTAGATACACGCCGCAAAAAACAAGCACGACCAGATAAAAAACGCGAAGATTTTGATCGCGAAGAAGATGGTCCAAGAAAACAACAAAAGAATCGAAGCAGTCAGAATCAAGTGAGAAATCAAAGAAACAGTAACTGGAATCATAATAAGAAAAACAAAAAAGGGAAAGGCAATCACCATCAGGCTCCAAGGCCTGTGACGGAGCGTAAGTTCCATGAGCTGCCGACCGAATTTGAATATACAGACGGGATGACCGTGGCGGAAATCGCCAAGCGGATCAAGCGCGAACCAGCTGAAATCGTCAAGAAACTCTTTATGATGGGTGTCATGGCGACACAAAATCAGTCGCTTGACGGCGATACCATTGAGCTTTTGATGGTGGATTACGGCATTGAAGCCAAGAAAAAGGTAGAAGTGGATACAGCTGATATTGAGCGTTTCTTCGTCGAAGAAGGCTATATCAATCCCGATGCGCTGGAAGAGCGTCCGCCGGTCGTGACCATTATGGGACACGTTGACCACGGGAAAACGACCCTGCTGGATACCCTGCGCAATTCCCGTGTAGCAACAGGCGAAGCGGGCGGAATCACCCAGCATATCGGTGCCTACCAGATCGAGGAAAGCGGCAAGAAGATTACCTTCCTTGATACACCGGGACACGCGGCCTTTACCTCTATGCGGGCCCGCGGTGCCTCTGTGACAGATATCACCATTTTGGTTGTAGCTGCAGATGACGGCGTGATGCCTCAGACCATTGAGGCGATTAACCATTCTAAGGCAGCCAATGTACCGATTATCGTGGCCATCAACAAGATTGATAAGCCGGGTGCCAATCCAGAACGCGTCATCGGCGAGCTGGCTGAGCACGGTGTTATGTCTACTTCATGGGGCGGTGAGTCTGAATTTGTCGAAATCTCAGCTAAATTCAACCAGAATATTGACAGCCTGCTGGAAACGGTTCTCTTGGTGGCTGAAATTCAGGAACTGAAAGCCGACCCAACGGTTCGGGCTATCGGTACCGTTATTGAAGCACGCCTGGATAAAGGAAAAGGTGCGGTTGCGACCCTTCTCGTTCAGCAGGGAACGCTGAATGTTCAGGATCCGATTGTTGTCGGCAATACCTTCGGCCGGGTCCGGGCCATGACCAATGATCTGGGCCGCCGCGTTAAGGTGGCCGGACCGTCAACACCGGTTTCCATCACTGGTCTCAATGAAACCCCTATGGCCGGTGACCACTTTGCCGTCTATGAAGATGAGAAGGCAGCGCGGGCTGCTGGTGAAGAACGGGCCAAACGGGCCCTGATGAAACAGCGTCAGGCAACCCATCGGGTCAGTCTGGAAAACCTATTTGATACCCTTAAAGCCGGCGAAGTCAAATCTGTCAATGTCATTATCAAGGCTGATGTGCAGGGGTCTGTTGAAGCTCTGGCTGCTTCTCTGCAGAAGATTGAGGTAGAAGGCGTCAAGATTACCATCGTCCACTCAGCTGTCGGTGCCATTAATGAATCAGACGTTACGCTGGCAGAAGCTTCCAATGCCTTTATCATCGGTTTCAATGTCCGTCCGACTTCTCAGGCCCGCCAGCAGGCGGATGCCGACGATGTGGAAATCCGTCTCCACAGCATTATCTATAAGGTCATTGAGGAAATGGAAGATGCCATGAAGGGCATGCTGGATCCAGAATACGAAGAAAAAATCATCGGTGAAGCCCTTATCCGTGAAACCTTCAAGGTTTCCAAGGTGGGAACAATCGGAGGATTTATGGTTATCAGCGGCAAGGTGACCCGCGATTCTAAGGTCCGGGTAATCCGCGACGGCGTGGTAATCTATGATGGAGAGCTGGCCAGCCTCAAGCACTTCAAGGATGATGTCAAGGAAATCACCAACGGCCGCGAGGGCGGACTCATGATTGAGGGCTACAACGACATCCAAGTGGACGATACCATCGAAGCCTATATCATGGAAGAAATCAAGAAATAAGCTAAGAAATCCCTTAAAAATTCGCAGTGAAAATAGTATTTGGCAAAAGTCAGGACTTCCAGTCCAATATCCTTTTTCACAAAGAGTTTAGAAGGAACCTCATCCAGCTAAAACTAAAAACATAGGCGGGTGGGACAGACTCCCATGGTGGCTGTGTCCTCACTCACAGAGGGAGCTATCTTTTGGAAGATGCTGTATAAGAACTCAACATTGAAAATGTTTAGTTCCCTTCACTCTTTTGTTTCTAAGCTCAGGCTGAAAAGGTTCCCCAAACCTTTTCACTCCCAGCCCGCGAGGCTCTCACAGTCCGGGGGACTGTGAGAGGTTGGGAATAAAACAAACGCAGTTTGTGTCAAAACAGTCCGGGGGACTGTGAGAGGTTGGGGATGAGGCTGTTGCAGAAGAAAAAATTTAGAAAGGAAATCTTATGGCAAATCATTTTCGCACAGACCGTGTCGGGATGGAAATCAAGCGCGAAGTCAATGAGATTTTGCAGAAGAAGGTCCGGGACCCAAGGGTTCAGGGTGTGACCATTACGGATGTCCAGATGCTGGGTGATCTGTCCATGGCCAAGGTCTACTACAGTATCATGAGCGATCTGGCCTCGGACAATCAAAAAGCCCAGCAGGGCCTGAAAAAGGCAACTGGAACGATTAAGCGCGAGCTGGGCCGCAATCTGAAAATGTACAAGATTCCTGATTTGACCTTTGTCAAGGACGAATCCATTGAGTACGGCAACAAGATTGACCAGATGCTGCGCAATTTGGAGAAGAAATAAAGAACTCGGCTGAAAGGCTTAGTTTTTTTAAAAATTAATATAATAATTTTTAAAAAAATAGGTATATACCATTTACAAATAAAAAAGAAAGCGTTATAATAGAATCAAGAAGAACTCAGAGATTCAAAAGTGAGCAGCAGGATATGCAGATCCGTCACGGGAAGGCTCTTTTGAATGAAAGAGGAGACAGAACACAATGGCAAGGGAGGCAGTTTGATGCCTACATATATCAAAGCAGATCAATTTTTCTATCCTCAGGGAATCCGTCAGGGCGGCTATTTGGAGCTGGCTGACGGCAAGTTTGGCAGGCTGCTGCAGTCTGTGCCGCAGGATGCAGAAGTCATCGACTGGAGCGGCTATTCCATTGCACCGGGTCTGGTGGACACCCATATCCATGGCTTCGGCGGCGTTGATGTCATGGACAATAACATCGAAGGCACTCTTCATACGATGAGTGAAGGGCTCTTGACGACCGGTGTGACCAGCTTTCTGCCGACAACCCTGACCTCGTCTTATGAGCTCTTGCTGGCCGTGACAGAAAATATCGGTGCCCGCTACAAAGAAGCTACAGGTGCTAAGATCCGCGGTCTTTATTTTGAAGGGCCTTATTTCACCGAGAAATACAAGGGCGCTCAGAATCCGGCCTATATGAAAGATCCCCGTCTGGATGAGTTCCGTGCGTGGCAGAAGGCTTCGAATGGCCTGCTCAATAAGATTGCTCTGGCACCCGAACGTGAGGGTGTAGAGGAATTTGTCCGCACGATTACGGATGAAGGGGTTACGGTGGCTCTGGGCCATTCCGATGCGACTTTTGATGAAGCCAAGGCAGCTGTAGAAGCGGGGGCCAGTGTCTGGGTCCATGCCTATAATGGCATGCGCGGCCTGACCCACCGTGAGCTGGGCATGGTGGGCGCTATGTATGAGCTGCCTCACACTTATGCAGAGCTGATTTGCGACGGCCACCATGTGGATCCCAAGGCCTGTGACATTCTGATGAAGCAAAAGGGCCATGAAAACATAGCCCTCATTACTGACTGTATGACGGCTGGCGGTCTGGCCGACGGTGACTATATGCTGGGAGAATTTCCAGTGGTTGTAGCTGAGGGAACCGCCCGGCTCAAGTCAACGGGCAATCTGGCCGGCTCTATTCTCAAGCTGAAAGATGGATTGAAAAATGTGGTCAAGTGGGGCCTCGCCAATCTTCATCAGGCTGTTATGATGGCCAGTCTCATTCCGGCCAAATCCGTCCATATCGACGATGTCTGCGGACAGATCAAGGAGGGCTACGATGCTGACTTTATCGTTTTGGATAAAGACTTAGAGCTGGTGGCGACTTACCTTGACGGTCAAGAACGATTCCATGTATGAGAAGGGCAGATATTTTAAACCAGTCTCCTTATATTTTTCAGAAAGAGCAGGGCAGCCTGTTCTTTTTGTGCTTTAGGCAATTCGGAGAGATTTCCTGGATTTGAATTGCTTTCTTAGGCGTGATATAATGGGACTATAGTGTGAAAAGGAGCAGCAGATGAAACGAATAGACGGAAAATTTATGGCTATGGGAATTGTTTTCCTGCTGGCAGGATTGGCTTTAAGCCGTATATTGATGATCACTGCCGGCGCAGCTTTCATTATCTACAGTTTTTTCAGCAGGGGCATGGCGCCGACCAAGGAAAATATTTTCAGGCCCAAGTCCATACTGAAAAAGAAGGACAAGAAGTGAGGACTTTTGCTCCTTAATCAATGCAGCAGCTGTTTTGCTAAAGGCAGGCAGCGAGTAGAAGGCGAAAAGGAGAAATGCGATGAAAGAATATCTGTTGAACAATGGTGTGGGTATCCCAGTGCTGGGCTTTGGTACTTGGAAGGCACAGGATGGCGAAGAGGCCTATCAGGCTGTACTGGCTGCCCTTGAGGCTGGCTATCGGCACATTGATACGGCGGCTGTCTACAAGAATGAAGAGAGTGTCGGCCGGGCAATTAAAGACAGCGGCATTCCGCGGGAAGAGCTCTTTATCACGACCAAGCTTTGGAATGGCAATCATAGCTATGAAGAAGCTCGTGAGGCCTTTGCCCGCTCGATGGAGCGTCTGGGACTGGACTATCTGGACCTCTACCTCATCCACTGGCCCAATCCCAAGCCGCTGCGGGAAAATGACGCCTGGAAAAAGCGCAATGCAGAGGTCTGGCGGGCCATGGAGGATCTCTATCAGGAGGGACTCATCCGTGCAATCGGCGTCAGCAATTTCCTGCCTCACCACCTAGAGGCCTTGCTTGAGACAGCGCGCCTGACCCCTGCTGTCAATCAAATCCGTCTGGCGCCCGGCGTCTACCAGACAGAAACGGTGGCCTTCTGCCGTGAGCAGGATATCCTGCTGGAAGCTTGGGGGCCATTCGGTCAGGGCGAGCTTTTCCAAAACCCTGCTGTACAGACCGTGGCAGACAAGTACGGCAAGACCATTGCCCAAGTCGCTCTGGCCTGGAGCCTGCAGGAAGGCTTTCTGCCCCTGCCCAAGTCGGTTAGGCCTGAACGGATTAAGAGCAATCTGGACTGCTTTGACGTCGAGCTGAGCCCAGAGGACTTAGAAGTTCTCAAAAATATCCGCGGTCTGGCTGGCGGCGCACCCAATCCGGATGGGATGGATTTTTAGGTAAAGATGAGATTGTACAAAAGCTCTGACAGGGAAAGCTTGCAGGCCTAACAGCCGGCCCCAGTTTATGCTATTGCCATTTTCGAGAGGAATTATTTCCCGGATAATCGGGCTTTTCGGGTCTTCAGCCTGCAGGACAATCAGACTCGGCAGGAGCTGAAAGTAGAAATAGAGGGACCGGAGGGACACTCCCCTCCGGTCCAGCTTGCACTTTTAGAGCTGAAAAGTATAAGTTAGATATAGAAAGCCATAAAAAGCAGTGGCTGGAATTTTTCAGTAACCAGCCCTTTAGCAATCAGCCTGAAGCCATTATCAGGAAGGCCGAGGACCTGCTGGATATGAGCCGCTGGAGCAAGGAGGACAAGGCCGGGTTTGATGAAAAACGCCGTCAGGCAGAGAAGTTTATGAATTGAATAGCTGAAGAACTCCCTGGTTGGAAGAGAACCGGGGAGTTTTGATTGCTAATCGTAAGCCTGAGAATTTATGGATTCAAACATGTAAATCCGGGTATGAATCCTTTTGAAACAGGCAATAAATAGCTTAGCAGGTATATTGCTCAAATACCCTAATTGTGTTAAAATTAAAATACGATTTGATTAAGACACTATTACAGCGCAATCTGTATTTTTCTTGATAGAGTGACTTGTTTTTGATATGAATCTATTGATGAATATTTCCTAGTTGCAGGCTATTATGAAGGAGCAGATTTTCTATCAGCTAAAATCTCTCGATTTAGTGCTGTTAGTGCAATAGAGAAAATCGAATATTTAAAAACAGAAAGTAAAGCAGTTAAATAGGCGACTAGCTTACTTGGGAATAAGGTTACAGCTATGTCTCAGGTAAGTTCCATTTTACTATAAATAGGAAGGTTTGTTTTTATAAATATGGCAGGATTTACAGTCGGTGATACAACAGTAGGATCACCATTGATTACACCCGAAATTGAAAAACAATTTCAGGAAGAAGAAAAGCTCATTACCGAAGTGACAGAGGAAACGTTTCAGCCCATTGAAAGAACGGACGAGCAAAATGCAGCTGTCGAACAGGTGAAAAATGCCATTGTCCTAAGCGATGAAGACCTTATTTTAACTTATGGTACACAAGAGTCCAATAGTCTGATGACCTTGACTAATAAGACACTGTCGCATGTCAAGGCTTCGGAAGTCGGTGATATTGGCGGACTTTTATCAAGTTTGGCGACCCAATTAACGGTTTCTGAAGAAGATACTCCAAAAGGTATTTTTGGGATATTTAAAAAAGCTAAGAACCACATAAAGACTTTGCAAATTCGGTATGAATCTGCAAAAGATAATATCGATCGAGTGGTTGCTACTCTGGAAAATAATCAGCTGACGCTGATTAAGAATAATAAAGATCTAGAACAAATGAAGGAGGGAAATCGAGAGAATTTCCAAAGACTATCTGTTTATGTGGAGGCTGGTAAGTTAAAAATACAAGAAGCTTATCAGTCTGAGCTGCCCGCTCTGGAAGAAAAGGCGAAAAGCGGTGATCAGACAAGTATTAATGAGCTCACTGAATACAAGAACTCATTAAATCTATTTGAAAAGCAGATTCATGACTTAGATGCTCAAATGTCACTGTCCCAAGCAATGGCTATTCAGTTAGAAACCTTGACCAATACTAATCGGGGCTTGATTCAAAAAATCAATCGCAGTAAGACAATTATGATTCCAGCATGGAATATGTATATGATGGCTGCGTTTTACAATACACAGACTGAAAAAGCATTGCAGGCTGATCAGTATGTGACAGACGCGACCAATCAATTGCTAAAAGATGTCACTAAGAGCTTGCACGAGACAAGTAAACGCAGTGCGGAACAAAGTGAGCGTGCCGCAATTGATATTACAACTCTAGAGTCTATGACGTCTGATATCGTTAATTCTTTGAGAGATATTGATGCGGCGCAAGCCAAGGGTCGAGAATACCGTGAAAAAGCGTCGCTTCGTATTGGTGAATTGCGTGAGGAATTAAAAACACAGCTGGTGACAACGGTTAATCACACTAATATGAATGGGTGAACATGATGCTAAAGAAGTTTATTATAATACATGGTTTAATTATTAGCGGATTAACCTTAGTGACTATCTTCTTGTTTAAATTAGCGATGTTTGATAAAGACGATATTATTGTAGAATCTGGTATCGGAACCTTCAAAATGATTCATACAAGCGCATATATTCTGCTGGTACTCACCGTTTTGTATGCAGGCTTTGTCATTAAAAGTTATATTTCGAGTAAGAGCAAAGAACTGAGACTCGTTGCTTTTGAGGAAGAGCAGCGAAAAGATCCATTATACGATGAAACATCAATGATTCAAAAATTAACGGATATTCAAGAAACGATTGATGAACCGGAGTATATTGATTATACAAAGCGTATTTTAAAACAGCTGCTTGCTGCAAAAACCCTATCGGATGATTTCGTTGAAATTGTTGAAAACAATGACCAGCCGATTATTCAAAATATCGCAAAGGAACTCGTTTCCATTCGTGTTCATATTTTACAAGATGCCAAGAGTATCTATCGTCGTTTGATTATTGCGAAAGACGGCGCAAATATTGAAACTAAATTAATTCATAATGATAAGCTGCTTGATGATGCAGACAGTTTAATTGTTGAGGCGATTAACTATATTGATGTAAAAACTTCTACAAGTGAAATCGATCTCAAAAACTTGACAGACTCACTCAAAGAGCTTATTAAACTCATTTAGAAGGAGATTATTTATGAAATTTAAAAAAACATCCCTGCTTCTTGTGCTTGGAGCAAGTTTGGTTTTATCAGCTTGTTCTGGAGATGGAGCCGTTAAATCGAAGTTGTCCGAAAAAGATGCTAAAACGGAAGTAGAAGCTTATTATAAGAAAATCGATCCTAAGATTGCAAAATTGAAAAAGGATATTTCGAATACGTCCCTGCAGCAAAATGAAGAACTGCCAGATATTGATACAACCTATCCCTATACTGTAAAAGGCAACGGCGAAATCAATGCTGAAATTTTTGTTAGTTCTGAAAAAGCTGGCAGCGGAAAAGATGGTATTTTGAATGAAATTGCTGAAAGTTTCAATAATCAGCGCCAAACAATTGACGGAAAAACAGTGAGTGTCTCCATTCGTTCTATTCCTTCAGGTACTTCTGTTGACTATATTGCCAGCAAAAACCATGTGCCGGACGGCTATACTCCATCAAATCAACAATGGAACTACATTTTAAATGCGCGTGGAACGGCAACTACACAGATTTCAGAACGACTATTTGGTAATACCAGCGGTCTCTTGATGAAGAAAAATATCTATGATGAAATTAAAAAGGCCTATGGCGATGTGACTGTTGAAAATTTGGCAAAAGCGGTGAATGATGGCAAATTACTAGGCTACACCAATCCTTATACTTCTTCAACAGGTTTGAGTTTACTGTCCCAGTTACTGTTTAGCTTTGATAAGGAAAATCCGATTAGCGATACGGCGAAAACAGCTTTCCAACAGTTCCAAAATAATATTCCGTCCACCTTTGTGACGACCACTCAATTGCGTGAAGCGGCTAAAAGCGGCAGCGCAGATATTCTGTCTATTTCTTATCAGACTTATATCAACACCCCAGAATTTAGCGATTATGAATATGTTCCTTTTGGGATTCGTCAGGATTCACCGCTTTATGCAACGACAAATGACAGCTCCAAGCAAGAGGTGTTGAAAAAATTCTCCAGTTATATTCTTGAAGGCAGCAATCAATCGAAAGCGTCATCATATGGTTTTAATCAGTTGGAAGACTATAGTTTTGAAGAGCAAACCACTGACGGGAATCTGCTGATGTCCATGCAAAATCTTTGGAAAAAGAATAAGAACAACAGTCAGCCGATTGTAGGTGTCTTTGTCACCGATGTGTCTGGATCTATGGATGGCGATCCGATGAATAATCTGAAAAAATCATTGCTCAACTCCCTGCAGTACATCAACGAAGAGAATCAAATCGGTCTGGTTTCATACAGTGACGACGTGACTATTAATGTTCCGATTGATAGGATGAACAGCACCCAAAAATCCTATTTCACATCTGCTATTAAAGGGCTGACGCCATCAGGCGGAACAGCTACCTATGATGGAACGCTTGTGGCAGTTAAGATGATATTGGATAAAATGAAGGAAAATCCAGATGCACGGCCGATTATCTTTGTCCTGTCAGACGGTCAGACCAATGGCGGTTATGAATTTGAACGGGTTGAACCAATCATTAAAGCTCTGGGTATTACAGTTAATACTATCGGTTACAATGCAGATTTGGAAGAATTGGCTAGGCTGTCTAAAATTAATGAATCTGTTTCTATTGATGCATCCAATGATGATGTCATTTACAAATTAAAAGAGTTATTTAATGCTGAATTTTAATGAATTCAGCTTTAAATTTAAAATTAGAGATTATTAGATAAAGGATTAGTATAAAATATAATGACAAATAATAAAAAAATTCCAGTTGTAACCAGTCCCTTGCGCGACTCGATCATTGCCATGCCAGCCTGCATCAAAGAGGCATCAGGTATTATCATATATGGCAAACGCATTAAGTCAATTGTCTATTCTTTGGATGTTTCTCTTATTGCCAATACGAATGCGGACGCTATTTTGTGTGTGTATCCTTTTACCCCGAATACGCAGATACTAAATGCCGTATCACTGGTTGCGAAAGCGCCGATTCTGGTCGGTGTCGGCGGCGGCTTGACAAGCGGTGACCGCTCGGCCCGATTAGCCTCTCACGCAGAAGAAAACAACGCAGGCGGAATCGTACTGAACGGTCCTGTCGATATCGAAACAACAAAAGCTGTCCGAACCTATGTTGACATTCCCCTAATCTATACAGTCATTGATAAATCTCGGCCGCTGGCGCCTTATATTGAAGCTGGTGTGGATATTTTTAATGTTAGCGGCGGGAAAGATACGGTTGAACTGGTCAAATGGGTACGGGAGCAGTACCCGGATGTTCCAATCATCGCTTCTGGCGGAAAAACGGAAGAAAACATCCTAGACACCATTGCGGCTGGTGCTAATGCCATTACCTACACCGCTTATGGCATGATGGAACAATACTTCCACAAGAAAATGGAAATCTATCGTAGCGATAGCGAGTAGTAGTCCTGTTTTATAATAAGCATAGAAACACTATAAGAATCAACCAATCAAGCCCCTGTTTTTAGCAGTGGTCTTGGTTGGTTTTTCTTATTTCCGTACTTTAGAGAGACTTTGTTCAATGCTTCAAACAAATTGAGGTGTAAAACTTTATGATAGAGGTAGTTTCTTTGATAAAGTTCGGGATTGTTACATTTTTGTTACATTTGTTAGGAATGTATGAATTGTCAGAAAATTTCTATTATAATATATTTAGAAATAATAGTAAGGAGACTTCTATGCAAAGACAACGTTTTTCACTCCGTAAATACAAGTTCGGTTTGGCTTCTGTTCTTTTAGGAACGGCCCTGGTCTTTGGCGCAGGACAGGCGCAGGCTGATGAGCAGGCCGCGGTCCATTCGGAAGCTGCGGTTCAGCAGTCAGGTCTTGTGCCGCAGGATAAGGCTGACCAGCCGTCTGTGACAGCTGCGGATCCACAGGCGGCAGAATTGGCGGCTGCTTCTGAAACGGCTTCTGCGCCAGCAGTGAGTCCGGCAGAGGCCAGCAGTTCGGCTGCTGCAGCTTCTGCACCGGCTGGGCCTGACACTTCCGCAAAGGCAGCAGAGAGTGATGCTGCTCAGCTGCCGGTCTCAGCAGCTGCTGACAGCACTGGGGACAAGGCGAGTCCGGCAGCTTCTGAGCAGCCTGCAGCTAAGGCTGAAACAAAAGCTGCTGGGCCTGAAAAGCCGGTCAATGAAAGCAAGGCGGATCAGCCAGCCGGTGAGCCGTCTTCAGCAGATCAAGCGGCAGAAAAACCTGCTGTCTCCGCTGCAGATGGAAACGAAGACAGCCTTGCTGCTGAGAAAAAGGCTTCTGAAGCTCAGCCAGCCAGCATCAGCTCGAATGAGATTATCAAGGTGCCTCAGACCTGGTCTCAGGGCTACAAGGGACAGGGAATGGTCGTCGCTGTGATCGACTCCGGTCTGGATATTCACCATGAGGTTCTGCGGATTTCAGACCCATCTAAGGCCAAATACCAGACAGAGGCTGCTATAGAGGAGGCCAAGAAGAAGGCCGGCATTGACTACGGGAAATGGTACAATGACAAGGTGGTTTTCGCCTACAACTATATGGATGGCGATGACAGCATCAAGGAAAAAGATAAACTTTCCCACGGTATGCACGTGACCGGGATTGCTGCCGGAAATCCAGACAAAAAAGATGGCAACAGCGAATACATCTATGGCGTAGCGCCAGAAGCACAGGTCATGTTTATGCGGGTCTTTTCTGACCGCTCTCCATCCACCGACGATGCCATTTATGTCAAGGCGATTGACGATGCGGTAGCTCTGGGAGCAGACACGATTAATATGAGTCTGGGCTCCACGACAGGCTCTACAGTCAATGCCAGTTCCAGCGTGCTGGCAGCCGTCGAGCGTGCCCGGGCCAAGGGCGTGAGCGTCGTCATTGCAGCGGGAAATGAGAATACTTTTGGCAGCGGCCACTCCTATCCTTTAGCTGAAAATCCAGACTATGGTTTGGTCGGCAATCCTTCTACTGTGGCGCAGGCCATCTCGGTCGCATCAGTCAATAATACAGTTTTCACCGAGGAAGTCATGGAAGTCCGTGGTTTGGAAAACAATGACGAACTGAACAAAGGACAATTTTCTTATAAAGTCGCAGAAACGGATGCAGAATTTGAAAAAGACAAGGAATATGAGTATGTTCCCAGCGGTCTGGGCCGTGAGGAAGACTTTGCCGGTAAGGATCTGACAGGCAAACTGGCCCTCATCCAGCGCGGCTCCCTCAGCTTTTCCGAAAAAGTCAATAATGCTATCAAGCATGGAGCTATCGGAGCTTTAGTCTACAATAATGTAGAGGGGATCGATGTTTCCATGTCTCTGGACGGCGATGCCAAAAAAATCCCAGCCGCCTTTATCAGCAAGAAATACGGAGAAGCTCTGGCAGCTGGCAACTACAAGCTGTCCTTCAACGGTACCAAGGTCAATCGACCCCATCCAGCTGCGGAACAGATGTCTTCTTTTTCCAACTGGGGAGTGACGACAGATGGGATGCTGAAGCCGGATGTGACAGCACCTGGCGGCGAGATTTATTCCTCTTTCAATGACAATACCTACGGCACGATCAGCGGCACCAGTATGGCTGCGCCTCATGTGGCTGGTGCAGCGGCTCTGGTCAAGGAATACCTGCTTCAGCATTATCCAGACCTGACGCCTGAACAGACTACTGATCTGCTGAAAGCCCTGATCATGTCCACGGCTAAGATCCACATCAACAAGGAGACAGGCGCTCAAACCTCACCGCGTCAGCAGGGAGCTGGGATTGTCGATACCGCAGCAGCTGTTTCAACGGGGCTCTATGTGACAGGAGACAATCACTATCCGAGTGTCTCACTGGGCAATGTCGGAGACAGCTTCAGCTTTGATGTCACGGTCCACAATATCACCGATACCGACCGGACGCTGAAAATGATTGTCAATACTAATACGGACACAGTCAAGGACGGCTATATCCCTCTGACCCCGCGCAAGCTGACTGAGACTGTCTGGCCGGAAATCACTGTCAAAGCCCATGGCAGCCAGACGGTGACGGTCAAGGTGGATGCATCTAAGTTTGCCCAAGAGCTGCTGCAGCAAATGCCGAACGGCTACTTTTTGGAAGGTTTTGTCCGCTTTGTAGACCCAGCCGATGACGGCGATGTAGTCAGCCTGCCCTTTATGGGCTTCCGCGGACAATTTCAGGATCTGCCGGCAGCGGAAAAACCAATCTACAATCTGGTCAGCGACGGCAAGTCCGGTTTCTATTACAAAATGCCGGAAGACAAGAGCCTTCCAAGCGGCGCAAATGTCACAGATCTTGAGACCAATGCCAGCGACACCCTTTATTCCAGCGGCAAAACGGTGTCCCGCAGTTCTGTTGTTCTGGGGACAGTCGAAAATGAAGCCGGTCTCAACATTCTGCAGCTGGATGCGGACGGCAAGGTTCGCCTGGCCTTCTCGCCAAACGGAGACGGCAACAAGGACAAGATTCAGTACCGCACGGTTCTTTACCGCAATGTCAGCAATCTGACTGCAGCTGTTTATACGGCAGATGACACAGACTACCGCTTTCCCATTTGGCAGAGCAGCAAGACCTGGAATGGCCGCAAGAATTTTTACGACGGTAAGGAATCCAATCCTAGATCCTACCTTCTGAGCAATACGGCCTGGGATGGTCTGGACAGCAAAGGTGAAGCGCTGGATGACGGTCTTTATACCTATGTTGTCCGCTATACGCCGGATGTGCCGGGTGCCAAAGAACAGCAGGTTTCCTTCAATCTGCAGATTGATACACAAAAACCGCTCATCACCACAGGCTATATCAGCAGCAAGGACGGCCGGGAGGTCTTTACGGCCCGCAAGGCCAAGGATGTTGGAAACGGCGGTATTCTGAGAGAGCAGCTCTTTTACCTGCAGGCTGATGAGAAAGGGCAGGTGACCTATAAAGCTCTGGATGCTCTGGGTAATGAGCGCGACTATGAGCGCCGGGTTTATATCTCTGCCAACTCAGACGGCAGCTACACCCTGCCTCAAGGAGTGGACAAGGCAGCCATTTTCTATGTGGTAGAAGACTATGCCGGCAATAAAGATGCGATTGCTCTGGCTGATTTGGTCAGCGATGAAAACAGCGGCCGCATCCGTGTGGCACTGGTGGATAATGATACCCATAAGGATATTGATACGAAATTCGTTTATCGGATTAAGGACGATAAGGGCCATTATGTCACACTGGACAAGGGGAAAGACATCAATTTCCTGACCTTTGGCCACTATGTAGCTGAAATCTTTACCTATGACAAAGACAATATCCGCTTCTATGCTGATCAGACACAGGAATTTGACTTGACAGCCGAGGACAGTTTTAAAACGATTGAATTTTGGGCGAAGGAGCTGGTCTATGCACCCGTCAGTGTTGCCTTTGACCAAGCCGTTCCAAAAAATACCCAGGTTGTTCTCAAGAATAATAATGGGGATGTCTATACGCTTCCGGCTGAAGTGTACGGCAAGCACTCCTTTGGCAAATCCATTGCGACGGGCCTCTATTCTGTCTTTGTCAACCTGCCGACCGGCTATGAGCTCTGGGAAGATGAACCGACTGTCTCAGTCGAAGAAGGAAAAAACAACCTGCTCAAACTGGCTGTCGTTGTCAAAACCGGCCTTCTCTCAGCGGTCAATCAGCAGTCCAAGCTGGTCGAAACGGCTCAGTATTACAATGCCAGCGCTGAAAAACGCGGAGCCTACGACCAAGCCTATCAGACTGCCAAGGAAGCCTTGACCGGCAAGCTGAGCCAGGCTCAGGTGAATGACATCCTGTCCAAGCTGGAAGCTGCTTCTGCCGGCCTGGACGGCAAGGATTCTGATCTGGCCGCTGTCAAGCAGGCGATTGAGGCCTATGATGCGACGACTAGGACCGGCCGCTATGCCAATGCCAAAGAAAAAGTCCGCCGCGACTACGATAAGGCCTTTCAGGCTGTTGCTCTGCTCTTGGTGCAGGACAAGGTGACTCAGGCGCAGATTGATGCGGCTCTGGCTCAGCTGACTACAGCGGAGAAGAAGCTGGATGGCAAGGCAACCAACTTTGCCAGTCTCAAGAAGCTGGTTGATGACGAGGGCCACTACCAAGCCATCAGCAATAAATTTATCTACGCGAGCGATCAGATCAAGGCTGCTTACTTAGATGCTTATGCACAGGCCAAGGCTGTATTGGCCAATCCAGGTGCCAGCCAGGAAGAGGTCAAGGAGGCTATTGCCCAGCTCAAGGCTGCCAAGAAAAAACTGGACGGCAAAAAGCCCAAAGTAGCCAAACCCAAAAAAGCAAAACAAGCTTGATGGGTTGTCAATAAGCAGAAAATCCCTTAAGAGTCTATCTTGAGGGATTTTTTGCGAGGAATTTTAGATAAGTGTTTTACATTGCCTCTATTTTCTGCTATAATCTTGTGTAGAAAGAAATTTCATTGTCTACCTTTTAGCGAGTCCGGGCTGGTGGAAGCCGGATAGGGAAGCAGTGCAGATGGCGCTTTCGGCTATAAATTTTAAACACAATGAAGTAATAAATTAGGGTGGAACCGCGTCTTGACGCCCCTAGGCTGTAGTTGGCCTGGGTGTGTCGGAGGCGGTTCTTTTGCGTACTGAGTCTATTGTTCGAAAGAAAGGAGATTCGTGGAGAACCTTTACCTTGTAAAAGACGAGAACCAATTAGCAGCTTTTCGAGATTTCGTCGCAAAGAATTCCGCAAAGTTGCAGGATTATCTAACATTTTTAAAAGACGAGTTTGCGGTTTATGACTTGCCGCAAGCCATCATTTGGTCCGATTTTGATTCTGCTACGCGGATCATTCGGGAAATTCCTGTACCAGCCTATACAAATGATAGGCGGATGGTTATGACTCCCGAATTGACGGTTTGGAAAGATTTGTATCTCCTTCAGTTGGAGAATTACGAGACCTCTCACCAAACTCGAGCAATAGAAAGCCACTATCAGTCTTTGTCTGAAAAATCCCTCTTGCAGATTGTGGGCCATGAGCTAGCTCATTGGTCGGAGCATTTTTTAGATGACTTTGATGGATACGGTGCCTATATCTGGTTTGAAGAAGGGATGGCTGAGTATATTAGCCGTAAGTATTTCCTTACAGACGAGGAATTTCAAACGGAAAAGGCTTGTAATCAGTCTCTCGTTGAGCTTTTTCAGAAAAAGCACGGTTGGAACTCATTGAATGATTTCGGCACTTCAACTTATCAAGGGAATTATGCTAGTATTTTTTACGAATACTGGCGCAGTTTTTTGACAGTTGACAAGCTAGTAGAAAATCTAGGCAGCGTGCAAGCGGTCTTTGATTCTTATCATCGGTGGGCAAACACAGATAAAACACTTCCCTTGTTGGATTGGTTCATAGAACAGAAAATAATAGACAAAGAAATATAAACAAATTAAGGAGTAACAAATGTCTAAAAAGTTAACATTTCACCTCGCCAAAGTCAATTGCGAACCTAAAGGTTCGATTGACTAACGACAACCGCTATGGGGCTGTTTGTCTAGGCGATGTACTAGCTTTTCAAAAGGGAAACAATCGTTCCCTTTTGAACGCTTCGCAAGAATCTCAAGAAACTAAAGGAGTAACACATGTCTAAGAAATTAACCTTTCACTGCACCAAAGGCAATCTCCTCCTTTCAGTCGGATTGCCTTACGCTTAGCACTATGGTGTCTAAGCTAGGTGCAGTACTAACTCGCTCTTCCTAGCATGATTGGCTAGGAAGGCTCGTGTCGCAGAAAATTTATTATAATAAAGGAGAAGAGATGTTTAAAAAATTGACTTTTCAAGAAATTATATTGACCTTACAGCAGTTTTGGAATGAGCAGGGCTGTATGCTCATGCAGGCTTATGATAATGAGAAGGGAGCAGGAACCATGAGTCCTTATACCTTCCTGCGGGCTATTGGGCCGGAGCCGTGGAATGCGGCCTATGTAGAGCCGTCCCGCCGGCCGGCAGATGGACGCTATGGGGAAAATCCCAACCGTCTTTATCAGCACCACCAATTTCAGGTGGTTATGAAGCCATCACCAAGCAATATCCAAGAACTTTACTTGCAGTCTTTGGAGCTCTTGGGCATCAATCCGCTGGAGCACGACATTCGCTTTGTTGAGGATAACTGGGAAAACCCGTCAACTGGCTCGGCTGGTTTAGGCTGGGAAGTCTGGCTGGACGGTATGGAAATCACTCAGTTCACATACTTCCAGCAGGTCGGAGGTCTGCCAACCCAGCCGGTGACGGCTGAGGTGACCTATGGTCTGGAGCGGCTGGCTTCCTATATCCAAGAGGTGGACTCGGTCTACGACATCGAGTGGGCTGACGGCGTTAAGTACGGAGAAATCTTCCGCCATCCGGAATACGAGCATTCCAAGTACAGCTTTGAAGTCAGCGACCAGGACCTGCTCTTGGGGAATTTTGAGAAGTTTGAAGCAGAGGCCAAGCGCTGTCTGGACGAGCATCTGGTCCACCCGGCTTATGACTACGTTCTCAAATGCTCGCATACCTTTAATCTTTTGGATGCGCGCGGTGCCGTATCTGTGACCGAGCGGGCCGGCTATATCGCCCGCATCCGCAATTTAGCGCGTGTTGTGGCCAAGACCTTTGTGGCTGAGCGCAAGCGCCTGGGCTATCCGCTTTTGGATGCAGAGACCCGCGAAAAACTCTTGGCAGAGGAGGGAGAGTAACCATGGTAAAAAATTTATTAGTTGAATTAGGTTTGGAGGAAATGCCGGCCTATGTCGTGACACCCAGCATGAAGCAGCTGCGCGACAAAATGGGGGCTTTCCTGACAGAGCATCGTCTGGCCTTTGAGAAGATTGAAATGTTCTCTACTCCCCGCCGCTTGGCGGTGCGGGTGGTCGGTCTGGCAGACAAGCAGTCCGATCTGACCGAAGATTTCAAAGGGCCGTCTAAGAAAATTGCGCTGGATGCGGATGGCAACTTTACCAAGGCTGCAGAAGGCTTTGTCCGCGGCAAGGGTCTGACAGTGGATGACATCACTTTCCGGGAAATCAAGGGCGAGGAATATGTCTATGTCACCAAGGAAGAGCTTGGCCGTCCTGTGGAGGAGATTATCCCGGGCGTGACCGAGGTACTTCAGTCTCTGACCTTCCCTGTCAGCATGCACTGGGCCAACAACACTTTTGAATACATCCGTCCGGTTCATACCCTGACCGTGCTCTTAGATGAGCAGGACTTTGACCTGGATTTCTTGGACATCAAGAGCAGCCGGATCAGCCGGGGGCACCGCTTCCTAGGAGGAGAAACGCCGATTCAGTCTGCAGATACATACGAAGACGACCTGCGTGCTCAGTCTGTCATTGTCAGTCCGACCGAGCGGGGCAATATAATTGTCGATCAGATTCGGAAGATTGAGCAAGAGCACGATGTGGCCATCGAGATAGATGAGAAGCTCCTCAATGAAGTGCTCAATCTGATTGAATATCCGACTGCTTTTATGGGCAATTTTGACGCCAAATACCTAGAGGTGCCGGAGGAAGTGCTGGTGACTTCTATGAAAGAGCACCAGCGCTACTTTGTCGTGCGCGACAGCAAAGGCAAGCTTCTGCCGCACTTTATCTCTGTCCGCAACGGCAATGCGGAGCATTTGGATAATGTCATCAAGGGCAATGAAAAAGTACTGGTAGCCCGGCTGGAAGATGGAGAGTTCTTCTGGCGGGAGGACCAAAAGCTGGCCATTGCTGATTTGGTTGAAAAGCTGGAGCAGGTCACTTTCCATGAGAAAATTGGTTCTCTGTCAGAGCATATGGAGCGGACTGGTCAGATTGCTGCTCTCTTGGCCCAGCAGGCCGGTCTGACGGCAGAGGAAAGCTCAGATTTGGCCCGAGCAGCAGCGATTTATAAGTTTGACTTGCTGACCGGTATGGTTGGCGAATTTGACGAGCTGCAAGGCATTATGGGAGAGAAATATGCTCTCTTGGCCGGCGAACCTGCAGCAGTAGCGGCAGCTATTCGCGAGCATTATCTGCCGACTTCAGCGGATGGCCAGCTGCCGGACAGCAAGGTTGGTGCAGTGCTGGCCTTGGCGGACAAGCTGGATACCATTCTCTCTTTCTTCTCTGTGGGGCTCATCCCATCGGGCTCCAACGACCCTTATGCTCTGCGCCGGGCTACTCAGGGTGTGGTGCGTATTTTGGATAAGTTTGGCTGGCACATTGACTTGGAGCAGCTGCTGGACCGGCTCTATGCTCTGTCCTTTGACAGCCTGACCTATGACAATCAGGAAGCAGTGCTGGACTTCTTCCGTGCACGTGTCGAAAAGATGATGGACTCCGCTGTTCCCAAAGATATTGCAGCAGCTGTATTGGGCAGTTCAGTCTTTGTCGTGCGCGATTTGATTGAAACAGCAGAACTGTTAACTGCCAAGTCCAAGGAAGAGCATTTCAAGGCAGCAGTGGAAAGCCTGTCTCGGGTCTTTAACTTAGCAGAAAAGGCTGAAACCGGAGTCCGTGTTGATCCGGCCCTGTTTGAAAATGCAGAAGAAAGGGCGCTGTATGAGGCCGTTGAAAATCTGGAGCTGGATACTGACCGAGAAGCCGCTATTGACCAGCTTTTTGCTCTCAGTCCGGCTATTGATGCTTTCTTTGACAATACCATGGTCATGGCTGAGGACGAAAAGGTCCGGGCCAACCGTCTGGCTCTGCTGGCAGCTCTGACAGAAAAAGCCCGGACCCTGGCCCAATTCAACCTAATCAACACCAAATAATCAACTGCAGCGGCTGCTTTTGCGCAGCCTTTTGGCAGCTGAGTAAAGGAGGAAAAGATGGATCCTAAAAAAATCGAACGCATCAACGAGCTGGCTAAAAAGAAAAAAACCGTCGGCCTGACTGCTGAGGAAAAAGTGGAACAAGCCAAGCTTCGTGAAGAGTATATCGAAGGCTACCGCCGCTCGGTCCGCCATCATATTGAAGGCATCAAGGTGGTGGATGAGGAGGGCAATGATGTCACTCCGGAAAAACTCCGTCAGGTACAGCGGGAGAAAGGCCTTCACGGCCGCAGTCTGGATGATCCGGAGTCTTGAGCAGCTCCCTTGCCTATCGACAGACTTGCACAATAAAAATCCCTGAACAGGAATGGCACAATTTCCTGTTCAGGGATTTTTATTTATAGTCTTTTATTCAGAATACGGATACCGGCATAGCAGCAGCCGGCGATGACGGCCAGGTCCAGCCAGAAGATCCAGACATCGGTGATACGGAAGAAAAAATAAGCAGCGATGGCAGTAATGAGGGACAGAATCCCGAGGTCCATTTTTTCTTTGAGATTGAGTTTCATAGATTCTCTTCCTCCCTTTTTTGTGCTTGGCGAACCTTTCCTTTGGCAATGAAATGCATAATCAGTCCAAATCCAAGACCTGCGGCTAATCCAACTATAATAAGTTTTGGCTGAAGCAAAACTTGCAGGATATCTTTCTTTTCTATGACAGCTGTCGAGATACTGAAGAGAGGATAAAAGAGCAGCCAATAGGAGAAGCCGGCTTTGAGACCAACATGCTGCATGGCTTTTTTCTCCTTGACATCCTGCAAGCCTAGCTCCAGATCGTCAACGCCCTTACGCCGTGCTTGGATGACTATACAAAGACAGAGGCCTAGGAGCAGAACTTCCAGCAAGATAGGATAGGCAACCGCGATAATCTTGGGCCAGCGAAAGGCCAGCGGAAAGGCGATGGCATTTCCCAATATCAAAATCCAAAAGAGACACATAAAAGCGGTATTGCCCATGCGCTCAGCCGCCTGACGTTTCTGTTCATCCAGAGGGCCGGTAATGCCGTAAAAGCGTTTGATCATTTTGTCGGATAAGGTTTCTTTTTTCATGGTGTTTCCTTTCTGTAGCTAAGACTAGGCCGGTTTGGGTCGGGAGAGGAGGCTAGTGCTGGGGCTGCTGCCAGCAAAAGCTTTTACCCATTTTCCTCCCCTTCTGTCAGATAGGGTTCCCAAAAGAGGCTGTTGAGATCCGTCTCCAGCGCCCGGGCCAGATTGATACAGAGCTCAAGGGTAGGGTTGTACTTGTTGTTTTCGATCATATTGATGGTCTGCCGCGAGACACCGATGGACTTGGCCAGCTCCAGCTGTGAGAGTTTTTTTTCTTTTCGGAATTCCTTGACACGATTCATTGCTCCTCTCCTTTCTGTTTTTCTGCCGTCAATCCTTCTCATTGATTTGTCAGATATAATTGACTTTTTCTGTTTATAGTATAATACTTGTGAAAAGAAATGTCAATTATATATGACAAAATTTATTAAAAATTTTTTCAGCTAAATTTTTAAACTAAGTTCCACCGCCGCCGTTAGCGGAAGTTAGTCTGCCAAAAATGCATAAAACCAGCGGGAATCCGTCTCAGACTAAGCTCCAGCTCAGAGAGCAAAGCGGAACTTACTTTGAAAAGTCACGAAAATTTTTTCATTGACCGACTTTTCTTTTTAAATTTTTTTTTGTCCTTGAATGTGATATAATAGATAAGATATGACAAACGAATTTCATCACATGACAGTCCTTCTTCATGAAACGGTTGACCAGCTGGCTGTGAAGCCTGATGGCATCTATGTGGATGCGACCTTGGGCGGAGCCGGTCACAGCGAGTATCTTTTGAGTAAACTGAATGGCCGGGGCCACCTTTATGCCTTTGATCAGGATCAGGCGGCTATTGACAATGCTAAGAAGCGTCTGGCTCCTTATATAGAGCAGGGGCTGGTGACCTTTATCAAGGATAATTTCCGCAATCTCAAGGTCCGCCTGCAGGAGGCTGGTGTGGAGGAAATCGATGGGATTTGTTATGACTTGGGAGTTTCCAGCCCTCAGCTGGATCAGCGGGAGCGCGGTTTTTCCTACAAGCAGGATGCGCCGTTGGATATGCGCATGAACCGCGAGGCGCCTCTGACGGCCTTTGAAGTTGTCAATGCTTACTCCTATCAGGAATTGGTGTCTATCTTTTTTAAATACGGCGAAGACAAGTTCTCCAAGCAGATTGCCCGCAGGATTGAGCAGGCCAGAAGTGTCAAGCCGATTGAAACAACGACGGAGCTGGCTCAGATTATCAAATCGGCCAAGCCAGCCAAGGAATTAAAGAAAAAAGGCCATCCGGCCAAGCAGATTTTCCAGGCCATTCGGATAGCTGTCAATGACGAGCTGGGAGCGGCCGACGAATCCATTCAGCAGGCTATCGACCTTTTGGCTGCAGACGGCAGGATTGCGGTCATCACCTTTCATTCGCTGGAGGATCGTCTGACCAAGCAGCTCTTTAAGGCCGCTTCGACAGTCGATGTGCCCAAGGGGCTGCCCTTTATTCCGGATGAACTGCAGCCCAAGCTGGCTCTGGTCAACCGCAAGCCGATTTTACCAAGCAAAGAAGAAATAGAAAACAACAACCGTGCCCACTCAGCCAAGCTGCGCGTGGCGCGGAAGATACATAAGTGAGGATGAGATGGCAGATAAAAAAACCAATCCGCTTCAAAATCAGATTAGAAAATTTTCCCGCGTTGAAAAAGCCTTTTACGGTTCGATTGTCCTGACCGCGATTATTCTGGCCGTCAGCATTGTTTTTATGCAGACCAAGCTCCTGCAGGTTGACCGTGATCTGACAGAAGTCAATACGCAAATCGAAGCAGAGCAGACAGAACTGGATGACATCAAGCAGGAAGTCAATGAATTGACCCGCTATGAAAGACTTTCGCAGCTGGCCAGTTCTCAGGATATGAAGCTGCAAAAGGGAAATCGCAAGACAGTGAGCTCAACGGATGAAGAATAAAGTATTAGAAAAAGTAAAAAAATATGCCCTGAAAAATCGGCGGACTCCTGACTACAACCGGCGGCAGGTGGGAAAGAGCATGAGCGTTCTTGCGATCTTTCTTTTTTTCGTTTTTTTGATTAATTTTGCCATTATTATCGGGACAGACCAAAAGTTTGGCGTGAATTTATCAAAAGGGGCGGAAGTGGTCCACCAAAAGACGGTGACAGTGGCAGCTCGGAGAGGGACCATCTATGACCGCAATGGCGTGCCGATCGCCGAAGATGCAACGACCTACAATGTTTATGCCATCATTGATAAGGACTACAAGTCGGCTGCGGGCAAGATTCTCTATGTAGAAGAGTCCCAGTATGATCAGGTAGCCGATATTTTCAATCAGTATCTGGGGCTGGACAAGGACTATGTCAAGAGCCAGCTGTCGCAGAATAACCTCAAGCAGGTCTCTTTCGGTGCCCAGGGCAATGGGATTACCTACAGCACGATGAGCGCTATGCGCCAGGCCTTTTCGGATGCCAAGATTGAAGGGATCGACTTTACGACCAGTCCCAACCGCAGCTACAGCAACGGTGTATTTGCTTCGCAGTTTATCGGTCAGGCCCAGCTGCAGGAGGATAAGGAGGGAAATAAAACCCTCAAGGGAACTTCAGGTGTGGAGCAGTCTCTGGACAGAATCTTAGCCGGGCGCAACGGTGTGGTCACTTATGAGAAAGATCGCAACGGCAATGTCGTGCCGGGCTCAGAGAAGGTCTCCGTGCAGGCAGAGAATGGCAAAGATGTCTACACAACCCTGTCAGCTGATCTGCAGACCTATCTGGAAACCCGCATGAACGCCTTTCAGGAAAAGGTCAAGGGCCGGTATGTCAATGCGACTCTGGTCAGTGCTAAGACTGGAGAAATTTTGGCGACCAGTCAGCGGCCGACCTACAATGCAGATACTAAGGATGGCCTGGATGAGAAGAATCTAGGCACTTGGAACACCATGCTCTATCAGGGGCAGTATGAGCCGGGCTCGACCATGAAGGTCATGACACTGGCTTCGGCCATTGACAATGGAACCTTCAACCCCAACGATACCTATGACAATACCGAATACAAGGTCATGGATACCACCATTCGGGACTGGAATGTCAATATGGGGATTTCCACCGGGGAAACCCTGACCTTTGCCCAAGGCTTTATCTTCTCCAGTAACATCGGGATGACCATGCTGGAGCAGAAGATGACAAATGATAAGTGGCTGGACTATCTAGGCAAGTTCAAGTTTGGCCTGCCGACCCGCTTTGGGATGGGCAATGAAACCTACGGCTCTCTGCCAGGTGACAACTATGTGACGATTGCTATGAGTTCTTTCGGACAGGGGATTGGGGTAACACAGGTACAGATGCTCCGTGCCTTTTCCTCTGTGGCCAATGACGGAGTGATGCTGGAGCCGAAATTTATCAATGCGATCTATGATCCTCAAAACAATACGGCCAGAAAAACAGCTGCTGAGATTATCGGCAACCCTGTTTCTCAAAAAGCTGCTCAGACAACCCGCGACTACATGGTCCAGGTGGGAACGGTTCCCTACTATGGGACCCTTAATATCAATGGCGAACCAGTCATCCAGGTAGCCGGCCAGAATGTAGCGGTCAAATCAGGGACCGCTCAGATTGCCTCAGAAAATGGTTATCTGGAAGGTGAAAATGACTATATCTATTCCGTAGTGGCCATGACACCGGCCGAGGATCCGGAGTTTATCATGTATGTGACAGTCCAGCAGCCGGAGACCAAATTCAGTCCGCTGTTTTGGCAGGAAGTGGTCAATCCGGTCTTGGAAGAAGCGGTGGCTCTCAAAGACAGTCTCAACCTGACCACATCGACTACACCGGCTCTGGAGACGGTGACTGAGGAAAGCAGCTATAGCATGCCTTCTCTGGAAAAGCTGACCAAGCAGCTGGGCCTCAAAGACGAGGTCAGCCCCGGCGGTCTGGCAGATGAACTGCGCCGCAATCTGGTGCAGCCCATTGTCTTAGGAACCGGCAATAAGGTCAAGAAAGTGTCGGTCAAGGAAGGCAAAAATCTCAAAGCCAATCAGCAAATCCTCATCCTGAGCGATGATTTGGAATACCTGCCGGATATGTATGGCTGGACCAAAGCCAATGTTGAGCGCTTTGCTAAGTGGCAGGATATAGAAGTCACCTTCAAAGGAGAAGGATCCAAAGTTGTCAAGCAGAGTGAGAAAACCAATAGCTCACTCAGTAAGCTGAAAAAAATAACAATCACAATGGGAGACTAGTATGTTTATCGCCCTTATTGCAGGAATGGTCACCTTTATTTTAACCCTTATCGGCATTCCTGCCTTTATTCGTTTTTACCACAAGGCCCGTATTACTGGCCAGCAGATGCACGAAGATGTCAAGCAGCACCAAGCCAAGGCCGGTACGCCGACCATGGGGGGGACGGTCTTTCTCATCGCTTCGGTCTTAGCCAGCTTTGTCATTGCTTTAGCTGCAGGTCAGCTGTCCAATAGCCTGATTATGATTCTCTTTATCTTGGTGCTTTATGGCATTGTCGGCTTTTTGGATGACTTTCTCAAGGTTTTCCGTAAGATCAATGAAGGCCTCAATCCCAAGCAAAAGCTCTTTTTGCAGCTGGTCGGAGGAGTAGTCTTTTACTTCTATTATAACCAGCATGGTGCAGGCGACCAGCTCAATGTCTTTACTTTTCCGGTACAGCTGGGCTTTCTCTATGTCTTTTTTGTCCTTTTTTGGCTGGTCGGCTTTTCCAATGCAGTCAATCTGACCGATGGTATTGACGGTTTAGCCAGCATCTCGGTAGTCATCAGTCTGCTGGCTTATGCTATCATTGCTTTTGAGCAAAAGCGTTTTGACATTCTGATTATCATTATCAGCATGATGGGGGGGCTGTTGGGCTTCTTTGTCTTCAATCACAAGCCGGCTAAGGTCTTCATGGGGGATGTCGGCAGTCTGGCTCTGGGCGGCATGCTGGCGGCTATTTCCATTGCTCTGCATCAGGAGTGGACCCTGCTTTTGATTGGCATTGTCTACGTTTTTGAAACGACATCGGTCATGCTGCAGGTAGCCTACTTTAAGTATACCGGCGGCAAGCGGATTTTCCGCATGACTCCGGTCCATCATCATTTTGAGCTGGGCGGTATCAGCGGCCACGGTAAGGAATGGAGCGAGTGGAAGGTTGACTTTTTCTTCTGGAGCATCGGCCTGCTGGGCAGTCTCTTGGCTCTGGCTATTCTGTATCTATAGAACAAGGAGGTTGAGACAGAACGAAATGTTTTAACATTTCGTTCTGTCCCGCCGCCTTTTTTGCTTCTTTTCTTGCCTATTATCGAGAGTGGGACAGACTCTCACTACTAAAAGCAAACTAAAAGTCTATAAGATAAAAAGAGTACGAGCAGGATAGCCGTTTTTTTGGTATAATAGTGAGGACAATAGAATAGAGGATAAAATGAAATTTACAGAATTTGAATTCAAAGATTATATTCAGGAGGCGCTGAGAGAGCTGAACTTCGTTCAGGCGACAGAAGTGCAGAAAAAGCTGATTCCGGTGGTCCTGTCCGGCCGTGATTTGGTGGGCGAGTCCAAGACTGGCTCAGGTAAGACCCATACTTTCCTGCTGCCGATTTTTCAGCAGCTGGATCAAGAAGCTGACAGTGTGCAGGCTGTCATCACGGCTCCCAGCCGGGAGCTGGCAGCACAGATTTACCAGGCGGCCCGTCAGATAGCTGCCTGCTCAGATCAGGAGATTCGTGTCGCCAACTATGTCGGAGGGACAGACAAGGCCCGTCAGATTGGGAAGCTAAGCTCCAGCCAGCCTCATATCGTCATCGGAACGCCGGGCCGGATTTACGATTTGGTGGAGTCAGGCGATTTGGCGATTCACAAGGCCCATACTTTTGTCGTTGACGAAGCAGATATGACGCTGGATATGGGCTTTCTGGCAACGGTGGATAAGATTGCGGGCAGCCTGCCCAAAGATTTGCAGTTCTTGGTCTTTTCAGCCACTATTCCGCAGAAGCTGCAGCCTTTCCTTAAAAAATACCTGACCAATCCTGTCATGGAGCAGATCAAGACCAAGACGGTCATTGCCGATACGATTGAAAACTGGCTGCTGTCTACCAAGGGGCAGGATAAAAATGCTCAGATTTATCAAATCAGCCAGCTGCTGCAGCCTTATCTGGCTATGATTTTTGTCAATACCAAGACCCGGGCGGATGAACTGCATGCCTATCTGACTGCTCAGGGCCTCAAGGCTGCCAAGCTCCACGGCGATATTGCCCCGCGGGAGCGCAGGCGGTTGATGAATCAGATTAAGAATCTGGATTTTGAATACATCGTTGCGACCGATTTAGCTGCACGGGGGATTGACATTGAGGGCGTCAGCCATGTTATCAATGATGCAATTCCGCAGGATTTATCTTTCTTTGTCCATCGGGTCGGCCGAACCGGCCGCAACGGACTTGCCGGCACGGCCATCACTCTCTACCAGCCCAGCGACGACTCAGATATTCGCGAGCTGGAAAGGCTGGGCATCAAGTTCATTCCCAAAATGATAAAGAACGGTGAGTTTCAGGATACTTACGACCGTGACCGCCGGGCCAACCGGGAGAAAGGCAGAGAAAAGCTGGACACGGAAATGATTGGTCTGGTCAAAAAGAAAAAGAAAAAAATCAAACCTGGCTATAAGAAGAAAATCCAGTGGGCTGTCAATGAAAAACGCCGCAAGACCAAGCGGGCGGAGAATCGGGCCCGCGGCCGGGCTGAGCGCAAGGCCAAGCGCCAGACTTTCTAGCCATAGGATTTTTCTATCGCGGACATAAGAAAATTATATTGGGCTTTGACGCCCGCTTATGATAGACTAGTTGGTGCTAGTCTATTTTTTTATGATGGGCTTAGTCTGTTTAGTTTGCTAAAGCAGAGAAGGCACCCCCTCGCAATCGAAGACTTTTTCTATTTTATCGTCATTTAGTTTCTCTTTTATTAGGCCGTTAACTCGCCTTGCTTTAACAGTCTGGGGGAGTGTTTCGCCGCTAAAAGCAAACTAGAAGACTGTATCAAAAGAGTTTGGGTATGAGTGTAGCAAATACTTTGCTTTGATTCAGAATTGTGTTAAAATAGTCCATTATTGAGAAAGGGAAGTAACCATGACACTTACAACATTTGCTCTGGCTGCCGACTGGTATGAGCAGTTTCTTAAGCTCATCCCGGACGGTAAATTATTTAGCCTAAGGGCTGTTTTTGATGCCATTCCCGGCATTCTGCAAAATCTCCCTGTTACCCTCTTATTAACGCTGGGCGGGGCTTTCTTCGGTATCATTTTGGCTATGATTTTTGCCATTGTCAAGATTAATCGGATTAAAATCCTCTATCCCATCCAGGCCTTTTTTGTCAGTTTTTTGCGGGGGACACCGCTTTTGGTTCAGCTCATGCTGACTTATTTTGGGATTCCCCTGCTGCTGAAGGCGATTAATCAGCAGTATGGCACTTCCTTTAATATCAATGAAATTCCGGCTTCCATCTTTGCCATTGTGGCCTTTGCCTTTAATGAGGCGGCCTACGCCAGCGAGACCATTCGGGCGGCCATTCTTTCAGTAGATCCGGGGGAAATCGAGGCAGCTCGCAGTCTGGGCATGACCAACCGGCAGGTCTATCTGCGGGTCATCATTCCCAATGCAGCAGTGGTGGCGACACCCAGCCTGATCAACTCCCTGATTGGTCTGACTAAGGGGACTTCTCTGGCTTTCAGTGCCGGTGTCGTAGAAGTTTTTGCCAAGGCGCAGGCTATAGCAGGTTCTGACTACCGCTACTTTGAGCGCTTCATTTCAGTGTCGCTGATTTACTGGGCGGTCAATATCATCATTGAGCAAATCGGCCGGGTGATTGAGAAAGCTATGGACATCAAGGATCCGGATAAGATTGAGGCTTTCCGTCAGGCAGAAGAGGAGGGAATCTGATGATTAAAATTTCTCATTTAAGTAAATCTTTTTCCGGTCAGAAGGTTTTGGACGACCTCAGTCTGGAAATTAAAAAAGGAGAAGTTGTCGCCCTGATTGGATCATCAGGGGCCGGGAAATCAACTTTTCTCCGCAGTCTCAATTACTTAGAGCAGCCCGACAGCGGCACGATTGAAATTGATGATTTCAGGGTGGACTTTGCAAGCATCAGCAAGGAAGAAATCTTGACCCTGCGCCGCAAGCTGGCCATGGTCTTCCAGCAGTTCAATCTCTTTTCCCGCCGCACAGCTCTGGACAATGTCAGGGAAGGTTTGCTGGTTGTCAAAAAACTGTCTAAAGAGAAAGCGACTGAGATAGCCAAAGAAGATCTGGCTAAGGTTGGTCTGTCCGACCGGGAAAACCACTATCCAAGACACCTGTCCGGTGGTCAGAAACAGCGGGTGGCTCTGGCTCGGGCTCTGGCCATGAATCCGGACGTTCTCCTCTTGGACGAGCCGACTTCGGCTTTGGATCCTGAATTGGTCGGGGAAGTGCAAAAATCAATCGCTGATGCAGCCAAGGACGGCCAAACCATGATTTTGGTCAGCCATGATATATCTTTTGTCACTCAGGTGGCTGACAAAGTTCTCTTTTTGGATCAGGGGCATATTATTGAGACCGGCACACCGGATGAGCTTATCCATCACCCCAAGGAAGAAAGAACCAAAGAATTCTTTGCTAGTTACAAACGGACTTATATTTGATATAATAGAAAAAGTGAAGGCTCAGTTGGCTAGACCAGCTGAGTTTGTTTTAGGGCTGCTTTTCATTGTTTGGGGCCTTTTGAAAGTCAGACTCTTCGAAAATCTCTTCAAACCGCGTCAGCTCCTGCCCAGAAATGGAGAAGCAGGGAATGTTCGGGGAAGCTTTTTAGTCTGAACTCAGAAACGAGATGGTGAGGCAGGAAGGCTGCCGATGTGAGTGGGACAGACTCCCATGATGGCTGTGTCCTCACCCACAGAGGGATGAATCTTTTGGAAGATACCGTATAAGACTCCCATGATGGCTGAGTCCTCACCCACAGAGGGATGAATCTTTTGGAAGATACCGTATAAGACTCCCATGATGGCTGAGTCCTCACCCGCAGAGGGCTGTGCCTTTTGGAAGATACTCTATAAACGCCTGCCATTACTTGGGAAAAGGTGCCAATTGAAAATAGAATGAGCATGAGTCAATAAAAACCAAGCTTGAGGAATTACCATGTTAGATCAAATTTTTGCACTTTATATCGAGAGTCTGCTCTATACCGCCATCGGTGTGGGGATTATTGCCGGCCTGTGGATTGGCCTGCGCATGATCCGCCGCAAGGACAAGACGGCCAAGGAGCGGCAGAGCCATCTCTATGATGTACTCTTGATTGCCATTATGACCATTCCCGTCCTGTCTTTTGCGACTCTAGGGCTGGTTATTGTTCTTAAAGCTTAATTGCTTGTCAAGGAAAAGAAAGTCTGTTAGAATAATCGTAGTTACAGCAAAAAGAAAGGGAAGTTTATGTACGATACAGTCATTATTGGAGCGGGCCCTGCTGGGATGACCGCTGCACTCTATGCAGCCAGAAGCAATCTCAAGGTGGCCCTGCTGGAGCGCGGTATTTACGGCGGTCAGATGAACAATACAGCAGATATTGAAAACTATCCAGGCTATGCCAACATCAGCGGTCCAGAGCTGGCCGAAAAAATGTTTGAACCCTTGGAAAATCTGGGCGTAGAACATTTGTTTGGCCTAGTAGAAAAGATTGAGGATCACGGTGATTTTAAGGAAATCATCACGGAAGATGACCGTTTTGAAAGCAAAACCGTCGTCATCGCGTCCGGAGCCAACCACCGTCAGTTAGGGGTCCCTGGCGAAGCAGAGTACAACAGCCGCGGCGTCTCCTACTGCGCAGTCTGTGACGGTGCTTTCTTTCGCGATGAAGATCTGCTGGTCGTCGGAGGCGGCGATTCTGCGGTGGAGGAAGCCATCTTCCTGACCCGCTTTGCCAAATCAGTGACGATTGTCCACCGCCGAGACGAACTGCGGGCCCAAAAAGTCCTGCAGGACCGTGCTTTTGCCAATGAAAAAATCCAGTTTGTCTGGGATTCAGTGGTTGAGGAGATCCATGGCGATGACCGCAAGGTGACGGGTGTGACTTTTAAGAATGTTAAGACAGGCCAAGAAAGCAAGGCTGCTTTCGGTGGCATCTTTATCTATGTCGGTTTAGACCCAGTCAGTGCTTTTGCAGCAGATTTGGGGATTCTTGATCAGGCCGGCTGGATTGTGACAGATGACCATATGAAGACGGCAGTGGATGGGATTTATGCTGTCGGCGATGTCCGTCAGAAAGATCTGCGCCAGATTACTACAGCTGTCGGTGACGGAGCAGTAGCTGGGCAGGAAGTTTATAAATACATTACGGAGCACGCTTCATAAGACAGGATTTGAAGCAATCATGATAGACTGAAAAACGAGAGCAGACTGACTGTTTGAGGCAAACGGCTGGCCTGTTCTTTTTGCTTTTTCAAACTGTCTGCATTCGTTGGATTACAGGATTTCTCTTGGCTTTCTGAATTTGTGATATAATAAAAGGTATCTAGCAATAAAGGAGCAAGAAGATGTACCCAGATGACAGTTTGACCCTGCACACCGATTTGTACCAAATCAATATGATGCAGGTCTATTTCAAGGAAAATATTCATGACAAGCATGCGGTATTTGAGGTTTATTTCCGCAAAAATCCTTTCAATAATGGCTATGCTGTTTTTGCAGGTCTGGAAAGAATCATCTCCTACCTCAGCAGCTTAAGATTTAGCCAGAGCGACTTGGATTATCTGCAGTCGCTGGGCTATGAGGGGGCCTTTCTGGATTACCTGCGCAATCTGAAAATGACCTTGACCGTCCGTTCGGCTCAGGAGGGGGATTTGGTCTTTGCCAATGAGCCTATCGTGCAGGTAGAGGGGCCGCTGGCTCAGTGTCAGCTGGTAGAAACGGCCCTGCTGAATATTGTCAATTTCCAGACGCTGATTGCCACCAAGGCCGCCCGCATCCGCTCGGTCATTGAAGATGAGCCGCTCATGGAATTTGGTACTCGCAGAGCTCAGGAGATGGATGCGGCTATCTGGGGGACGCGGGCCGCTGTTATTGGCGGTGCCAATGGCACCAGCAATGTCCGGGCCGGAAAACTTTTTGACATCCCGGTTTTGGGAACTCATGCCCACTCACTGGTGCAGGTCTACGGCAATGATTATGAAGCCTTCAAGGCCTATGCGGCAACTCACCATGACTGTGTCTTTCTGGTGGATACCTACGATACTCTGCGTCTGGGGGTGCCGGCAGCCATTCGAGTGGCCCGTGAGCTGGGAGACAAGATTAAGTTTTTGGGTGTGCGCATTGATTCTGGGGATTTGGCTTATATTTCTAAAAAAGTCCGCCAGCAGTTAGACGAGGCTGGCTTTCCTGATGCTAAGATCTATGCTTCCAACGATCTGGACGAAAATACCATTCTTAATCTCAAGATGCAGAAGGCCAAGATTGACGTCTGGGGTGTGGGAACCAAACTGATTACCGCCTATGACCAGCCGGCTCTAGGAGCCGTCTATAAGATTGTTGCCATTGAGGATGAGACAGGGCAGCTTCGCAATACCATTAAGCTGTCCAACAATGTTGAAAAAGTCTCTACGCCGGGCAAAAAGCAAGTCTGGCGCATTACCAGCCGGGAAAAAGGCAAGTCAGAGGGCGACTACATCACCTATGACGGTGTCGATGTCACTGAGCTGGACCAGCTGGAAATGTTCCATCCGACCTACACCTATATCAATAAAACAGTCAAGGATTTTGCTGCGGTGCCGCTCTTGGTGGATATTTTCGACCAGGGCCGTCTGGTTTATCAATCGCCGAGTCTGGCTGACATTCAGGACTATGCCCGCAAGGAATTTGACAAGCTTTGGGATGAGTACAAGCGGGTCCTCAACCCGCAGGATTATCCAGTCGATTTAGCGCAGGACATCTGGCAGGATAAGATGGATTTGATTGACAAGATGCGCAAAAAAGCCTATCAGACAGGAGCAGCCAAATGACTTTACAGGAAATGATTATCAGCGAGCTGGGCGTCAAGCCCCTCATCAATCCCCAAGAAGAAATCCGCAAATCAGTGGACTTTCTCAAAGCTTATCTGAAAAAGCATCCCTTTTTAAAAACCTATGTATTGGGCATTTCCGGCGGTCAGGACTCGACTCTGGCCGGCCGTCTGGCTCAGCTGGCAGTGGAGGAAATGCGGGCAGAAACAGGCGATGACAGCTATCAGTTTATCGCTGTGCGTCTGCCTTACGGCGTTCAGGCTGACGAGGCCGATGCTCAGAAGGCTCTGGCCTTTATCCAGCCGGATCAAAGCCTAGTGGTTAATATTAAAGAGTCAGCCGATGCGATGGCGGCAGCTGTGGCGGCAGCGGGGGCTAAGGTTTCCGACTTTAACAAGGGCAATATCAAGGCCAGAAGCCGCATGATTGCCCAGTATGCTCTGGCCGGCTCTTGCAGCGGTGCTGTTATCGGGACCGACCATGCGGCAGAGAATGTCACCGGCTTCTTTACCAAATTTGGCGACGGCGGTGCCGATATCCTGCCTCTCTACCGCCTTAATAAACGGCAGGGCAGACAGCTTCTGGCTGCCTTGGGGGCTGATCCAGCTCTCTATGAAAAAGTGCCGACTGCTGACTTGGAAGAAGAAAAGCCGGGGATTGCGGACGAAGCGGCTCTGGGAGTGACCTACAATGAGATTGATGATTACCTAGAAGGCAAAAAGATTTCAGAAACAGCCCAAGCCACCATCGAATCTTGGTGGCACAAAGGCCAGCACAAACGCCATCTGCCCATTACGATTTTTGACGACTTTTGGGAGTAAAAAGGTCCGGTGGATCTTTTTAGCCTGAGCCAAGAAACGGCCAAGGCGGGTATGTGTTATGAAGGGACCTTTCGTCAGGCGGTCTATCATAAAGGAGAAATCAAAGATTTTTCTGTCTATGGCATTCTTCAGTCAGATTTACAAAGAAAAAGTTAGGGCTCCCTAACTTTTTTGCTTGCGCTGGCTGTTAAAAGTTTTATAATAGATTTAGTATATGAAGGAGGTTTTATATGAATCCATTAGATCAATCGTTTACAGATAAATTATATGCTGCTTATGAAGCCAATCCAAAGTTTGCGGCCATGGAAAATGCTATCAGCCACCATGGCTTGCTGACTTCATTGGAGAAGCGGACTGCAGCAGTCAAAAACACACCGGTCTTTTCCTTGGATTTGACCAAGGATAAGGTCAGCAACCAAAAGGCTTCCGGCCGCTGCTGGATGTTTGCGGCCCTCAATACTTTCCGCCACAAGATGCTGGCTGATTTCCAGCTGGAAGAGTTTGAGCTGTCTCAGGCTCACACCTTCTTTTGGGATAAGTATGAAAAGTCCAACTGGTTTTTAGAGCAGATCTTGGCTACGGCGGATCAGGATTTGACCAGCCGCAAGGTCAGGTTTCTGCTGGATACGCCTCAGCAGGACGGCGGTCAGTGGGATATGGTCGTGGCGCTCTTTGAAAAATACGGAGTTGTGCCCAAGTCTGCCTATCCGGAGTCCGTTTCCTCCAGTGCCAGTGCTGAGCTCAATCAAATTTTGAATAAATTACTGCGTCAAGACGCTCAGATACTGCGTGATTTAACAAGTGAAGGGGCAGATACAGCAGCCCTTCAGGCCAAGAAAGAAGAACTGCTTCAAGAAATTTTTAATTTTCTTGCGATGAATTTGGGCTTGCCGCCTCGGACTTTTGAATTTTCTTATCGTGACAAAGAGAATCATTACCATAGCGAGAAAGACTTGACTCCGCAGGCATTTTACCAAAAATATGTGGCCCTCAAGCTGGAGGACTATGTTTCCATTATCAACGCTCCGACCGCTGACAAACCTTACGGCAAATCCTACACAGTCGACATGCTGGGCAATGTGGTCGGCAGCCGTGCTGTCCGCTACCTAAATGTGGAAATGGATCGCCTCAAAGAACTGGCTATTGCCCAAATGCAGGCTGGCGAAACAGTCTGGTTTGGTTCAGACGTTGGTCAGTCCAGCAACCGCAAGGCTGGCATTATGGCAGAAGGGATGCATGATTTCACCTCCAGCATGGATATTGAGCTGATTCAGGACAAGGCGGGCCGGCTGGACTACAGCGAAAGCCTGATGACCCATGCCATGGTTTTGGCCGGGGTGGATTTGGACGAAAACGGCAAGGCCAGGAAGTGGAAAGTTGAAAATTCCTGGGGTGAAAAAGTTGGCGACAAAGGTTATTTTGTGGCCAGCGATGCTTGGATGGACCAATACACCTACCAAATCGTTGTACGCAAAGAATATTTGACTGCTGCAGAGCTGGCAGCCTATGAAGCGGAGCCAACTGTCTTAGCTCCGTGGGATCCGATGGGAGCGCTGGCAAAGCAGTCTGCAGTATATGAATAGACTTCCTTTAAGCCTGTGCGTGCGGCGGTAAGAACCGCCCTCACCTGAGGAAAAAAGGATGCGAGACTCGATGGAATCATCAGCAAACCAGGCAGGCAGGAGCAGACAGGATGGCAGCTAGCCGCAGGCTATACTGGGGTACAGCAAGGCGGCGCTGACATGGTCTGAAGAGAGATTTTCGAAGAGTATGAATCGGAAATAAGATGGGGTTCAGTCACAATACGGAAATCAGAAGAAATACAAAAAGAGCGAGACTTTCTCACTCTTTTTTCTATTTTCATTATAGTCTTTGTCCGAGGAACGGTTTCGGTCTATCGCTTAATGTACAGGACGATAGGGCAGCGAGCTGCTCAAAACCTCCAGTGGAGGTTTTGAGGTAGCAGATAAAGCTTCCGCAAGGAAGTTTCGGCTGCTCAAAGCGCTGCTTTGAGGTTGCGGATAGAAGACCGTGAGGAAGTCTCAAAAGTACGGCTGATGCAAGCTAACAAAGTAATAAAAGAGGATAAGCTAAATGACGATATACCGCTCTAGTCATCTCCGTCCTGACTGTTAGAAGATGAGTCGCCTTGGCTGGAGGAGCTGTCGGTCGATTCGCCGGTCTGCTCGCTGGAAGAAGATTCTTCAGAGCTATCTGTGCTGTAAGTATTATAAGATGAGTAATACTGCTGGTTATTGTAATAGCGGTTGTTATAGTAGCCGTTTCCGCCGCTGAGGTAGACATAGGAGCCGCTGCGGTAAAGGCCGTTCGGCATTTCCCAGTCTACCGAAGCAGAGCCGTCTTGAGCCAGATAGAGCATCATCTGACGGTAGACATCTGTCGCTACCTTCACTCCGTCATCCAAGACCGGAGTCAGACGGTTGGAATAGCCTGTCCAGACAGCCATGGAGTACTTAGGCGTGTAGCCGACGAAGAGCTCGTCTGGAGTCACAATGCTGGATCCGTAATAAGGCTTGGTCAGGTTGGCCAGTTCGTCGTCTGCATAGTTGGATGTTCCGGTCTTGCCGGCCTGATAGATGCCTGAGATAGCAGCGTTGGTCCCGGTACCGGACTGCAGAACGGTCTTCATCATGTCCGTCATCATGTAGGCGGTGGTTTCTTTCATCGCCTTGGTGCCGTTATTGGCGAAGGTTTTTTCTGTTCCATCGCTGAAGACGACACGGTTGACATACTGCGGTTTGTAGTAGGTGCCGCCGTTGGCAAAAGCAGCATAAGCCGCAGCCATTTTTTCACTGCTGGCTCCGTATTCGTTGCCGGATTTGCTGGTATTGCTTGAAAAGGCATTGACGTAGAACATTTCAGGATAGTTGATTCCAATGCCGTTGAGGAACTTCAGGGACTCTTCTAATCCGACCGCTTCTAAGGTCTTGACAGCAGGGACATTTCGGGATTCCTGAATGGCATACTGAATGGTCATATTGCCGTAATATTTCTTATCCCAGTTGTAAACTGGTGTGCTGGAATATGGGAAGTTGTACGGTGAATCTGAAATCGGAGCAGCTGTAGAGGTATAAATGTCATTTTCTAAAGCTGGGGCATAGTCGGTGATTGGCTTCATAGTTGAACCAAAGTCACGGTTGGTTTCGACGGCCTGATTGGTACCAAAGGAAACATTGGTCGACTGGTGGCGTGCTCCCAGCTGGGCAATCACCTTACCGCTATCGACATCCATGATTGTTGAGGCAACCTGCATCTCATCGTCCGGATAAGCGACATACTCGTCAGTGTTGTAGATGTCCCACAGTTTTTGCTGGGCAGCTGTGTTGACATTTGTATAGACATCCATACCGGTTGTCAGGACATTGTAGCCGGTTTCTTCCTCGACCTGCTCAATGACTTCCTTCAGGTAATTATCCATATAAGCTGGATAGCTGGCAGAAGACTTCAGGCTTTGCAGACCGTCAGTGATAGGCGTATTTTTGGCCTGTTCATACTGTTCGTCTGTGATGTATTTGAGGTCATGCATTTCGCTGAGTACCAAGTTGCGGCGGTTGGTTGCTTCCTCAGGATGGGTATAAGGGTCATACTGGTTGGGAGCCTGAGGCATGCCTGCCAGCAGTGCCGTTTGAGGAAGTGTCAGGTCCTTGAGGTCCTTGCCATAATAGCTTTGGGCCGCTGTCTGCATGCCGTAATTCCCGTTAGACATATAGACCTTGTTGACATAGTAGGTCAGGATTTCCTGCTTGGTGGCTTTGCGTTCCAGCTGGGTCGCCAGCCAGGCTTCCTGAATCTTCCGCGATAAGGTCGCATCTGCAGAAGAAGTAGAGAAATAGGTCAGCTTAATCAGCTGCTGGGTCAGAGTTGATCCCCCTTGCCGGCCTCCGCGGATATTGCTGAGCATGGCCCCGGCGATACGGATGAAGTCCACCCCCCGGTGATTAAAGAAGCGGTGGTCTTCAATGGCCACGATGGCGTTGACCAGCTCAGTAGGAATTTCCGAAGTTTCAGCATTAACCCGTCTCTCTGCCCCCAAATCGGCAATCAGGTTGTTGTCGCTGTCGTAAATTTTACTGGAGGTTGTGGCCACCAGATCTTTTTCAGAAAGCTTTGGCGCCTTAGCAGCATAGTAAGCAAAGACTAAGCACCCTACCACAAAGCCAATCATGAGCAGGGTTAAGAGCGCACTTGCAAGGTATTTCAAAACTTGCATCACAGTTTGTTTATTCATTTATAATACCACCTAGTAGTTTTTGTTCAATGATTTCAAGATAGGGAATGCTAGGGAACTGCTGGATTTCAATCGCATAGCCGTGCTCCCGGATATAGGTCAGGGGCATGGATTTTCCTCCCTTGTCTATCTTGTAAAACTCAATCAAATAAGAAGCAGGAAGCAGGTAAGTTTCTCGTAAACTGGAAAAATGCAAAAGGACGAAGCAGATACCATCTTGCTGCAGAACAGCCTCCATGTGCTCGATCTGATGCGGATGGAAGTTTTTCATCGGCATGGATTTTTTCTGCCGCGTCTCCTTGGCTTCAAAATCAATATAATGGCCCTTGTAAACGCCGGAATAATCCGTTGTAGAGGCTTGCCGAAAATAGGCTTCCACAATTTTAGCGCGGCTGCGCTGGGGGTAGTCCACCTTGACAATTTGAACGGGAGTCGGCTTTTTATGGATGACGGCGAGCCCTCTGCTTAAGTAATAGCCGTTAGACTCATTGATCATCTTTTCAAAAGACATCCCGCGATTGGCAAAATTAATCACACCCGAAGCCTGCCGAAGCACTTCGCTTTTTGCCTTTAGCTTATGAGGATAGTTGACCATAGAACTCCTTATTGGTACAATAACATCACTCTATTATATCATAAAAATATTTTTTGAGGGGAGAATAAATGACAAGTCTACTCATCGCCGGCTACAAAGCCTTTGAAATCGGCCTTACATCAGAAAAAGATATTCGAATAAAAGTGATAAAAGAGGCTGTCAGACGGGACCTGCTTCGTTTTTTGGAGGAAGGTCTGGACTGGATTGTGTTTATGGGCAATCTGGGCTTTGAAGCTTGGGTTTTAGAGGTCGCCAATGAGCTGAAAGCAGACTATGGCTTTCAGACGGCCACCATTTTTCTTTTTGAAAACCACGGTCAGAATTGGAATGAAGCCAATCAGGCCCGGCTGGCGGCTTTTAAACAGGTTGATTTTGTCAAATATGCCTATCCTTCCTACCAAAATCCCAGCCAGTTTCGCGACTACAATCATTTCATCATCCAAAATACCGACGGAGCCTATCTTTTTTATGATGAGGAGCAGGAGACCAAACTGAACTATCTTTACCAAGAGATGAAAAAGCAAGAACAGTATTTTATCAAAAAGTTAACTTTTGATGACTTGAATGAAGCCGCAGAAAATTTTTCGGAAAATTAGGGGATAAATCTTGATTTTTATAGGGGATTTTGTTTATAATTGAATAGGATAAACCAGATTGGAGAGAGAACATGGCAAGTATTATTTTTACAGCAAAAGATATTTTTGATCAAGATTTTAAGCGCGAAGTGCGCGGTTACAGCAAGTCTGAAGTAGACGAATTTTTGGATGACGTGATTAAGGACTATGAGACCTACTCTGCTCTGGTCAAGGAACTGCGGGAAGAAAACCGCCGTCTGAAGGAAGAACTGGCTAAGAAGCCGGTTGAAAAGGCTCCGGTTCAGCAGCCGTCTCAGCCGAGCCAGCCATCCCAGCCGGCAGTGGATATTCCGCAGATGACTTCTGCGACCAATTTTGATATCCTGAAGCGTTTGAACCGTCTTGAAAAGGAAGTATTTGGCAAACAAATTCTGGATCGTGAATTTTAAACCTTCTGGAACTGTGCAATTTTTGGATAATCGCGTGAAAAATTAGCTTTTCATGAGGAAAGTCCATGCTAGCACTGGCTGTGATGCCGGTAGTGTTTGTGCTAGGCGAAACAATAAGCCTAGGGACGAAAAATTTCGTTACGGCGGTTGAAACAGCTACGTCATTTGATATGCTGGAGTATGCCTGAAAGTGCCACAGTGACGTAGTTTCTGCGGAAACGCAGGAAGTGGAACGCGGTAAACCCCTCAAGCTAGCAACCCAAACTTTGGTCGGGGCACGGAGTGCGTGGAAACGAACATAGCATTCTGACTGGAAACAGTAGACAGATGATTATCGAAGGAAATGGTGCCTAGTCATTTCCGGAACAAAACATGGCTTATAGAAAATTGCATATAGGTTGAGGCTGGGGCATGGTCCTTAGCCTCTAATTATAATGGTAAGAATCAAAGGCTGCTCCTTCGGGTTCAACTCCGCAGGTCCCTAACTCCGGCTGCTTCAGCCGTTGGAGATTGGACTGTCCCGCTGCTGCGTGTGTGGCGGCTCGTCCTCTGAGTGCGGAAAAGCCAGCTTTGTGCATAGAGATTCTTCCTTTGAGGAAACGATGAAAGAAACATTTAATTTAATTGCCACGGCTGCTGCAGGCCTGGAAGCAGTCGTCGGCCGTGAAATCAGAGATTTGGGACTGGACTGCCAGGTAGAAAACGGCCGGGTCCGCTTTAAGGGCGATATCTCAGCGATTATGATGACCAATCTTTGGCTGCGTGCAGCTGACCGCATCAAAATCGTTGTAGGGAGCTTTCCTGCAAAGACGTTTGAGGAACTCTTTCAGGGCGTTTTTGCTTTGGATTGGGAGAATTATTTGCCTTTAGGCGCAAAATTCCCTATTTCCAAGGCTAAATGTGTCAAATCGAAGCTGCATAATGAACCGAGCGTACAGGCTATTTCCAAAAAAGCTGTTGTCAAAAAGCTGCAGAAGCACTATGCACGTCCGGAAGGGGTTCCCCTCATGGAAAATGGCGCAGAGTACAAGATTGAAGTGTCTATTTTGAAAGATACAGCAACCGTTCTGATTGACACCAGCGGTTCCAGCCTTTTTAAGCGCGGCTACCGGACAGAAAAAGGGGGAGCCCCCCTGAAGGAAAATATGGCAGCAGCCATTTTGCTCCTGTCCAACTGGTATCCGGACAAGCCCCTGATTGATCCGACCTGCGGCTCAGGCACTTTCTGTATAGAGGCAGCCATGATTGGCATGAATATAGCTCCTGGTCTGCACCGTTCCTTCGCTTTTGAAGAGTGGAGCTGGGTGGACAAGGAAGCTCTGCGTCAGGCGCGGTCAGATGCTCTGCGCCAGATTCATCAAGAGATTGAGCTGGATATTGCCGGATCTGACTTGGATGCCCGCCTGGTCGAAATTGCCGAGAAAAATGCAGCGGCAGCAGGGGTGGCGAAGCAAGTCCGCTTCAAGCAGATGCGCCTGCAGGACCTGCATACGGATAAAATCAATGGCGTTATTGTATCCAATCCGCCTTACGGCGAGCGTCTATTGGATGCCGATGCAGTAACGAAGCTGTACCAGGATATGGGAAAGACTTTCGCTCCTCTAAAAACATGGAGCAAGTTTATCTTGACCAGCGATGAGGCTTTTGAAACGAAGTACGGCAGTCAGGCCGATAAGAAACGGAAACTTTATAATGGGACTTTAAAAGTCGACTTATATCAATATTTTGGCCAGCGGGTCAAACGTCAGCTAGATTAGAAAGGACATGCCGTGAGCAAAGAAGAAAATTATTCGCCAGAAGAAGAGAAAAAAGAGTCAATTCTTGATTTTGAAGAGGCCAAAGAAATGACTGTCGGTCAGGCCAACCGCAAGAAAGAGGAGCTGGAAGCCGGTGTCACGGACAGCGACAATGTACTGGACAAGTACATCAAGCAGCACCGTGAGGAAATCGAGGCTGGGAAGTTTGATACGCAGACAATCAAAAAAGTGCCGGAGCAGGACTCAAGATCGGCAGCTGCCTCAACTTCTGAATTGGCGGAATTTATCAAGGAAACGAGAGAAGCAGTGGAGAGCAGCTCTGCTCCTGAAAATCAGGAAAAGGCTGAAAGCCCTGCAGCCGATTCTGATCCTGAACCGCTCGGCTCGCGCAGCAAGCGCTCGGAAAAACTGGACGATATTCCAGTGGCTTCGGTGACCAAGACCAGCTACGGCCCGGCTCCGGATCCTATTGATGATGAAGACTTGGAAGTACCTGCCCTTCCTTTCTATAAGAAAAAGGCTGTTCTCTATTCTGTTTTGGGGATTGTGGGCCTTGCAGCTGTCGGAACAACCCTTTATTTTGCGCTGGGACGCAGTCTCTTTGGAAAGGGCACAACTGCCAGCAGCTCATCAACTTCTCAATCCAGCAGGAAAAGCTCCTCTTCCTCTTCCAGCTCAGACAGCAGCGCTCAGGATGTAAAAGCTTTTAATGAAGCGTATGCTGCTTTCTTTACCGACGGCAATCAGACGGCCGTAAAAAACAGCAAATTTGGGGATTTGGAAAAGCTGAAAGCCTTACTGGAGAAACTAAAAGGCGGCAAAGATTATGATGCTGCTAAGACCAAGTATGACTCTCTGGTCAAGCAAATCTCGGCCATCCAAAGCGTGAACTCGCAGTTTGACGGCGGTGCCATCACCGATGGTGTCTTGAACAAGGATGCAAAGGCCAATACCAATGCAACCTTCTCAGATGTATCCAGCGGCAATGCCAAACTAGATGAAGTGCTCAAGGCAGCGATTGCTCAGGGGCGTAGTCAGCAAACAGCGACACCGGCACCTGCTGCAGATCAAGGCGGAACAGCTGCTGCCGCAAACAGCGGTTCAGCAGGCGCTGATTCGGGTGCTGTTTCCAACGCTGCCAGCGGTTACGGTATTTCCAGCAACGGCGTAAACCTGCAGCGCAGTCTGAGCCGGGTGCCCTACAATCAGGCAGCTATTGATGACAGCAGCAATCCGGCCTGGACTTTCAATCCGGGAGTCTTAGAGAAGATTCTTCAGACTTCCCGCGAGCGCGGATACATTTCAGGGGATAACTACATTCTGGAACGCGTCAATATTATCAAAGGCAATGGCTACTATAATCTCTTTAAGCCCGACGGCACCTATCTCTTCAGTATCAACTGCAAGACCGGTTACTTCGTCGGCAACGGACCGGGTTATGCCGATTCACTTGATTTCTAAAAAGTAAAAAAGTTCTCGAAATAGAGAACTTGAGAGTGAAGACAAAGTTATCCAAAGTCTTTCCTTAAGTGAGTGCGGACGGTAGCGACTCCCTTCGGAATTCCATACCTAAGATTTGAGCCTAAAGTCTCAAATCTTCCGAGCGCCTGAAACTAAAGAGTTTCAGGCGCTTTTCTCACAGCGGAAAGGCTTGGTTGATCTTTGTATTAATTATAGCAATGAGCTTTTTCTTAATTCTTTGTAAGAATTTATAAAATTTTTACAAAGAAAATGGAATTTGTCTACGTTCTGAAGTTCTCGAAATAGAGAACTTTTTTACTTTTTATCTAAACGACATGGCGCTCAAAGGCATCGTCTGAGATCCCTTGGCTGAGAATGAGCTTGGCCCATTCTTTGGCAGAGAAAAGGCTGTGATCCTTGTAATTGCCGCAGGATTCAATAGTGGTTCCGGGGACATCTTCCCAGCTGGTGCTGTCTGCAATTTCCTGCAGGCAGGATTTAATAACCTGAGCAATCTCAGTCGGGCTGTGCTGACCCCACATAATCATATGAAAACCGGTGCGGCAGCCAAAGGGCGAGCAGTCAATCATGCCATCAATGCGTTTGCGAATCAGCATGGCCAGCAGGTGCTCAATGGTGTGCAGGCCGGCAGTCGGAATCGAGTCTTCATTAGGCTGGACCAGACGGATATCAAAGTTGGATATGATGTCTCCTTTGGGACCGGTTTCCTCTCCGATGAGGCGGACATAGGGAGCTTTGACAATGGTGTGGTCCAGCTCAAAGCTTTCAACAATAACTTCTTTAGACATGGTTTCTCCTTTACAATGCAATCTTTTCGTTTGTCCTATCTGCGACATCTAACAGTCCCTCGGGCTGGTGAAGGGGGCGAAGTCACAAAAGATACACTAAATGACGGTAACAGCGAGTGCGAGAAGGACTTTCCTATGCTGCCAAACTTTTTTGTCGGTCAGACAGGTGTTTTTCTCCTAGGCAGCTTTCCTTTTGATTATAGCATAAAAAAGTTTTGTTTGGGGAATTTTTAAAAATTTGGTTTTGAAGACAGTCGGAACTGGCTTGCAGGCTGAAAGCATTTCAGAGTCGGATTATCTATTTAAACCTACTCACCCAAAAATAAAAAGGCTTTCTTTTTTCAAAAAATGGGTTTGTGAAATTTTTGTATTTATGATAGAATAGTATGGAATTTTGAATTCAACAATTAGAATTTTTGTTCAGAAAGATGACATTGCCAGATAAGGGCTCTTTTCCCGCCAGTCTCAGAAAAATCTGCAGCGCTGTAAAAGACTCTCTGCTTTCTGAATCCTGCAATTCAGAAAGCACTGCGGGCTGGCAGAGCCAAGAGCTCTGGCACCGGTCCTGCAGCTCTTTCATGCCGGCTGTCAGGGAAGAAGTTTTTTGATGGGAAAGTCAGCTGTGAACAGGGGTTCTTAAATAGATTTGGAGTGAAAACATGGACTTACTTTCTATAGCTATGTCTGTTTTTGCTGCCATCATTGGTTTAGTGATTGGATATGTAGGTGTCTCGGTCAAGATGAAATCATCAAAAGAAGCCGCAGAACTTACTCTTTTAAATGCTGAACAAGAAGCAACCAATTTACGCGGACAAGCAGAACGCGAGGCTGATTTGATTGTCAAGGAAGCTAAGCGGGAAACGAATTCGCTTAAAAAAGAAGCACTTTTGGAGGCAAAAGAAGAAGCCAGAAAATATCGTGAAGAAGTTGAGGCAGAATTTAAATCTGAACGTCAGGAGTTGAAACAGCTCGAAAGCCGTTTGGCTGAACGGGCGACAAATCTTGATCGGAAAGATGATAATTTAACCAACAAAGAAAAAGCCTTGGAACACAAGGAACAAAGTCTTTCAGATAAATCTAAACACATTGATGCGCGTGCAGAGCAAGTAGCGGAGCTCGAAAAGCAGAAAGATGCTGAATTAGAGCGAGTTGCATCGCTGTCACAGACAGAAGCGCGTGACATTATTTTGACGCAGACCGAAGACAAGCTTTCCAAAGAGATTGCGACTAGGATTCGGGATGCCGAGCAGGATATTAAGGAGCGGTCTGACAAGGTCGCCAAGAATATTTTGGTTCAGGCTATGCAGCGGGTTGCCGGCGATTATGTCGCTGAGCAGACCAATTCAACAGTGCATTTGCCGGATGACAGCATGAAGGGGCGGATTATCGGCCGAGAGGGCCGCAATATTCGGACGTTTGAAAGTCTGACAGGAATTGATGTCATCATTGATGATACGCCTGAAGTGGTCACGCTCTCAGGTTTTGACCCTATTCGCCGCGAGATTGCCCGTATGACCATGGAAGCCTTGCTGAAAGACGGGCGCATCCATCCGGCCCGCATTGAGGAGCTGGTGGAGAAAAACCGTCTGGAAATTGACAATCGCATCCGTGAGTACGGCGAAGCTGCAGCTTATGAAATCGGTGCACCGAACCTGCACCCAGATTTGATGAAAATCATGGGACGCCTGCAGTTCCGCACTTCCTACGGACAAAATGTCCTGCGTCATTCTATTGAAGTGGCAAAACTCTCCGGTGCTATTGCTGGTGAGCTTGGCGAAAATGCCAATCTGGCCCGCAGGGCCGGCTTCCTCCATGACATCGGCAAGGCCATTGACCGGGAAGTGGAAGGCAGCCACGTAGAGATTGGGACAGAGCTGGCTCGCAAGTACAAAGAGCATCCGATTGTTGTCAATACTATTGCCAGCCACCACGGCGATGTTGAGGCTGAGAGTGTGATTGCCGTCATTGTTGCCGCAGCTGATGCCCTCAGTGCAGCCCGTCCGGGTGCCCGCAGCGAGTCTCTTGAAAGCTATATCAAGCGTCTTCAAGACTTGGAAGAAATTGCCAACAGCTTTGATGGAGTGAAGAACAGCTTTGCCCTGCAGGCCGGCCGCGAAATTCGCATCATGGTTCAGCCTGAGCGGGTCAAGGATGACAAGGTGACGATTTTAGCTCACGATGTTCGTGAAAAAATCGAAAACAATCTGGAATATCCAGGGAATATCAAGGTCACTGTTATCCGCGAAATGCGGGCAGTGGATTACGCTAAATAAAGAGGAGAGCAGTCTGGCAGCAGATTGCTTTCTTTTGGCTTTTTATACGGTCCCTTGTCAGAGCTGCTTACGATGATGTGGCTGGCAGGGGAGTCTGTCTGACTTGCTTTTTCTGTCTGTGCCATTAAAAATCATACAGCCGGTGTGATAGAATAGCATACATTGTTCTCAGCCCCTTGAAATATCGGCCCAATTCTGTTACACTAGATAGAAAGACAGCGAAGGAGACATGATGACGGAACGAGGCTTACTAATCGTCTTTTCGGGCCCCTCTGGTGTAGGCAAGGGTACGGTCAGACGGGAAATTTTTGAAAGCACTGACAATCAGTTTCAGTACTCAGTGTCCATGACAACCCGTTCCCAGCGGCCTGGGGAAGTAGACGGGATTGATTATTTTTTCCGGACGCGTGAGGAGTTTGAAGAGCTGATCCGTCAGGGACAGATGCTGGAGTATGCAGAGTATGTCGGCAATTACTACGGCACTCCCTTGACCTATGTTAATGAGACCTTGGACAAGGGTGTTGATGTTTTTCTGGAAATAGAAGTTCAGGGAGCTCTTCAGGTCAAGAAAAAAGTGCCGGATGCTGTTTTTATTTTCCTGACTCCTCCAGACTTGGAAGAACTGAAAGACCGCTTGGTCGGCCGCGGTACGGACAGTGCAGAAATCATTGCCCAGCGGATTGAGAAAGCCAAGGAGGAGATTGCCCTCATGAGGGAATATGACTACGCTATTGTCAACGATCAGGTGCCTCTGGCTGCTGAACGGGTCAAACGCGTGATTGAAGCAGAGCATTTCCGGGTGGACCGGGTCATCGGCCGTTACCAGGATATGCTTCCAAAAGAAGAAACAATAATTCGCTAGAAAGTTAGAAATTAGGTAGAAAATTATGATGTTAAAACCGTCTATTGACACTTTGCTGGACAAGGTGCCGTCAAAGTATTCCTTGGTCATCCTGGAAGCCAAACGCGCTCATGAGCTGGAAGCGGGAGCTGCCGGCACTCAGGAGTTCAAATCCGTCAAATCCACGCTCCGCGCTCTGGAAGAGATTGAAGCGGGTAATGTGGTCATTCACCCGGATCCAGAAGGCAAGCGTGAAGCAGTGCGCCGCCGTGCAGAAGAAGAACGCCTGCGCAGGGAAGAAGAAGAACGCAAGATTAAAGAGCAGATTGCGAAAGAAAAAGAAGAAGGTGAGAAGATTTAAGGTTGGGGCTGCTCAATCTTATTTTTTCTGTAAAGGACCGCAGTGACTTGTAGAGGAGGTGAGCGGATGCGGGTTGCCAAGATTATTGTGGATATTCCTCTGATGCAGACAGATAAACCCTACAGCTATGCTATTCCGGAGGAATTTGCCGGTATGCTGGAAGCGGGGATGCGGGTCCATGTGCCTTTCGGCAAAGGGAATCGCTTGATTCAGGGTCTGATTGTAGCTTTCGGGGAGGAAGAGCCTGAAACTGCCGGAGAGGAGGTTGAAGGCTTTAAGGATATTGCGGAAGTTCTGGACTTCAGTCCAGTCCTGAACGAGGAACAGCTTTGGCTGGCCGACCAGCTGCGCAAATCGGTTTTTTCTTTTAAAATTTCTATTCTTAAAGCGATGCTGCCCAGCCTTCTTAATTCCAGCTATGATAAGATTCTTTATGCGACTGAAGAGCTGTCTCTTCAAGAAAGAGAGAGCCTATTGGGCCGGGCAGACAGCCTCCGCTTTTCAGACCTGGATAAAATCAGTCAGGCCAGAGCCATGCGGCTGACCCGTTCAGGCAAACTGCGGCTGGAATACCAGGCGACGGATAAAAAACATATTAAGACCGAAAAATGGTACCAAGTCAACCATGCTGCCCTGCAAGACCATGACCTGCCCCGAGCCGCTAAGAAAAAGCAAGCCTTGAAAGAAGTGCTGCTGGACCAGCAAGACAGTCGGCTGCTGGCCGATTTGCGCCAAAACTTTTCACGCGATATTGTCCATTACTTTGTCAAAGAAGGATTGGTGATTGTCGAGGAAAGAGAGGTCAGCCGTTCTGCTGCTTACTTCCAGAAGGAGCGACAGCAGCAAAGTCTGACCTTAAATGCGGAGCAGGCTGCAGCGGTCGCGGCCATCACAGAGAAAATCGGTCAGCCTCAGGTTCGGCCGGTTCTGCTGGAAGGGGTCACGGGCAGCGGCAAGACAGAGGTTTATCTGCAGGTCATTGCAGAAGCGCTGGCTCAAAGGAAAACTGCAATCATGCTAGTGCCGGAGATTTCTCTGACGCCGCAGGTTACCGATCGTTTTATCTCACGGTTTGGCAATCAGGTGGCCATTTTGCATTCGGGCTTGTCTGACGGCGAGAAGTATGATGAGTGGCGCAAGGTAGAGCGGGGGGAGGCTCAGGTAGTGGTCGGCGCCCGATCGGCCGTGTTTGCCCCCTTAAAAAATATCGGCGCCATCATCATTGATGAAGAGCATGAATCCTCCTATAAGCAGGATTCCAATCCTCGCTACCATGCGCGCGATGTGGCTCTGTTGCGGGCTCAGTACAATCAAGCCGTTCTGGTTCTGGGCTCTGCAACCCCCAGCTTGGAGAGCCGAGCGCGGGCCAGCCGGGGTCTCTATGACTTTCAGCTCCTGACCAAGCGGGCGAATCCTCTGGCTCGGATACCTCAGGTAGAAGTCGTTGATTTCCGGGATTACATCGGTCAGAACGAGGCCGCTAATTATACACCGCCGCTGCTTGCAGCCATTGAAGAACGGCTGCAGCGCAAGGAACAGGTAGTCCTCATGCTGAACCGGCGGGGCTATTCTAGCTTTGTCATGTGCCGGGAGTGCGGTTCGGTGGATACCTGCCCCAACTGTGATATTTCTCTGACCCTGCACATGGACACCAAGACCATGAACTGCCACTACTGTGGTTTTAGCAAGAATATTCCTCAGAGCTGTCCTGTCTGTTCCAGCCGCAGCATTCGTTACTATGGCACTGGTACGCAAAAGGCCTCCGATGAACTGGCTCAGCTTTTTCCTCAGGCCCGCATCCTCCGTATGGATGTGGATACGACACGCAAAAAAGGAAGCCATGAGGCGATTTTAGAAAGCTTCGGACAGGGTCAGGCAGATATTCTGCTGGGGACTCAGATGATTGCTAAAGGGCTGGATTTTCCCAATGTGACCTTGGTCGGTGTGCTCAATGCTGATACGGCTCTCAATCTGCCGGATTTCCGCTCCTCAGAGCGGACTTTCCAGCTGCTGACCCAGGTAGCCGGCCGAGCCGGCCGGGCCGAAAAAGCCGGGCAGGTTTTTATCCAGTCCTACAATCCGCATCACTATGCTATTGAGTTTGCGAAAAAACAGGATTACGAAGGTTTCTATGCCTATGAAATGAGTATCCGACGACAGCTGGGCTATCCGCCTTACTACTATACGGTCGGCATTACCCTGTCGCACCGAGATGAGGAAAAAGCTGTCAAAGAATCTTATCGGGTCTTGGATATTCTGCGGACCGGACTGTCGGACAAGGTGCACATTTTGGGCCCGACTCCTAAGCCCATTGCCCGAACTCACAATCTCTATCATTATCAAATTCTGCTTAAGTACCGTTTTGAAGATGACCTGCAGACCAGTCTCAATCAAGTTTTGGACCTAACGCAGGAGAAGGAAAACAAGGACCTGCGCCTGAGCATTGATAATGAGCCGCAGAATTTCATGTGATAAACTCAGTGCGGACAGAACTTCCCAAAGGCAGTGCCAGCTCTGCGGGAGGGGCGGCTGCTGCAAGCCCAACAGCCTCCCAAGCTTGCAGAGGGACCGGCCTTCCTTTTGCTGCAAGCTGACAGACCCTGCTGTTGCGTTTCTGGGATTGGGCTGAAAAGGTTCTCCGAACCACCTCATTTCCAAACTGTTGAAGCAAATCGCAGCAAACAGGGCGTGAGTCTGACACCGAAAGAGTGGAAAAGCTGTCTTTAAGCAGAAGACGGCAATCAGCTGGATTTTTCTGCTATAATAGAGAGAGCACTGCGTTTTGTAAATCAAACGATAGAAATAGACGAAGCTGGGGACTTTGGTCCCAGCCTCATGGAAGAAATTCGAGGAAACTATGTTGAAACTAATCTTTATGGGAACGCCGGACTTTTCAGCAACTGTTCTGAAGGGGCTGCTGGAAAGCGGGCAGTACGAGATTCTGGCGGCAGTAACCCAGCCTGACCGGGCAGTCGGCCGCAAGAAAGAAATCCGCCGGACACCGGTCAAGGAAGTGGCTTTGGCCTCTGGCCTGCCAGTCTATCAGCCTGTAAAACTATCTAACAGTCCGGAATTGGAGGAGCTGCTGTCGCTGGGTGCTGACGGTATTGTAACTGCCGCTTTCGGTCAGTTTTTGCCGGGGCGGCTCTTAGACAGCGTCAATTTTGCAGTGAATGTCCATGCTTCGCTCCTGCCCAAGTACCGTGGCGGAGCGCCAATTCATTACGCCCTGATCAATGGCGATGAAGAGGCCGGAGTGACCATTATGGAAATGGTCAGAGAAATGGATGCAGGGGACATGATTGCCAGCCGGGCGACAGCTATTGAAGACAGTGACAATGTCGGAACGATGTTTGAGAAACTGGCCTTGATTGGCCGCGACCTGCTGCTGGAGGTGCTGCCTGATTATGCAGCTGGCAAGATCCAGCCTCAGCCCCAGAATCCAGCTATGGTGACTTTTTCGCCTAATATCAGCCCAGAACAGGAGAGGCTGGACTGGACCAAGACAGACCGGCAGCTCTTTAATCAAATCCGCGGTATGAACCCTTGGCCGGTGGCCCACACCCTGCTCAAGGGGCAGCGCTTCAAGATTTATGAAGCTGAGCCGGCAGCCGGCAGCGGTCAGCCAGGACAGATTATTGCGGTCAGCAAAAAAGAGCTCATCGTGGCGGCCGGTCAGGGGGCCCTTGCCCTAAAGACAGTCCAGCCAGCCGGCAAACCTAAAATGCCTGTAGCAGACTTTCTCAACGGTCTGGGCCGCAGTCTGACAGTAGGAGATTCATTTGAAAACTAAGTATACAAGCGCCCGCCTGACTGCTTTAAGAGTTCTGGAGGAAGTGTTTGAACAGGGAGCCTACTCCAACCTTGCCTTGAAGAAAGCGCTCAGCCAGAGCAGACTCAGTCAGGCTGATAAAGGTCTAACCACAGAGCTGGTCTACGGCACTGTTGCCCGTAAGATCACTCTGGAATGGTATCTGTCCCACTTGATTGAAGACCGCAATCAGCTGGATTCTTGGCTTTATAGCCTGCTGCTGCTCAGCCTTTATCAGCTGCTTTATCTGGATAAGATTCCCAGTCATGCTGCGGTCCATGAAGCGGCTGAGATTGCAAAAACTCGCAAGCGAGGCAGTGAGAAACTGATCAATGCCATTCTGCGCAGGATTGAGCGGGAAGGCGTGGCCGATGTCAGCAGGATTAAGCGCAAAAACAAACGCTTCTCTATCCAGTATTCTCTGCCGGTCTGGCTGGTTAAGGCTATGATAGAGGAATACGGCGAAGTGAGGGCTGAGGCTATCTTTGCCAGCCTCTTTACCCGGAGCAAGGCCAGTATTCGGGTGGCAGATTTATCCCGCAAGGCGGAAGTGAAAGAACTTTTGGGAGCTGAGGACTCTCTTTTGGCTCCCTCGGCCTTGGTTAAAAAGCAGGGCAACTTTGCCGGGCACACTCTCTTTTCTCAGGGGCTGATCACGATTCAGGATGAATCCAGCCAGCTGGTAGCACCAATCCTGCAGATTGAGGGAGACGAAGACATTCTGGATGCCTGCAGTGCCCCGGGCGGCAAGGCTGTGCATATGGCTTCCTATCTGACCAGCGGCCGCATCACGGCTTTGGATCTCTACGACCATAAGCTGCAGCTGATTGAGGAGAATGCCCGGCGCTTAGGCGCAGCGGATAAAATCACCACTCAGAAACTGGATGCCAGAAAGGTTTTTGAGACATTTGGCCCTCGGGCTTTTGACAAGATTCTGGTCGATGCTCCCTGCTCCGGAATAGGCCTCATTCGCCGCAAACCGGACATCAAATACAATAAAGAAAATGCAGATTTCAAGACTTTGCAAAAAATTCAGCTGGATATACTGGACAGCGTTTGTCAAAGTCTACGTAAAGGTGGTATAATAGCATATAGTACTTGCACGATTATGAGTCAGGAAAATTTTGAAGTTGTCAAAAAATTCCTAGACAGCCATCCTGACTTTGAGCAAGTGATACTGGACCATGAAAGAAAAGATATCGTAAAAGACGGCTGCATTTTGATTACACCAGAATTATACGGGAGTGACGGCTTCTTTATCAGTCAATTTAGGAAGGTATCGGAATAAGAGGAGGAAACTGACAGCATGGAAATTTCACTATTAACAGATGTTGGTCAAAAGCGGACAAACAATCAAGATTATACCAATCATTTTGTCAACCGCGCCGGCAAAACCATGATTATCTTAGCAGACGGCATGGGCGGCCATCGGGCCGGCAATATCGCCAGCGAGATGGCTGTGACAGACTTGGGAGCAGCTTGGGTTGACACACAGATTGATTCGGTCAACCAAGTGCGCGAATGGTTTGCTGAGCACCTGGAAAAAGAAAATCAGCGGATTCACCAATTCGGCCAGGACGAGGAATACAAGGGGATGGGCACGACGTTGGAAGCCTTGGCTATTATAGATGACCAAGCTATTTATGCCCATATCGGAGACTCGCGTATCGGCCTGATTCGCGGTGAGGAGTACAGTCAGCTGACCAGCGACCATTCCTTGGTCAATGCTTTGCTGAAGGCCGGGCAGATTACACCCGAAGAAGCAGCCCGCCATCCGCAGAAAAACATCATCACCCAGTCTATCGGACAAAAAGACGAAGTGCAGCCTGACTACGGCATGATTAGTCTGGAAGACGGAGACTATGTGCTGCTGAACAGCGATGGTCTGACCAATATGATTTCAGGCAGTGAAATCTATGACATTGTGACCAGCGACATCAGTCTGGCTGAAAAAACGGAAACCTTGATTCGCTTTGCCAACAATGCCGGAGGCCTAGATAATATCACGGTTGCTCTGGTTCGATTTGACAAGGAGGAGCAGGAATGATTCAAATCGGCAAAATTTTTGCCGGACGATATAAAATCATCAAGCAAATCGGCCGAGGAGGCATGGCAGATGTCTATCTGGCCAAGGACTTGATTTTGGATGGCGAGGAAGTTGCAGTAAAGGTCCTTCGGACCAATTACCAGACGGATCCGATTGCTGTTGCGCGTTTCCAGCGGGAGGCGAAGGCGATGGCAGATTTAGACCATCCGCATATCGTTCGGATTACCGATATTGGAGAGGAAGACGGCCAGCAGTATCTGGCGATGGAATACGTGGCAGGACTGGACCTTAAGCGTTATATCAAAGAAAATTCTCCAATTTCTAATGAAGAAGCGGTCAGAATCATGGGGCAAATCCTGCTGGCTATGCGCCTGGCGCATACCCGCGGCATTGTCCACCGGGATCTGAAACCGCAGAATGTCCTCTTAACCCCGGACGGCAATGCCAAGGTGACGGACTTCGGTATTGCCGTAGCCTTTGCTGAAACCAGTCTGACCCAGACCAACTCTATGCTGGGCTCTGTGCATTATCTATCACCGGAGCAGGCCCGCGGCTCCAAAGCCACGGTTCAAAGTGATATTTATGCCATGGGGATTATTTTCTATGAGATGCTGACTGGCCATATCCCTTATGACGGGGACAGTGCCGTGACCATCGCCCTGCAGCATTTTCAAAAGCCTCTGCCCTCCATTATTGACGAAAATCCCAATGTGCCTCAGGCCTTGGAAAATGTGGTTATTAAAGCGACAGCTAAAAAACTGAGCGATCGCTACCAGTCTGTTGCAGAGATGTATGTAGACTTATCCAGCAGCCTGTCTTATGAGCGCCACAATGAAAAGAAGCTGGTCTTTGACGATGCAGCAAAGGCAGACACCAAGACCCTGCCTAAGATTTCGCCGCTTCCCCAGCCTGCCGCTCAGCCCGCAAAAGCTGCTGCGCAGACAGCTGAGTCCAGCCAATCAACCGCAGAGGAAAATCCGGCTCCTGCTAAGAAAAATCCTAAAAAACGCCATCTAAGAACGCGCTATAAAGTACTGTTCTTCGCTGTGCTTTTGGTTCTGGCAGCCTTTGTCTATCTGCTTTACAACAGCCCGTCTAACACCAGCGTACCGGATGTTGCCGGCCAAACGGTTGCCGAGGCCCGCTCGACTATTGAAGCTAAAAAGCTGGTGGTTGGTGAGGAAAAGGAAGAGTACAGTGATACTGTTGAGTCCGGTAAGGTCATTAAAACGGACCCACAGGCCAACAGCCAGCGCCGTGAGGGCAGCAAGATTGATTTGATTGTGTCCAAAGGACCCAAGACCTTCAAGATGGACGATTATATCGGTCAGCAGTATACAGCTGCAGTTGAAGATTTGAAAACCAATTACAAGGTTTCAGAGAAGCTCATCAAGATTGTTGAAGAGGAATCCAGCGACTACGAACCTGGTCAGGTGATTGCCCAGACCCCAGCCTACGGCGCTACTTATGATCTGTCAGCCAATGCTCAGATTACCCTGACCGTAGCTAAGGAAGTGTCCAGTGTAGCGATGCCGGACTTTGGCAGCCTGCAGTATACTTATGCTAATGCCCGCTCTTACTTGATTCAGATGGGGATTTCTTCCTCTCGGATTGAGCGTGTGGTGGACCGTTCGGTTACTTCGACCCAGGCTGATCTGGTGACTTCCCAGTCGCCGGCAGCCGGTCAGAGTATCGATCTCAAGTCCAATGATAAAATCACTCTCTATGTGACAGAGGCAACAGCCAGTTCGTCTTCCAGCTCTTCCTCCAGCTCGGACAGCAGCTCCAGAAGCAGCAGTTCATCAGAAGAAGAGAGCTCTTCCAGCTCCTCCAGTCACCAATAGCAGGATTCACCTCATTTCATTTTAGCTTGAAATGGGGTGTTTTTCTTTCATTCAATAGACCGGTTCAGAAACCTCGTCTTGAGCCAGTTCGTCCTTGGCAGCCGGGACGTTCAACCAGTCTGGGAGACTGCTTTGTCATACTCAAAGAATATCTGGTTTTGAGGTGGCGGATGAAAGACTGCAAGAAAGAGCCCTCTTCGATTTTCAAAGAGTCTGACGTCTTTAGGCAAACCAGCCTCCCCTCAGCACCCAATGAAAGAAAAAGAGAGAAGAAGGCTTCATTTCCGAACGGGTCGAACAGAAATTTTTGCTTTTCATGCCTTAGACGGAGGTTTTTCTGGCTATTTTTGTTAAAATAGGTAAGTACAGAAAGGAAATGGCTATGTGGAAAGTTCAGTTATTTGTTTTTGTTGAAACAGTCTTGCTGTCAATGGCGCTGATTACTATGCTGGCAGCGGATTTTTCGCGTGTGGTCATTATCACGGTGCTTTTTCTTCTGCTGCTCTATTACTATTTCGGCAAGCAAAAGGGAAATTTTCTGCTGGTCGCTTCCATGATTATGCTCTTCTTTATCATTATGCTTAATCCTTATGTTATAGCAGCGCTTTTGTTTGCCCTGGTTTACGGCATGATTGTGGCATACCCTTATATTTATAAGGAAAATCAAGAAACCCATCTGATTTTTGAAGAAGAAGTAGAGATTCAGAGCGAGAAGAATCGCTGGCTGGGAGACTTGCAGCATTTTTCCAAGGACAGCTGCCAGTTTCATGATATTAATCTGCTGCGGATGATTGGCAGAGATACGATTCATCTGGAAGACGTTATTCTGGTCAACCATGATAATGTCGTTGTCATCCGTAAGGGATTTGGGGATACCAAGATTATAGTGCCCCTTGATGTCGAAATTCAGCTGCAGATTAACACCCTTTACGGCGATGTGAACTTCCTCAACCACCCTTCCCGCAAGCTGCGCAATGAGACCGTTTCGCTGACAACTCCGGGCTACAGGCGGGCCAATAAGACTGTTAAGATTGTACTGGTCAGCTTTTTAGGGAATGTGGAGGTTGTCAGAAATTGAAAAAGCCAAATTATTTCCTTCTTCTGGTCTACACCTTCTTTGTCCTCCTTGTTGTTTTTCATTACATTTTCAATATTTTTGATTTTTCTTGGCAGGAACTCTTTGGTGATTTAGAACTGCTGCAGTCCTTTGTCTTCTTTGTAGTCATTTTAGGACTGTCTCTGACGATTTTAATCGTCGTAGCAGTCCGTTTGGTCCAGCATATGGCTGTAGCCCATATGCAGAAGAATCTCAAGCATTTGCTGGAGGGCCGGAGATGGGAGCCGACTGAGCAGCCGGAGATTGATCGCTCTCTGCAGCGCTTAGAAGACCGGCTGCACAGTCTGACCGAGAATCTTCAGCGGTCTGAAAATCAATCGCTGCAGTCAGAAGAAAAAATTATCGAAAAAGAACGCCGGCGGATTGCGCGGGATTTGCATGATACGGTCAGTCAGGAGCTTTTTGCAGCCAATATGATTCTCTCAGGTGTGGCTGCAAATGTGGATCGGATTGATCAGGAAAATCTGCACAAGCAGCTGCAGGGCATTGCTGATATTCTCCATACAGCCCAAAAAGACCTGCGGATTCTTCTTCTGCATCTTCGGCCGACAGAATTGGAAAACCGGACCTTGATTGAGGGCATGGAAGTAATCATCAAGGAGCTGACAGACAAGAGCGATCTGGAGGTTCATTTCAACCATCAGGCAGAACACCTGCCAAAACAGATAGAGGAGCATGTTTTCCGCATTGTTCAGGAAATGATTAACAATACCCTGCGGCACGCTCAGGCCAGCCGTTTGGACATTTATCTTTACCAGACTCCCAGTGAGCTGAAAATCAAAGTGGCAGATAATGGCATTGGCTTTGATCCATTGGCCCAAGATGAGCTGAGTTACGGTTTGAAAAATATTGAAGACCGTGTTCAGGATATGGCAGGCACCTTTAAACTTCTGACAGCTCCTAAAAAAGGCGTGTCCATTGAAATTACTATCCCATTGTTAGAAGGAGACAATCATGAAGATATTACTGGTAGATGACCATCAGATGGTCCGTTTGGGCTTGAAAAGTTATTTGGAACTGCAGGATGATGTTGCGCAGGTTTTAGAAGCGACCAACGGCAAAGAAGGTGTAGAGCAGGCTCTTGCTGTCAGACCGGATGTTGTGATGATGGATATTGTCATGCCGGAGATGAACGGCATCGAAGCTACACTGGCCATCTTAAAGGAGTGGCCGGATGCTAAGATTTTAATCCTGACTTCTTATCTGGATAATGAAAAAATCTACCCGGTTCTGGACGCCGGCGCCAGGGGCTATATGCTGAAAACATCCAGTGCTGAGGAAATCCTCCATGCTGTCAGAAAAGTGGCCAAAGGCGAGTTTGCCATTGAAACGGAAGTCAGCAAAAAAGTAGAATATCACCGCAATCATATCGAGCTCCATGAGGACCTGACAGCTCGTGAGCGTGATATTCTGGGGCTTTTGGCTAAGGGCTATGAAAATCAGCGGATTGCGGATGAACTTTTCATATCTCTTAAGACGGTCAAGACACATGTCTCTAATATTTTGTCGAAATTGGAAGTGAGCGACCGTACTCAGGCAGTTGTGTACGCCTTTCAGCATCATCTGGTCCCACAGGAAGAATTTTAATGGTATAATAGAAGAAATGTCGTCATTTCGTTTATCTTTTATTAGGTCGTTAACTCGCCTTGCCGTACCTCAGTACAGCCTGCGGCTCGCTGCCTAGTCCTAAAAGCAAACTAAAAGACGACAAAAAGAAAATAGAGGGCTTCATGGACGCAAAACTAAAATACAGGGCAAAGAAAATCAAGATGGTCTTTTTTGATATTGATGATACCCTGCGGGTCAAGGATACCGGCTTTATTCCGGAATCCATCAAAACAGTTTTCCAGCAGCTGCGAAGAAAAGGTATTTTGACCGGCATCGCTTCCGGTCGTGGAATCTTCGGTGTTGTTCCGGAGATTCGGGCTTTAAAACCTGACTTTTATGTGACTCTGAATGGCTCTTATGTAGAAGACAGCAAAGGCCGGGTGATTGCCCAGAAGGTCATTCCAAGGCAAAGGGTGGAAGCCTTTATCGCTTGGGCTGAAGCCGCCGGGATTGGATTTGGTCTGGTCGGCAGCCATGCTGCGGCCCTGTCTGCTCGGACGCCCCTGATTTCGGATGCAATTGACGTCGTCTATCCAGACTTGACTGTCAATCCTGACTTTTATGCGGAGCAGGACATTTATCAAATGTGGACCTTTGAGCAAGTCGGCGACAGTCTGCAGCTGCCGGAAGATCTGGCTGACCATTTGCGCTTGGTCCGCTGGCATCCCCATTCTTCAGATGTGGTGCCGATTGAGGGCTCCAAGGCATCTGGGGTTGCTAATGTTGTAGAGCACTTGGGTCTGAAACCTGAAAATGTCCTGGTTTTCGGAGACGGACTCAATGATTTAGAATTGTTTGACTATGTCGGTATCGGCATTGCTATGGGAATTTCCCATGAAAAACTGCAGAAAAAAGCAGATTATATAACAAAAACAGTAGAAGAAGACGGCATTCTTGCCGCCTTGGAGGAATTAGGAATGGTAGAAAAAGAAGTGAATTACCCGCAGGCTAACCTTGCAGCAGCAGAAGGGCCGCTCGCAACGATAAAGACCAATCACGGTGATTTAAAGATTCGGTTATTTCCAGAGCAAGCCCCTAAAACTGTGGCCAACTTTATTGCTTTGGCTAAAGACGGCTATTATGACGGCGTCATTTTTCACCGGATTATCAAAGATTTCATGATTCAGGGTGGAGATCCGACAGGGACCGGTATGGGCGGTCAGTCTATTTACGGAGAGAAGTTTGAAGATGAATTCTCACCGGAGCTTTACAATATCCGCGGCGCTCTTTCGATGGCCAATGCCGGTCCCAACACGAACGGCAGCCAGTTCTTTATTGTCCAAAACAGTAAGCTGCCTTATTCAGCCAAGGAATTGAGCCGCGGCGGATGGCCAGAGCCTATCGCGGAAATCTATGCCAGCAAAGGGGGGACTCCGCATCTGGACCGTCGCCATACGGTTTTTGGCCAGCTGGCTGATGAAGCTTCTTATGAGATTTTGGATCAGATTGCAGCTGTTGAGACTGGAAGCATGGATAAGCCGGTTGACGATGTTGTAATTGAAACGATTGAGGTTGCAGACTGATGAAGATTGGCGACAAATTAAAAGGCAGGATTACAGGCATTCAGCCTTACGGAGCCTTTGTCGAGCTAGGGAATGGGACCATCGGCCTTATTCACATTTCAGAGATTCGTCCGGGCTATATTGAGAATATCCATGATATTTTGAAAATAGGTCAGCAGGTGCAGGTGCAGGTTGTGGACTATGATGAATTTTCCGGCAAGGCCAGTCTTTCCATGAGAACTTTAGAAGAAGAGAGGCACCGCCTTCCCAGACGGCACCGCTTTTCCAACGGCCGCTGCAAAATCGGTTTTGAACCTCTGGGCAGACAAATGCCGATCTGGATTGAAGAAGCCAAGGGGTTTCTGAAAGAGGAAAAAGAGTAAGCATAGACAAAAAAAGACTTTCGAGCCGGCCGTGGCAAAGGATGGGAATGCTTTGACCATGGAAAGATGAAAAGAAGACGAGAAAGGATTTCTTTGTCTTTTTTATCGTCATTTCGTTTATCTTTTATTCCGTCGTTAACTCGCCTTGCCGTACCCAAGTACAGCCTGCGGCTCGTTGCCTAGTACTATAAAAGCATACTAGAAGACTATATACTCTTCAAAACTCAAAATGATAATGAAAGCAGAGAGAAAGGATGTGGTTAAAAATCGCCTCCACAACTGCCCTGTCTTTAAAGCGGCGCTCATAATTCTTGCCATAGGTGGAAAAATGTGGCACCTTGCTTTCAAATCCAATTCCAAGAAACCAGCGAAAGGCAATATTCATTTCAATCTCTTTCATGGTCTGGCATGGAGCGAATCCCATACAGGTTTTTTAAGAGAGGGATTTTGATGAGCAGGACTGGATCCAGACTGGGCCGGCCTTGGTCAGGACTATAGCTGTCTTCTAAGAGGTCATAGATGAAATCAAAATCCACCACCTTCTCCACTTTTCGCAGGAAGTGGTCCTGTGGAACCAGCATATCTAAACTCATTAATTCCAGCTGTTGGCGCTCTAAATCTACTTGGTTTTTATGAAACATTGGCTGCACCTCCATCACTTATCTCTATTATACTCCTAAAAACGACAAAAAGTCCTGAGAAAGATGTCTTCTCAAGACTTTGTCTACAATCTGAAACCGGAACGAGCGTTCCGGTTTTTTTGTAAGATTTGAATTAAGCCTCAAATTCATAAAGTGCTGTTGACAGATAGCGTTCGCCATTGTCCGGTGCCAGAGCCAGCACTTTTTTGCCGGCGCCCAATTTTTTAGCCACTTCAATAGCTGCGAAGATTGCTGCAGCAGAGGAGATTCCGACCAGGAAGCCTTCCTGTCCGCCGACCTGCCGGCCCAGTTCCAATGCTTGGTCGGAAGTGACGCGGACAATGCCGCCATAGGACTCAGTGTCCAAGGTTTCAGGAATGAAGCCGGCTGAAATTCCCTGAATTTTGTGCGGTCCTGGTTTCTCTCCAGAAAGAATAGCTGATTCGTCTGCCTCGACAGCATAGATTTGCACGTCTGGGTTGACCTTTTTCAGGGCGTGTGACACACCTGAGATTGTCCCGCCAGTACCAACACCGCCGACAAAAGCGTCCAGTCCGGTTTCACCGAAAGCAGCGATAATCTCTGCTCCTGTTGTTCTTTCGTGAACCTCTGGATTAGCTGGGTTATTAAACTGCAGCGGCAGCCAGCCCTGACGTTCTTGGGCAATTTCTTGAGCTTTGGCGATAGCTCCTTTCATCCCTTCACTGCCTGGTGTCAAAACCAATTCAGCGCCATAAGCCTGGATGATTTTGCGGCGTTCCACGCTCATCGTTTCCGGCATGACAATAACAACCTTGTAGCCCTTGGCTGCACCGACCCAAGACAGACCAATACCAGTATTTCCGGAAGTTGCTTCCACAATGGTGTCGCCCGGCTTGATAATGCCGTCGCCTTCAGCTGCCTCAATCATGCTGAGAGCAATACGGTCTTTAACAGAAGAGCCCGGATTGAAAGCTTCTAACTTTACGTAAACATCCGCAGCTCCCTCGGGAACAAGACGATTCAGTTTGACAATAGGCGTATTTCCAATTAATTCAGTAATATTATTATAAATATGTGACATAAAGTTTATACCTCAATATAGCTTAATAGAACCAGTATAAAACGAAAAACAGGCTTTGTAAAATATAAAAAAGCTATGGCTCTGATAGAGAAAATTTATAGCAAACCTGTTTCTGCATGCCTTACATTTCAAGAGGAACTTCCACTTGCCGCAGTCCTTGATTGGCAATGGTGATTTTTCCCTTAAAAAATTCAGTCAGCCGATGTTTGAGTGCTTCTGACTGGTCCTTGTCAACAAAGACCGTCGCAGCAACGCTGTCTGTAAATACGGTATCATATTCAGTCAGGCCTTCATTTTTGAGGAAGACAGGGAAATCCTGATAGCGGCTGTAAGACATGCTCACCCGCAGTCCAGCCTGTTCCTTGATTTCCACCCGTCCGATTTCCTTGATAGCCAAAGCCACACTGCCGGCATAAGCTCGGATAAGGCCGCCAGCCCCTAGCTTAATACCGCCAAAATAGCGGGTGACGACCACGCAGAGATTGGTCAGTTCCTGATTTTCCAAAACCCCCAGCATGGGCACGCCAGCGGTACCGCTGGGTTCACCGTCATCGCTGGTCCGTTTGATGTCACTTTGGGGGCCGAGGATAAAGGCAGAGCAGTTGTGACTGGCCTTGTAGTGCTCTTTCTTAACCGCTGCAATAAAGTTGCGGGCTTCTTCTTCAGTGTAAATGCGTTTAACATGGCAGATGAAGCGGGATTTCTTGATTTCTTCTTCTACCTGTCCATCTGCTTTGATTGTTTTAAATTCCATACTTTCATTTTACAAAAAAAGATTGCATTTGCCAAAAGAATTACGAATGAATAAGTATGACAGAAAGAGCAGATTGTTTAGGCCGAATTTTTACAGAAGACCAGTTGGCAGCAGCACTACGGGAAGAGGCCCAGAGGCTGCCCGCTATGCGAAAGTCGGAGGGCAGCTTTTACTGCAGCCGCTGCGGCAGCAAGGCGGATGGGGAGCACCGGCTGCCGGCTGGTGCCTATTATTGCCGGCAGTGTCTGATGTTGGGGCGAGTTCGCAGCGACCAGACTCTCTATTATTTCCCGCAGGAGCCTTTTCCTAGAAACTGTGTCCTCACATGGCAGGGACAGCTGACAGCTTTTCAGGAAAAAGTCTCGCAAGGCCTGCTGCAGGCGATTGACAGACAGCAAAATACATTAGTGCATGCTGTTACCGGGGCTGGGAAAACGGAGATGATCTATCAGGCGGCAGCAAAAATAGTGGATAGAGGAGGATCAGTCTGCTTAGCCAGCCCCCGCATTGATGTTTGTTTAGAGCTGTATCGCCGGATAAAGGAAGATTTTGCCTGCGATATTGCCCTCCTGTACGGAGATTCAGAGCCTTATGTCCGCAGTCCGCTGGTCATTGCAACCACCCATCAGCTCCTCAGGTTTTATCGCGCCTTTGATTTGCTGATTGTGGATGAGGTTGATGCCTTTCCCTATGTGGACAACCCGATTCTTTATCATGCAGTAAAACAAGCGGTTAAGACAGAGAGTACGACCATATTTCTGACCGCAACCTCCACGGACGAATTGGATAAAAAAGTGAAAAAAGGAGAGCTGCAGCGGCTCAGTCTGCCCAGAAGATTTCACGGCAATCCTCTGACAGTACCCCGGAAAGTCTGGCTGCCGCATTTTCAAAAGCAGGTAGAAAAAGGGAAGCTGTCTCCCAAGTTGAAAAAAATTCTCAAGGAGCAGAGAAAGACTGGATTTCCCCTCTTAGTTTTTGCTGCGGAAATCCAAAGAGGACAGGAGATTGCCGGAATTTTAAAGCGGCACTTTCCACATGAAAAAATCGGCTTTGTCGCTTCTACGACGGAAAATCGCCTGGAGCTGGTTGAGCAGTTTCGGCAGAAAGAGATCAGCATTCTGGTGACAACTACTATTTTGGAGCGGGGAGTGACTTTTCCTAGCGTAGATGTTTTTGTGCTGGAAGCCAATCACCGCCTGTTCAGCCGCAGTGCGCTGGTGCAGATTTCTGGGCGCGTGGGACGCAGTATGGATAGGCCCACTGGCCAGCTGCTCTTTTTTCACGACGGCAGCACATCTGCTATTGAAAAAGCCATCAGCGAAATCAAAGCCATGAATCGGGAGGCCGGTCTATGAAGCATTGTCTGTTGTGCAGCAGTCAGCTGAAAGAAATGCTGACTTTTTCACAGTTTTTCTTATTGAAGCCAGAAAAACCGCGTATCTGCTCAAGCTGTTTTGAAAATTTTGAGCAAATAACGGACCAGCATTGTCCACGATGCTGCCGAAAAGGCAGTGCAGAGATTTGTTCAGACTGTCAAAGCTGGTCTCGAGAAGGCTATCAGGTACAGCATTTTTCCTGTTTCACTTATAATCAGGCTATGAAAGATTATTTCAGCCAATACAAATTTCAGGGTGATTATCTGCTGAGATTTGTATTTGGAGAAACGGTCAGGGAAAAGATGAGGGCGTTTAAGGGCTATCTAGCAGTTCCTGTCCCGGTTAGTCCGGAAAAATTCCTGCATAGAGGTTTTAATCAGGTTGAAGGTATCTTAGACGGTGCAGGTATAGCATACAAAAATATTTTAGAAAAAAGAGACACCGTGGCACAGTCCAGCAAAAATAGGGAGGAACGTCTGCAGACTCAGCAGTGTTTCAGTATTAAAGAAGACCAGCATCTGCCAGAAAAAATTATTTTGATAGATGATATTTATACAACGGGAAAAACACTGCAGTTGGCTAAGCAAATCCTGCTGGAAGCGGGTGTGAAAGAAATTTTGACATTTTCAATTGCTAGGTGAGAAAAAATTTGCAAAAATGAAATGAAAGCGTTATAATGATATTATAAATAAAACATTTATGTTTAGAAAGAAGGTACTTATATGCTTAAATATAGTATCCGTGGTGAAAACCTAGAAGTAACAGATGCTCTCCGTGACTACGTAGTTTCTAAACTTGAGAAGATTGAGAAGTATTTCCAAGCAGAGCAGGAACTGGATGCACGCGTAAACCTCAAGGTCTACCGTGAAAAGACGGCTAAGGTGGAAGTAACCATTCCGCTTGGCTCGATTACCCTTCGTGCAGAAGATGTTTCTCAGGATATGTACGGTTCTATTGATTTGGTAACAGATAAAATTGAACGTCAAATCCGTAAAAATAAAACAAAAATTGAAAGAAAGAACCGCAATAAGGTTGCTACCAGCCAGCTGTTCACAGATGCTTTAGTAGAAGAAAGCGAAGATATTCCATCAAAAGTAGTTCGCTCAAAACATATTGATTTAAAGCCGATGGACTTAGAAGAAGCTCTGCTGCAAATGGATTTGCTGGGGCATGATTTCTTCATCTATTCAGATGCCGAAGATGGGACAACCAATGTCATTTACCGTCGAGAAGACGGGGATATCGGCCTCTTGGAAGTAAAATAAAGAAATAAAAAAGGAGGCTGGGACAGGGTGTCTCAGCCTCGCTTTGCTTTTGAGTATGATTGCTGTCTCCGTTCGCATGCTAAGCCTGGTCAGATTCCGTGCTGAGATGAGCAGAGTTTTGGTTTTTTGGCATTTCAGCTGCGCTTTTTTAGGACGGACAGATCCTCAAGCTATGCATTCAAATATGACATCACTTCATAATGAAAGCACTCCTTATTTTAAAGGTTTTGTAAGAGCTCTGTAAAAAAATCGGCAATAAATTAAAAAACTTTTCAAAAATGACTTGACATAGCGAGGTGCAGGTGATATACTAATATAGTTGTCGCCAAGAGCGGCAGAAAGACCATTGAA